>CABSYR010000006.1:0-88773 GCA_902481895.1 uncultured Collinsella sp. | reverse complement strand
CGCGGCCCTCTTGCTTAAACTGCTCAATTTTTCGTGCTCACGGTGCTTATTTCCCAGTGATCACTCGGACCACTTCTTAGTGAACATCAACAATGACGAAGGCCGAGGCGATGGCGGCGTTCGGCATAATGTCGATGTCGCCGCTCAAGAAGTGGTGCGCGCTATACCGCCGGGGCGGCGCGGAGGCCCTGCGCCCGAGGCCCAAGGGCCGGCCGAGCGGTTCCAGGGCGAGGCCGCGGACCCGCGAGGAGGAGCTCGAGGAGCGGTGCCGTAGGCTCGAGGCCGAGGTGGCCTACCTAAAAAAATTACGCGCCCTGGTCGAGAGGGACGGGCTCTGACCAGGGCGAAGGCCGAAGCGGTCGCGGCCCTGCGCGCCGAGGGGCACGCGCTCGGGCACCTGCTCGCATGCGCCGAGCTCAAGCGGTCGACCTACTACTACGCCCTCGCGCACCCGCCGAGGCCCACGCGCCCCGAGCTCCGGGAGGCGGCCGCCGAGATCTTCTCGCGCACCGCCAACGGCTGCGGGCACCGGCAGATAGCGATGTGCCTCAGGGCGGAAGAGGGGGCCGTGATAGCCGACAAGACCGTGCTCAAGATGATGCGCGAGATGGGGATTCGCTGCGGGATCAGGCGCGAGACGGCCTACCACAGGTACAACTCGTACAGGGGCGTCGTCGGCAGGACGTTCGAGAACGTGATCGCGAGGGATTTCGACGCCGGGGCCCCGTGGCAGAAGCTGGGGACGGACGTCACCGAGTTCAAGGTGGCCGGCGGCAAGGCCTACTGGGCCCCGACGCTGGACTTCTGCACCAAGGAGATCGTGGCGAGCGACATATCGACCACGCCCGACATGGCCCAGCAGGCGAGGATGCTCGACGAGCTGCTGCCCAAGATCCCCGAGGGCGCCGCCCCGACCATGCACTCGGACCGGGGCTGGCAGTACCAGCACGCCTCATACACATCCAGGCTAGAGGCCGCCGGCATCGTCCAGAGCATGTCCAGGAAGGCGAACTGCATCGACAATGCCGCCACCGAGCAGCTCTTCGGCCACGTCAAGGACGAGTTCTACCGGGGCCGCGAGTGGGAGACGTTCGAGGATTTCAAACGCGACCTGGAGGAATACATAGTCCACTGGAACACGAGCCGGAGGCAGGTAAGATTGAAGGGCCTGACCCCGGAGGAGTTCCGGAATCAGGCCCTCGCGGCCTAGTCGCTATTTAGGGCGTCCAAGATTTGGGACGCAGTTCATAGCGGTACCGGGCTCGATATTCCTCTGGTGCCCCCGGGCGGATTCGAACCGTCGACACCCGCTTTAGGAGAGCGGTGCTCTATCCCCTGAGCTACGGAGGCATGTTGTACTAGTGTAGCAGATTTACTGCATCGCAATACGTCGCATGACTAGACTTCGAAGTTGCGGTGGAATAGTTCCTGTCTGAAGCATCTAAAGCCGTATTTAGGAACTATTTCACCGCAACTTATGAGGAACTAGTTACCTTTGTGGAAGAGGTTTTTGATAACGGAGGGGATGCTCTTAGCGCCCTTGGCAGTCACATCGATAAAGTCGGGCGAACGCACGAGCTTATTCTCGTCGACGTACTTGCGGACCGCGCGAAGCGTCTCTTTGTCGTCGCGCGTCGAAAACGTAAAGTGACCGTTGTCCTTGGTGAAGATGGCAAAACGCGTAATCTTCTTGGTGCCGCGCAAAACCTCGGCGGCAATATAGTCGACCTCGTCCCACGGGATTTGAATATAATCCTCGGGATTGCGCTCGTTATAGTACTCAAACGCCTTATTGCCCACCATCACGTTACCGTGGCTGGTAAGCCCCATCAGGCAGGTTGCCGGCGTTGCCAGATCGACCGTGCTGTTCTGAGATTGCGCCATACGCGCCTCGCCCTCCAATAAAAACAATCGGACCGCATCCAGTGTACCCACCGGGTGCGGTCCGTTTCAATGGCTCAAAAGCCCTTGCCTAGCAATTCTCGGTCTTAAGCCGAAGCGTGCTTACATGAAGCCGCAGAAGCGACCGATGATGCCGACGGCGAAGAGAGCCAAGATGATGACGATCGGGCTGACCTTCTTCTTGAGGAGCTTGCAGACCAGCAGGGTCAGGCACACGGCGGCAAGGCCGGGGATGAGCTGATCGAGGTTGGCCTGAAGCGTGGTGACCTTCATCTGATCAAGGGCGGTAGCACCGACGGAGTTGTACATCGTCAGCGCTTCCTTGATACCCTCGGAACCGGAGGGCAGGCTAGCCCAGTCGATAAAGGCGCCAGCAGACTGCTTGACCGTGGAGACGATCGGGGTGAAGGAAATGGACACCCAGCGCTCGACCAGGGCGCCGATGATGAACATACCCAGGATGGAAGCGCCCTCGGTGACCTTGCCCATCAGACCACCGGAGAGGTCCTTGGCGATGGAGGAGCCGACCTTGTAGCCAAACTCCTGCGTGTACCACAGGAAAGCGTAACGGATGATGTTCCACGCGAAGAAGAACAGCAGCGGACCGACGATGCTGCCGGACATGGCCAGGGAAGCGCCCAGAGCGCCCAGAATCGGGCGAAGGGTGAACCAGAAGACGGGGTCGCCGACGCCGGCGAGCGGGCCCATCATACCGACCTTGACGCCCTGAATGGCGACGTCGTCAATCGGGGCACCGTTGGCGCGCTCCTCCTCGAGAGCGAGGGTAACGCCAATGACGGGGGCGGAAACATAGGGGTGGGTGTTATAGAACTCCAGGTGGCGCTTAAGAGCGGCAATCTGGTCATCCTTGCTGGTGTAGAGCTTCTTGATCGCAGGGATCATTGCGAAGCACCAGCCGCCGTTCTGCATACGCTCGTAGTTCCACGAGCCCTGAAGGAACTGATGACGGAAGCAAACCTTCTTGCGGTCAGCCTTGGTGAGCTGAATCTTGTTCTCTGCCATATGTATCACTCCCCTCCTACTCGTAATCGTTCAGAATGTCGCCGAGCGGGTCGCCGGAGCCACCGCCCATGCCGCCACCCTGCTTGGCCAGATCCTTAAGGCCAAGGTAGATGAGGGCAAGGGAGATGCCGATGAGACCAAGGGCGATCAGCGTGAGCTGAGGGATGGCAGCAAGGACAAAGCCGAGGACGAAGAACGGCCAGGTCTCCTTGGTGGCCATCATGTTGATGACCATGGCGTAACCGACGGAAGCGACCATGCCGCCGCCGACAGCCATGCCGCCGGACAGCCAGTCGGGCATAGCGTTAAGCGCGTTGGTAACGGCCTCGGCCGGGATGACGCACAGAAGCACTGCCGGGATGGCGATACGAAGGCCCTGCATGAGGATGGCAGCATACTGCCAGCGCTCGATGCCGGAGAAGTCGCCCTTCTCGGCGCAACCGTCCATGGCGTGAGCGATAGCGGTAGCAATGGTACGGCAGATCATGGTCAGGAACAGACCAGCGACCGACAGCGGGACGGCGACGGCGATAGCGGTGGTAACGGCCTTGGCCGAATCGGTGGCACCACCGTTGAGGGCGAGCACCATGATGATCGAAGAAGCGACCGAGGCCAGAGCGGCGTCAGGCGCGACAGCGGCGCCGACGTTAGCCCAGCCAAGGGCCATCATCTGGAGCGAACCGCCCAGGAGGATGCCCTCCTGAAGGTGACCGGTTACGAGACCGATAAGCGTGCATGCCACGAGCGGCTGATGGAACTGGAACTCATCCAGAATGCCTTCCATACCGGCAAGCAACGCGACAATCGCAACAAGCAGAATAGTGATTGCAGACATGTATCGGACCCTCCTTTACTATGCTTGAGCGGCCAGTTCGGCCTTAGCTTTCTTCAACATGGCGTCGAGATCCTCGGAGGAATCCGAAGGAACCTTGCGGACCTCGAACTTGACGCCCTTGGCCTTGAGGGCCTCGAGAGTCTTAACGTCATCATCGCCCATAGCGACGGCGTTGGTGACGACGACCTTGCCCTTGGAGTGAGCCATGGAACCGATGTTGACTTCCTTGATGTCGACGCCGGCCTCGATGGCCTTGAGCAGATCCTGCGGGTTCTCGAAGAGCAGCATGGCCTTGGTGTCACCAAAACGCGTGTCCTTGACGACCTCGGCCATCTTCTTGATAGGCACGACGTTGGCATGGACTCCCGGAGGGGCAGCCTGCTCGATCATGGTCTTGCGGAGCTCGTCGTGAGCAACGCCGTCGGAAACCACGATGATGCGGTTGGGGTTGATCTGCTTGGTCCACGTGGTGGCCACCTGACCATGCAGCAGACGGGTGTCGATACGGACATGGGCAATCTTGATGTGCCCGTCGCCGATGACCGTTCCCGGAGGGATGGCGCCTGCAGGAGCAGCGGCGGCCGCAGCCGGCTTCTTCTCCTCGGGCTCCAGAGACTCGGGCTTGACACGCACGCCAGCCTTAGCCTCAGTCACGAGATGTTTTGCGATCGCATGTGCAGTGTTCTTTGCGTCAAAGCGCTGCGAATATGCCTCGATGAGCATAGGCAGGTTGACACCGGTGACGATAGCCCAGGAATCGTGGCCCTCGATGAGCCCGCTGATCTGGTTGAACGGCGTGCCGCCCCACAGATCAACGAGGAAGAGCACCTGCTCCTGGTCCTCGAAGGAAGCGACTGCTTCCTCGACCTTGGCACGGAAATCGTCGGGGCCCATGCTCGGCTCGAGCGAGACCACGGCAACAGACGGTTGATCGCCAAAGACCATCGAGCCCGTCTGCTTGATTCCAGCTGCCAAGTCCCCGTGGCTAGCAAGAACAATACTTACCATCACATAACCTCCTTTTTGTCTACGTATTTCCTACACGACATGAAAGGAGTATAGCTGTTTGGTTTGTGGAATTATAGCTAAATCCGCAAAAGGTTGGATTATTTGTTTAAACGTCTAGGTTTGTTACAAGTTGATTACGTTACTGCTTTTTGACTCATTACACGACAAGGCGTCGCTCATCAAGCCATGCATTTTACAGATACAAGCAGGCTGTTCATTAATATCGATTTTAGGCAAGCGCGAATGCGCTTGTACTGCCGCTATTTTGTTTAAACAGACATGGCTTGACTATTTTCGTGACTTATGTTCTATGAAACCACTCAAAATAGTTGCGGTGGAATAGTTCTTGTTTAAGAGCCAGAAGGCTGAATTTAGGAACTATTTCACCGCAACTTATAGGGAATCCTAGGCGATGTGGAGGGGGTTGGCGGCGTCGACGGCATCGGGGGCGTCGGAGAGGCCATCAGGAGCAGCGCCTGCCGGGTCCTCGTCGGGGGTCTCGATCTGTTTGATCATGACCTCTTGGCCCTGCAGCAAATAGGTCTCGCCGCTACCGCAATGGGGACAGGTCTTGCCGTGCTCGACCGTCGCGTAGTCGCAGCCGCACGCCTCGCAATGTGTCACGGCCTCGACGGGCTCCACGATAAGCTCCGCGCCCTGCGCGATAGGCTTTTTATCTGCTGCCCAGCGCCAAGCGTCGAGCAGCAAGTCGGGAACGACGCCCGAGACCTCGCCCAACAGCAACGTCACGCTCGAAACGCGACGCACGCCATGAGCGCGCGCCACATTCTCAACATCGCGAATAATGTGATAAACGATTCCCAATTCATGCAAGGTAGAAACCTTTCAACAACGGTTGATGCGACGCAAACTCAAAGCAAGGGGACGGCGAAATCTAGTCTGCGCCGTCCCCTTACCCGCCATGGTTACCTATTTACGACCGAACTTGATTTTGATTGCACGCTTTAAAGCATACTTGCCCAGGCTCGGGAGCTTTTGCTCGTATTTGACCATCGTGGAGCACTCGGGGCGGTCGCGATCTAGATGGATGGCGTCGAACGCGCACTTGGTGGTGCACAGGCCGCAGCCGATGCACTTGTTGGGATCGACAATCGAGGCGCCGCAGCCCAGGCAGCGGGCGGTCTCGGCGCGCACCTGTTCCTCGGTAAAGGTCTCAACATACTCGCTAAACGGCGCAGCCTTCTCGCGCTCGCGGTCCACATGCGCAACCTCGCGGCTCGCGTTGTCGTAGCCCTCGAGAACAACGTCGTCGCGGTCGAGCGCGGTATAGCGGCGCTGGTTGCGGCCGATGGTGAGCGTGGAGCCCGGCTGCACAAAGCGATGGATGGACACGGCGGCCTCGTGACCGGCGGCGATGGCATCGATGGCAAAGCTGGGGCCGGTATAGACGTCGCCGCCCACAAAGATGTCGGGTTCGGCGGTCTGGTAGGTCTGGGGATCGGCAAGGGCGCCCTGACCACGGCCAAGCTCCACCTTGGAGCCAGCCAGCAGGTCGCCCCACACGATGGACTGGCCGATGGACATGACCACGCGGTCGGCATCGACGCGGCGCAGGTCGTTCTCGTCGTACTCGGGCGCAAAACGGCCCTCGTCATCGTAGACGCGCGTGCAGCGCTTAAAGGTGATGCCGCACACACGGCCGGCCTCGTCCAGATGGACCTCCTTGGGGCCCCAACCGCAACTGATGTGCGCGCCGTCTTCAACGGCCTCGCGACGCTCCTCCTCGCTGGCGGGCATCTGAGCCTCGCTCTCCAGGCAGAACATCTCAACGTGCTCGGAACCCAGACGGCAGGCGTTGCGTGCGACATCGATGGCCACGTTGCCGCCGCCCACCACAATGGTGCGGCCGGACAGGGTATCAATCTTGCCGCTGTTGACCTCGCGCAAGAAGTCGACGGCCACGGTCACATCCTCGGCATCCTCGCCCGGAATACCGGCAAGGCGGCCGCCCTGGCAGCCAATGGCCACGTAGAAGGCCTTAAAGCCCTGCTCGCGCAGCTCGTCGAGCGTCACATCGCGACCGACCTCCACGCCATAGCGGAACTCGGCACCCATCAGGCGAATAACCTCGACCTCGGCCTCGATGACGTCCTTCTGCAGCTTAAAGCTAGGAATGCCGTAGGTGAGCATGCCGCCCGGATGCTCGTTCTTCTCGAACACGACGGGCTTGTAGCCCTTCTCGGCCAGATAGAAGGCGCAGGACAGGCCGGCCGGACCGGCACCGATGATGGCGATCTTCTGATCAAAGCCGCCAGCACGCGTCGGCGTCACCACGGGCGGGACATAGCGAGTCGCGGCATCAAGATCGCGCTGGGCGATAAACTTCTTGACCTCGTCGATAGCCACGGCGGCGTCCACACGGCCGCGGGTACAGGCATCCTCACAGCGGCGGTTGCACACGCGGCCGCAGATAGCGGGCAGCGGGTTCTCGCGCTTGATGAGCGCCAGCGCCTCGTCATAGCGGCCCTGTGCCGCAAGCTTCAGATAGCCCTGAACGGCAACGTGCGCGGGGCAAGCCGTCTTGCAGGGCGCGGTGCCGGACTCGTGCGTCTCGATACGGTTATCGTTGCGGTAGTTGGGCGACCACTTGGTGTGGTCCCATTTGGTGGCATCGGGCAGCTCCTGGCGCGGATACTCGGGCACCTGTCCGCCGGCCTTTTTGCTGCAGAGCTTCTGGCCGAGCTTGGCGGCGCCGGCCGGACACACCTCAACGCAGCGACCGCAGGCCACGCACTTGTCCTTCTCGACCTTGGCGACATAGGCCGAGCGCGACAGGTTGGGCGTGTTGAACAGCTGCGAGGTGCGCAGGGCGTAGCACACGTTGACGTTGCAGTTGCAGATGGCGAAGATCTTGTTCTCGCCGTCGATATTGGTGATCTGGTGCACAAAGCCGTTGTCCTCGGCCTGGCGCAGGATGTCGTAAACCTCGTCGCGGGTCACGTAATGGCCACGATCGGTTTCGACCACGTAGTCGGCCATATCACCCACGGCGATACACCAATCGGCCGGGTCGTCGGCGCAGCCCTCACCCATCACGCGACGGCTCGCGCGGCAGCTGCAGGTGCTAGCGGCATATTTGCCATCGTATTTGTCGAGCCAATGCTCGATATGCTCGATCGGCACCGAGGTGCTCGAAGCATCGATAGCCTTCTCGACCGGAATGACATGCATGCCGATACCGGCGCCTCCGGGCGGCACCATCGGCGTGGCCTTGGACAGCGGTCCCTTGGACGCCTGCTCAAAGAACTTGGCATAGACCGGGTGCTCCTCGAGCTGGCTCACGCGCATGTTGAGGAACTCGGCAGAACCCGGCACCAGCATGGGCAGCACCCACTGCTTGGCGCGCTCGGGATTTTCCCAGTTGTACTCGAGCAGACCCGTGTAGCTCATGTCGTCGAGCATCTTCTCGATCTGGGCCTCAGGCATGCCGGTGAGCTTGACCATCTCGGGCAGCGTGTAGGGACGGCGCATCTTCATCTTGCAGAGCACTTCGGCCTGCTCGTCGGTCGCGGCCTCGGCAAACGACCAGTACTCGTAGCCCAGCAGCTCGTCGCGATGCAGCAGGCGGTTGGTGCAGTGCTCGCACAGCTTGACGATGGCCTCACGCGGATGCTCCGGCAGCGGCGGCACGAACTCCGAACCGATGTCGGGCTCGGTGTAGCTAATCCCCGGTCCGTTGAGAATCATGGTTGTCCCTTCTCTTGCCACAGCCCGGCGGGACCGCGGCGCCCCTCTTTTTTTGCAGGCCGGGCATGCCCCCATGCCGTTCACCCGCCATTGTTGACATTGTGTCAAAAATAGTATTGACGAACCGTCAACAATATTCAAGACTGTTAGGCGAACGGTCAGGCAAAAGAGGATGAAAGGCGGCAAAACATGGGCAACAACACAGCAGGCACCTCTGTGGTCGATGCCGTCCCCGCATCCGATAGCGCGGCAAAGCGCCTGACGGGCGACGAACGCCGTCGCGAGATCCTCGATGCCGTGCGCACCGTAAGCTCCGAGCTGGGCGTGTCCCACCTATCGGTATCGGCCGTGACCAAGCGAGCCGGCTGCACGCGCTCGCTGTTTTACCACTACTTCGCCGACATGGACGCCGCCGTCACCGCTGTTATGGACGAGGCAATCGACGGCTTTATCTCCGAGCTCGAGCAGTGGAACGCCGGCCGCACCGTCGGCGATATCGAGGGCGCGCTCGACACCATCGCCCCGCTCTTTAAGCGCCTGGTCGCCAGCGGCCACGAGCTGCCGAGCACGCTCACCTCGAGCAGCGGCGCGCTCTACGGCGGCTTTTTGCACAACGTGGTCCAGCGCGTGGCTCAGTATATCTGCGACACCACCGTGGTGGATTTTGTCACCCATCATGAGCTACGCATCGACCATGTCTACGAGACGTTCTACACCCTCATCATGGGTCTTTTGATGTATATCCGCACGCACCCCGATGTGCCCGACGAAACGGTCAAGGAAATCATCGCCTCGACACTCCACATCGAGGGCTATACCGCCAAGTATCCGGAGCGCAAGCCCCAGAACTGACGACATTTGGCCAAACTGCCCGCGATCAGAAGAGGGGCCGCGGGCGTGTGAAAGGAGAGCAGCATGCTGTTCGATGTTTGGGGTAGCGATACCCTTATCCACTGGGCCGGCTGGGCCATGGTCTTTATTGGCCTGATCGTGCTCAACGAGGTCGGCCGCCGCACCAAGCTAGGCGCGGCAATCATCTTTGGCGTGGCTCCGCTGGCCATGACCATCTACTGCGTCGCCATCGCCATCGGCGTCTCGCAGGGTGCCGAGTGGGCGCTCACCAACCCCACCCATGTGTACCAGAACAGCTGGTTCCACTACGCCAAGGTATACGCGGCGCTGGCCGGTTGCTGGGGCTTCATTGCCATTAAGTACCAGTGGGGCAAGATTGGCAAGGCGCATTGGTTCCGCGCATGGCCGTTTGTGATCGTCGCCATCAACATCATGATCGCCGTCGTGTCCGACTTCGAGAGCGCCTATCACTTCTTTGTCCTGGGCGAGTCCACCTGGGTCACCTCCGAAGGTGCTACGCAGCTGGCCGGCTGGAACAACGTGTTCAACGGCATCGCCGGTATCATCAACATCTTCTGCATGACCGGTTGGTGGAGCGTCTACGCCTCCGAGGATCAGACCGACATGCTGTGGCCCGATATGACCTGGGTCTACATTATCGCCTACGATATCTGGAACTTCTGCTACACCTACAACTGCCTGCCCACCCACTCCTGGTTCTGCGGCTTTGCGCTGCTGCTGGCGCCCACCGTCGCCGCCTTTATCTGGAACAAGGGCGGCTGGATCCAGAACCGCGCCTTTACGTTGGCTATTTGGTGCATGTTTGCCCAGGTGTTCCCGTACTTCCAGGAGGAGTCCATCTTTGTGACCCACTCCACGCTCGACCCCGGCGCCGCTACCGCGGTCTCGATCGCCGCACTGGTCGCCAACGTCGCCGCGATCATCTACATCGCCTACCGTGCCAAGAAGCTCGGCCGCAATCCCTACAAGCAGGACGTCTTTGAGGGAACCAGCGATTGGGAGAAGGCTACTGCTCGCCGCGCCAAGGTTGATTACGCGCACGCCGAGTAACGCGCCTGACGCAAACGCCGCTTGAATGTGAAGCCGCCTGGCCGACTCCGCGCAATGCAACGTATTGCATGCCCACGGAAAGCGATTTGTCCGCTTTCCGGGGGCTTTTTGTTGTTACGCGCATCCACGCACATATTCAGAACCTCTCGCACAGATAAAATCAGATTTCCAATCGCCTGACAGCTCTATATGACTCTGTTTTTGGGTACATTGTTGTCCCGATATTGAGCTTGGGGGATGTATGAATGATGAGACGATGGGCCAAGAGGATGCGGCCCAAGATGCAGAAGCTTGCGCTGAGGCCTTGGAGAGCTTAGACCGGATTTCACTCGATGAGATTGCGTTTGACGATTCGGGCGTTGATGTGCAGGATGAGCCGGAAACCGAGGCGCAATCCGATGATCAGGATGCAGGCGACGTTGAGCCTGCCGAGGATGAGGCAGATCACGAAGGCACCGAAAGCGAGGCCGGCAACCAGCCCGAATCCGACACGGGCGAGGAAACCGTCTTGCTCGACAGCTTGCCGGCCGAGGATTCGCTGACTCGCGAGCTTCCTGGCCTGGGTTCCGCACCAGCCGTGGACGAGACCATCGCCATGGGCGATATACCCCTGCCGTCCGTTCCCTCGGCACGCGAGGCCGAGGTCCGCCATCGCAAGATGTCGCCCAAGCGCCGCAATCTGATGGTCGCCGGTGTCGTGGCCGTCGCGCTCGTCGCCGGCGGTGCAGGCTATGCTGCCTGGAACGGATATCAGCAAGAGCAGGCTGCCGCTGTCGCCGCCAATGCCCACACGATGATGTCGGTGCAGATTGGCGTGCATGCCGCGGGCCTCGACTGTTCCACTGGCTCCAAGATTCCCGTACAGGTGAGCGGTCAGGATTCTGACGGCTCCTCCGTGAGCGAAACGCTCTATGTTGACGAGCACGGCCGCGGCATCAAACTACTGCCCGGCGATTACACGCTCTCCATCGCTGCCTCCCCCATCGCGGCCGACGGCACCATCTATACCGTCCCGACCACCAAGACGCAGGTCACCGTTAAGAGCGATGGACAGGATTTAAGTACCCAGGCCACCTTTAAGCTCAAGGTGCCTTCGGCCGACACGGTGACTGACGACCAGATCGATGCCGCCGCCAAGTATGCCGAGGAGGGCGGTGCGAGCTCCGCCGCGGCTGCCAAAGTGCTCCAGCAGGCAGCAACCGCGCGGCGCGACGCCGCCGTCAATGCCGTGAGCGCGCAAAAGGCACAGGCGTCCCGTGATGCTGACGCTCGCCACAAGGCAACCGACCTCTACCAGCTCGATATTCCCGTCGAGTGGTACGGCAAGGTCGCAACTTGGCAAAACGGAAGCACGCTATGCATCTATCTGGGCGACGACGCCAATACGCCGCTCGTGACGCTCGTCGCGGTGCGCGAGGGCGAGAGCTTTACGCCCGATGAAGGCGATACGGTTTTGGGTGCGGCCAATCTAGGCAACGGTTATACCGTCTACGCCAGCGGCCCCGTCTATCCGTACGTGGTGCCCCAGACCATCAACGGACGGACGCAGAACCCCGTGTCAACCTACCCCATGGACACGGCCATTGAGCTTGTCGAGCTTACGACCGGCAACCGCTACACCTATAGCCAGATCAAGAACGTGCTGGTCGGCAAAGACGGCAAGGCTGACGCCGCGACCAAACTCGAGACCGACTACCTAGCCCAGATTCTCCTGCCGAGCATCAAAGCCCAGGACTAGCCGGGCGCATCATGGTGCTCCCCAACCGTGATGAAGGGACCAGGAGGTCCTGGCCCCACGATCCGTAGATGATTAGGCAAGGAGCCACTTCCATGCGGGCACAACGTGTACCACACCGTGTTCGCATGGAATATCGGCCTGCTCATCCATGGTAACGATTGCCGACTCGCCAAGATCGAACTGGGCCATCGAGGCATCAAGCGCGGCAATTTCGCGCTCGCGCGTTTTCTCACTTGCCATATCCACACTCACCTGAATCAGGCTATAAGCCCGCATGAGAAGTGCGTCCCCAGCCACAAAGTCCACCTCATGGCTTTTGCTCTTCTCTTTGATCAGCAGGCGGCAGACCGAGCCGGTCCTCACCGCGGGAGTCCTTCTTCTTAGCGCATTGAACACTGCGGTCTCGAGCCTCTGGCCCTGGTCCAATGCCGATGCGGGAGAGAATGCTCCAAACATCGCAGGGTCGACAGCGTAGACCTTAGACGCAGACCGCATGTTATTTGCCAGTGAACGCGTGAACTCCGGCACGGAGAACAGCAGGTAGGCGTCCTCATAATACTCAAGTAAGTCACTGAGCGAATTACGACTGACGGGTATCTGCCTGCTCTTGAACTCGTTGTACACTTTGTTCACCGACAGCTCTCGTCCCGAAGATGCCATACACCGCGTTAGGAACAGCGATGCCAGGCGAGGGTTCTTGACGTCGTAACGCTCAATGACGTCCATAGCGACCGTTCGCGAAGCATATTCCTGTAGCAGCTGAATCGCGTCTGCGGGCGTCTGCTCAAGCGTCGCGATGAATCCCCCTCGTTCAAGATATCCGATCAGATGATGTCGAAGCAGCGCTGCATCGCTTGGGGAAAAGGTCGCATCTGGCTCGAAAACGCTCCCCGTCTTATACCGAACGTATTCCGAAAAACTCAACGGAAAAAGCTCCCGTATAAGAGAACGACCCCTGAACTCGCTCTTAAGCTCTGAGGACAGCATCTTAGAAGAAGATCCCGTCACATAGACGGTCGCTTTCTCCGTATCGACTACACGCCGCAGAAACGCACCCCATTCGGGAATTTCCTGGATCTCGTCAAAGAAAATGTAAGCGCCCTCGGTTCGAGCAGCAGGATACAGCGCATAGAACGTGTCGAGCACGTCCGCCAGCAGCGATGACTCATACGGGCGCAAGCGCTCGTCCTCAAAATTAAAGTAAAGCATCCGGTCAAGCTCGACGCCCCGGCCCTGAAGCCGCTGCATCTCCTGATACAGGCGATACGTCTTTCCACAACGGCGGGCCCCCACAACCACATTTACGATGTTGTCGCGCTTTGGCTCCTGTGGGTTTCCCAGATCAAGGTCTCGCTCAAAGACCTGCGGAACCCCCTGCTGTTCAAAGTCCTTTATTTTCTGGGCGATCAAGTCGTTGAATGCCATGATTCTCCAATCTTGCTCTCTAGCTAATCAAAATTATACTGATTCTTGATTAGCTAGAGAGCAAGATTGTGTGTAGTTTGATTAGCACTTAAGCAAGTTTTATCACCGTTATTGCTCCGAAGGATATCGAGTGGCTAAGAGGACAACCGAGCTCGAATGCGACTCCCCGAGCAGTCAATTTGGGACGGGGCTTTTATGACTACCCTCCCCCTGTAGAAAAATCCCTAACGCAGTTGCGGTGAAATAGGGACTGTTTTTGCTGTTCAAACCGCAAAACAGTCCCTATTTCACCGCAACTTATTGGAAACTTTTTGGGATGGCACTCAGCGCCACGGATCGGCTTCGAACATCGGCTCACGCTCGGGGCGTCGGTCGCTGTAGGGGTCGTAACCGTCATCGTCCTCGTTCTCGGCACGGATGTAGGGGTCGCGCGGCTTGGGCGCCGGTTTGGACGTGGGCCTGGGCGCCGGCGCGCTTGTCTTGATCTCGTCTTTCATCTGCATAGCTCCTTGCATCGCATCCGCTCAACATCATCGATTGTCGCACGAAAAAGGGCGGCGGACCCGATTGGATCCGCCGCCCTCGGCGTTTAGAGACGGCTGGTAGATTTTAAGGCATGGCCCAAAATCTACTCGGCGTCGGGGACCTCGTAGGTGGCCGCCGGCGTGTTATCGCACACGACGGTAAAGCCGCCGTCCTTGTCGACATCGACCGTCACCTGATCGCCCTCGCGCACCGTGCCGTCGATGATGGCCGCTGCGATGGCATCGACAACCTCACGCTGCACCAGACGCTTGAGCGGACGGGCACCAAAGACCGGATCCAGGCCGCCCACGGCGAGCATCTGCTTGGCCGCCGGGGTGATGGCAAGCGTCATGCGCTCCTTGGCCAGACGTGCACGGACGTCGGCGAGCTGAATATCGACGATCTTCTCGATCTGCGCCATGCCAAGCGGATGGAACACCACGATATCATCGATACGGTTGAGGAACTCGGGGCGGAAGGTCTGAGCCATGGCCGCGTCGACCTGATGGCGCATCTCCTCCTCGTCCTTGCCGGAAAGCTCGGCAATAGCCTTGGAGCCCACGTTAGACGTCATGATGATGATCGTGTTCTTGAAGGACACCTGGCGACCCTGGCCATCGGTCAGGCGGCCGTCGTCGAGCACCTGCAGCAGCACGTTGAAGACATCCGGATGGGCCTTCTCCATCTCGTCGAGCAAGATCACGGAGTACGGACGACGGCGAACGGCCTCAGTGAGCTGGCCGCCCTCGTCGTAGCCCACGTATCCCGGGGGCGCACCGATCAGACGCTGGACGCTGAATTTCTCCATGTACTCGGACATGTCGATACGCACGAGCGCGCGCTCGTCGTCGAACAGGCACTCGGCCAGCGCCTTGGCGAGCTCGGTCTTGCCCACGCCGGTGGGGCCCAGGAAGAAGAAGCTGCCGATGGGCTTGTCTGGATCGGAGAGACCCGCACGGCTGCGGCGCACGGCCGCGGCGACGGCGGAGACGGCCTCGTCCTGGCCGATGACGCGCTTATGCAGCTCGCCCTCCAAGCCCTTCAGCTTGTCGAGCTCGCCCTGCATCATCTTGGAGACGGGCACGCCGGTCCAGGCGCTCACGACCTCGGCGATCTCATCGGAGGTCACCTGTTCGTTGAGGCCCTCGCCGTCCTGCTGCTTTTGTGCCTCGAGCGCGGCCTCGGAATCCTGAATCTGCTGCTGCAGGCCCGGAATCACGGAGTAGCGCAGCTCGGACGCACGGCCCAGGTCGCCGTTGCGCGTCGCACGCTCCTCCTCGCTCTTGGCCTCGTCGAGCTGCCCCTTGAGCTCCTGCACGTGGTCGATGGCGTTCTTTTGGTTGAGCCAGCCGGCCTTTTGCACATTGAGCTTTTCCTGGACCTCGGCAATCTCTTGGCGCAGGGCCTCCAGACGCTCCTTGGAGGCGTCGTCGGTCTCTTTCATGAGCGCCTGCTCCTCGATCTGCAGCTGGGTGAGCTGACGCGTGGTGGCATCGATCTCGACCGGCATGCTGTCGAGCTCCATGCGCAGGCGGCTTGCCGCCTCATCGACCAGGTCGATGGCCTTGTCGGGCAGGAAGCGGTCGGCGATGTAGCGATCGGAGAGGTCGGCAGCTGCCACGAGCGCGCTATCGGTGATATGCACGCCGTGGAAGATCTCGTACTTCTCCTTCAGGCCACGCAGGATCGAGATGGTGTCCTCGACGGTAGGCTCGCTGACCATCACGGTCTGGAAACGACGGGCGAGCGCCGCGTCCTTCTCGATGTACTTGCGGTATTCGTCGAGCGTGGTCGCGCCGATCGCGTGCAGGTCGCCACGGGCGAGCGCCGGTTTGAGGATGTTGCCGGCGTCCATGGAGCCCTCGGTGGCACCCGCGCCCACGATGGTATGGAGCTCATCGATGAACAGGATGACCTTGCCTTCGGACTTTTGGACTTCCTTGAGTACAGCCTTCAAGCGGTCCTCGAACTCGCCGCGGTACTTGGCGCCGGCGACCAGCGCGCTCATGTCGAGCTCGATGAGGTCGCGGTCGCGCAGGGTGCTCGGCACGTCGCCGGCCACGATACGCTGAGCGATGCCCTCGACGATGGCCGTCTTGCCGACGCCCGGCTCACCGATAAGCACGGGGTTATTCTTGGTGCGGCGGGACAGGACCTGAATGGTACGGCGGATCTCGTCGGTACGGCCGATGACCGGGTCGAGCTTGCCGGCGCGGGCAAGGTCGCAGATATTGCGACCGTACTGCTCCAGCGCCTCAAACTGGGTCTTGTCCTCGGCAGACGTCACGCGGTCATCGCCGCGCAGCTCCTCGTAGACCTGCTCGATGCGCTCCTTGGTGACGCCGGCGTCGCGCAGTACACGACCGGCCTCGCCCTTGTCCTCGGCAAGCGCCATCAGCAAATGCTCGGTCACCACAAAGCTGTCGCCCATCTTGGTGGCCTTCTTCTCGGCCTTCTCGATAACGCGGACGAGCTCGTTGGAAAGACCCATCTGCTGACCCTCGCCGGAAACCTTGGGCGCGTGGTCAATGGCATCCTGCGTGGAGCGTGCAAGCTGAGCCGGGTCGGCACCGATGCGCTCGATGATCACGGAGATATTGCGCTCGCCGGCACCGAGCAGGGCGGACAGCAGGTGAATCGGCTCCACCGCGCCGGCCTGCGCGTCGGCAGCCGTGCTCATGGCGGTCTGCAGCGCCTCGCGCGACGTCATTGCTAGCTTATCGATTCTCATGGAATCACCTCTCTTGGGGTGGCCGCCCTACGGGGCGGCTTCACGTTGTTCGAGAAGTATTGTTGCCAGCTTTGTACAATCTTATACACAAATCTAAGTCTCTATATATAAGATTTTCTGAGTGATTGATGGATAGGGTACTGAGATGTCAGCCCGCCGCTGCCCAGGCGCACTACCGTCTCGATCTGTAACATCTAGCAGCCATTTTTGATCCTAGATGTTACAGATCGAGATGAAATGCTCAGCGGCGCCCGTTTATCTAAATCTGTAACAACTACTCGGCAAATAGGGCCCTATCTGTTACAGATTGAGACAAACAGAAGCCACCCGAATCGAAAATCTAAATCTGTAACACCAGGCCCACTTTTAGCGGCCAAGATGTTACAGATCGAGACAAACCGAGAACTACTACAAAGGGGACGGGTACCTTTGTGGTGGTTGCAGTCTCTATTTACTTGCCGAACCCGTGCTTCCCGATTCGCCGCTCCAGGGCATCTCATCCTCGAAGAGCCATATACGGGCAGACCCACTATCGCGTGCAGTCTGCGGGTCGGGCAAGCAGGTCTGTTCATAGGCATCTTGGATACACTGACCCATAAAATCGTTGAGCTCGGCCTGGTCGCCCTCCATGACATAGGCTGCATCGCCGGCCATGATGTAAATACCCGGACCCTCATTGCCCTCGTAACCCGGATCGTACGAGACATCACATAACTTTGCGCCGTTTGCAGTGTCCAGCTCGATGGAAGAGTGGCATCCGCCAACCATGTCGTTCGCTTTTGCCCGATAGGACGCATATCCGTACCAACGCTTAAATGTTTTGCCCTTGAGTAGCTCGGACGCCCTATCGATCAGGCTTGTATCCGTGGTATAGCGCATGGCCCCAAGCTGAATACTCGGATAATTGCTAATACCCAGCACAGCCGGCTGCTCATCAAAATCAACGGTAATGGTCTCGGGCTTGTCGTCGCCGGTCAGAAGTTCGACAGATTGAGTCACAGGCTTGACCACCGGCTCCGTCACCGCAGCAGGTAGAAATGCCATACCGACAGCGCCCGCGCCAACCACAGCGATCGCAAGCGCCAAGACAATCAATCCAATACGGGCAGAACGGCTCACGGCAAAACACCCCACAATGCAAACCTTCGCCACCTGCACTAATGATACCGCCAGCTAACACTATTACCAAAAGAAGCCGCGCGCTCCTCACCACCACAAAGGGGACAGGCACCTTTGTGGTGGTTTTCGACGCTAACGGTCGACCATCTCGCGCCATGAGATTAAACTTGAATTGTTCTCTGAACATATCCATTTCTGCCTATCCTCAACAGATCTTTGTCTCGAGGAGCGCATGTGAAGCCGTCTCATTCCACCGGTCGTAACGTCATCGCCATTCTCGCCATACCCATCGTGATGCTCTTCCTTATCGTCATCACGCCCTTTTCTTTTGGTATCGCCTCGCCCTTCGATCTTTGCGGGATGATCGGCGCCGGCTCGCGTGCCACCTCGCTCTCCTTTGTCTGCCGTGGCGTGTTCTACGAATATGCAATTCCCACCGGAAGTTGGCAGTCCAAGTTACCGTTGCTCGACAAGGTCGACGGATGCTCCCCCTATTTCTGCCTTGAACCTCAGGCGCTAAACTATCTAATCGACGACCAGCCACTCGACTCCATCACCCTCGCCTACGACTACGCACCAAACACCGATGAGCGCCACATGAACCAAGTCCTCGACAAGATGCTTGGACAGTGCGGGCTCACCGAGGAGACCGGTCGAACCATCTATAGCAACCAGAAATTAAAGCGAACAGAACTCCGCCGTGTCGGAAAAATCAAAGGGCGAAACGGGGCCGCCTACTGGGATGCCTGGGCAACACGCGACAAGGGCGAATTCGGACACAGCACCTATATGGTCACTGTCTACACCAAAGACGGAATTAAGGACAATGTTGACGATTTCGCGTCATCCAAACTCGGCATCCCCAAAACAACCAAACCCGCCAGCCCGGATGAAATTCTGTAGAGACGCTCATTAGAATGTCGTTCAACGAGCACGGCAACATCGAGCTCGCCCCCACCACCACAAAGGGGACAGGAGCCTTTGTGATGATCTTCGGCCCCGGCGTTCACCATCTCGATCTGTAACATCTAGCTGCCGTTTTGGACCTCAGATGTTACAGATCGAGACGAAATGTTCAGCAGTTCCCGTTTATCTAAATCTGTAATAACTACTCGGCAAATAAGGGTCTACCTGTTACAGAACGAGACAAACCGCGGACCACCACAAAGGCGCCTGCCCCTTCGTGGTGGTTTTCGACAAAAAGAAGCCGCCCCATTAACAGAGGCGGCATCAAGCAAGTCTATTTATTAGCGTCCCTCAAGACCCAACGAAAACGTCGCGGTAGCCCCGGCCACACCTTTCCCTCGGGCGACCCTCGCGAAGCGCGTGAGCACGAGGGAAAGGTGTGGCCGGGGCGTACAGCAGGGTTACTCGGCAGCGGCCTTGAACTTGTTGTAGTTGATCAGGCAGCCAGCCTTGACGATGGCACGCTCCTCTGCCGTCATATCGGCAATGTAGAGCTCAATCTGCTCGACCGCACCATCGGCGCGCACCACGTAGGCGGCGATGCCCTTCAGGTCGCCATCGAGCGCGGCGCGGATACCCGGCACAAAGACGTAGTCGCCCACCTCAAAGCTGGGCTCGGCCTCCATCTGGAAGGGCACCATGCCCCAGTTCATCACGTTGGAGCGATAGCGCTTGGTGGCGTACTCGTGGACGATGTTGGCCAGGCCGCCAATTACGCGCTGGCAGCTCGCGGCCTGCTCGCGGGCAGAACCGTCACCGGGCTTCTTGGCATAGAGCATGGAGCCGTACTCAGTCGCCTTGGCATCGGCCGCGACACCCGCGCCGGTCAGCGCCTCAAACACGCTGGCAAGCTCGGCATCGAGTGCCACCAGGTCGCCCGCTGCCTCGCCGGCAACGCGGCGCTTTTCCACCGCGTCGACCTCCTTGGAGCGGCCCACGTAGGCAGGGTCGCGACGGCTGAGCGTAAACTCGGCCAGACCCAGCGGGTTGGAGCGGAAGGAGCTCGTCTCGCCCGAGGGAATGAGCTCGTCGGTCGTAGTGACCGGGTCCATGATCTTGGAGCACACCTTGAGCAGGATGTCGTCGCCGAGAGGCTCCATCGCGGGCCACGGCTTGATGTTGGGGCCCTCGACCAGCTCGTCGGCCGGCTCAGCCTTGCCAAAGCCCCAGTACACGCGCTTCTTGTACGGCGCGTCGTCAAAGGCGTACTCGCAGCCCTCGTCCCAAGTCTCCTCGGGCAGGTCGGTCGCCGGCGTCAGGACGCCGCCGTTGGCAGCCGTCGCCGCAATGGAGCGAGCGTCCATCAGGGCCACGGCGCTCAGCTGACCGTTGCCCGGTTTGGAACCCTCGCGATTGGGGAAGTTGCGCGTTGTGTGGCGGATGGACAGGCCGTTGTTGGCGGGCGTGTCGCCGGCGCCGAAGCACGGGCCGCAGAATGCCGTGCGCACAATCGCGCCAGCCTCCATAAGGTCGTAGATATAGCCGCGGCGTGTAAGCTCAAGTGCCACGGGCTGGCTCGTGGGATAGACCGACAGCGAGAACTCGCCGCAGCCGGTGTTGGCGCCCTTGAGCACGCGGGCCGCCTGCACCACGGAGTCGTAGTTGCCGCCCGAGCAGCCGGCGATAACGCCCTGCTGCACGTGCAGCTTGCCGTCGACGATCTTGTCGAGCAGGCTAAAGTGCGTCTTGCCCTCGCCGATCTTGGCAGCCTCGAGCTCAACCTCGTGCAGGATGTCCTCGAGGTTCTCGTTGAGCTCATCGATCTCAAAGCCGTTGGAAGGATGGAACGGCAGCGCGATCATGGGCTTGATGCTCGACAGATCGACCTCGACGCAGCCGTCGTAGTAGGCAACATCGGCGGGCTTGAGCTCGCGGTAGTCCTCGCCGCGACCGTGCATGGTCAAAAACGCGTGCGTGTCCTCGTCGGTGGCCCAGATGCTCGACAGGCAGGTGGTCTCGGTGGTCATGACGTCGACGCCGTTGCGGTAGTCGGTCGTCATGCTCGCGATACCGGGGCCCACGAACTCCATAACCTTGTTCTTAACGTAACCCTTGGCAAAGACGGCACGGATGATGGCGAGCGCCACGTCGTGCGGGCCAACGCCGGGGCGCGGGGCGCCCGTGAGGTAGATGGCAACGACGCCGGGATAGGCGACATCGTAGGTGTCGCGCAGCAGCTGCTTTGCCAGCTCGCCACCGCCCTCGCCCACGGCCATGGTGCCCAGAGCGCCGTAGCGGGTGTGCGAGTCGGAGCCCAGGATCATCTTGCCACAGCCGGCGAAATTCTCACGCATAAAGGAGTGGATGACGGCGATGTGCGGCGGGACGAAGATGCCGCCGTACTTCTTGGCAGCCGAGAGACCAAAGACGTGGTCGTCCTCGTTGATGGTGCCGCCCACGGCACACAGCGAGTTATGGCAGTTGGTAAGCACGTAAGGCAGCGGAAACTGCTCCATGCCCGAGGCGCGCGCCGTCTGGATGATGCCGACAAAGGTGATGTCGTGGCTCGCCATGGCGTCGAAGCGAATCTTGAGCGCCTCGGGGTCGCCGGACGTGTTGTGTGCTTGAAGGATCGAATACGCGATGGTGCCGCGCTTGGCATCCTCGGGCGTCTGCTTAATACCGCGCTCGGCAGCCTCGGCCGCAGGCACAACCTCGCTGCCGCCGCGCAGGTAGATGCCGTCCTCGTACAGCTTGACCATACTGTCTCCCACTCTGCCCAAGAGATTTGGGCGCATAGCATACATTCGTTCAATATCGTGCCATAGAACGGTTACGAGTGGGTTGCGAATCTACACGTTCACTTTATCTCGGTAAAGCATAGGACGAGCACCTTGCATCACTCTCCTGACAAGGAGTGTCCCAAAGTGCCGGCACAGAAGGAACGTCCCCAAGTGCCAGCCAAAAATGGGAGTGGATAACCTCCCGTTTCTAGCCCTCAAGCGGACCAAAAGTGGGAGATTATCCACTCTCATATTGTTAGGATTTGCGTCGTAGAGCCGCCGTAACTAAAGATCGGTTCCCGCGCCCAAAAGCTTGCGCATGACTTGCTCGGGGTTGACTGAGCCGTCGCGCGGGGCCAGGGCGGTAATCTTCTTCTGCATCTTGTACTCGTGCAGCTCATCTTCGAGCTGGCGTACGCGGGCGCGGAGCTTCTCGTTCTCGCGCTCGCGCTCCTCGGCACGCTCCTTCATATCGAGGATGCGCACCACGCCGGCAAGGTTGATGCCCTCGTCGGTCAGCTGGTTGATGAGCTCCAGGCGCTCGATATCGGCGCGCGAATACAGGCGCGTGTTGCCGCCCGAGCGCTGGGGGTTCACCAGGCCCTTGGACTCGTAGACGCGCAGAGTCTGCGGATGCATGCCGGTCAACTCGGCCGCCACGCTGATCATGTACAGCGGTTTATTCCTATTGTCCTCGGCCATGCTACCTGACCCCTTTCCGTCTCGTTATCGTCCATCATAAGCCCGCGGGCGCGGGTGTGCGCCACGACCGCCCTAGTACGTCGCCTTGTAACGGTTGACCTTCTCGCGATAATCGCGCGTGTCGGCCTCGCGCAGCTTGGTCATGGCATCGCGCTCGTCATCGGACAGGTTCGTGGGGACCTGTACCTTGATTTCGACGAGCAGCGCGCCTGTGCGGCCACGGTGCTTAACGTCGGGCGCACCCATCTCCTTAAAGCGGAACTTCTTGCCCGTCTGGGTGCCAGCGGGCACCTTCAGACGAACCGTCGCGCCGCCGGGCGTGGGCACATCAACCGTGCAGCCGAGCGCCGCCTCGTAGACCGAGATCGGCACCTCCATGGTCACATCGGCACCCTTGCGCTTAAACAGCGGGTGCTCCTCCACATGCGTGGTCACGACCAGGTCGCCGCGCTCGCCGCCGGCAACGCCATACTCGCCGCGACGCTTGTAGCGTAGCTTGCCGCCGTCGACCGCGCCCGCGGGCACCGAGACCGTAATGGTCTGCTGCTCGCCTGTCGAGGGAATGCGATAGGTGACCTTGTGCGTCACGCCGCGAAACGCGTCCTCGGCCGTCACATCGACGGTCAGCGACAGGTCGCCGCCCTTGCGAGCACGGCTGCGACCCGCGCCGGCACCGGCAGCGCCCGCAGCCCCGGCAAAGCCCGAGCCCCAATCGCTGCCCCAGGCGCCGTTGCCGCTAAAGATGCTGTCGAAGATGTCGCCCCAGCCGCTGGCACCTGCGCCGGCACCGTAGCCTCCGCCATACGCGCCGCCTGCGCCCGGCATGCCGCCAAACATGAGCATCTGGTCGTACTCTTTGCGCTTCTTCTCGTCCGAAAGCGTCTCGTAGGCCTCGCTGATCTCCTTGAACTTGGCCTCGTCGCCGCCGGCATCGGGGTGATATTTTTGCGCGAGCTTGCGAAACGCGCTCTTGATCTCTTTGTCGGAGGCGCTCTTGGATACGCCCAGGATGTCATAGAAGGTTTTGCCTGCAGCCATCGTAGCTCCTCTCCTGTTACGTCCGCCGCCCATGCAGACGACGGCCCATGTTTTCATATGGCACTAGGCCAGAAAGGGCCCCGGGTGTTGCCCCGGGGCCCTTCTCAATTACTCCTCGGTGCTCTCGGCCGTATCGGCCGCAGCATCCTCGGGCGCCGCTTCGGGCTCCGGTGCGGGGCGCTTCTCGCCACCGTAGGTCACCGTCACCATCGCGGAACGCAGGATACGGTCCGCCATGCGGTAGCCCTTCTGGTACACATCGTTGACGGTCTCGTCGTACTGCGATGCGTCCTCGACGCGACCCACAGCCTGGTGCTCGAGCGGATCGAACGCCTCGCCCTTGGGGTCGATGGGCTCAACGCCCTCGTGCGCAAACACATTGAGCAGCTTGGCATGAACCGCGTCAACGCCATCGACGAACTGCTTAAAGTCGTCGGAAAGCTCTTGGCTGCGGGCATGGTCAATCGCGCGCTCGATATCGTCGATCACCGGCAACAGCGCGGTGACAAGCTTCTCGGTCGCGCGCTCGCGCTCGGCGATACGCTCGTTTGCGGTGCGGCGACGGAAGTTCTCCCAGTCGGCCTGCAGACGGGCGGTGCGCTCGGTGGCGTCCTTTGCCTTGTCCTCGGCGGCCTTCTGAGCCTCTGCCGCAGCGTCGAGCTCATTGCGCACGTCGGCAAGCTCCTTTTGGGCCTGCTCGAACTTGAGCTTAAAGTCGTTGTCGGCGGCTTCCTCACCGGCGCGGATAGCAGCTTCCACCATCTCGTCCTCGGTCATCGTCGCCTCCTTGTTGGAATCCTCTACCTGGTTCTCGGCAGCCTCGGCGGCCTCGGCCTCGTTGGCCTCGGTATCGTCGACGGCCTCTACGGGAATCTTCACGTCCTTCTCCTCAGAGTCAACGGGGGCGGCGCCAGCGGCAGCCGCCTCCGTGCGAGCTTTACGGGCGGACATGATTACTTGTCCTCGTCGTCCACAACCTCGTAGTCGGCGTCGACAACGTCATCGTCGGCAGGCTGGGCACCGGCGGCACCGTCAGTCTGCTGCTGAGCGTCGGCGTAGACAACCTGGGCCAGCTCGTAGGCCACAGACTGCAGGGACTCGCCGGCAGCCTTGATGGCCTCGACGTCAGAGCCCTCGAGCGCCTTCTTGGCGTCGGCGATAGCGGCCTCGGCCTTGGATTTCACGTCGGCGGAAACCTTGTCGCCCAGCTCGTTGAGGGTCTGCTCGGTGGAGTAGCACAGGCTGTCGGTCTGGTTGCGGACCTCGACCTCTTCCTTCTGCTTCTTGTCCTCCTCGGCATGAGCCTCGGCGTCTTTGACCATACGATCGACTTCGTCGTCGGACAGAGCAGTGGAGCCAGAAATGGTGATCTGCTGCTCCTTGCCGGTGCCCTTGTCCTTAGCGGAGACCTTGACGATGCCGTTGGCGTCGATGTCGAAGGTAACCTCGATCTGCGGCACGCCGCGACGGGCAGCCGGGATACCGGTCAGCTGGAACTTACCGAGCGACTTGTTGTCGCGGGCAAGCTCGCGCTCGCCCTGGAGCACGTTGATCTCGACGCTGGTCTGGTTGTCGGCAGCGGTGGAGTAGACCTCGGTCTTGGAGGTCGGGATCGTGGTGTTGCGGTCGATCATCTTGGTCATGATGCCGCCCATGGTCTCGACGCCCAGCGACAGCGGGGTAACGTCGAGCAGCAGGATGCCCTCGACGTCGCCGGTGAGCACGCCGCCCTGGACGGCAGCGCCGTCAGCAACGACCTCGTCGGGGTTCACGGACATGTTGGGCTGCTTGCCGGTCATGGTCTTGACGAGCTCCTGGACGGCGGGCATACGGGTGGAGCCGCCGACGAGGATGACCTCGGTCAGATCGGAGAGCTTAAGCTTGGCGTCGCGCAGGGCATTGGTGACAGGCTGCTTGCAGCGCTCGAGCAGGTCGCGGGTAATCTTCTCGAACTCGGCGCGGGTCAGCGTGTAGTTGAGGTGCAGCGGGCCGGACTGGTTCATGGTAATGAACGGCAGGTTGATGGTGGTCTGCTGGGCAGCGGAGAGCTCCTTCTTGGCGTTCTCGGCGGCCTCCTTCAGACGCTGCAGGGCCATGGGGTCCTGACGCAGATCGACGCCGTTCTCCTGCTGGAACTTGTCGGCCATCCAGTCGATGACGCGCTGATCCCAGTCGTCGCCGCCCAGGTGGTTGTCGCCCGAGGTGGACAGAACCTCAAACACGCCGTCTGCGAGGTCGAGGATGGAGACATCGAAGGTGCCGCCGCCCAGATCGAAGACCAGGATGCGCTGGTCGGTGCCCTGCTTGTCCAGGCCATAGGCAAGAGCAGCAGCGGTCGGCTCGTTGACGATACGCTTGACGTTGAGGCCGGCGATCTTACCGGCGTCCTTGGTGGCCTGACGCTGGGCGTCGTTGAAGTAGGCCGGGACGGTGATGACGGCGTCGGTGACGGTCTCGCCCAGATACTTCTCGGCGTCGGCCTTCATCTTTGCGAGCGTCATGGCGCTCACCTGCTCGGCGGTGTAATCCTTGCCCTCGATGTCGACGACGGCACGGCCACCCTGGCCCTCCTTGACCTCATACGGCACGGTCTTGATCTCGGAGGTGCACTCGGAGTACTTGCGGCCCATGAAGCGCTTGATGGAAAACACGGTGTTCTTGGGGTTGGTGACCGCCTGGTTCTTAGCGGCCTTGCCCACGACGCGGTCTCCGTCGGCACGGAAGCCCACGACAGACGGAGTGGTGCGGTCGCCCTCGGCGTTCACGATAATGGTCGGAGAACCGCCCTCGAGGACGGCCATAGCGGAGTTAGTAGTACCAAGGTCGATGCCAAGAATCTTACTCATTAGAAATTCCCTCTCTCTTTTGCGTTCGCGCCGCCTCGACGATCTGTCGCGCGGCGCTTCGGCTTGTCTTTCAGGATGTAGTGTATCCCCTTATGGGCCGGAATATACAAAATCTAAGTCAATTCATATAAGATTTCTTATTGCTGAGAGTTTAGGTTCTTAAATGCGCAGGTAGATGCGCTGAATGAGTTCTCGGCAAATCTATTGAGATCTATGTAGAGATGGCTGAGGTTTGCGTCCGGGGGTGCCTGGGGGCCGTCTTGCGGAAAGCTCGTCCCGGTTTGAGCGTGGATTCCGGGTCGCAGTTTCCGTCTGAAGACTCAACCGGAAACCGTATCCCGTTTTGAGAGCTGATACCGGCTCGCATTTTCCGCTAGCGGGCCTAACCGGAAACTGCAACCCGTTTTTCGACAAAATAATGGGATGCGGTTTCCGCAAGCACGCTCAATCGCCCAATATTTCAAGTCACCTTTAGCTAACATTTGCGCAGCTCATCGGCCTCACCTGCATGTTTTTTAGTAAGCCGTGGCATACTCGGCGAACGGTATGAAGATGCCGGCCAGAGGGTATTGCAAACGGTCGCTCCCGTGGTATGTTTTTGCCCGAATCAAACCGGCGCGCATCGCCTGTAGCGTCGGTCAACAGAGAGGAAACTACCATGGCTCATCCCGTAATTGATGCCGACGAGTGCATCGCTTGTGGCGTTTGCGTCGACTCCTGCCCCGCTGGCGTTCTGGAGCTCCAGGACGTCGCTACCGTCGCTGACGAGGACTCCTGCGTCGCCTGTGGCGCTTGCCAGGACGCTTGCCCCGCTGGCGCGATCACCGAGATCGTCGAGGAGTAACAACTCCCCCACTTGCACACTCAAAAGTACACCGTGCACAAAAAAGGAGGCTTCCGCATCGCCGCGGAGGCCTCCTTTTGCATATGTGGGCAGCTAATCTTGGAGCGGGACCCTTGGCAGTTGCGGTGGAATAGTTCCTGTTTTATGTCTTGGATGCCGATTTTAGGAACTATTTCACCGCAACTTATAGATGCGGCGTCGACTAGGACAAATCGTCTTCGTAGGGCATCAGGTCTGCTAGGTAGCCTTTTTCCTTGAGCATCGCCTCGATCTCGTCGAGGGTCTGTTCGTCCTCCGCCGCAATGCGATGGAAGTGATAGCCACTCGTCACCGTAAGCAGCGGAAAGCTCTTGCCGCTCTCGATATCGCGCAGATAGCGCTCGACATCGCGGCGGTTGCGGATGTCCAGGTCGGCCGTGATCTTGCCGTACACACGATGGTTGACGATCACGTTGAGCACGGCGCCACCCGCATCGACGATACTCGTAAGCTCGTCGCCCGCCTGCTCCACGCTGTGGCGAACCTTGACCAAGCGCGTAGGCACGGCGGGGCTGCTGGGGGCCTCCTGCAGCACGTAGCCGCGGTTGGTCGCCACGATATCGTGCCCATCGGCGCGCAGCAGGGCGATGTCCTGCACCACGATCTGGCGGCTCACACCCACCTCGCGGGCAAGCGCGCTGCCCGATACGGGCCCCTTGGCCCCCTCGAGCACGGCCATGATGGCACGGCGACGCTCGCGGGCGTTCATTATTTACCGTCCAGCAGACGCAGGTGCTTAAGCGAGAGGTCGAGGATCGGCGCGGAGTGCGTCAGGGCGCCCGAGCTAATAAAGTCAACGCCCAGGTCGGCAAGCGCGCGGATATTGCTGGCATCCACGTTGCCCGAACACTCGGTCTTGGCACGGCCGGCGATAAGTTCAATCGCGGCAGCCATATCGTCGTGGGTCATGTTGTCGAACATGATGATGTCGGCGCCGGCCTCCATGGCCTCGCGCACCATGTCCAGGTTCTCGCACTCGATCTCGACCGTCGTGGTAAACGATGCATGGGCGCGCGCCATCTCAATCGCACGCGTCACGCCACCGGCGGCATCGATGTGGTTGTCCTTGAGCATGACGGCCGTCGACAGGTTGTAGCGGTGGTTGCTGCCGCCGCCAATCTCAACCGCCGCCTTCTCAAACACGCGCATGCCCGGCGTGGTCTTGCGCGTGTCGACGAGCACGGTCTTGGTTCCCTCGAGCGCCGCGGCCATGCTGTGTGTATAGGTAGCGATGCCGCTCATGCGCTGCAGGTAGTTGAGCGCCACGCGCTCGCCCGAAAGCAACACGCGCGCGTCGCCGCGCACCTGGCCCACGTGATCGCCGGCATGCACCTCGTCGCCATCCGAGACATCAAACAGCACCGAGCTCTGCGAATCCAGCAGCTCAAAGGTGCGGGCAAACACATCCAAGCCGGCGATGATGCCGTCGGCCTTGGCGATAAGCTCCACCGTGGCGGGACGCGCCGTGGGGCACACGCTCGCCGTGCTCACGTCCTCAAACGTAATGTCCTCGCGCAGAGCCTGCAGAATCAGATCATCGACGACGAGCTTCATGGTAATGGGATTCATGGTCTACTCCTCCACGGCCTGCGTGCCGGCGGCACGGGCCAAATCATCGATTGCCAGAGGGTCGGCGCCCAGGGCGCGATGACGGCCATCGAGCGCGGGATCGCCCGCCTGCTCCACTGCGAGCGACTCGCCGGTGCGCATGTACCACGCGGCGCGACGACCCCAGACCAGCGCCTCGAGCAGGCTGTTGGAAGCCAGGCGATTCTTGCCGTGAACGCCGTTGCAGGCCGTCTCGCCCGCGGCGTAGAGCTCGGGCATCGAGGTGCGGCCGTCCTTGTCGACCCACACGCCGCCCATAAAGTAGTGCTGCGTCGGCGTAACGGGAATGGGCTCGTCCAAGATGTCGCGGCCGTCCTCCAGGCAGCGCGCGCGAATGTTGGCAAAGTGCCCGGTCACCACGTCGCGCTCGACGGGGGCAAAGCTCAGCCACTCGTGCTCGGTGCCGTCCTGCTTCATCTGCTCGCGAATAGCGGCGGCGACCACATCGCGCGGCTGAAGCTCATCGGTAAAGCGCTCGCCGGCGGCGTTGAGCAAAATCGCGCCCTCGCCGCGGCAACTCTCGCTGATCAGGAAGGTGCGACCCGGCTGCGGCGAGAACAGTCCCGTGGGGTGAATCTGCACGTAGTCCAGATGCTCCATCTTAATGCCATGCTCCTGAGCGATGTAGCAGGCATCGCCCGTGAGCTGCGGGTAGTTGGTCGAATGGTCGTATACGCCGCCGATGCCGCCCGTTGCCCACAGCGTGTGGCGGGCATGGATCTTAAACGGCTCGCCGGCATGCGCGCCCTCGGCGGCATTTACCAGCTCGTCGGCGGGACGAACCGAGTTGTTCTCGTCCACGGGAACGGCGACGATACCGGCGCACACCGTGGCGCCGTCACGCTCGCCCGTCAGGATGTCGGTCATGGCCACGTGCTCCAAAATCTGCACGTTGTCCAGCTTGAGGACAGCCTGAAGCAGCTTGGTCGTAATCTCCTTGCCGGTGATATCGGCATGGAAGGCAATGCGCGGACGGCTGTGTGCGCCCTCGCGGGTAAAGTCGAGGCCGCCGTCGGCCTTGCGCTCAAAGTCCACGCCCATCGCCAGCAGGTCGTTGATGACCGAGCGGCTCGAGCGAATCATGATGTCGACGCTCTCGCGGCGGTTCTCGTAGTGGCCGGCGTGCATGGTGTCCTCAAAGAAGGCATCGTAGTCCGAGCCTTCGGGCAGCACGCAAATGCCGCCCTGCGCGAGCATCGAATCGCACTCATCGACCGCGCCCTTGGAGAGCATGATCACGCGCGTGCTCGTCGGCAGATTGAGGGCCGCGTACAGACCCGCCACGCCGCAGCCGGCAATGACGACGTCGCACTCCATATCGGGGTATTGCTTGGTTTCCACAGGAATCCTCTCCCTTGAATGTGACATGAGGGACCGTCCCTCATGCAACATTGTTCTAGCGTGCTGCGTACTCGAGCATACGGTCGAGCGTGAGCTTGGCCTGGTCTGCTGCCTCGTCCGAGACGCCGATCTGCACCTCGCCCTCGCCCGTCTCCAGGCAGCGCACGAGCTTTTCGAGCGTGATGAGATCCATGTTGACGCAGGTGGGCTGTACCGCGGGGAAGTAGAACTTCTTGCCGGTGCCCTGGCAGCGGCGCTCGAGCTCGTAGAGCACGCCGCGGACCGTCACGATGATGAACTCGCTCGCGTCGGACTCCTCGGCATACTTGATGATGCCGGCGGTGGAGCCGATGTAGTCGGCCTCGGCCAGGACGTCGGCCTTGCACTCGGGATGCGCCAGCACGAGCGCGTCGGGGTGGGCCTCCGTCGCGTCGACGATCTGCTCGACGGTGATGATGTGATGGCGCGGGCAGTAGCCGTTGTTGAGGATGACGTGCTTTTGCGGCACCTGCTCGGCTACGAAGCGACCGAGGTTTTGGTCGGGAATGAACAGGATATGCTGCTGCGGCAGCTCGGACACGATCTTGACGGCGTTGGAGCTGGTGACGCACACGTCGCTCCAGCTCTTGATCTCGACCGTGGAGTTGACGTAGCAGACGACAGCCAGGTCGTCGCCGTACTCGGCGCGCGCCGCGTCGACCGTCTCGCGCTTGACCATGTGCGCCATGGGACAGTCCGCGCCCGGCTCGGGCAGCAGCACGGTCTTAGTGGGATTGAGCAGCTTGGCGCTCTCGCCCATAAACTCCACGCCGCACAGCACGATGGTCTGCTGCGGCAGACTCTTGGCGAGCTTGGCCAGGTAGAAGCTGTCGCCGACGTAATCAGCCACGGCCTGCACCTCGGGCGCCACGTAATAGTGCGCCAGGATTACCGCGTCACGTTGGGTTTTTAGTTGCTGAATGGCCTCGACGAGCTCTGCGGGCACCAGTGCCGCGCGCTCCGTTGCCGTCGTTGCCGATGCTAGGCCGGCCGCGATATCGCGTGCAAGCTCCGACGCATCCATGTTCGCGCTCTGTGCCATCAAGGCCCCTCTCTTTTGGCGAATCTTGGGGCTTTAGTATGACACCTAGGTTTACAGCTGACAAGACAGCTGTAAACCTAGGTGTAAAGTTGAAATAAAAATTCGATCTTGGGTCGGGTCCATTTTCGAACTGGCAAGCTGAGGATAGCCGAGCTCTCGATAGCGCAGGAGGCATCTTTCGCCACCGCAATACCGCTTGGCGCGAGTTGCACGCCGTGGGGCGCAAACGGTCCGCACCCCCACAAGCGGTCCGCACCCAATGTGGCAAAATCGAACTACTTAAGGGGGCCGAATGCTCAAGATTATTGCCTGCGACGATGACGTCGCTTTTCTAGATAGACTGCACCGAATGATCGACCGTTGGTCGAGCGAGACGGGCACGGCGGTCGACGTTGCGCTCGTTACGCGTGGCGAGGACCTGCTGGCGCGCCATGCCGCGTCGCGCGCCGACATCATTCTGCTCGACATGATCATGCCGCTCGTCAACGGCATGGACACCGCACGCGAACTGCGCCAGGCCGACACCGCCGTGCGCCTGGTGTTTCTCACCTCATCGCCCGAGTTTGCACTGGAGTCCTACGAGGTCCGCGCCTTCGACTATCTGCTCAAGCCCGTGACTTACGAACGCCTGGCGCGATTACTCGACGAGCTTTCGAGCATGCGCCCGGCGGCAACCGACGAGCTCGTGATCAAAACGTCCTTTGGCTACCACGCCCTGCGCCTGTCCGACATCGAATATGCCGAGGCGCGCAACAAGCACGTGGTCTTCCACCTGCGCGACGGACGCGATATCGAGGCACTCGAGTCGTTCCGCAGCGTCGAGGACCGCTTGGAGCAAAACGCGGTCTTCTTTAAATGCCACCGCAGCTACCAGGTCAACCTGCGCAATATCGATCACTTTGACCGCACGGACATCGTCATGCGCTCGGGCGCGTGCATCTCGCTTTCGCGCAGCTGCAAGCAGGGATTCCAAGACGCCTACTTTGCGGCGCGCTTTGAGGGTGGGAGACACTGATGGTCTCCTCGGTCGAAATGGTCCTTTGGGCAATCCACCACGCCACGACGCTGTTCTTTGGCGTCTTTGCCTCGGCGGCGCTGTGCGGTGTCGAGATCAACCGGCGTCATGCGCTTGAACTGGTGCTGGTCGGTGCCGTAACCGGATGCGCATTTGGCCTCGCCAATGCCGTCGGCGGCGAGCTTTTCGCCCGCCAGGTATATCCGCTCGTCGTGCATCTGCCGCTCGTCATCTATTTGTGCGCGCGCTACCGTCTGAGCCCGCTGCTTGCCGTGCTCGGCATTACGAGTGCCTATCTGAGCTGCCAGTTCAGCAATTGGATGGGCATCGCCGCATTTGCCGCAACCGATTCTCAGATCGCGTACTATCTGGCGCGCATCGCGACCACACTCGCCGTCTTTGCCGTCCTGCTGCATTGGGCCGGCGACATCGGTCCGCGCTTGGCGATTAAAAGCACCACCGAGCTGGGCATCCTTTTAATCCTGCCGCTCGTCTATTACGTCTTTGACTATGCCACCAACGTCTACACCACGCTGTTCCACTCGGGCTCGGTGGTGACGGTTGAGTTTTTGGCCTTTGCGCTCTGCGCGTTCTACCTTATGTTCCTCGCCGTCTACCTGCGTGAATACGAAGAAAAGGAAACCGCCGAGCGAGAGCGCTGGATGCTCGAAACCCGCGACAGCGCCGCCATCAAAGAGCTCGAGGCTTGGCGTCAATCTGGGCGCGAGCTGTCGATTCTTCGCCACGATATGCGCCACTTCCTACGCGGCCTGGCCGCTTTAATTGAGGAGGGCCACACCGACGAGGCGCTCGATCGCATCGACGAACTCTGCGAAGCCGGCGACCGCACCGCCGTACGCCGCTTCTGCGCCAACGAGACCGTAAACATCGCGCTTTCGTCATTTAACTCGGATATCAATAGAAACGGCATTACCGCCAACCTGCGCGCCGCCGTACCCGAAACCATCCACGTAGGTGACGCCGACCTGTTTAGCGTGCTCTCAAATGCCTTGGAAAACGCTATCACCGCCGCAAGCGCCGCACCCCAAGGAAAGCGATTCGTCGACTTTGACCTGCGATTAGAGGACGGCCAGCTGCTGCTGTTAGTTTCCAACACGTTTGACCGCGCGCCGCGCATGGTCGACGGCATGCCCGTGACCCGGCATGCGGGCCACGGCTTTGGCACCAAGAGCATCAAACTTGCCGTGGAGCGCATGAACGGCAACTGTCAGTTCCGCATTAACGGCGATCGGTTTGAGCTGCGCGCTGTGATGTAGAAGTGCGGCGCCGATCTCGCGGCGTGTCTTGCCCGCCAGGCAATCGCTCACCGGCGCCAATCCGCTACAGCGGAGCGGCTGCCGGGGTCAGCTGCTTGATGTATGCCCACATGCGCTGCTTGGCGGCTTTGTCAGTGAGCGCCGCCTCAAAACCGTCGAGCGCGAGCACGCGGCGACCCTGCACATGGGCGACCAGGCCGGGCTTGAGCATGGCGGTGTCGAAGTCGTCGATTGCCACAAGCATGTCGGCATAGGTCTCGCGCATGGTATCGGCCGCGCGATCGTCCAGCAGCAGGACCGCCTCGGGGTCCAAGGCCTCGAGCGCCTCGCGGAACAGCTCGCACGGCAGAGTCTCGCCCACCGCGACCGCTCCGTCACCCACGCCGGCGACGCTTGCCAGCACGCAAAAATCCTCGGGCGCGTAGCCGATGGCCCCAAGCGCCTTGCGCAACGCCGCGCCATCCGGGCCGGCGGCAAGCTCGCCACCCGAACGCTCGGCCTCGTCCAAATCGCCTTTGACCAGCACGATCGGCGAGCACGCGTTGCCCGCGATACGCACGCCACGGCCCGCGAGCGATGCGAGCTCCTGCTCGGTCGCCTGGGCGATGGCTTCTTTTTTCTGGCTTTGTGACGTGGGCATGCGCTCTCCAATCGTTTGCGTGCCCACCATTATATAAAAGAGCCGCCCACGAGTGGTTGCTTTGCGGGCGGCTGGGTATAAGCACGGTCGTACTGAGTTTTACGCGGCCAAGCCGCGTCGCATTATGGAGGTCACCATGGCTGACATTAATCAGATTACCCCCGAGAACTTCGATTCCATCGTTAACGACAGCCTGCCCGTGCTGGTCGATTTTTGGGCACCGTGGTGCGGGCCCTGTCGATCCCTCTCGCCCATCGTTGACGAGGTTGCCGATGAGCTGGCGGGCAAGCTTGCCGTTGCCAAATGCAACGTCGACGACAACCAGGACCTGGCCATGAAGTATGGCGTCATGAGCATCCCCACGCTGGTTGTGTTTAAGAACGGCGAGGAGATTGACCGCTCGGTTGGCGCTCTGCCCAAGGCAAGACTTCAGGCACTGCTGGAGAAGCATCTGTAATACGCTTGTTACTTGTCTGCCGTCCATGAGCGGTTTTGCACCGCTCGCCGGAGTGCCAAACGCAAGGCATGCGACCACGGATAGTATGGTAGACACAAACAGCCCCCAGTGAACGGGTGCGAGTCAGACGGACTCGCACCCGTTTTCTTATGCGGCGGCGCCCAAGGCGGGCGTAGTAGAATCTGAACCACCATATCGCCCCGCACAAAAGGAGATTCCCATGCATGACGTCGGAATGAACATGAGCCAGCTTGCCATGAGCGTCAAGCAGGTCGACGACACCATTGAGCTCGCTCACGAGTGGAGCCATCAGCTGCTGCATGCGACCGAGAACTTTGACATGGAGCGCATTGGCGCCAAGCTCGAGGCCGCCATGTCTGCGCTGCACGAGGCGCACGATGCGCTCGAGGGCTACGAGGAGGCCATCGAGGCAGATCATAACTCCGTCGGCTCTGTGAAACTGGTGTAACGTGGCCGAGCACGAGCACGCGCACGCGCACGCTTACGGTGCGGACGACGATGCGAGCTGCCGTTGCAGCGGCTCCAGCTCCGAGCTGGTCCGCTTTTCGGTCACCGCGCCCGACGACCTGCTGCGCCGCTTTGACGAGCAGATCGCGCGCCGCGGTGACGTGGCCAACCGTTCCGAGGCCGTACGCGATCTGATTCGCGCCTCGATCGCCAAGGAGCAGATGCGCACGCCCGACGAGCAGGTCATCGGTTCGCTCACCATGATCTATGACCACCATACCGGCGATCTGACGCGCCGTCTGGACGAGGTGCAGCACGACTACACCGACGAGATTGTCTCGACCATGCACGTGCATCTGGACCACCACAACTGCCTGGAGATTCTTGCGCTCAAGGGTCGCGGCAAACGCGTCTACGAGCTGGCGGACCGGTTGCTGGGGCTGCGCGGCGTTAAGCACGGCGAGCTCACCTGCGCCGCCACCAAGCAAAGCCTGGGGCTGTAACGGGATTTCCCGCAGCGCACCTGCCATAAAGGGACAGGTTTTAATGAAGGAGGGTCGCATGCGGCATGTGCATATTCACGTGACGGGCATTGTGCAGGGCGTTGGCATGCGGCCATTTGTGTATCGCGAGGCTATGGCGCATGGCATTTGCGGCTGGGTGCTCAACGCGGGCGATGGCGTGCACATCGAGGCGCATGCTTCGGTCGAGGCACTCGACGGCTTTGTCGCCGCGCTGTCGAAGCACGCGCCTGCCGCGGCCCGCGTTGAGCATGTCGCTGTTGCAGACCTGAAGCCCGACACTTGGGATGCCGACGATGAGCAGGCCTTTCGTATCGTAGCGTCGCAGGATCAGACCGTGCACACGACGCTCATCTCCCCCGATATCGCCACCTGTGACGACTGCCTGCGCGAACTGTTCGACCCCGCCGACCGACGCTATCACTACCCCTTTATCAACTGCACCAACTGCGGGCCGCGCTTTACCATCATTCGGTCGCTGCCTTATGACCGAGCGGCCACGTCGATGGATTGCTTTCCCATGTGCCCCGAGTGCGCCGCAGAGTATGGCGACCCGCTTGACCGGCGCTTTCATGCGCAGCCCGATGCCTGCTTTGACTGCGGGCCACATATTACCTGGCGCGAGGCGGCGGGCGACATGGAGCTCGGGGGCTCGGGGGCGACTCCAGCCGTCGGCAGCACGCGCGAAACCAGCGATGCCATTATTGACCGCTGTGTCGAGCTGCTGGCCAGCGGCGGTATTGTCGCCATCAAGGGCCTGGGCGGATTCCATCTGGCCTGCAACGCCGCCAATGAGCAGGCGGTGGTCGAGCTGCGCCGTCGCAAGCGCCGCAGCAACAAACCGCTTGCCGTTATGGTGCGCAGCCTTGCCGATACTGAACGCCTGTGCCACGTCGATGATGCCGAGCGCGGAGTGCTGGCCGGCAGCATCCGCCCCATCGTGCTGTTGCGCCGGTGTGCTGTTGGCGAGGGAGATTCCCCCGACGCCCTTACACTCGCGCCATCCGTCGCGCACGATCTACCCGAGCTCGGCGTCATGCTCCCCTATACGCCGCTTCAGCATCTGCTGCTTGCCGCGGCAGAAGTCCGCGGTTTGCACGCACTCGTCATGACCAGCGGAAACCTGAGCGAGGAACCTATCGAAACTGATGACGGCCTTGCTTGGGAACACCTCGTTGCCGCCGGCATTGCCGACGCCCTGCTCGGCAACGACCGTGCGATTCTCTCACGCTACGACGACTCCGTGGTACGCGTGGTCGGTGGGGTCGTTATGCCCGTGCGCCGCGCTCGCGGATATGCGCCGCAGCCGCTGACGTTGCCGACGCTCGACGCCGTCGCGCCGTGCGTGCTCGCCTGCGGCCCACAGCAAAAGGCAACGATCGCGCTCACGCGTGAAGGGACGAACGGTGAGGCAACCTGTTTTGTGTCACAGCATATTGGCGATGTCGAAAACGGCGAGACCTTCGATGCCTGGAACGCCGCGCGCACGCGCTTGGAAGCTCTCTTTGACTTGACGCCCGCCGCGCTGGCCTGCGACCTGCACCCCAGCTACCTATCGAGTCAGTGGGCGCGCGAGCAGGCGCGAAAATGCAATCTGCCGCTTATCGAAATCCAGCATCATCATGCGCACATCGCGAGCGTAATGGCTGAGGCTATCGCCGCGGGCCAGCTCACAACCGACGCGCGCGTGCTCGGCATTGCCTTCGATGGTACGGGGGCGGGCACCGACGGAACCATTTGGGGCGGCGAGTTCCTTGTCGCCGGCCTTGCCGATTTTGAACGCGCCGCTCACCTGCGCACCTGGGCGCTGCCAGGCGGTGCCGCATCCGTGCGCGATGCCCGGCGCAATGCCTTTGCCCTGCTGAGCGAGCTCGGCCTGCTCGAGCACCCAGGTGCCGCGGGACTATTGGGCACCCTCGACGAGCAGACGCGCAGCATCACGACTACGATGATCGAGCGGAACATCAACAGCCCACGCACGAGCAGTATGGGGCGTCTCTTTGACGCCGCCGCTGCAGTTTTGGGCATTTGCGGGCAGGCAACCTACGAAGGCGAACCCGCCATCGAACTCGAAGCCGCCGCCTGGCGCGCGCTCGGCGGTAAGCCCGTTCGTCTCGACGGCAATCACACAGGCGTATTCATGCCTGCCGACAACTCCCCCATCTTGGACCCCCAACCGCTCATCGAAGCTCTTCTGGATGGAATCGAGGCAGGCGCGCCGGCCGACAGGCTCGCCCTCGGATTTCACATCGCCATTACGCACGCTACGACCCACATCGCACGCGAAATCTGTGCGCGCGAAGGCCTCGATACCGTCGCGCTCTCGGGCGGTGTGTTCATGAACCGACTTCTGCTCCAGCTCCTTACCCACGAGCTCAAAGACGCCGGTCTTACCGTCTTGGTCCCCCACGCCGTGCCCGTCAACGACGGCTGTATCGCCTACGGTCAGGCCGCCATCGCTCGCGCTTGCCTCGCGCAGACGACACGGGTAGGCTGTTTTGCCAGCCTGCGCGCCGCCGTCTCACAGGTGTAACGCGTTTGCTCGTGACTCCCGCGAGCGCTACCATCAACTGATGGGTAATTAGGCGCCTATCCAGCGCAAAACGTATAAAAGGGAAACATTATGTGCCTTGCCGTTCCCGGTAAAGTGGTCAAACGCGACGACGACCTTAAGGCGACCGTCGACATGATGGGCATCGAGCGCCCCGTTTCGCTGCGCCTCGTGCCGACGGCGCAGGTCGGCGACTATATTCTCGTGCACGCCGGCTTTGGCATTCAGATTGTCGACGAGCAGGAAGCCCAAGAGACACTCGAGCTCGTCAACACCATGACCGAGCTGGCCGAAGAGGACCAGCTCGCCACCAACCCGGCCGAGGCATACTAGTGGCGGCGGCGCAGCCGGTTCGCTCCGGTATCGACTTTTCGGCATTTCGCGACCCCAAGCTGGCTCGCGAGCTCATCGATCGTATTCATGAGCTTGTCGGCAACCGCAGCATCAACCTTATGGAAGTCTGCGGTACGCACACCGTGAGCATTGGCCGCTATGGCTTTCGCTCCATTATGCCGACGGGACTCAAACTGCTAAGCGGCCCGGGGTGCCCCGTTTGCGTCACCGCCAACCGCGACATCGATCATGCAATCGCGCTTTCCAACATGGACGGCGCCATCATCACCACCTTTGGCGACATGATGCGCGTGCCCGGATCGTCCACCTCGCTTGCCGCGCAAAAGGCGGCGGGGCGCGACATCCGCATCGTCTACTCTCCGCTCGACGCACTCGACATTGCCGAGCAAAATCCCGAACGCCCGGTCATCTTTATGGGCGTCGGCTTTGAGACCACAACGCCCACCATTGCCGCCGCTATCCTGGAGGCCGACGCGCGCGGGCTCCAGAACTTCTCGGTCTACTGTGCTCACAAGACCACGCCGCCGGCTCTGCGTGCGATCTCCAACGACCCCGAGACGACCATCGACGGCTTTATCCTGCCTGGTCACGTCGCTACCATCACAGGCCTGGCACCCTTTAGCTTTTTGGTCGACGAGTTCAATACCCCGGGCGTGGTCACGGGATTTGAGCCGGTCGATATCCTGCAGGGCATCTGCATGCTGGTCCAGATGGTTGTCGAGGACAAGCCCGCGATTGGCAACGCCTACCGCCGTGGCGTCAACGCTGGCGGCAATCCCGTAGCTCGCCAGCTGGTCGAGCAGGTATTTGAGCCGTGCGACACCACGTGGCGCGGGCTGGGACCGATTGCCAACTCGGGTCTTTCCATCCGACCCGAATTCGCGCGCTTTGATGCCGACGCCCGCTTTGACGTGCCCATTGAACCGACGGTCGAGCCACGCGGGTGCCGCTGCGGCGACGTGCTGCGCGGTGCCATCACGCCGAGCGACTGCCCGTTGTTCGGCCACGCATGTACGCCCGAACACCCCGTCGGCCCCTGCATGGTGAGCTCTGAAGGCAGCTGCGCGGCGTACTACCGTTACCGCGACTATTAGATTCCGCCGTTCTAACGAACGGCGGACCGGCCGACGCTGCGCACCATTCAGGCGAGCGATTTGCCTTTCAATCGTCGGCTGCGGGCAAAAGCCCAGCAGCCTCCTCTTTCAAGGCAACTCACTTCGTCTGAATGGCGCTCGCTGACTTTTACTTAACATCGATTCTGCCACACTCGGCTATTGCCGATTCCACCCACGATTGGAGTTTTCGATATGTCCCGTACTGCCACCGATAGCACTGTCCTGCTGGGCCACGGCTCCGGCGGCCAGATGATGAAGCGCATTATCGATGAGGTCTTTCTGGATGCCTTTGGGTCGCCCGAGCTGCTTGCGGGCAACGATGCCGGTGTCGCCGCGCTGCCCGCAAGCGGGCGAATCGCCATGTCAACCGACAGCTTTGTGGTGACGCCGCAGTTCTTCCCCGGCGGCAATATCGGCCGCCTCGCCGTATGCGGAACCGTCAACGACGTCGCGACCTCGGGCGCCAACGTGCGCTACCTATCGTGCGGCTTTATCCTCGAAGAGGGCTATCCCATGGACAAGCTGCGCCAGATTGTACAGACCATGGCCGAAACGGCACATGAGGCAGGTGTGAAGATTATCACCGGCGACACCAAGGTGGTCGAGCGCGGCGGTGCCGACGGCGTCTACATCAATACCGCCGGCGTGGGCGAGGTGCCCGCGGGCGTGGCGCTCAGCGGTGCAAACTGCCAGCCCGGCGATGTCATCTTGGTCTCGGGTACGCTGGGCGACCACGGCATCGCCATCATGAGCCAGCGCGAGGGCTTGGCATTTTCGAGCAACATTGAAAGCGACGCTGCGCCGCTCAATCATCTGATTGCCGACGTGCTCGCCGCCGCCCCCGACACCCGCTGCTTCCGCGACCCCACGCGCGGTGGCCTGGCATCCACGCTCAACGAGTTTGCCCAGGCCAGCGGCGTTGCCATGGAGATCGACGAGGATGCCGTGCCCGTGCGCCCCGACGTGCAGGCGGCATGTGAGATGCTCGGCTACGACGTTCTGCAGGTAGCAAACGAAGGCAAGATGGTCGCCGTGGTGCCGGCCGAGCAGGCCGATGCCGCGCTGGCGGCTATGCGCGCCGCGCGCTACGGCGAGAATGCCGCCATCATCAGTCGCGTGCTGCCGCTTGCCGAGGGCGCTCGACCCGCCGTGCGCGTACGCACCGGCTGGGGATCGACCCGCATCCTCGACATGCTCGTGGGAGAGCAGCTGCCGAGAATTTGCTAGGGCGGAATCGCGCGGTCGGCGCGATGTGGCTTGATATCCCTGGAGATGTTCAGATTCCAAGCGCGCCCAACGCGGAAGCCCAGTATTATGAGGTGCGTTTTGAAACCCAATGACGGGAGCTTTCATGGCAGCAGCTTTTTCCCATGTGATCTTTGACCTGGACGGCACCATCCTCAACACGATCGAGGACCTGGCGGCCGCCGGCAACCACACCTGCGAGATGCACGGCTGGCCCACGTTTGCCGTGGACGAGTACCGCTACAAGGTGGGAAACGGCATGCTCAAGCTGGTCGAGCGCTTTATGCCCGCCGAGTACGCGGGCGACGGCCGCATGTTTGAGCAGACGCTTGCTGAGTTTAGAGCTTATTACGGCGAGCACAAGGGGGACCACACCTCACCCTACGCCGGCACGATTGAGATGCTCGACCGTCTGCGCGCAGCGGGCGTTCAGCTTGCCGTGCTCACCAACAAGGATCATATTTCGGCAGCCCCGCTTATCGAGAAATACTTTGGCTCTGAGCGCTTTGCGCTGGTGCAGGGCCGTGTCGATGCGTTTCCGCCCAAGCCCGAAGCACCCGTCACGCTGCATGTGATGGAGGAGCTGGGCGCCGATCCGGCAACCACGCTCTATGTGGGCGATTCCAATGTCGATATCCTGACCGGCCACAACGCCGGCCTTAAGAGCGCGGGCGTCAGCTGGGGCTTCCGCGGCCGCGCAGAGCTGGAGGCCGCCGGCGCCGACTACGTGGTGGACACCCAGGCAGAGCTCGCGGCGCTGGTGCTGGGCGAGTAGCGGAGCCGCCGCTTAACGTAGCTGCGACAATTCTTCCGCACGGAAAGCGCATCCCGTTTTGGAGCTCCGGAATGGGATGCGCTTTCCGCTTGAGCCCCATCGGGGAAACCGCATCCCGTTTCAGAGCAATATTCCGGGTCGCGCTTTCCGCAACCCACCCCATCCGGAAACCGCGACCCATTATTCGCCCAAATACCGGCTCGCATTTTCCCGAGCATTCGATGCAACGCTGGTGCAAGGAGTGTCCCCAACTGCCGGCAGAAAAGGAACGTCCCCAAGTGCCGCCCCAATGACTACCATGGCAATGCCGCAGGTAGAGGACGGACAGCGAGCGACGTCCAGGACGAACAAGTTGGCATGAAAAAGGCGAGGCATAGACCTTCTGGTCATGTCTCGCCTTTTGAATGACAAATTGTCGTCCTGGGCGGCGCGCAGCGTCGAGCAGTTGCGGCGTTTGGTAAAACGCCGCAACTCCCTAGCTCATCATGGCATTCATCATCTCGTTGGTTGCGGAATCGTCAGCAGACCACTCGCCGTCGTCATTGCAGGAGTACTTGAAGGTGACCTTGGTGTCCTTGGTCTTAGCAGCCTTGGTCACATCGACCATAACCTGACCGGCCATCTTGTACAGCTCGTCATCGGAAGGCATCGAATCGAGCGCGGCGACCTTCTCCTGATACTGGGTGGCAAAATCCTCAACGATCTGGTTCATGGACTTGCAGGTAATGGTGACCTCGGCAGTTGCGGTACCCTTGTCCTCGTCGACCGTCACGTCGCCGATCTTGTAGTCAAAGCCCTCGAGATAGCTCTTAGCGTACTCCTTGGGATCGATGCCCAGCTGCTCGAACTCGTCGCCCGAGGCCTCTTCCAGGCCGGCGAGGAAGTCGTCGCCACCGTTCTTGACCTCGTCAAACTGCGTCGTAAGATCCTCGGTGATAAGCTCCTCAACCGAAGGACCTCCGCAGCCGGAAAGCACAACCACGCACGCGACCAGAACAGCCATCAGGGGCGCAAGCAGCAGCTTCTTCTTCATGACATTCCTCCCAACAAGCGGCACCGCGCTTCCTGACGCGGTGCACGTCGTAACAATAAGGCCATACTAGCCGCTAACGAACACCCCCGGCAAAGCAAAGGCGCAGTCGGCTCGATTTATCGTCCGAACGGTTTACCGGTCCGCCCAACGCGCAATAAAACGTTCCGCCGCATTGTAATAAAAAAGGTGGCCGGATAACCCGACCACCCTTGCACATCCTTTGGATGTCGCAGTCTACTTGCGGACGACCTTAACGATGGCGTCACCAGCAGCGACGGCAGACTCGGCCTCGACGGTAAGCTCGACGTCGGCGAACTCAGCGGTGTTGGACACAGCCACGACGACGCAGTCCTTGTAACCGGCAGCAGCGATCTTGGTGCGGTCGATCTTGAGGATGGGCTGGCCGGCCTTCACGACGTCGTCAGCCTTGACGAAGCCCTCGAAGCCGTCGCCGTTCATGTTGACGGTATCGACGCCAACATGCACCAGAACCTCGATGCCGCTATCGGACTGCAGGCCCACGGCGTGACCCATGGTGACGGTCACCTTGCCGTCGCAGGGAGCGTAGACCAGATCGTCCTCGGGCCACACGGCGCAGCCCTTGCCCAGGACCTCGCCGCCAAAGACGGGATCGGGCACGTCGGCCATCTTGATGACCTTGCCCTTGACGGGCGAGCACAGCACGTCGGCGCCGGCAGAAGCAGAGATGGAGGCAGGAGCAGCGGCGGCCGCGGGCTCAGCCTTCTTCTTAAACATGTCAAACAGACCCATACGTTTTCTCCTCTTGATTAAGCGCAACGTTATGCGCATGCCTATGGTGATTATAGTGCCAAATGGTTCAAATACTAAGGTGGGGACTCGAATCGCGAGCCCTTTCAAGCCCTTCCCAAAACCTTTTCCCCAGTGGCGCTCATATTGTCGATTAATCCTCGATAAGCCCCAGACGAGCAAAGGCGTTCCAGATGCCGTCGTCATTGACGTCGGTGGTCACGTAGTCGGCGGCCGGTCCGGCGTTCGGCAGAACGCCGGACCGGCCGCCGGAACTCAATTACTCCAGGCCCTCGGTGCCGTTGGACTTGATGATCTTCTGGTATGCAAAGAAGCTGTCCTTGCGGCGGCGCTCGTAGGTACCGGTGCCGTCGTCGTACTTATCGACGTGGATGAAGCCGTAGCGCTTGCGCATCTCGCCGGTGCCGGCGGACACCAGGTCGATGGGGCCCCACCAGGTGTAGGCGATCAGGTCGACGCCGTCGGCGATTGCCTCGCCCATGGCTTTGATGTGGCTGCGCAGGTAGGCGATGCGGTACGGGTCATGGATGGAGCCGTCCTCCTCGACCTCGTCGTAAGCGCCCATGCCGTTCTCGACCACCATCAGCGGAATCTCGTAGCGAGCATAAATCTCGTTGAGGGCGATGCGCAGGCCCAGCGGGTCGATCTGCCAGCCCCAGTCGGTGGACTCCAGATAGGGATTCTTTCCGCCAAAGGTCATGTTGCCCTCGGTCATCTCGTGGTCCTTGTGGGTGCCCACGGTGCCGGACATGTAATAGCTAAAGGAATAGAAGTCGATCTTGCCGTCGGCGATATCCTGCAGGTCGCCGTCCTCCATCACAAGCTCAACATCGTTCTCGGCCCAGAAGCGCTTGGCATAGAACGGGTACTTTCCGCGCACCTGCACGTCGGAGCAGTACCAGTTCATGGCGTTCATCTCCTGCTGCGTGGCGAACACGTCGGCCGGATCGCACGTGGCGGCATAGGAAAGGATAAAGCAGTCCATGTTGCCCATCTTGAACTGCGGGTAATGCTCGTGGGCATAGCGCACGACGCGACCGCTGGCGACAAACTGGTGATGCAGCGCCTGCATACGGGCCTGCGGCGTGGTGTGAACCGCCGAAGCCGGGCCCTCAAAGCCCTGAATCATGCTGGTCTCGAAGAGGTTGCCCATGTCCTGAGTACCGCAGTTGATCTCGTTGAAGGTGAGCCAGAACTTGACCTTGTCCTGGTAACGGTCGAAGACGGTTTGGCAGTACTTCTCAAAGAAGCCGATGAGCTCGCGGCTCGCCCAGCCGTTGTACTTCTCGACCAGGTGATAGGGCATCTCGTAGTGTGAGAGGGTCACGAGCGGCTCGATGTTGTGGGCGCGCAGGCAGTCGAAGACGCGGTCGTAGAAGGCGAGGCCGGCCTCGTTGGGCTCAGCATCGTCGCCGTTGGGGAAGATACGGCTCCAGGAGATGGACATGCGGAACATGTTGAAGCCCATCTCGGCGAACAGCGCGATGTCCTCCTCGTAGTGATGGTAGAAATCGATGCCGTCATGGTTGGGGTAGAAACGGTCGGGATCGATATCGATCGTGATCTGACGCGGCTCCTTGTAGCTGCCGCCCAAGAAATGGTCGTCGACGGAAGCGCCGCGGCCGTCCACGTTCCAAGCGCCCTCAAACTGGTTGGCGGCGGTGGCGCCACCCCAATAGAAGCCCTCGGGGAACTTGATGTTTGCCATGAGCATCTCCTTTGCATCGCGGGTCGATAAGCTGAGTATCGCCCACGCGCGCGGCAGGCAGGGGCAGGGGTGCCAAACCCGACACTTCTTTTCGCGCCCACGGACCGACGCCGCCCCGTCCCTGATACTTCCTGATACCGACCGAAACGTGCCAAAATAAACCTGTCCTTTTTTGGCAGGTTTGTTGAGTGTAGGAGTTCGTATGGATATCAAACGCAAGATTTCCGAGGCACAGGGCCTTACCCCTACCGAGCAACAGCTCGGCATCTCGGCCCTTGCCATGGGCGAAGACGTCCGCGGACTCTCCATCAAGGAATTCGCCGCCCGCACCAATGTTTCGGTCGCGAGCGTCCACCGTTTTTGCAAAAAGCTCGGCCTCGAGGGCTTTAAGGACCTCAAGGTCGAGCTCATCCGCCTGGCAACCGAATCGGGCAATCGGCGCGACGTGGACATCAACTTTCCCTTCGACGCCACGTCCACCCCTGCGCAGGTTATGGAGCGCATGGAGGGACTCTACCAGACCACACTGGCCGAAACGCAGGAGCTGCTCGACCCCGCGCAGCTCGACCACGCCGCCAAGCTCATCGCGAACGCCCGACAGGTCGACATCTACACGGGCTCGCACAACCTCTATCCAGCGGGAATGTTCCGCGATCGCCTGCTCTCCGCCGGTAAAAGCGCGACGTGCCACAACGGTGGCGAGGCCCAGGTGCGAACGGCGCTCGCCTCGGGTCCCGACCATGCGGCAATCGTCATCTCCTACAGCGGCCTTGCCCCCAACCTCAAGGACATCTTGCCGATCCTCAGCAGTCGGCATGTCCCAGTCATCGTCATCGGCACGCCTTATTGCGCTCGCATTCACCCCGGCTTTGCCGCCTACCTTACGGTGAGTGACCACGAGAGCATGACGCATCGCATCACGCAGTTCGCAAGCCACATCGCCGTGCAATACGTGCTCGATTCGCTCTACAGCAGCTACTTCGCCAAAGATTACGCCCGCTGCTCCGAGTTCCTAGAGCGCTCATTCCCCTACACCCGCCTCCCGGGGCTTAAGTAGCGACGAGCGTGGTTCTCGGACGCCTATCTAACGAGAGCAAGTAGTCATTGGGGACGTTCTTAAACGACTAGTCAAACAAGAACGTCCCCAACGACTAGTCAAACAAGAACGTCCCCAACGACTACCCATCCGGAGCAAGACAACGCCGCAGGTAGAGAACGGACAGCGAGCGACGTCCAGGGCGACAATTTGTCATTCAAAAGGCGAGGCATTGACCTTCTGGTCATGCCTCGCCTTTTGAATGACAAATTGTCGCCCTGGACGGCGCGCAGCGTCGGCCGGTTACGGCGTTTGGTAAAACGCCGTAACTACTCTCGGGCTCCGTACTGCTCGTAGTAAGCGTCGATGGCGGCCTTGAGCTCGTCGTCGATGACGACCTTACCGTCAATCTCGTGGTTGTAGAGGGTCTCGACGACCTCGGCCATGGAGACGATGCTCGCGACGGGGAAACCGTACTTGGCCTCGATCTCCTTCTGCGCGGTGGTCACGCCACCCTTGCCGACTTCCATGCGGTTGAGGGACACGATGAGGCCCTTGATCTCGACATCGGCAGCAGCCTTTACCTTGGGATAGGTCTCGTCGATGGACTTGCCGCTGGTGGTGACATCCTCGACCATGACCACGCGGTCGCCGTCCTTGGGCTCATAACCCAGCAGGTTGCCCTTATCGGCACCGTGGTCCTTGGCCTCCTTGCGGTCGCAGCAGTACTTGACCTCCTTGCCGTACAGCTCGTGGTAGGCAATGGCGGTCACGACGGCCAGCGGAATACCCTTGTAGGCCGGTCCAAACAGCACATCAAAGTCGTCGCCAAAGTTATCGTGGATGGCCTGGGCGTAATACTCGCCCAGCTTCTTGAGCTGATAGCCCGTCACGTAAGCGCCGGCGTTCATAAAGAACGGGGACTGACGGCCGCTCTTGAGCGTAAAGCTGCCGAACTTAAGGACGTCGGACTCGACCATAAACTTGATGAACTCTTGCTTGTAAGCCTCCATGCGGGCTCCTCTCGTAATCGCGTACGTGCCTTCCAGTTTAGCGCAGGCGAAGCGTCGATGCGGGCGCGCTTTGGGGCCACGGCATTCTGTAAAGGCTTTGTCGGGGGGAATGGTTTTCCGAACAATGGGGTTGACATGTCAAACCCCCTCATCAAGAATACGGGCGGATTAAAAAGGAGTACGAGATACCCAAAGCGCGCTGCGCTCAGCCTTTAGGAGGTGTGCCATGGAAGGCAGTCCTAGTCGAAAAACCTGCATGTCGCCCTCGGCACGCCGCGAGGACTCCGCACACGCATAAACGCCACCGGCAGATCGCCAAAACCACCGCAAAGGCGCGCTGCACCCTTTGTGGGCTCAAGAGCTTGACGTGAGCGACATCTAGGTTTTTTGAAGCAAATACGACACGTACGCTAACTCCCCTCAACAAGGAGGACCCTATGCTGATGCTCAAAACCGTCACGGTACTCGAAGCCATCTCCAAGCGCCGCCGCACGGCGCGCCCTGCCGCTCATACCGGCCTGTCCAAGAACACCATATTCGCCGCCACCCATAGTGCCGAGGACGCCCTCGTACTGCTTGACGCCACGGCAAACGGCCTCACCGTCGAGCAGGCAACTGAGCGCCTGAACGCCGTCGGCCCCAACACCATCGAGGCAACGACCAAAACGCTCGCCCGCCGCATCGCCGACGCGTTCATCGATCCCTTCGCCGGCATCCTCGCCGCGCTCGCACTGGTCTCGCTCTACATCGACGTGCTCGCCGTGCCCGAACCGCAGCGCGACCCCTCCACGGTCATCGTCATCGGCACTATGCTGCTGGTATCGGGCGGCATGAAGTTTATCCAGGAAGCCCGCAGCGGCAATGCGGCCGAGGCCCTCAAGGACCTGGTCTCCAACACCTGCACCGCCCTGCGCAACGACGAGCGCATCGAGATCCCCTTCGACGAGCTCGTCCCCGGCGATGTAATCCGTCTCTCTGCCGGCGATATGGTGCCGGCAGATGCCCGCATCATCACCGCGCGCGACCTGTTTGTGATCGAGTCCGCACTCACCGGCGAGAGCGAGGCCGTCGAGAAGACCACCGCCGTCACCGTCGTCGAGGGCGCCGACGGCTCCGCACTGCCACTCTCTGCCTGCAAGAACATCGTCTTTACCGGCACCTCCGTGCAAAACGGCGCCGCCATGGCGCTTGTCGTTGCCACCGGCTCGGACACCTACCTGGGCGGCATCGCCAAGATGCTCAACGGGCGCGGCGAAAAGAGCGCGTTTGACCGCGGCGTCTCGAGCGTCTCCATGCTGCTGGTGCGCCTGATGCTCGTTATGGCGCCGGCCGTCTTTGCCATCAACGCCGCCACCAAGGGCAACGTCATCGACGCGCTGCTGTTCGCCACGAGCGTGGCCGTGGGCATCACGCCGCAGATGCTTCCCGTCATCGTGACCACGAGCCTGTCGCAGGGCGCCAAGAACCTCGCCCGTCGCCAGGTTATCGTCAAGGAGCTGCCGGCGATTCAAAACCTCGGAGCGATGGACGTCCTGTGCTGCGACAAGACCGGCACCCTCACCGAAGACCGCATCGTGCTCGAGCGCTACCTCAACACCGATGGCAACGAGGACGCGCGCGTGCTGCGCCATGCGTTTTTGAACAGCTTCTTCCAGACCGGCCTCAAAAATCTTATCGACCTGGCCGTAATCGACCGTGCCGATGTGACGCCCTCGACCGTCGCACCCGATTCCATGCTGGGCCAGAGCCTGCGCGACCGCTACACCAAGGTCGACGAGGTTCCCTTCGATTTCTCGCGCCGTCGCCTGAGCGTAGTTGTCGCCGACGCCCAAGGCAAAACCCAGATGGTTACCAAGGGCGCTGCCGAGGAAATGCTCGAGATCTGCTCCTTTGTCGAGATCGATGGCATCGCTCAGCCGCTCACCGACGAGAAGCTCGCCCAGATTCGCAAGCAGATCGCCGGACTTAACGCCGAGGGCCTACGCGTAATTGCCGTGGCGCAGAAGACCAATCCGCGCTGCGTGGGCGAGTTTGGCATCGCCGACGAGTGCGACATGGTGCTGATGGGCTTTTTGGCCTTCCTCGATCCGCCCAAAGCAAGTGCCGCGGGCGCCGTCGCCACCCTCGAGGCCAAGGGCGTGGCGGTCAAGGTCCTAACCGGCGACAACGACCGCGTCGCCGCCACCGTCTGCGAGCAGATTGGTATCGATGCGAGCAACGTCTTGCTCGGCTCCGAGATCGATGCGCTCGATGACGCCGAACTTGCCAAGCGCGCCGAGAAAACCCACCTCTTCGCCAAGCTCTCGCCGCTGCAGAAGGCGCGCCTGGTACGTGTCATGCGCGAGATGCTCGGCCACACCGTGGGCTTTATGGGCGACGGCATCAACGACGCCGCCGCCATGCGTGCGAGCGATTGCGGCATCTCGGTCGATTCGGCCGTCGATATTGCCAAGGAATCCGCCGATATCATCTTGCTTCAGAAGGACCTGGGCGTGCTCGAGCGCGGCATCATCGAAGGCCGCCGCACTTACGGCAACCTGCTCAAGTACCTCAAGACCACGGTGAGCTCCAACTTTGGCAATGTGCTGTCCGTGACCGTCGCGAGCCTGTTCTTGCCGTTTTTGCCCATGAGCGCCCTGCAGCTGGTACTGCTGTCGCTGGTCTACGAGATCGTGTGCATCGCACTGCCGTGGGACACCGTCGATGACGCCTGGACTGCCCGCCCGCGTGCCTGGGACGCCGCATCCATCAAGGGCTTTATGCTCGAGCTGGGCCCCGTGAGCTCGCTGTTTGACATCGTGACCTTCGCCGCGCTCTTCTTTGTCGTGTGCCCCGCCGCCGTGGACGCAAGCTGGTCCGAGCTTGCCGCCGCGGGCGACGTCGCGGGTATGGCGACCTTTGCTGCGCTCTTCCAGAGCGGCTGGTTTGTCGAGTCCATGTGGTCGCAGACACTCGTGGTCCACATGTTGCGCTCCCCGCATCTGCCGAGCCCGCGCGACCACGCCGCGCCCGCATTGTGCGTTCTTACCGTGCTGGGCCTGGCGCTCGTCACCTGGCTGCCGGCAAGCCCCATCGCCGATGCGCTCGGCCTCATGCCGCTGCCCACGAGCTTTTTTGGGCTGCTCATTGGCATCGTTACCGCCTATATCGCGCTCACCCAGCTGGCAAAGCGCCGCTACATTGCCCGCCACGGCGAGCTGCTGTAGCAAGTAGACGGAAAACACCCTGCCAGCTGCCGTTGCCACTACCACAGCTGCCAACGCCGCTGCCGTTGCCTCTGCCGCCGCCGCAGTCTATCCCCCCAGCAGTTGCGGTGAAATAGTTCCTGTTTAAAGCCCCGTGACTTTAATTTAGGGACTATTCCACCGCAACTTATTGGGAGATTAGCTAGTCCTTGGGTGTCCAGGACCAGAAGAAGTTGATGAGGGCCACGCGCGAGGCGGTACCGGCCTTTTTGTTGATCGAGGAAATGTGGCGATAGAGCGTGGAGCGCGAAAGAAAGAGCGTTGTGGCGATGTCCTGAACGCTCTGGTCCGAAACGACCAAGACCTCAAGAATATCGCGCTCGCGCTCTGTAAGCCCAAAGGTGGCGACGAAGGCATCAAGGCGTTCATCGGACGTGAGCTCCGCTGCCTCCACGGGCTCGGGGTCGGAGCATGTGGGCGCAAGATCCCCACCAAGATCGTCGGTGGCAAGCGGCAGGTCATCCTGCATCACGGCATCATCGGCTCGTTGCCCCAACTGCCCCAGCAGCGTAATCGCAATGCCCACAAACATCACGAGCGCCGCACCGACCGCAGCCAGCACGTTTTGACTCGAGATAATCGCCACTGCCGGCGCCGTCACGAACATCGAGCACACGTTGTTGACGACGCGACCCATGCACGGCCAAAAATATGACCAGCGCGCATAGAGCGAGACGGCGGCATATTTTGTGGTAAAGAACACCACGAAAAAGCCCGAGCCCAGATAAAAGATGATCGTGGCAGCAAGCTCGTTGCCGCCATTGCCATCGACGATGAGCACAAAGAACGAAAGCGTGGACAGTATGGCGGCACATGTCATGCCGATATTCATATACGAGCGGCCGTGCAGGTCAAATAGTGCGCCAGCGACCAACGAGCTCACGACAAGCAGCAGGCGCGGCCAATCGCCCAAATCGACGGCTCCGACAGCATGCAGGGTCGTGAAGCCCGCGTTGAGAGCGGCGAATACGCCGGAAAGATACGCCGTCGCCACGGTCAGGCGAACTACGGCGCGACGGAATGCCGCCTTTGCCTCGGGATCGTCATGCCACTTGGCGCCATATTCCAGAGCATCTACCGAAAGCCCGGCAGCACTGGGTTCAAAGTTGGGATTGGACTCGTCGCGCAGCTTGGCGCGTCGGGCACCGTGGAGCAACGCCACCTGCGCGATCGCGCAGACGACCAGAACAGCCTGCTGAGGAATGCCGGCAGGCATCACCATGTGGTTGAGCACCTGCACCAGAACGCCCATGGCGTAGGAAAGTGCAGCCGCACGCGCCAAGCAGGGCGTCCGTGCAAAGCGCCGCGCAAAGTTTGCATGGGCAGTCGATCCGCAGTAGCCCAGCGCGCAGCACGCCACCAAACCGCCGGCAATGATCACCTCAACCTGAACCGCCATAATCAACAGCAGCAATGCCGCCACCAGCAAAACGCCCGTGACGTCACTCGTTGCGTCGATAGCATGGGGACGGCGATAGTGCAGAATGGGACGCACAAAAAAGCCAATCACGCTCGCGCCGATGACAAGGCTCTCATAAATAACGACCTCGTTCGGAGACACGAACTCGGCCATGCGCACATCAAAAAGATACTCGCACGCCAAAAACGTGAAGAAGAACAGCGCCAGGCATATAATCTCCCGAATGCCCCGACGCAAATATGCGGTTGTGTCTCCCATGCCCCTCATGGTTAACCCCCAGCCGCTCAATTGTCTGGAAATCTATTTTAATGAAGAACAAGTCTCAATATCGAAGCCAGGCTCGAAATGCTGCCAATTCGACCCCAACCGTCCACATCACGCCGCAATTTTGAGCCGCATGGACCAGAAGGGACACGCGCGACCTCTAGCTCGGCCAGGAGTGTCTCCAACTACCACTCATTTAAGTACGTCCCCAATGAGTGGCCGAAGAGTGTCCCCCGCGACTAGTCGTTTAAGAACGTCCCCAATGACTAGTCAAAAATGGGCCATGTGTCCCAGTTGTGGAGACTCCTTGAGCCGTCTGGGTATCGCGAAGGATCGCGCACTCCCCCATCATCAAAAGTGACACACGCTACCAGTTGATGGGAGGCAGCCATGGGCTTCTTTGACAAGATGTTCGAGAAGAAAGAGTGCGCGATTTGCGGTACCGAGCTGGGACTTCTAGGTAAGACAAAAATCAATGAAGGCTACCTGTGCAAAGAGTGCGCCGGCAAGCTCTCCCCCTACTTTCACGGCTATCGCTCCAGCACCGCGGACGATATCCGTGAGCAACTCGCCTACCGCGAGGCCAACGCCGAGCGCCTGTCTTCGTTCAACCCCACGCGCACGCTTTCTGCCGGGCGCACCAATATTATGCTCGATGAGGACGCGGGCCTGTTGATCATCACTTCGCAGAGCCGCTGGCGCGACGCCAATCCCGACATCATCGAGTTCTCGCAGGTACTCGGCTGCGATATGGATATCGACGAGCATCGCACCGAGATCTATCGCGAGACCAAGGACGGCGAGCGCGAGAGCTACAACCCGCCGCGCTACGACCTGGATTACGACTTTAACCTGACCATCCACGTCAACACGCCGTACTTTACCGAGATCAACCTGCGCGTGAACGACTCCACCATCGATCAGCGCGGCTCCATCGAATACCGCGAGGCCAAGCGCCAGGCAACCGAGGTCCGCGACGCGCTGGTGCAGCTGCGCCAGGAGACGCGCGACAGCGTCGTGGCCGCCAAGGCCCCCAAGACCGCGGTGACCTGCCCCTTCTGCGGAGCCACCACCATTCCCGATGCCAGTGGGCGCTGCGAATACTGCGGCGGCGCCATCGGCGCATAGCCTCCGGCAGCGAAAGGACCGATCATGGCCTTCGAGAGCGTCAACTATCAGTGCCCCGCGTGTGGCGGCCCCCTGCATTTTGCCAGTGCCGAACAAAAGCTCGTCTGCGACTACTGTGACTCGCGCTTTGAAGTCGAAGAAGTCGAGGCCCTCTATCGCGAGCGCCAGGACAAGGCAGATGCCAAAGCCGATGCCGCAGCCGCGGCCCCCAAGCCTGCTGTCGACGATGCCGTGCAGGAGCTGGCTCAAAACGCCGGTTACATCTGCTCGTCGTGCGGCGCCGAGCTCGTGTCCGACGGCACCGTCGCTGTCACCACCTGCCCGTACTGCGGCAACTCCGCCGTAGCGCCCGGTCAGCTTTCGGGCGACTTCTCGCCCGACCTGGTGATTCCATTTAAGCTCGGGCGCGATGACGTCACGGCCGCACTCAAGGAACACTACAAGGGCAAGATCTTGCTGCCCAAGAGCTTTGTCACCGGCAACCACATCGACGAGGTCCAAGGTGTCTACGTGCCGTTTTGGCTCTACGGTGCCCGCGTTGACGGCGAAGTGTACTTTGACGCGACCAACGAGACCGTGACCGAGGAATCCGACCGCACCGTCACGACCACCGACCACTACGATGCCTATCGCAAGGGCAATATCTCGTTTAAGCGCGTGCCCGTCGACGGATCGTCCAAGATGCCCGACGGCCACATGGACGCCATCGAGCCGTTTGACTACGGCGCACTGCGTCCGTTCTCGGTCGCATATATGCCCGGCTACATCGCCAACCGTTACGACGAGGACTGCGAGACCTGCAAGGCGCGCGCCGAGCGCCGTATGGAAGAAAGCACGATCTCGGCCCTGCGCGAGACCGTCGTCGACGAATACGACGATGCTACGGTCGAAAGCAAGCAGCTCGACTACACCTGGGAAGACAGCGACTACGCCCTGTTCCCCGTCTGGATGCTCTCCACCTCGTGGAACGGCAAGAGCTACCTGTTTGCCATGAACGGCCAGACCGGCCGCTTGGTCGGCGAGCTCCCCTGCTCCAAGCCCAAGCTCGCCATCGCCTCGGTGCTGTTCTTCGTGATCGGATTTATCCTCTCCCAGATTCTCTTTATGGGGGAATACGCCTTCGATCCGGATTACCTCACCTTTGATATCGAGGGCATCCTCATCAACGTCATCGCGCCGCTGATCATCGTGATTATCGGAGACGTGCTACTGGTAGGCCAGCTCAAGACGGCCAACGAAGCAACCCATGCCGATGAGTATTGTGGCGAGCTCGACCTGACCGAGAAGCACGACACCTTCAGCCACACCGAGACCACCGTTGTCATGAAAGACGACAAGGACGACTAAGCAATCCAACCAATACCACCCGGCCTTTGACGAGAAAGGAAGATCACCATGGGACTCTTGAAAGCTGGATTGGGAGCTGCCGGCGGCGTCATGGCCGACCAGTGGAAGGAATTTATCTACTGCGAATCGATGCCTGCCGACGTCTTGGCCTGCAAGGGCAGCAAACGTACCGGTGGCCGCAGCTCCAACACGCGCGGCGAGGACAACGTCATCTCCAACGGCTCGGTCATCGCCGTCAACGACGGCCAGGGCATGCTCGTGGTGCAAAACGGCAAGATCATCGAAGTCGCGCTGGAGCCCGGTGAGTTCGTCTTCGATACCGGCAGCGAGCCGAGCGTCTTTAGCGGCAACCTGGGCGACTCCATCAAGGAGACCTTCGCCAATATCGGCAGCCGCTTTACCTTTGGCGGCGACGCGGGCAAGGACCAGCGCGTCTACTTCATCAACACCAAGGAGATCATCGGCAACAAGTACGGCACCGCCTCGCCCGTGCCCTTCCGCGTGGTCGATAACAACATTGGCCTGGACGTCGACATCTCCGTGCGCTGCAACGGCGAGTATTCGTATCGCATCACCAACCCGCTGCTGTTCTACACCAACGTGTGCGGCAACGTGACCGATAGCTATACGCGCGACAAGATCGACAGCCAGCTTAAGTCCGAGCTGCTCACCGCCCTGCAGCCCGCCTTTGCCAAGATTTCGGAGATGGGCATCCGCTACAGCGCCATCCCCGGCCACACCACCGAGCTCGCCCGTGCGCTCAACGAGGTCCTCTCTGCCGACTGGCGTGACCTGCGTGGCGTCGAGATCGTGAGCTTTGGCGTCAACTCCATCGCCGCCTCGCAAGAGGACGAGCAGATGATCAAGGACCTGCAGAAAGCCGCGGTCATGCGCGATCCCACTATGGCGGCAGCCAACATTGCCAGCGCCCAGAGCGATGCGATGCGCGCGGCAGCCGCCAACCCCAACGGCGCGATGGCCGGCTTTATGGGCATGGGCATGGCAGGTGGCATGGGCGGCATGAACGCCAGTCAGCTGTTCGCCGCCGGCCAGGCACAGCAGCAGGCCGCCCCGCAGCCGGCTCCGGCACCCGCTCCCGCACCGGCTCCCACCGCCGCGCCAGCTGCCGGCACGTGGACCTGCAACTGCGGCGCCACCAACACCGGCAAGTTCTGCTCCGAGTGCGGCAGTCCCGCACCCGCCCCGGCACCGGCCAAGTGGTTCTGCCCCAACTGCGGCAGCGAAAACGGCGGCAAGTTCTGCAGCAACTGCGGAACGCCCAGGCCCTAGCGCCCCTAACTGGTAATGAGCGGGGGATCCGCCGCCCCCGCATTTGCTTCTATGGGTTTCGTTCGATGAAGGAGGACACCATGAAGACAACGTTCAAAAAGTCCGCGCTCGCATTCCTGACATGTATCTTGGCGCTTGCCTTTGCCCTGACGGGCTGCAGCGGCAAAGACCCCAAGGCCAACTTCGTCGGCAGCTGGGAACTCTCGGGTGGAACCATGGAGGGCGAAGAGCTGACCGATGAGTACATGAAGATGCTCGAGGATTGGGGTGTCCACTGCGTCCTGATTCTCGATGAGGACGGTACAGGCGCCCTCGACCTGTTCCTTGAAGTCGTCGACCTTAAATGGGAGGCAAAGGACGCCACCACCGTAACCATCACCGCCGAAGACGAGTCGCATGACATGAAGCTCAAGGACGGCAAACTCATTCTCGAAGAAGATGACGGCAATCTTGTCTTTACCAAGTCCGACAAGGACCTGTCCGGTACGGTGAAGAAGGATCGCGAGGCGGCCGAGAAGGAAGAGGAGATCGATGAGGCCGTCGAAGACGACGATGTCCAGAGTGTCGAAATCTCCCCCGCCGTCACCGTCGCCGATGACGATCTGTGCACCATCACCATCACCGAGAAGTTCAAGGACGACTGGGGCGACATCGGCTTTGTCGTCAACATCACCAACAAGAGCGACAAGGACCTGACCTTCTACGCTCCTTCCGGCAAGACCAACGTCAACGGCACCATGAAGGAACCCTGGTTCTCGGCTCACCTGATGCCCGGCACCAACGCCACCGAAGAGTTCATCTTCTCGAACGGCACACTCGATAGCCTTGACGACCTCGTCAACACGACCATCGGCATCGATGCCTACCTGACCGATTCCTACGAGGACGTCGCCTCCTACAGCGCAACCATCGCGTAACGGCAGACACCGATAGTCGCGGATTGGCGGACACATCCGCGCACATGCTAGGCGGGGCCGCAGGAGTTGATCCTGCGGCCCCGCCGCTTTATGCCGATGCGTAACGAGCGCTAGCGCTCCATGTTGGGAACGATGCTGCCCTCCGTTACTGCGCGCACGGCCAAGCGCATGATGTTGTCGTAGCCGGTCTTATTGAGAATCTCCGAGATGCGGCGTTTGATGGTGCCCTCGCTCATAAACAGCTCGGCCGCGATCTCGCGGCGGCTCTTACCCTCGCAGGCAAGGCGCAAGATCGACAGCTCGACATCGTCGAGGGCCGCCGTGCCCGAGAAGATGCTCTCGGGCGGCTTGGGAAACGTGCAGTAACCCGCCAGCGTGGAGCGCATCACGGCGAATAGCTCGTCGATACCGACGTTCTTGTACACAAAGCTGTCGACGCCCGCCTCGCGCGCCTGGTCCACAAAGGTGATTTCGGGCATACCCGTCATGATAATGACGCGGCACTCGGGCAGTTGTTCTTTGATGCGCGCCGCCGCCACGATGCCGTTGGAATCATGCTCGGTGCACACGTCCATCAGTATCATGTCCGGGCGCTCCTTGAGCGCGACACCCAAGGCCTCGGAAGCATCGGCAATGGCGGAAACAACGGTCATATCGGGCTGGTCGCCAACGGAGCGCGCCAGGCTCTCGCGCAGGATGGCCTGGTCTTCGACTATAAGGACGCGGATCATGAACTTCTCCTTTGGACCGTGGCGTTGGAGGCGAGCGGGATGGACACCGCAAGCGTGAAGGGCGGGGCGGTGTGGACTTCCAGGCTGCCGCCCAGATTCTGTGCGACATGCCTCATACCTGGGATACCCGTTCCCTCGCGATACGATACGGGTGCAGGCGCGCCGTCGTTAGAAACGGTCATCCGCGCAACAGCACCGTCTTCCGACGTCTCCTGCCACAGACGCACATGGACCTGATGGGCCTGTGCATGCTTGGTGGCATTGGTCGAGGCTTCGCGGATAATCTGCAAAAATGCTGCGGCGACACGCGCGTCGTTTGGCAGCTCGCCCTCCACATCGATCTGCACGCTCACCAGGCCAAAGGCATGGACGATATCGCCCAGTTGCTCTGCCGGTTCGCTGTCGCCCCCGCTGAGCAGATCGGCAGCGATTGAGCGCAGCAGCGGGTCGATCTGCTCGAGTGACTCGTCATCCAGGCGCCCTTCCTCCAGATAACGATGGAGAATGGACAGGCGCTGCCCGATCACGTCGTGCACGCGAGCGCGCATACGCAGATAGGCCGCATTGTCAGCAACTTTTTTGGCTTCTTCGATCTGGGCTTGGAGCTCTTGGCCCGCAAGCTCAAGCAGGTGGTTGGCTTGCGCTAGGCGATCATGGGCATGCGCATACTCTGTTACATCCAGACCGATAATGCGCTCGAAGAGGCGGCCCGAAACCATAACGTCATCGTGCACGAACAAGCGAATCTCGGCGGGAGAAACCTCGACCACAACGCGCGCCTCACCAAAGCGGTCCAGATTAATCCGCACGCGGTTCTGGCTGCTTTCGGGCATTTGCATGCTGAGTTTGCGCAGGTCGTTCCATGTACCGCTCATATCGCCTAGGTCGGTGGGCATATGAAGCTCCACCAGGTTTTTTCGCATGCAGCGGTTCATGAGCAGCGGACGGCCCCTCGGGTCCAGATACAGGATGCCCACGGGAATCACGTTGATGGTTTCGATCGTCGAGAACGCGGTGATATCCTCCTGGCGGTTGCGGACATCCATCAAGAGCGCCGCAATGGAGCGGAACAGGAAAAACGCTCCCTCTGCGATAAGGACAACGGTCCACGCCGAGCCCATGGCAAAAACCACCGGCGGGGTCGCGGCGGCAACGAGCAACAGTTCGGCCAGCATGACGGGGCGACGATAGTGCACCATAAGCACCACGCCGTAGGCAAAGATCACGGCATTGAGCCACAACGCTCCGCCCATTGCCCTGGCGCAAACGTCAAGCGGCGCCACCAGATATGAGCCAGACGACGCGAACAAGATGAGCGCCGAAATAACTAGGTGAAGTACAAGGCTCGCCTCGTAGGCACAAATCACCTTACGGTTATAGGACGAGCGGCGCGATGCGATGAGCGGGACGTGAATCGTCTGCAGACACGCAGCCAGGGCAAAGACAACATCGAGCGCAACGATTTGGGGAAGGATGAGCGAAATCTGCATCGTCATTCACCCGCCCGCGGCATCAAGACGATCATGCGCAGCTGGCCGGGCTCGCCCTCAAGGCGGTATGCCACGTTGCGCCCTTGCAGAGCGCTTTCGAGCTCTTGCGCGGCGGGCGTCTGCGAAAGATCTTCATCATCGTTGGAAAAAAGCGTGGCGCGCAGCTCGACACTGCATCGGTCATGGTCGCCCAAGTGATACATAAGCGCCGGATGGTCGGTGGTGTAGGCAAAAAACGCAAAGTCATACACGCAGTCGTACAGGGCGCTTACCGTACTGGCGTGCATCGGGCGCCGTATGGCGATAATCGAGGCGCAATCGATATCGATGGTACGCAGGTCGCTTGCGAGCTCGTTGGCAATGAGCTGAATGCGGTCGCGATCAAAACCGCTCTCCCCGTGCTGTGCCAACGTGAGCGACCCCTTGCGCTTGCAATAGGCGACGAGCATCTTGGCGCGCTGCAGCATGCGGTAACGCTCGTGCGAAGACGCTTCATCGGTCAACGGCGGCAGCGAGCTCAGCAGGTCGTACATCCCTTCGAGCGCGCGGGCAAGCGCCTGGTCCACGTCTTGGACCAGCAAGGTCTCGGCCTCTTGGTCTGCCAGGTGCGTCTCAAGGTCGTAGTCGGCGGCGAGCAGCTCGTTTTGACGCTGCAGCTCCATGCGACGATGTGCCAGTTCACGGTTAAGCTCGTTGAGATCCGACACGTCTTGGGCAAGCAGGGCCGATCCGCCCAGCAGTGGAAAGGCACGGTACATCACATCGGGATCGGACGCCACGGCAAAGGCATGGGCATGCCCGTGTTCCTGGGCTCGCAGCTCTTCGCACACGCCCGCCGGCATTAGCTTCGACACCGGCGTGGCATAGACTTCCTGCAGGTCGCGCGTTAGAACTTTGAGGTCGAGCGGCAGGGTATCGAAAATGCCGGCGATGTCGTGATATGACGGAATGACACCGCAATCGAGACAGATTTCCATCGCCGCCACGCACAAGACGCAATAGATGAGCGAGAAGTTGAGCCTCCATGCCCAGGGCACACGCAACACATATGAGATGGCAAAGAACGCGCCGCCCAGCAGCACGAGCGCTGCCGTGCCCGAGAAACGTTGAATGCGAAAGGACGAGGACCGGCCCACCAGGATAAAAAAGGCCACAAAGTTAAAGGCCGTCCACACGAGGACGGCGAAATAACCCCAGCCGTACGTGTAATCGTTGCTCCAGGTGTCGCTTGTACGGTCAAAGTGGAAGACCTGCTGGTGAAAATCGTTGGTGAGCACAAATCCGATAAGCAGGATAGCCACAATCCACAGCGCAGCGCAGTAGCGGCGACCCAGGCGGTGTTGCTCCAGGCCCGCAAGGCGCAGACCACACAACTGGTAGAGCAGCGGAATGAGCGTCATGGGCACGTAGTACAGGTACCACAGCACGGTGGCATAGAACGGCGTGAACGACTTGTACTTGAGAATGACTTCGATCATCCACAGGGCGCAGATGGTGGCGACGGCAACAAGGCGGCGGCGCAACACATAGTCCAAACAGCGCAGATAGACCGATACGCCCCAGATCGAAAATATAATTGCAGCGACAAGCAGCGGGAGAGAGCTCGAATGGACGAGCGCATCCACGACCTCTTCGGACACCTCGCTATAGGCGGGCGCGGCGTTAGAAAGTTTGGGGTCGAAGGCGAACAGTGCCGGCAAGACTGCCAAAAGCATGAGGAACAGCGCAGTGATGACACCGGCGATAGCAAAGACGCGGTGGCGGTACATCCGATGTGTTATGCCAACAAGGAATCGCGGCATGGCGAAGAGCCTGCCACCCCTGGGATCCGCCACGGGTGCGGATCGGGCGGCCGCGTGGCCGATATGTCGCTCGCAGGTACCCATAGTGCTTTTAGTGTACCGACAGATGGGTCGAAAAAGCGGGCCGCATGTCCCAAAATCCGCAGACGGCAAGGCGCCCGGCAGCCTCCCCCGTCTGGCACTTCCCGATATCCGCCCGCCCCAAACCACCGCAAAGGAGACAGGCACCTTTGTGGTGGTTTGGGGCGATGCGCTAGTCCACGGTGATGTCGAGATTTTTGCCGATGAGGCCTACGTAGCCGCCTTCGGCTGCCTTGGGGCTGTCAGCATGGCAGAGGACCCACTTGTCGGCCTTCCAGTAGCAGTAGCTGTCGCCGGCCGCAGGCATGTCGGCCGCGACCTCGGGGCGCGGGCCGTTGGTGCCGGCGGGCAGCGCCACCATCACCTGGAAGCCACCGTCGTCGACCATGCACGGCGTGTAGTGGAGCGTGGTGTTGAAGACTTCGACGACCGTACCCGCCGGCACGCGAAACGCCTTGACGCACGCGGTGTCGAGCTTGCCGTCCTCGATCTCCCAGCGATGCGCCACGAGCAGGATAAAGTCGTGAGCGCCCAGGTTGAATTCGCTCGCGCGGTGATACTCCAGGCAGTTGAGTCGTGTATTGTGGCCGTTGCACCAGCCGAGCTGGAAGGGACGGCCACCAAACATGAGAAAGCCAAGCTTGTCGGCATCCTTGACGCCCTCGAGCTCCGGCGCACTTGCCACGTACTTGCTGCCCTCGGGAATGGGCGTGGCAGAGAGCGCCTCGAGCACGGGCGACGTAAGCTCGGACGGAACGTTATCCCAAACGTTGCCATAGGACTTGAACTCGGGATCGTTGACAGAGTAGATATGCATGTTCGCTCCTGTTCGTTTGTGTGACAGTATGAACATTCTAGAACAAACATGAGCGATTTTGAACGCTCGTCCCGACCACTCAACAAAAAGGCGCCCCCGCATAAGCGAAGGCGCCCAATGCGCGCGTTTTGGGCGATAAAGCCCTTACGCCTGCTGATAGCGCAGGTGCTTCTCGTCGATATCGGCCAGGTCGCGGTCGAGGTAACGGCGCGCGAGCCAGTTAGCCATGGGAAGGTTCTGGTCCAGGTAGTTGCCGCACTCCTCGGGAGCGGCACCGGGGACATCGCCCTCAAAGTCGGCGACAAACTCGAACAGCTCACGCACGAGCGGCAGGATCTCCTCGCTCGTCACCTCGCCAAATACGACGAGGTAAAAGCCCGTGCGGCAGCCCATGGGGCCAAAGTAGACAATGCGGCTCGACCACTCGGCATGATTGCGAAGGAACGTCGCGCCCAGGTGCTCAATGGTGTGGCACTCGGCGGTGTTCATGACCGGCTCCTTGTTGGGCGTGGTCAGGCGCAGGTCAAACGTGGTGACGGCAGCACCGGTCGCCGGATCGCGGTCGATGCGGCTCACATACACGCCGGGCTCAAGCAGCAGATGGTCAACGGAAAAACTCGCGATGCGCTCCATGGCAGATCCTCTCGGTAGTCAATTTGGGACGGGCTCTTTTAGCTGGTTCGAATGGTCGCACCAATCATACCAGTCAAAAAAGCCCCGTCCCAAAAAGACAACTTAGCCAAGAACGCGGGCCATACGCGTCTTGAACTCGGACAGGAAGCGCGGAGCATCCACGGTCAGTGCCACAAGCGCGCTCTTGTCCGGATCGGACAGGCGGCGCTCATCGCAGATGGTGCGACCGCGGTACTCGCCAAGCAGATCAACACGCAGATTGCAGCCGAGCGCACCCACGAGCGTGGGGTCGATCGCCACGGCAACGGCCAGCGGATCGTGCAGCGCACAACCACCCAGGTAGGGGGCGTTCATCTCGTACGAGCCAATGTAGTGCTCCACCATGCTCGCAAATGCGCAGCCCGCCATGGTGCCCGAGCCCGTCCAGCCGGCAATGTCGCGGCGTGTGAGCACCACGCGATGCGTCACGTCCAGACCCACCATGGTGAGCTTACGGCCCGAGCGCAGCACCGCGTCGGCTGCCTCGGGGTCGCTCGCCATATTGGCCTCGGCGCCCGCGCTCACGTTGCCGGGCACGGTAAGGGCGCCGCCCATCACGACCACGCGGCCGATGGACATCATCGCCGCCGCATCGCGCTCCAGGGCGAGCGCCAGGTTGGAGAGCGGGCCAGTCGCTACGTAGACCAGATCGGGACCATAGGTGCGCGCGGCATCGATCAGATAATCGACCGCAGCGTTGCCGTCGGCCGAGGTCGCCCCCACCGGCTCGTAGGGCGACGCGGGCACGCTCGCGCCGCCGATGCCGTTCTTGCCGTGAATGAGCGCGGTGGACGCCGGCGGCGTATAGGGCTCAGTCGCCTGCAGAGGACGGTCGGCACCCAGGTACACCGGAACCTCGGGGCGACCCAGCAGATCGAGCACCGCCAGGCAATTGTGCGCCGATTGCTCGACGCGCACGTTACCAAAGCACGTGGTGATGCCCACGAGCTCCACCTCGGGGCTCGCGATGGCATAGGCCAGCGCCATCGCATCGTCAACACCCATATCCAGATCAAGGATCAGCTTCTTGATTGCCATTGTTCTACTCCGCTTCTCCGTCTTTATCGTTTAACCAAACCAATGTTCAACTTCGGCGCGCGTGGGAATCGATTGCTGAGCGCCCAGGCGCGACACCGTCACTGCCGAGGCGCGAGCACCCGCGGCCATGCACTCAAAGAGCGGCAAGCCCTCTAGGCAAGCCGCCGCCAACGCGCCGATAAACGTATCGCCGGCGGCCGTGGTATCGACTACCGTACTCGAAAGTGCCGGCATGCGCAGCAGCTCACCGCCATCGCCGAGCGTAACCGAGCCGGCACCGCCCAACGTGATGACCGCGGCGCCGGCGCCCTTGTCGAGCAGCGCATTGAGCGCGGCGACGCAACTCACATCATCCGTGGGCAGAATGCCCGTCAGAACCTGGCACTCGGTCTCGTTGGGACAGACCAGGTCGACCGCAGGCCAGGCCTCCGCAGGCAGCTCACAGGCAGGCGCTGGATTAAAGACCGTATAGAACCCCAGCTCGTGAGCGCAAACAAGCGCCTCGGCCGTCGCCGCAAGGTCACATTCGCCCTGGGCGATAAAGACGCTTCCGGCAGCCGGGGCAATCTCGCTGGCGTCACTATCGAGTTCATCGGCCACCAGACGCCTCAGCGCGCGGGCAACGTCCTCGCCCGCAAGCGCATGGTTGGCGCCCGGCGACAGCACGATGCGGTTGTCTCCCTCGCAGCGAATGATGGTCGCCGTTCCCGTCTCCACATCATCGCGATGCACTACAAAGTCACAGTCCACGCCGGCGTCTTGGAGCCCCGCCACGAGCGACGCGCCGAACGCGTCGCGACCGACCGCGCCGATCATGTGCGTGCAAGCGCCCATACGCGCGGCAGCTACGGCCTGATTGGCGCCCTTGCCGCCGGCGTTGGTGATAAACCCGCTGCCGCCGACGGTCTCGCCCGCACGCGGTATGCGCTCGCACGCCACCGAAAGGTCCATGTTCATGCTGCCGAACACCGCAACGATGCCGCGATCTGCCATGGAAACCTCCTCATCTGCGGGCCTTATGCCCACCGCCAGCCGTCGATCGTGCACTCTCGCACCCCCTATAACTTTAGTTCACTTTGATGTGGACGCGCGCCTGAGCTTGCGCCAGCAGCAAGCATTCACAGGAGCAGGCAGCTACAATGAAGGCGTGCTGATTATTCTCGTCATTGGATGATGTTTTATGGAACAACTCTCGCAATCGGGCTCGCGCGGTCGACGCCGCACGGGCAACGAGCCGGCGCCGCACGAACGCGTGAAGGGCGAACGCCGTGCCAACGAACCGCGACGCACCGTGAGCCCCCATCGTGCTTCTGCCAACAACGCGGGCCGCGCCAACACTCCCGCCGCGGAGCAGACGCCTGCTCGCCCCAAATCCCGCTACATCCCTGCCCTTGACGGCCTGCGTACGCTCGCCGTCGTCGCGGTGGTGCTCTATCACCTTAACCTCACGTGGGCGCAGGGCGGCCTGCTTGGCGTCACGATCTTCTTTGTGCTTTCGGGCTATCTGATCACGCGCTTGCTGCTCAACGAAGTCGCTAAGACCGGACGCATCGACCTTAAGAGCTTCTGGATTCGCCGCATCCGTCGCCTGGTCCCCGCCGTGGTGACCGTCGTGGTGGTAACCTGCGCGCTGTGCACTCTCTTTAACCACGTGATGCTCACCAAGATGCGCCCCGACATCTTGCCGTCGCTGCTGTTCTTCAACAACTGGTGGCAGATTGCCCAAAACGTCTCGTACTTCAATGCTCTGGGCGACCCCTCGCCGCTCACGCACTTTTGGTCGCTTGCCATCGAGGAACAGTTCTACCTGATTTGGCCGCCACTGCTGTTTGCCATGGTATCCATGCATGTGAGCAAACCCAACACGCGCCGCGTGGTTCTGGGCCTTGCCGTGGTATCTGCCCTCGCCATGATGGTGCTTTACAACCCTGCCGCCGACCCCAGCCGCGTGTACTACGGCACCGACACCCGCGTGTTCTCGCTGCTGCTGGGTGCCTGGATGGCCTTTATCCCCGATCGCGACCTGGCGCCGGTGCGTCTCGCTCATCGTTTGGGGCTCAATCGCCTGGCTGGCGCCGCCAAGCACGGCAAGAACGCCGAGGGCAAACCTGGCGAGAAGGCCGACGAAGCAGCCGAGACCGCCCCGGCACAGCCGAGCGCCCTCGTGCGTTTTTGGTCCTCGCCCGCATCCATCGATGTGTTGGGCGTCGTGGGTCTGGTTGGCCTTGCCGCCATGGTCGCGCTCACCAACGGCTACACCGCCTTCCAGTATCGCGGAGGCACGCTGCTGTGCTCGATCCTCACACTCATGGTCATCGCGGCCTGCGTGCAGCCCCAGGGAATGGTTGCCCGCGCGCTGTCCGCCGAGCCACTCGTGTGGGTTGGCAAGCGCTCCTACAGCATCTACCTGTGGCACTATCCGCTGCTGCTCCTCATGAACCCGGTCGCCAACATCAACGATACGCCGTGGTGGCAGTACATTTTGCAGGTGTTGTTGGTGGTCGCCGTGGCAGAGTGCTGCTATCGCTTTATCGAGACTCCGTTTAGGAAGGGCGCCTTTGGGCGCACCGTCGCCGAATTCCGCGATGGCACCACCACGCCCGCCAACTGGGCACGCACGCACATCCCTGTCTGCGCAGCCTGCGCTGTCGTGTTGGTCGTTGCACTGGGCGGCCTGATCTTTGTGCCCGAGACGTCTGCGCTGAGCGGCGAGGGCGCCGAAGTTCTGAACAAGGAAGCCAAGAACACCGCGCCCACCGACCAGCAGGCGGCCGACGACACCGACAAGGACAACGACGGCTTCCCCGATGGCTCCTACGATCTGCTTATGATCGGCGACTCCGTGTCGCTGCGTGCCATAGACACCTTTGACGGCGTGTTCCCGCACAGCCATATCGATGCCGAAAAGGGCCGCCAGTTTGATGCGGGGCGCGCGACATTTGAGGGCTATATCCAGCAGAACCTTGCCGGCAAGATCGTGGTCTTTGCCCTGGGCACCAACGGCTTGGTAACCGACGACCAGATCGACGCCATCATGGCCGATGCAGGAGATAGGCGTATTGTGGTGTTTGTGAACACGCGCAACCCGCAGCCGTGGGTTGGCTCTACCAACCAGGCCATCGCCAACGCCGCTACGCGCTACAAGAACGTGCGCGTTATCGATTGGTACGGATACAGTGCTAACCGCAACGACCTGTTCGATGGCGATGGCACGCACCTATCGACCACTGGCGTGACTGAGTACCTCAACTTGATCCACGATGCTGTCAAGAAGGACCTGCCCGTACACCCCGAGGATCACGTCAACGATCCGCAACCGGCAGCCGTCAAGTCCGCCACCGACGCGCTCGTCAATGCTCTCGCTATCAAGCCACACAAGCTGGGCACCGACAAGTAACCTGCAGCGCAAACTTCCCACATCCGGAGGGGGCGTCTGCCACGGCAGACGCCCCCTCCGGCAGTTAGGGACGTTCCTTATGTGCCGGTACCTAGGGACACTCCTGGCGCAGCCAATGAAGACCTCTACGGATGAATTCCAGGCCGCTCCGTCGCTCCAGACATCGTTTCCGCGCCTCGCGCCTGCCCCAAACAATCAAAACAAGCCCTTTTCGCCGCACCCTCAAAGGTCTGTGGGCAAAAAAGGGCAAATATGAGTACTGTTACCATTTTAGTAGCAGGCAAAACCACCCAAAATGACGTCCGGGCGAACCCTACAACCCCCTAAGACAGCCAACCTGACTGGTTTAAGGCGTATTGGAGCCAATTTTAATGAACATACTATAGGTTATGTTTATTATCTTCTTGAATGTAAATGCTATTCACTTAGCAACAGTACTCATATTTGGCATTTATTGCCCACTGCCATATAACTAACACCCTATAGCAGACAAAAACAGGCCGTAGCCCATCGCTGCGGCCTGTTTGGAGTCCAAAAGAGGCGCTAAGCGCTGTAACCCATCGCCTGCAGAACAAACATGACGACCGTGAGCACCGTAATCACACCGATAGTCGCCCAAGTGAGCACATTCCACACGCGGCCGTTGCGGTTAGTGCCCATAATGTGACGGTCAGCGGCAATAACCACCTGGAACACCAGAACCACGGGCAGTAGCACGCCATTGATGACCTGCGAGGTCATCATAATCTGGAACAGATCGACGCCGGGCATAAGCACCAGCACGGCAGAGATACCGATGATGGCCGTAATGATGCCGCGATAGACCGGGGCCTCGTCCCAGCTGCGGTCGGCACCGCGCTCCCAGCCAAATGCCTCGCAGATAGCGCTCGACGTAACGCCCGGCAGCACGCAGGCAGCCAAGAAGCTCGCCGCGACCAGGCCCGAGGCAAACAGTACCGTGGACCACTGACCCGCAATAGGCTCCAGCGCACGGGCAGCATCGGCAGCATCGCTAATCTGAATGCCCGCCGGGAACAACACCGTACCGGTCGTGATGATAATAAAGCCGGCAATGACATCGGCGGCAAGCGAGCCGCTCACGGTATCGATGCGCTGCAGCACGATATCGTCCTCGCCCGCGTTCTTGTCGACCACGTTGTTCTGCGCCAAGAAAATCATCCACGGCGCGATGGTGGTACCGATCGTTGCGACCACGAGCGACACGTAGCTGGGGTCATTTTGAATGTTAGGCACGACCAGGTCGACCGCGACCTCACCCCAGTTGGGGCCAGCCATAAACGCGGCGACAATATAGGTCACGAACACGCAGCTCACCAGCAGCAGAATCTTCTCGATGCGCTGGAAACTACCCGACATGGTAAGCATCCACACCAGCAGCGCTACCAACGGCACCGAGATGCTCGCCGGCACGCCAAAGAGAGCAAGGCCGCTGGCGATGCCCGCGAACTCCGAAATGGTCACAGCCGTGTTGGCGATCAACAGCGCCGCCATAGCAAGTACACTCTTGCGCACGCCAAAGCGCTCGCGAATGAGCGATGCCAGGCCCTTGCCCGTGACGCAGCCGCAGCGCGCCGCGGTCTCCTGCGTCACAATGAGCAGCACAGTCATGACGGGAAGCATCCAGAGCATCTTGTAGCCATAGCTGGCGCCCGCGCTGGAATACGTTGCAATGCCGCCGGCGTCATTGCCCGAAAGCGCCGCCAGCAGACCGGGACCCATAGCGCCAAAGATGGCCGCGATGGTCAACTTTTGCTTGGTGCCCGACTTTTGCTTGGTATTTTGCACGCGACCACCTAACCCATGACCGACATGGTGAGCAGCACCGCAGCGGCGCAGTACGCTACGCACGAGATCATGACGGCAATAACGTTCATGGCAGTGCCCGACGTGTTGAGGTCATGCTCGTCACGCCAGAACAGCACCATCAGGTAAATCACGGCGCTCATGTTGCCAACCAGGCAAATGATGGCGGCGATATTAAAGCACCCGGTAAAGAGCTGTTCCTCAAACATGGGCGCATCGGGGAACGCAGCGGTGCGCACCAGCTGGGCGCACAGGTAGGTCACGAGTGACAGAATCAGGCCCATGCCCGTGCTCTGGAAGAAGAACCCCAGATACGGCTTGGGCTCGTCGTCGTGACCGTCATACTCCAGGAAGTAGTTCTTGACGAACGACACCATGCGCGAGGCCGCCAGCAGCACGAGCGGCATGGCGCACATGGGGAACACCACCAGATGCGCGGAGCCGAGCGCCGTCCCCAGCACCGTTGCCATAATGCACGAGGCAATGCCCCACACGACAACCCAGTACTGGCGATGCACAAACCAGCTGAGCACGTTCGTCGAGTCGTCCGACGCGCTATCGCCCGAGCCGACACCGGCGATCTGCAGGTCCTCCTGATGCTCCTCGGCGATAACATCCATGGCGTCGTCGAAGGTCACGATACCCAGGATATGGCGGTTCTCGTCGCAGACAGGGATGGCAACCAGGTCGTACTTGGTCATCTCGTCCGTCACGTCTTCCTGGTCCTCGTCGGGCGACACATAGACCAGGTCGCGATAGGCCAGCTGACCCAGCGTGGCGTCGCGGTCGGCTACGATCAGCGTGCGCAGCGAAAGCACGCCGGTCAGCATGCCGCTCGGATCCTCGGTATAGACGTAGTAGACACTCTCGAAGTCCTCGTCAAGCTCGCGAATCGCCTCGATGGCGTCACCGACCGTCGCCGTGGCGGGCAGGGAGACGAACTCCGAGGTCATGATGCGGCCGGCGGTGTTGTCCTCATACCCCAGCAGGTTACGAATCGCCTTCTCCTCCTTGACGCCCATCAGGCGCAGGAGCTTCTCGGCCTTCTCGTAATCGAGCTCGTCGATCAGGTCGGCTGCATCGTCCGGGTCCATCATGGCCAGCATCGACGATGCGTCCGTGTCGGACAGGCCCTCGAGCATCTCGGTCATAAGCTCGTCGTCATCGAACTCCGAGATGGCCTCGGCGGCCTGGGCAGTATCGAGCTGCGCAAACACCTGCGCACGTAGGCGCGGGTCGAGCTGCTCGATAATGTCGGCGATGTCGGCAGGGTGCAGCTCGCCGAGCGTCTTGTGCGACACCGAGAGTTGAATGTTCTTGGTCGAGCGGTCGAGCAGGTCCATGTAGGACCAAGCGATGATGTCCTCACTGAGCGGCTTGCCTAGGTGCTTCATAAAGCCTTCGACGATATGCTCGAGCGCGGGGCTGATGGCGCGTAGCAGACCGCGAGCACCGACCTCGGCGCCCAGCAGGCGCAGCTGGTTTTCGCCCGACATGGAAAACTTGATGTCGTTTACGCGCACGACCTTCATGCCCTGCGTGTCGACAATCTGCTTGTTGAGCACGTCGCGGGCAAGCAAGAGTTCGGTCGGCTGCAGGTACGAAAAACGAATTTCGGTGGCCGACGTCTTAAGGTGTACACCCGTCTCGTCGATACGGTCGACCCATTTGCGCCAGCTGATCATAAACGGCGTCTTGCCGGGTCCGCGGAACGCGAGCGACGTCACGTGTGGAAAAACTTCGCCGGTAGCAATGCCAAAATCGTTCACAACGCCGAGCTTTTCGCCATCGACGTCCAAGACCGGCAATTTGAGCATCTCACTCAGATAATTCAATGGTGCTCCCCATCATAATTCCTCCGGATGCGGCCGCGCGTGCGGCGTCCGGGGGCTTCTGGATATGTATACGCATGCGCGGGCGGCACGCCGCTCGACGCTCACACCCCGTGCATGCGCAAAAAGCACCTGCATGGGGTCATCGACTGTATGGTCGAGGTTTGGATTTCACCTGTAACCTTTCTCTTGACCCTCATTAACCGCAGTAACTATAGCATCAGCATCGCCCTGCGGCATCGAATTTATGCGCTGCACATTGCAGGCATACCAAACGCTGACGCATCCGTGACATAGCCATTCGGGACGTTCTTAAATGACTACCCAATGACTACCCAATGACTACTCTGTGGTATCTTCGTCCTCGGCAAGTTGGGGGAACACGGCGTCCTTGGGCATGGTGACCTTCGTCAGCGAGGTGAGCTTTTTGCTCAATGCCGTGTCCGTCTTGACCAGGTCGCTGAGCGTCACGATCTTGTAGCCGTCGGCAATGAGGCCGTCGATAATCTGCGGCAGCGCCTCGAGCGTCTGCTCGGCGCATTCGTCTCTATCGGTGAGCAGCACGATATTGCCCGGCGTCACCGAATCGAGCACCGTCGAGACTTGCTCGTCGGCACCGTTGAGCAGCCAGTCGCCCGAGTCAATATTCCACGAGACCACGGCGGAGACCAGGTCCATCGCATCAATCCAGTTTTGCTCGTCAAAGGCAGCGTAGGGAGCACGCAGTAGCATCGTCTTCACGCCGGTCGCCGACTTAATCGCATCGGTGCCTTTCGTGATCTGTTCGCGTACCGCCTCACGGTCCTGGCCCTTGAGCGAATCGTCGCTGTAGCTGTTGGATCCGATCTCGCACCCGGCATCGACAATCGCCTTGGCCGTGGCAGGCGAGGCCTCGGCCGCATCGCCCGAAAGGAAGAACGTCGCGGTGACGCCCTTTTCCTTGAGCACCTGCAAGATCTGTTTGGTGGCGCCGCTCGGACCCTCGTCAAACGTCAGCGCCACGTACTTTTTGTTGCCCTTGGGCGCCACGCTGGCGCACGCAACAACGCAATCGGTGGCGGGCACAACCTCGCCGCGGTCCTGCGTCTTGCCCGACTGCTCACCAACCCACACCTCGGATCGGCCCTGGACACCCCATGTCTGCACATACTCGATAGCGCCCGTGCCCTCGACCTTGAGCTTTGGCTCGATAACCGTAGCCTGAACCTCGTGCTTCTCGTAGGTGTTACGGCCATCCTTGACCGTCACCTTCTCGCCACCCTCAAGTTCGCGGCTATCCCATTTGCCCTGCTTCACGCGCTTGCCGTCGACCTTCACCGACAGCTTTTCGCCTCCATGGCGCTTGAGCACGCTGTCATCGACGGCCAGCAGGTCGCCTGCGTCGTAGGTGTCAGTCAAATCCTGTTCGTCAATGAGATTCTGCAGCGTAGAGCCCACGCGCACCGCGGTCTTCTGGCCGTTGAGCTCCACGTCCACGCTGCGGTTGACGTAGCCCACGACGGCAGCGATAAACAGCACGAGCGCGCAACCCACGGCGATGAGCGCATAGGGCAGGCGAGACGAACGACGGGGTGTGCGGCTGTTGCCGATGCGCGAGCTGCGATCGCTAAAGCCGCGGCTATGGTTGAGATACATCGCGCCGGGCTTACGGTGACGCTTGCGCTGACCGCTGGGCAGCTGCCCCAGGTCGCGGCGCGCCGTCGGACGCGCACCCGAACGCCCGTTTAAGTTGGATCCGTTTTGGCGCATGTGCCCTCCCCCATAAACACAGCAAGCCGGAGCAACAGGTCTCCGGCTTGCCTCCCATCATTTGGTACGTCGCTATTTTGTAGCTTTTGACGAGCCTCCGCTCGCCTTTTGGTATTCGTCCTTAAAGGCCTTGAACATGCCGCGCGTCTTGCCGAGCTGCTTGCCCAGTGCGCGGCTGCCCTTGTCCACGGCAACCGATCCCTTGTCGTCGAGCACCTTGGCGCCCTTTTTGACCTTGTCGCCCACCACGACGCTGGCCTCGGCGGCCTTGGCAGCCGCACCGCCCGAATACCCGAGCGACTTGACCTCGTCCGAAACGATCATTGCGCCGTCCGCATAACCGCGCAGCATCGTCGGCGGCACCTGCGTGTCACCGACCAAAACACTCGAAGCAGCACCGGCGGTCACATAGAATGCCTGCACGATTCCCGAACGCGGCTTGAACTCCACATCCGAGCAATAGCCCACGACGTCGCCCGATTCCGTGCGCACGTCCATACCGACCCAGATGATGCAATCGTCCAGGTTGATGTCGAGGCGCTTAGCGGCGGCGGCATCGTACGTGTCCTTGACGTCATCGACCGCAATGGCGCCCTCGTAGACACCAATGGCGTCGAGCGCTACGAATCGATCGGGGCGCTCGATCATGCCCGCGATATCGGACTGGCGGACCATAAAGCCGACCACGCGCGTACCGCCCGGGGTAAAGACCGGAAAGTGAATCTTTCCGAGCTTTTTAGGGCTGCGCGGCGTGCCATCCTTTTTGGTGCGCTTGTCCTCGGTAGGCTTGCGATAGATCTTGGCGCCGACAAAATCCCCGGCGCGCATTATGCCTCGGTCGAGGGCTCCGCAGCCTCGGTATCAGCCTCGACGGCGTTCTCGACCACGACGTCGGCGGCAGGCGTCACGTTGCCGCCCGAAATGGCGTCGTTGAGCTGCTCGCGCAGCTGGTCCATGCGCTCGCGGGCCAGGTCGACCTTGGCGCGCAGGTCGTCGGTCTTGGCGTCGACCATCGGGCCAAAGTCATTCACCGCAGCACGGGCCTCCTCGGCGCTGTGCTCGTAGGTGTCGCGCATATTGTCCCAGGCGTCGTTGGCGATATCGGCAGCCATGGCGCGGGTCTCGGCGCCCGAGCGCGGGGCCAGAGCAACGCCGACAATAGCGCCGGCAGCGGCACCAAAAAGTGCGCCGGAGACAAAGCTGAAAGTCTTACCCATGATCATTCCTCTCCTGCGGGCACGTCGGTGCCCACCGTTTGAATGCTGTCCATTATACCCGCAGCGCATCACTTGCCGCTCCGCTCATCTGCGTACGGCAAAGGCGCAGGTACGTGATGGTGATAAACGCGTAGGCCTACTCCTGAGGCATAGCCGGCATGGCCACCGTGGCACCCGGGTCCTCGCCGGCGCCGTCCACGAGCGGCAGGCCGCCCTCATGCGCAGGCCCTGCCGGAACCGTCGCCGCACCGCCAAAGACGGCAGCGGAGGCCTCGTGGTTCTCGGCAACCGCGCCCTCGGTATCAATCGCCACCTGGGGCTCATCGTCAAAGTTGGGGACGCCTTGGGGCTCGGTGGGAACGGGCTCGGCGGTCGCATCGGCAACGGGCTCGGCGTCGACCGGCACACCACCCTCGTCAGCGCCCTCGTCCTCGGCAGCATCTTCGCCGTTCGCAGCGGCGACGGCCTCGTGAGGATCCTTGCCCTCGGCCTCGGCGCGCATGCCCAGCACCAGGTTGCGCAGGCCCGCGACCGTGCCCTCCACGTCGGGGGCAGGCTGGTCGGCGTGCAGATAGGCCCAGTCCATCATAAAGGTGGCCGAAGACAGCGCACCGATGGCCAGCGCGTCGTCGGGGCACGAAAGCTCAACCTCAAAGACGCGCTCGTCGTGCTCGCTTACGCGCGTGCGGCCGCACGAGATGCTACCGGCGAGACCGGTCTCGTTCATGAGCTCGACCGTCACATGCTCAAGCAGATGGCAAAGCTCGGTCTGGCCCATGCAGTCCTGGAACTCGCGGCCGGAATCACCCAGGCACAGGTGCTTGGCAATCGCCGGCACCAGGTAATACACGCGCGCCGTAGCCTCGATATCCTCCGAGGTCATGAGCGGCATGCCGGGGTTCACCAGCACGTGCGCGCAGATCTTGTCCTCGCTGACGGTGACCTTAAGGATGTTAAACAGGCCTGCCATAACTCTCCCCTACTCTTCCTTGTCCTACTCGTCGCCGTCGTGCGGATTCGCGGAACCCGCACCCGACGTCGTCGGCTCGTCTACCGAAGACTCGGAATCCTTCTTATCGGTTTCGGCCGGAGCGATCACGCGAATGAGCGAGATGCGCTGGCCACGCATCGACTGCACTTTAAACTTGTACCCCGCAACCTCAAACACCTCTCCGATGTCGGGCACCGAGTCGCAAAGCTCCAAAATCCAGCCGGCGATGGTCTCATAATCATCGCTTTCCTCAAGCGGCCAACCAAGCTCAATCGCGTCATCGCACGAAAAACGCCCATCAACGAGCCACTCGCGGCGCGAAAGGCGCGTGAGATACTTGTTGTCGGGGTCGAACTCGTCCTCGATCTCGCCGACGATCTCCTCGACGATGTCCTCGATAGTGACAATGCCGGCCGTGCCGCCGTACTCGTCCACGACCACCACGATCTGGTCGTGCGAGGTCTGCATCTCGGACAGCAGCGGCAGGATGTCCTTGGTGTCGGGCACAAAGGTGGCGTCGCGCAAAAAGCCGGCGATGGGCTGGTCGCCCTTGCCGTCGAGCGCGGGCTGAATCAGGTCCTTGATGTGCGCAATGCCGACGACGTTGTCGGGGTCCTCGTGATAGACGGGGATGCGGCTAAAGCCGGTCTGGCGCATGGTGGACAGTACGTCGGCGACCGTCTCGTCGTCCTCGCACATGGTGGTGTCCACGCGCGGCACCATGACCTCGCGGGCAACGGTATCGCCTAGGTCGAAGATCTCGTGGATCATGCGCTTTTCCTCGTCGAGCAGGTCGTCCTGCTCCGAGACCATGTACTTGATCTCTTCTTCCGAGACGTTTTGACGGTCGTCGGCGCTCTTGATGCGCAGGATGCGGGCCAGGCCATCGGAGCAGGCGCCGGTCAGCCACACGAGCGGACGGGCAATCTTCTGGAACACAGAAAGCGGGCCCACGACCTGCTTGGACACGCCCTCGGCATTGGCCAGGCCGATGCGCTTGGGCACAAGCTCGCCGATCACGATGGACACGAAGGCGACCGCGACGGTGATGATGACCGGCGCCAGGCCGCGCGCGATGGCGGAGAGCGGCGCGATACCAAAACTCATGAGCCACGTGGCGAGCGGGTCGGACAAACTCGTCGAGGCGACGGCGGACGAGGCGAAGCCCACGAGCGTGATGGCGACCTGGATGGTGGCGAGCAGCTGGTCGGAGTCGGCAGCCAGCTTAATGGCACGCTCGGCGCGTTTGTCGCCTTCCTCGGCCTCGTGCTCCAGCACGGCGCGCTTGGCCGTGGTGAGCGCCATCTCGGACATAGAGAAGTAGCCGTTGATGAGGGTCAAAACGAGGGTGGTGATAAGGGAGATGGTTATGTCCATCGGGAGTTTCTCGAACCTCCAAGATTCGGGACGTCGGATTAAAACGTTGGTGGCGGATACGGCAATTGCACTGGCGACCGAGCGGGGGCACGGGCGCTGGCGTGGTCGCTAGATTACGAAGAGGATCACCGCCATGAACTGGAAGATGCTGCCGGCGAGCACCCACAGGTGAAACACGCTGTGCAGATAGCGCACGTTTTTGGCGATATAGAACGGCACGCCCGCGGTGTAGCACACGCCGCCGACGGCGAGCAGGGCAAGTGCCACGGGGTTGAGCAGCGCCACAAGTTCAGGCAGCTTAAAGACGACGAGCCAGCCCATCAGCAGGTAGACCAGGCCGCTTACCCAGTGCGGTTGACGCTCGCGTAGGAAGCACTCGAGGGCGATGCCGATAATGGCGATGGCCCATACGGCAAAGAACAGCGCAGGGCCGCCGTCGTTTGCGAGCGTGATGAGGCAAAACGGCGTATAGCTGCCGGCTATGAGCAGGTAGATGCAGCTGTGGTCGATGATGCGAAACACGCGCTTGGCGCGCGCGGGCTGAATCGCGTGGTAGAGCGTGGAGGCTAGGTATTCGAGGATAATGCTGACGCCATAGACAATTGCCGCGGCCATGTGGGCCGGGCCTCCGCCGCGCAGGGCGGCGAATACGATCAGGAGCACCAGGCCCGCGATACCCAGCAGGCAGCCGACACCATGGGTGACGGAGTTCATGATCTCCTCGCCCACTGTGTAGTGTGGAACGACCGCGGTCTTGGGTCGCGGCTTAGAACTGTCGCTCGAATCGGACATGCCGGTTACATCCTCCAACGTAAAGAGTTCTCAACACTATATCAAAGCGTCTAGGTACGTGCGAAATTTGCACCATACGTGACCCTTTGTTTACCCATTCTTTGCCTGTTGACGCATCAACGGCGAACGGCCATAATGCGCTTGCATTAAATGTTGATGTATTAACATCTTATAGGAGAATACCGCATGGCTCAAAACGCACGTTCCCATCGAAAGCTCAAGATAGCCGGCATCGTTGCACTGGTGGTTGTCGTTGCGCTGCTCGGATTTGCCGGCAACTTTCTGTTTGACTTCGCGCTGAATCCCCGCGCGCCATACACCATGAAGATGATGCAGGATAGCAAGAACGACAAAGAAGGTGAGCAGCCGGATGCCGAGGATACCGAGGCGCGGGCATGGTTTAAAGAGAACCGCAAGAGCAGCAACCTCACCGCGGACGACGGGACCGAGCTTGCCGCCTGGTATTTTGCTGCGTCGGAGAGCACGCACGACTACGCCGTCTGCCTGCATGGATATACCAACGAGCCCATCGGTATGGCCCGATACGCCAAACGCTTCCACGACCGTGGCATGAACGTACTCGCACCCGCCGCCCGCGCCCACGAGCGCTCCGGCGGCGACTATATCGGCATGGGCTGGCCCGAGCGCCTCGACATCGTCGCATGGATCGAGCGAATCGTTCAGGCTGACCCCAAGGCGCGCATCCTGGTCTTTGGCGAATCCATGGGTGCGGCGACCGCCATGAACGTCGCGGGGGAACCTCTGCCCGCAAACGTGAAATGCATTATCGAGGACTGCGGTTATACGAGTGTTTGGGACGAGTTTTCTCTGCAGCTCAAGGACGTGTTCGGCCTGCCCAGCTTTCCCTTGCTCGATGTAGCAAACTTGGTGTGCAACGTGCGCGCGGGCTACGACTTTCATAAGGCGAGCAGCGTGGAACAGCTCAAGCGCGCGACGGTTCCCATGCTGTTTATCCACGGTGACCAAGACACCTTTGTGCCGTACAGCATGCTCGACCAAAACTACGACGCGTGCGCCAGCAAGGTCAAGCAAAAGCTCACCGTCCATGGCGCCACCCACGCCAAGAGCGCGCAGGTCGACCCCGAACTCTACTGGAACACGGTCGACGACTTCCTCGACAAGAATTTTTAGGCAAATAGTACGGTTTACTGGCCTATCTGACCCCCTAGCACTTCCGAAAAGCCGCCCGTGGGCACTGTGCTCACGGGCGGCTTTTGCTAACAGTTGTGCTACAAAGGCGCTTGTTTTGTCTAATAGCTAGGTGCTACTTGACCTCGATGAGCTCGTACTTGCTCGTGCCCAGGCCGATCTTCTCGGCGTGCGCGATGCACACGCGCCAGTCGGTGTCGGGATGCGTGATGCAGAAGGGATCCTTGGCCTGCTCGCCCTCCAGATGCTCGTGGTTGTGCTCCATCTTGGCCGCGCTATCGGTGAGCTCGGTGTTGGGCAGCGGCTCAGACGCCATGACGGCGTCGGCGCAGGCCTGGTCGATGGCGACCGGGTCGAAGCTCGCGAACATGCCGATATCGTTGACGATAGGCGTGTCGTTTTCGGGATGGCAATCGCAGTTGGGGCTGATATCCATAGCCAGCGAAATGTGGAAGCTGGGACGATCCTGGACAACGGCCTTGGTGTACTCGGCGATCTTACAGTTGAGCACGTCGGCCGCGGCTTCATAGCCGGGCTTGATGCAGTCCTGGTTGCATGCCGCAATGCAGCGTCCGCAGCCCACGCAGCGATCGTGGTCGATGGCAGCCACGTGCACCGTGCGAGTGTTGCCGCTGGCAAGCTCGCGCTCGCGGGTGCCGTCGAACGAGATGGCGTTGTGCGCGCAGATCTTTTCGCAGGCACGGCAGCCAACGCAGTGCTTGGTCGCGACGTTCGGCTTGCCGGCGGCATGCTGCTCCATCTTGCCGGCGCGACTGCCGCCGCCCATGCCCAGGTTTTTCATGGCACCGCCAAAGCCGGCCTGCTCATGGCCCTTAAAGTGGGTGAGGCTGATCACGATATCGGCGTCCATGAGCGCCTGACCAATCTTGGCCTCGTGCACGTACTCGCCGCCCTCGACCGGGACAAGCGCCTCGTCGGTGCCCTTGAGGCCGTCGGCGATGATGATCTGGCAACCCGTAGCATACGGGGTAAAGCCGTTCTGGTAGGCGGTGTCGATGTGCTCGAGCGCGTTTTTGCGGCTACCGACATAGAGCGTATTGCAGTCGGTGAGGAAGGGCTTGCCGCCCAGCTCCTTCACGACGTCCGCGACGGCGCGGGCGTAGTTGGGGCGCAAAAAGCTCAGGTTGCCCAGCTCGCCAAAGTGAATCTTGATGGCGACGAACTTGTTCTCAAAGTCGATCTGCTCGATACCGGCGTGACGGATGAGGCGCTTGAGCTTGTCGAGCTGGCTCTCGCGAGCATGCGTGCGCAGGTTGGTGAAGTACACCTTAGCGGGTGCTGCGGGTGCAGTTGCGGTCATAGATCTATCCCCTCGGTCTATATGGCGTTACAGACATAAGGGATGGTACCAGTTAAAGCAGAGTTAATGTCAAGCGCGGCACCTAGTCATTGGGGACAGACTTAAATGACTGAAACCACTCATTGGGGACGGACTTAAATGAGTGCCTCGCCACCTGGCAGCTAGGGACGTTCCTTTCCTGCCGGCAGTTGGGGACAGTCCTTGCCAGCACGGCCGGCGAACCGGCGAATCGGCAAAGACTGTCCCCGATGACTACTCCTGCACCTTGAGAGCTTCGGCCAGGCCCACACGTTTGATGGAACGCATGTGCAGCAACGCCACGACCAGGTAGGTCGCAAAGCCAATGCCGACGCATGCAACCATGGACCAAGCGGGCGCATAGATTTCGATATTGCCGTTGTAGGCGAGCAGCATCGAGCGGAAGATGGCCGTGAGCGAGCCAATAATGACCGGCAGACTCAGCACGAGCGACGCCGCCACGCACAGCGTGATCGAGCGGATGTACAGATGCGAGATCTCGCTATCGCGATAGCCAAAGACTTTCATATAGCTAATCGAACGGGCGCTGTGGTCGATCACAGCCTTGGTCAGTAGATACATAAACAGCAGGAAGATAAACACCGCGAGGCCAACCATCATGCCGATCATTTTGCTCATCATGCCGATGAACTGGTCGCCCACGGCGCGCATGTCGTCGGGCGTGGTGTCGCCGGCAAAGTAGCGCGCGTCGAGGTCGAGCTTCTCGTCGCTCACATAGCCGTTAAAGTAGGCGGCGTCGTTGTCGAACAGCTCGTTAAAGTCGTCGATACTCATATAGATATTCATGTCCGACTTGGAGCCCCAGGCACAGTCCTTGCCCGCGCACTCAAGAGAATAATGCTTGCCCTCGTACTTGTCGCGAAGCTTAACCTTCTGACCCTCGCTCCAGCCAAACTTGTCGAGCAAGCCACCGCCAAAGACGACGCGTCCGTTGCCGACGTTGAGGTCTTTCCAATAGCGCGAATCGGATGAAATGCCGTAGACGGAAATCGTCTCCTCGCCATTTCCATCGCCGCGGTCGTATTGCAGCTGGTAAACGGCGTATTTCTCGGCCTGTGCGATTGCGCCCGCGCCGTTATCGGTCGTATTGACCGGGTGGATATCGTCGTTGTCAGTGTCGATCTTAGAGGCCTTGCCGATCAGGTCGATAGTCTCATCGCGGTCGCAGCCGAGAGCGTCGGCAAGGTCATCGAGGCGCGCATAAAGCGCATCCTTCTTGTCCTGGACCTTGGCAAGCGCGTCCTGCGCCGCGGCCAGGCTCTCGGCAGACGGAGATGCGGTCGCGGCATCGGCTGCCGCCTGCGCCGCATCGGCCGCGTCGTCAAGCTCGTCATCGGCATCCTGAGCGGCGGAAAGCAGCGCGCCGTCCACCGACTGCAAGCGCTCGAGTGCCGACCACTGCTCACGTTCCTCGGCGGTGCCCTCAAGCTCCAGCGGCGCCTTGAGCGTGTACTGGTACTCGGCGACCAGGCTCGTCTCGAGGTTATCCGCGTAGTGCGTCATCGTGGGCAGAATCGCCAGGCCAAAGAGCAGTAGCAGCGAGGCAAACGCAATGCCCACGAAAAGCGTGGCGAAGTTGCCCAGATTACGCAGGAAGATGCGCAGGCGGAAGCGCGAGACAAAGCCCATGCGCTCCGGCAGCTGCAGGCCGCGCTTGGTGCCCGACTTGCCGCCCGCCTCGTGACGGAGGAACTGCAACGGCGTCTTGCCCATTTTGCGGAGCAGGCCCACCAGCGTAATGAGGATGAGCGCGGCGGCGGGAACCACGGCGCACTTCACAAAGATCTCCCAGCTCCAGTACACCTGGAAGGGCGGCAGGCTGTACGAGCCGTAATAGAGGCCGCGCATGGGCTCGGTAAAGAACGCAACGCCGAGCGCAGTGCCCAAAAGCGCCGCGACCACGCCCACGATAGCGGGAAGCGCAAGGTAGTGCAGGACGATCTCGCGACGGCGATAACCGCTGGCGAGCAGCGTGCCGATGATGGCGCTCTCCTCCTCGATGGTGGCGTCGGTAAGGACCACAAAGACGAACGCCATGATCACGATGATGATGTCGAGCAGCGTCATCCACATCATAGAGTCGCCGTCCACGTCATCGCGCGCATAGCCAATGCCTTGATTGGAATCGGCGTCGATCAGATCGTCCACGCGCGCATCGACGTCGGTCAGTGCCTCAACCATATCCTGCTCCGCATCGATGCGGTCCGCGGTGGGGAGGTCGCGATCGGTAAAGGTGAAGGAGTAGGTGTAGGCGGGCGCGCCGCCGGCATCTTCGAGCGCGGCAAAGCCGCCATCGGTGACCTCGGCCACGCCGTACGTGATGGTGTTCACCGTAAAGTCCGAATTGTTGAGGAACAGCGCCTGACTGTCGGGCTGGGTCATGATGCCGCAGATGATGTAGGTGCGGCCCTCAAGCTCAACCTTATCGCCCACGGCGAGGTCGTTGTTGGTGGCGAAGACACGGTCGATGGCTACCTCATCGTCCGTCTTGGGCTCCTTGCCCTCACAGTAGGACGCGATATCGACCTTGGTGCGGTGCGCATAGGTGCGCAGCGTGCGCTTGGTGCCGTCGTCGCCGGCGGTCTTTTTGATGATGGCATCGATGGAGAAATTCTTGTAGAGCGTGACGCCGCCGACGTCGTCTGCCGCGTCCTCGGCTGCCTTGAGCTGGTCTTTGGTGGCCTCGAAGGAGGTGGTCACGCGGCCGTCCTCGATCGCGTACGCATCGCGCATGTCGTCGATAAGGCAGCCGATGGAATGCGCCGCGAGCAAAAAGCCCGATGTAAGGGCAATGCTTCCGCACATAAGCAAAAAGATGCCCAGGTACTTACCGATATTGCGGCGCAGCTCGCGCGGGAGACGTTTTGCGAGAGGTGTCATGGCGCCGCCTACCAATCGAGCTCGGCGGCCGCGACGGGCGACTCGTTGAGCTCATCCTCGACGATGCGCCCGTCGCGCAGGCGCAGCACGCGATTGGCCATGCGGGCGATGGCGGCGTTGTGTGTGACGATGATGATGGTGCATCCGTACTCGTGATTGACATCCTCCATGAGCTGCAAGATTTCCTTGGACGTCTTATAGTCGAGCGCGCCCGTGGGCTCGTCGCACAGCAGCAGACCCGGGTTTTTGACGAGCGCGCGGCCGATGGCACAGCGTTGCTGCTGACCACCCGAAACCTGGCGCGGGAACTTGTTGCGGTGCTCGTAGAGGCCCAGCGAGCGTAGCAGGTCGTCAATGTTGAGCGGCTTTTTGGACAGGTATGCCGTGACCTCGATGTTTTCCTTGATGGTGAGGTCGGGCACCAGATTGTAGAACTGGAAGACAAAGCCCAGCTCACGGCGGCGATACTCGCCCAGGTCGGTAGGTTTGAGCACCGTGAGGTCGCAGCCGTCCACCATGATAGAGCCGCCGTCGGCATCCTCCAGGCCGCCGATCAGGTTAAGAAACGTCGACTTGCCCGAACCCGAGGGACCCAGCATGACGCAGATTTCGCCGCGGTTGATGGACGTGTCGATGCCATCGAGTACCGTCAGGCGCGCATCACCGTCGCCGTAGTGCTTTTTGAGCCCTTTGACCTGGACATAGGCTTTCTGCGTTGCCATGGCATCCCCCATTGTTAGCCTCGTACTACTTTATGAACGTAATAGTAAACCTTGGCGAACTATTTTGGGGCGAGAGTGGGGATTTGTTTCAGACTAGTCATTGGGGACGTTCTTAAATGACCAGTCACAAGGGACGCTCTTTCGCCACCCGGCAGTTGGGGACGCTCCTTATCTGCCCCCGATGGCTAGTCATTTAAGTCTGTCCCCAATGAATACTTTTGGTCGTTTAAGTCTGTCCCCAATGAGTAGGTGTCTAGGCGTGGGATTTGTTGTGGGCGAGGGCTAGGCCTACGGCGGCGATGGCCGCGGCAAAGAGCACTGTGACGCCCAGATCGCAAGCGATGTCGCCCAGCACGGTGGACGTCAGGTCCGCGGCGAGCGCCTTGCCAATCGCGTCGTTCACCCAATACGTCGGCACAAAATGCGCCGCGGTCTGCACGGCTGGGCCCATCAGCGACAGCGGCATCCAGGCGCCGCCCAAAAACGTCATGAGCATGCCGAGCAGGTTGCCCACACCGTTGAGCAGCTCCTCACGCGCACCCAGGCTCGAAAGGGCAAAGCCAACGGCCAGAGGCGTGCACGCCAGGGCAAACGTCGCCGCCAGCGCCAGGCACACACGACCCACGCCGACCTCGGCAACCGCGCCGGCAAAGCCCACGACGCCCATCATGCTCGACACAAACCAGATGCAGACGGTGAGCACTGCGGCAGCCGCGAACACGGCAAGCGAGCGCTGGCGCTCGGAGACCGGGCCGGCATCCATGCGGCGCACGCGCTCGGGCTCGTTCATGCCCGAGAACACCAACCCCACCGATACGATGACCGACGAGATAATCGCGTACGCGCCAAAGTTGAAATACGACTTGAGCATGGCGGCGGCAGTCGAACCAACCTTGACCTGCTCAATCTGGACCTCGGCGCGCTTGGCGGCGGCATGCTCGGCGGCCTTGGCGACGCTGCCATTAGAGGCGGCGGGCTCTAGGGCCGCTGCAGCGCCCGCGAGCGAAATCCAGCGCGAGGCCTCAGCAGACGAAAGCGCCGCCGCCATGGTGCCGGCACCGTAGGTCACATCGAGCTTGGGTAGGGACTCCCCCGCACGGGCGGCTGCAACGAGGTCGCCCTCAAACCCCTCCGGGATAAAGAACACGCAGTCGGCGCTACCCTTGGCGCTGTTGCTCTTGGAGAGCGCGTCCGCAAGATCGTAGGTATCGTCGCCGACGCCCGTGACCAACTCAAAGCGCGACCCCAGGTGCTTGGTGAGCGCATGCGAAAGGTCGCTGTCGTCGCGGTCGACCACGATCACGTTGGTGTCGTAGGGCTCGTACTCGGTAAGCTGCGACGAGTTCCAGCTCACCGAGGCCGCGATGAATACGCCCATGAGCGAGATGAACACCGTATAGATGAGCAGGTAGAACGGGTGCGCCAGCGCCATGCGAAGCGCGGTCTTAAAGGTGCTCATAGCGACTCCTTCCAAAGATCAGCGTGGCGGCGGCAACGAACAGCAGCGCCATAAGGACCAGCGCGCCGGCGCGAACGGCAAAAGGTCCCAGGTCCTCAAAGAAATACAGGCGGTTGAACATGTCGCAGATAAGCTTGACGGGATTGAGCCAGCACTCGGCCGGGCAGGCGCGGGCGACGTCGTCGGCAAGCGCCATCGCCGGCTCGCCATAGAGGCCAGCGAACAGGGCGCACGTGGTAGCAAAGCCCGTGAGGATGCCGGACTTGGACGCCTTGCCGCCCTTAACGGGAAGCGTGCCCACAAAGAGTCCCAGGCCCGTGGCGGCAAGCGCGGAAGCGGCGCCGCCCGCGAGGCACAGCCCCTCGCGCCCGCCAAAGTCGACGCCCACGACCAGGCGCACGTAGCCGATTGCGATCACCATCGAGGCGAAGGAAACCAGCCACGAGCCGACGAAGATGCCGGCCAGCGACGCCGTCTTGGAAAGACCGCCCACGCAGCGACGCGCGCCAAGGCCCGACAGATTGGGCTGCAAATCGACGACGCTCAAGGCGGCAAACTCGGCAGACATCATCGCGACCAGGCCAAAAAGCGCGTAATAGTAGATGACCGTACCGTCGGGCGTGGTGCGCGTAAGGCTCACGCGACGGGTGCCGCCCTCGAGCGACAGGGCGCGCGCAACCGCCTCGGGGTCGGCGAGTGCCGCCGGGTTGTCCTGGGCAATCTGGGACATGAGCTCGGCATTTTGTGTATACGAGCTTGCCACCGTCTCCAGGATGCTGCGATCGGTGAGCACCGTACTCGCACGTGAGCTGTCGTAACTCGATAGCAGCGTGAGTTTGGGCGCGCCCGCATCGTCGACCGTATAGATGCCCGCGACCTCGCCGGCCTTAAGCGCACAGTTCGCAGCAGCCGCGTCGTCGCACTCGTGGATCTCGAGCAGTTGGTCATCGCCCTCCTCGTCGAGCGACGTCGCCACGTTCTTAAAAGTCGAGTCGTCCCAGGCCTCGTCCGCCACGATGGCAACCGGCACCGGGTCGACCGTGCCGTCGGAGCTGAGGTTCGCAAACATAAACATGAACATCGTGGAAAGCGCGATGGGAAAGAGAGCGCCCCAGACCCACGTGCTCGGCCGGCGCAGCAGCGTCTTGACCGTAATGATAATGGTGTTGAACATGGCTGCCCCCTAGTCGCGCAGCTCGCGGCCGGTGATCTCGAGGAACACGTCGTTGAGAGTCGGCGGCTCGCTCCACACGCGGCCGAGCGCCACATCGGCGGCGCGCAGCGTGTCGAGGATGTCGACCAGATTGTGCGGGCTCGCCTCGCAGTTGCAGACGAGTTCGCCGCCGGAAAGCTCAACGCTGAGCACGTGCTCGTGGGCACGCAGGCGCTCGACCGTGGCGGCCTCGACGGCGCCGACCTCGACAGTCACGCGCTCGCCCATCTGAATCATGCGCTTGAGCTCGTCGTTGGTGCCCTGCGCCAGCACGCGCCCGCCGTCCATGATCATGATGCGGCTGCAGATCTGCTCGACTTCCTCCATGTAATGGCTGGTATACACTACCGTGGCGCCCTCGTCGCGCAGGCGGCAGATACCCTCCAGTATGGCGTTTCGGCTCTGTGGGTCGACCGCCACCGTGGGCTCGTCAAAGAAGATGAGCTCGGGCTTGTGCGCGATGCCGCAGGCGATGTTGAGCCGGCGCGCCAGGCCGCCCGAGAGCTTGCCGGGGCGAAACTTGGTAAAGTCGCCCAGGCCGACAAAGTCGATGGCCTCGTCGACCAGCGCGCGGCGGCGCTTGCGGTCGTTGACGTAGAGGCTGCAGAAATAGTCGATGTTCTCGCGCACCGTGAGCTCGTCGAATACCGCCACCTGCTGCGGCACCACGCCGATGCGGCGCTTGAGGTCGTAGCGGGCGGGCGTCATGGGTTCGCCGAACAGCTCGATGGTGCCTTTGTCGTAGGCAAGCAGCTGCAGAATACAGTTGATGGACGTGGTCTTGCCCGAGCCGTTGGGGCCCAGCAGGCCAAAGATCTCGCCGGGGGCGATGCTCAGGTTAAAGTGGTCGAGCGCAATAAGGTCGTCATAGCGCTTGACGAGGTTTTCGACGTGGACGATGTCTGTCATGAGGCGGCCCTTCTGTTGATTGCGGCCCGGTACGATTGCATCATCGCAGGAGCGGGCGGCGCGCACCAGTGAGCTTTGTCACGAGTGCGGAGCTTGGCCGTGCGGCCTGCCGATGTCCCCGCTTTGCCGCGTGGGAGGAATGCCACGGTTGCGCAGGCGGTCCCTCCACCACGCGCGGCTTCGCGTACAATACCCGTATGAACAGGCTTTTCGACAAATCGATCGTTCTGGCGTGCTGTATTGCGGCCGCCATGGGCCTTGCTGTGGACGCTCATCTGGTCGCGGCGTTTTGCCTTGGCGTTATTGCCACCTCACTGGCCGAGGTCGCACAGGGGGAACGCACGCGTCGCGCAAGCAAGACCGCAAGTTACGCTTACATCATCGCGGCTGTCTTCGTGCCGCCGTTTGTGCCGTTTGCGCCTCTCGCCCTCTATGACATCGCGCGACGCGTGCGCCGTGAACGCATCTGGCCCGCGCTGGCGATTGGCGCCGTGTTTGTCTGCGCGCTTGTCGCGGACCTTCGCGGCGGCGCGCTCACCACCCGAACGCTGCCGCTAACCGCCATCCTTTCGGTCGCCGCCACGTTGCTGTCGCTGCGCACCGCGCAGCTGGAACGCGAACAGGAACGCATGCGTCGCACCCGCGACAAGCTGCAAGAACGCGCCCTGGCACTCGAGGCACGCAACCGCGACCTCGCCGACCGCCAGGACTACGAAGTCGAGCTCGCGACGCTCGCCGAACGCGCCCGCATCGCGCGCGAGATCCACGATAACGTCGGGCACCAGCTCACGCGCGCCTCACTGCAGGCCGAAGCCCTACGCGTGGTCCACGCCGACGAGCCTGGCGTCGCCGCCGATTTCGCCGACGTTAAACGTACGGTTGACGAGGCGCTCCAGCTTGTGCGCGCCAGCGTCCACGCGCTCAACGACAACGCCGTCGACCTTTCCGTGCAGCTCGAACGCATTGTTGAAGGCGCGCGCTCGGACGGCGGCCCGCAGATTGAGCTTGAAGTTTTGGCCGAGCATGCGCCCGCAAATGTCGCCAACTGCTTTGCGGCGGTGCTGCGCGAGGCGCTTTCCAACGCCATGCGCCACGCTTGCGCCCAGACCGTCACCGTACGGTGCATGGAGCATCCGTCGTTTTACCAGCTCATCGTTACCGACGATGGCGCGGACGGGGTCCAAGCAAGCGGCCGCGGCGCCACGGAGGGCATGGGGCTCGCCTCCATGCGCGAGCGCATCGAGGCGCTTGGCGGCACCTTCACCGCCGGCCCGCGTGCCGGCTCCCCCGGCTGGCGCGTGTTTGCCACCGTTCCCAAACAGCGAGGAGATGAGGGCCGATGAGGCTCATCGTTGTCGACGACGACCGCTTGGTGGTCGATTCGCTCAAGATTATCTTGGGCGCCCAGCCGCAGATCGAAGTGGTGGGCACCGGTGCCAACGGCAACGATGCGGTGGCGCTCTACGCCGAACACGCACCCGATATCGCGCTGCTCGACATTCAGATGCCGGGACGCGACGGACTTTCGGCGGCACGCGAGATCCTCGAGCGCGACCCTTCGGCGCGCGTGGTGTTTCTGACGACATTCTCGGATGACGAGTACATTGTGTCGGCGCTCAAACTGGGCGCCCGCGGCTACCTGATCAAAACCGATGTCGCCGCCATTCCTCCGGCATTGACGCAGGTCATGGACGGCAAACGCGTACTCGAGGGCAAGGCGATCGAAGATATCAACTTTGATGGGGCGGACGTCGAGGCCGGCGCGACCCGCCGGCCCGCCGCCTTTGCCGGCCTGACCGACCGCGAGTTCGAAGTCGCCGAGCTGATCGCCCGCGGCCTCGACAACAAGGAGATTGCCGCCACCGCCTATATGGGCGAAGGCACCGTGCGCAACCACATCAGCTCAATCCTTGCCAAAATGGGCCTGCGCAACCGCACGCAGATCGCCATCGCCTACCTGCGAGGGTAATTACCCAACGACCGACCAGCCCGGCATAACAAAATGGCTGTTACGGATATGGGGCCATTTCAAAACTATGCCGGATTACGGGACTAAAGTCGGAACCCTCATCCATACCCCCTATTTTTGAAAAACAGCAAGCAATCTGCCTGCGGTTTTGTTTTTGGGATTTTCCGTATGGTCGGAGGTTCGCCATCCAGCCCCGTAAACCGGCATAGTTTTGTTCGGGCAACCCCGCACGAGTGCCTCTGCCAGCCTCGCGGAACCAAAATGATCCGTTTTCCTTCGCCCCCAAGGAATCAGCCGGAACCGCGCGCCACGAAATCGGCCCATCTACTACGTTTGACTCAATACCTCCGACCATATCCCCATTTTCCAGAAAACGGCAGGCGTTCTACCTGCGGTTTTGTCTTCGCGTTTTTTTGGCATGGTTGGGGGTAAGGGGCTAAACGTAGTAGATGGGCCGGTTTCGTGGCGCCCCCGGCACACAAAAGTGCCGCCACGGAGGAGGGACTGTCTCTTATACACATCTCCGAGCCCACGAGACACTCGCTAAT
>CABSYR010000005.1:0-92613 GCA_902481895.1 uncultured Collinsella sp. | reverse complement strand
TCAACTTCAAGGGCGCGACCAGAAGGTCAGCGCCCTTTCGTTTCACGTCACCTTGTCTCAAATGCGACCCGCTCGCTGTCCGTCCTCTACCTGCGGCGTTATCTTGCTCCGGATGTGGCAGTTAGGGACGCTCCTTTTCTGCCGGCGGTTTGGGACACTCCTTGGGTAGCCGTTGGGGACGTCCCCAACGACTACCCGGGGGAGTTGCCTTCCCTCGTGGCGGTCTTCTAGCAGAAAAACCAAGTGAGTAGGCTTTTTGCAGAAGGCCGAGCACGCCCTAAAACGCCACAGCTCTGACCTGCAGTTTTATAGATCATTTGTCGCGATGTGCTCGGCAGGTTCAAAAAAGTCTACTCACTTGTATCTGAGACGCACCAGATTGGCAAAAACCGCCGCGAAAGGGCCCCTGGTCCCTTCGCGGCGGTCATACGCCTCTATTTTTGCGACGGTTTTGCCCGCTTGTTATTCGCTGTAGCGGGTGGCGATGGCAGCTTGTACCATGCCGGCGCTCATGAGGTAGGTCACCAGGAAGTAGCCGCCGTAGGCTGCCAGGAAGATTGCACAGGTGAGGCCCACGGTGCCACCGATGCTCATATTTCCGAATATGCTCACCAGCTCGATGATCACCTTAAGTGCCACAAAGGAGTGCGCCAGGCCAACTGCCAGCGGGAACAGGAAGAATACCGCTTGCTGTGCCATCACCGAATGGCGAATCTGGCGGTCGTCGCAGCCGATCTGTGCCAGCACACGATAGCTGCGGCTGCCGTCGGCCACATTGGAGAGCTGCTGGATCGACAGTATAGCCGCGCATGCAACGACCAATACAAAGCCGATGTAGATGGCTAGGTAGCTAATAAGACCGTTCATTTGCGCTGCCTGCGTGTACATCTCGGAGCGTGTGATGAAGGTTCCCCACGACCCCGACTCCTTGCCGTCAACGAGCAGATTGTCGAGCACAGTGTATTTAATGCTCTCGTCTGCCTCGGTTGTATCCATCCCCTGTTTGTAGTTAACGAGCAGGCTACTGGAATACGGCTGCAGATTAAGTTGGGACAACAGCTCGTCGGCAACGACGACGGTGCCCGGATTACTACCCATCGCCGAGTTGGCGATGGCCGCCGTATCTTCGTCCGACTTATCGGTTGCGGGCTTGAGCGTATGCCCGCCCAAGGTAAGGGCATGGCCGCCAGCCATATACTTGGTGTACAGGTCGACCAGCTCGCCGCCCATATCACACGTGAGCAGATACTGGTCGTGACCGATGTGCACCGGCTCCTCGCCCATCATCTGGCGCAGTTTGTTGTACTGGCTCGCCGGCGTCACAAACAGACCCATCGCATCGGCATTGCTACCCCCGAACGCCTTGGGAAGCTTTTCGCCCATGGTCTTGCACATCTCACTTGGGGTCACCGAAGGATTCGAGCCGCCAAACGGGTAACTCAGATACGAATCGATCTGCACATGCTCACCGGCAACATCGGCGATATTGACCTTCTTGCCGGTCTCGTCGTTGCTGTCCGCCGACTTGCCCTTAATACCGTCTGCAACGTTATCGGAATCGATACGATCGCCGTGCCATGCGGAGTACAAATCGACCGTACTATCGGCCAGCACCATGCGATCGGCCTCAGACGGATTGACATACTCTTTGTAGTAGTCGAGCGTATCGGGCGCGTAATAGATATACGTCTGCGACATGTCGGCCGGATTATAACGCTCCAGGTTTTCGTTCATCACGTTGGCAATCGACATACCGCACGTCACCGAGGTGATGGCCAAAAACAGGAGCATCGCGATGACGCCCATCGAAAAGCACACCGTGTTGACCTTGGCCGCAAGCTGGCGCACGGTAAACATGTTGAGGCCGCGCCAATACACGCCGCGCAGGCTCTGCAGCAGCTTGATGAGCATGCCCGAGAGTCCCCAGAACAGGGCAAAGGTGCCCACGGTAACCATAGCGGTTGTAATACCAAACTGGTTCATGGCCTCTTGCAGCTTGCTGTCCGTCGCGGTTAGCGGGAACCCATCACGTAGCAGACGGTAATAGGCCACGCCCACAAGCACCACGCCCACGGCAAAGATGGCAATCGCGATCCAGGGGTTGCGCGTCTTGATGCTCTCGTTGCGACGCTCGGCACCCATAAGCTCGATGAGTTTGGTACGACGCACGGCGCGAAGGTTCAGCAGTAGCGTGAGCACAAACATTACGAGCATGCAGGCAAGGGTCAGATTGAACGCATGCACCGAGAAAAAGAAGTGGAAATTGGCGATCTGTGTCTTAAAGAGCGAGGCCGTAAAGAACGTCATGAGCTGGGAGAGTCCCACACCCAGCACAATGCCGGCGACAAAGGCGCCGACCGAGACAATCACCGTCTCGAGCGCCATGATCGTGGCGACGCGCCCGCGCCCCATGCCGAGCACCTGGTACAGGCCAAACTCCTTCTTGCGGCGTTTCATGATGAAGTTATTGGCATACACCATTAAAAAGGCCATGACACCGGCCAAAAAGTACGTCAGGTTGCCGAGCATGCTGCCCATAACCTGCGCCAAGCCCTTTTCATCGATGCCGGCGATGTCGACCTGCATCGAGATGGTGTTAAAGGCATAGAAGACCGTGACGCCCAGGGTGAGCGTCAAAAGGTAGACGAGGTAGTCGCGGCCGGCGCGGCGGACGTTGCCCCAAGCGAGTTTACAGAGCATCGGAGCCCTCACCGCCCATCATGGCAACGACCTCCATAATGCGGTCGAAGAACTCTCGGCGGTCGGTGTCGCCGCGGCGCAGCTCGGTGAAGATCTTGCCGTCGCGAATAAACAGCACACGGCTCGTGTAGCTGGCGGCAAAGCTGTCGTGCGTGACCATGAGCACCGTGGCGCGTAGGCGGCGGTTAAGGGCCTCCAGGCTCTCGAGCAGCAGGCGAGCGCTCTTGGAATCGAGGGCGCCGGTGGGCTCGTCGGCCATGATCATGGTGGGGTCGGTGACGAGCGCGCGAGCCGCGGCAACGCGCTGCTGCTGACCGCCGGACATCTGGTAGGGATACTTGTCGAGCACCTGACTGATGGACAGGCGCGCTGCCACATCTTGCACGCGGGTCGAGATCTCTGCCGAATTTGTGCGGGCGATGGTGAGCGGCAGGGCGATGTTCTCGCGTGCCGTGAGCGTATCGAGCAGGTTGGAGTCCTGAAAGATAAAGCCGAGCTCCTCGCGGCGGAACTGCGAAAGCTTGGCCTGCTTCATGCGCGTAACGTCCTGCCCGTTGATGCGAATGGTGCCGCTCGTGGCGCTATCGATGGTCGACACGCAGTTGAGCAGGGTCGACTTGCCCGAGCCCGAAGCGCCCATGATGCCAACAAATTCGCCGCGGTTGACGGTAAAGCTGACGTCGTTGAGCGCGCGGGTCACGTTGCCCAGCGCTCCGTATACCTTTTCGAGATGCGCGACCTCCAGTACCGGGGTCGCCATGTGCGTGGTTTGCATACCGAGTCCTTTCTTGCGATTAGTCTACGGCATCTATAGTCGCAAGAAGACGAGTCGGCTACCATCGATATGGCTTACGCTTGCCTTACCGTTGTGTAAGGTACGGGTAGTCTTTTTGGGACGGGGCTTTTTTAGCTACCCCATCCGAAGCCTTCGAAGCATGAGGCCGCATTTGACATAGGGCAGCTAAAAAAGCCCCGTCCCAAAAAGACTACCCTGCCACTTGTTGATGTTGAGGGAGGACTCCTGTTGAAGACTGTTCATGTTGCCGCTGGGATCATTCGCAAGGAAGGATCTGACGAGCTGCTTGCCGTGCAGCGCGGCTACGGTGACATGCAGGGACTTTGGGAGTTTCCCGGTGGCAAGCTCATGCGCGGCGAGACGCCCGAGGACGCCGTACGCCGCGAGCTCATGGAAGAGTTGCAGGTCAAAGTCACCAACCTGCGCGATTTCTATACCGTTGAGTACGACTACCCCGATTTCCATCTCTCGATGGAGTGCTACTACTGCTCGCTCGCCGATGAATCTGATGAGCCCCAGAAGCACGACCGCCAGCTCGATATCCGCTGGATTCCGCGCACCTCGCTTGCCACGGTTGAGTGGATGCCCGCCGACAAAGGGCTTATCGATGCTCTGATTGAGTTGAAGGAAGATCGGCTTGAGGCCAACGGCACTGCCAACGACGCCGAGGCCACCACGACCGACGAGCCCGCCACCAAACCCAAGCGCACACCTAAGCGCCGCAGCAAGAAGTGTCCCAAGCCCGGTCTGCTCGATGGCATCGATACCTCGGACCTCTCCGCCGACGAGCGCGAACTGGTGCGCCGTCGCGCCGCCATCAAAAAGTCCATGAAGGGCAACAAGCGCGCCAACACCAAGCCCGAGCTGCTCGTTCGCCAGCGCCTGCGCGCCGCGGGCCTTACGGGTTATCGCTTGGAATGGAAGGTTCCCGGCAAGCCCGACATCGCCTTTCCCGGGCGCAAGATCGCTATCTTCGTCAACGGCTGCTTTTGGCACCGCTGCCCCAAGTGCAGCCCCAGCCAGCCCAAGCGCAACGTTGAGTTTTGGGAGGCAAAGTTCCGTCGCAACGTCGAGCGCGACCGCACCGCCGTGGCAGCACTCACTCAAATGGGCTGGACACCCATAACCATCTGGGAATGCGAGCTCAAAAAAGACCGCATCGACGCCACCATGGAAAAGGTCATCGAGCAGGTGCGCGCCGCAGAGCCGCAGCGCTAGGAACGAGCCGGCCACACGCCCCACACGTCCGCGCCACATCCGCACCACAAACCTTAGAAAGCCCTTAAGCTCAAAACCTTTCAAGAGTGTTACTCGATGGCTTTGACCTGCGGTTTCATCGTAACATCAAACCAGGTTAAGCCTTTCTTTAGCGCTTCTTTGCGACAGCCGCGGCATAATACTGCCAACGCACGGGACCTAGCAGCACACCCCGTGCGCAACCTTTTGGTGGACATCGAGGAGGCCGCATAAGCATGCATTCTTCCAATGACGCAGCACAGCAGCCATCCCTAAAACATGCAGACCTTTTCTCCTTCCCCCCGACACAGAGAAACGGCCTCCTCGACTCCCCCACCACAAAAACCAAACGCTCAACCGACCAGAGCCACAACTTGCGAGCATCGTTCGATAAGCTCCAAGCATCCCTAAACAAGTCATTCCCCAACCAAGCCCGAGCATACTAACCCCTCATCAACAAAGTAGCCCTCACACTCCAATTATTCCGCCCAACGCCACAAGGGCGACGACCTCGAGTAGGTCAACCTGGGAGGGACGAGGGCTTAGTTCCCCAATCTTTCCGCAGGGGGCAAAAAGCCTCGCCGCACGAAGTGCGCAGCGAGGCTTTTTGCATGCCCGAGGACGATTGGGGAACTAAGCCCTCGTCCCTCCCCGGGATATGTAGCGAGTCGGAGTACCCTTGCTGTTACTCTGCTTTGCCCACAGAGTTGAGGTTGGTCATGCGGATCTTAACCAGCTCGGTGATCTCACGCATGCCCTCCTTGGCCGGCTTCTTGGGATCGAAGCAGGCGGGGTTCTCGGCCATGTAGGCCATGAAGCCCTTGGTGTAGGCCTGACGCAGCTCGGTGGCGTAGTTGACCTTGCAGATGCCGTTCTTCACAGCCTCGGCAACCTGCTCATCGGGCACACCGGAGGTGCCGTGCAGAACCAGCGGCACGTCGACGGCGTCGCGGATGGCCTTGACCACGGACTGCTCGATGTGCGGATCGCTCGTGTACACACCGTGGCTGGTGCCAACACCAATAGCGAGGGAGGTGCAGCCGGTACGCTCGACGAACTCCTTGGCCTCAGCAGGATCGGTGTAGGGGCTCTCGCCCTCAACCGCGGGACCGTCGTCCTCCTTGCCGCCAACCTTACCGAGCTCGGCCTCGACGGGCACGCCCATGGCGCGGCCAGCGTCGGCGACGGACTTGGTCAGGGCGATGTTGTCCTCGAAGGACTCGTGCGAGCCGTCGATCATGACAGAGGTGTAGCCCGTGCGGAAAGCCTGCATGCAGCGGTCATAGCCATCGCCGTGATCGAGGTGCAGAGCGACGGGCACGGAAGCGCGCTCGGCGGCAGCCTTAACCATGCCGTAGAAGTAGTCCAGACCAGCGGTCTTGATGGTGCCCGGGGTGGTCTGCATGATGACGGGGGACTTGGTCTCCTCGGCAGCGGCCAGAACGGCCATAACAAACTCGAGGTTCTCGACGTTGAACGCGCCGACGGCGTAGTGGCCGGCCTGAGCGTCCTTGAGCATCTTTTCGGTGGTAACAAGTGCCATGAGCGTTTGCTCCTCTCCCTCGCCCGCATCTGGACATCGGGCGTAGTTGTTCACAAGGCGTTTTACCTTGCGTTTTTCTGCGCTCATTGTATGAAATTCAGCGGCTTTACACGCGCGAGATATTGAGCCCATGCAGGTCAATACAGTCGTTTTTGAAAAGTAAACGGAAGGAATATGAGCCGAGTGGACATGTTCGATATTGAATTTTGGGCGTTCATCGTCTTTCTTTTATAGAAAAGATAAGTAATCGAAAGGTGTTTTCTTACTCAGAAAGAAAATGAACGAAAATAGAGTCAACACAATTCCTGCAAATTTAGCCGAGAATGGAGCAGACATGACCCAAGCTACCAACCGTGCTTTTGCCGACGAACGCCGCGCCGCCATCATGGAAATGCTCGAGCACAACGCCTCGGTGCAGGTAGCAGAAATCGCCCAGACCTTTGGCGTGTCCTCCGTCACCGCCCGCGCCGACCTGGACGCGCTCGCCGAAGCAGGCAAGCTGCGCCGCACACATGGTGGTGCCGTTTCGCTTCACAAGCGCCTGACCGTCTCCACGCAGGATCGCCGCATCAATGTCAACGTCGCCGCCAAGCAGGCCATCGCGCAAAGCGCCATCGAGCTCGTCAATGACGGCGACACGCTGCTCGTCGACTCGGGCACCACGGCGCTCGAGTTCGTCCGGCTCCTTGATCAGCGCGACGGCATCACCGTTATCACGGCCGACATTACCATCGCCGATTATATTGACGAGAGCATGCCCTCGGTCGATGTCGTCATGCTGGGCGGGGCACTGCGCAAAGGTCATCGCTATCTGTACGGCCCACTTACCATGCAGGCTCTCCAAATGGTCCACGCCGATCTTGCCGTCATGTGCCCTGGCGCTTTTGTTCCCGGCTGCGGCTTTACGACCGACTTTCCCCAGATGGCCGAGACCAAAACAGCTATGATCGCCGGAGCCCATCAAAGCGTCGCCCTCATGGACGCTAGCAAGGTTAACGGACGCGGCATGTACCGCTTTGCCGAACTGACTGATGTCGACACCATCGTGATGGACCGTGACCCCGATCATGCCGTCGCCACCTCAATCGCCGAGGCCACCGACAGCGCACGTCCAGCCCTCATCATCGCCGGCGCTTAAACAAAAACCACCACAAAGGTGCCTGTCCCCTTTGTGGTGGTTGTGATGGCTGAGCGTCAAAAGTGAGCGTGTCGCTACTTGGACAGCTCGTCGGCGAGGGCCTCGATCTGGGCGCGCGAGGCTTCGTTGAGCGAGCCCAGCACAGTCACCTTGTTCTGCGTCAGGGTGATGTCCTTCATGCCCTCGAGCTCCTTGGTCATAACCTTGGCAGCCGCGGGTGCCCAAGAGCCGGCCTCGACGAGCGCCACCGTACGGTTCTGGTAGGCGTGCTCGGCGAGCGTATGGATGAAGGTGCTCATGCACGGGAAGATCTCGCCCTGATAGGTGATGGAGGCGAGCACCAGACGGTCGTAGCGGAACGCATCCTCAACGGCCTCGGCCATGTCGTCACGAGCCAGGTCAAAGACGGAGACCTTCTGGCCGCGAGCCTCAAGCGCAGATGCGAGCTCCTCGACGGCAGCCTTCAGATGCCCGTACACGCTCGCATAGGCAATCGTGATACCCTCGTCCTCGGGCTGATAGCTCGACCAGGTGTTATAGGTGTCGAGGTAGTAGCCCAGGTTCTCAGTCAGCACGGGGCCGTGGAGCGGGCAGATAATCTGGATGTCCAGGTCGGCGGCCTTCTTGAGGACGGCCTGTACGAACTTGCCGAACTTACCGACGATGCCAAAGTAGTAACGGCGCGCTTCGCAAGCCCAGCCCTCGGGATCCTCGATGTCGTTGGCGCCAAACTTGCCAAAACCGTCGGCACTAAAGAGCACCTTGTCGGTGGACTCGTAGGAGAAGAGCACCTCGGGCCAGTGAACATTGGGGGCACCGACAAAGGTTAGGCTGTGGCCGCCCAGGTCGAGCACGTCGCCATCTTTGACGACCATCTTGCGCTCGGGGAAGTCGGTGCCAAAGTAGTTGACCATCATACGGAAGGCGCCCATGCTGGCAACAATCTGCGCCTGGGGATAGCGCTCCATAAAGGCGGCGATGCCGGCGGAGTGATCGGGCTCCATGTGATGGACGATCAGGTAGTCGGGCGTGCGGCCATCGAGCACGGCCTCGAGGTTGCCGAGCCACTCGTCAACAAAACCGCCGTCGACTGAATCGGCGACAGCGATCTTTTCGCCCAAGATAACGTAGCTGTTGTATGCCATGCCGTTCTCGGACACATCGTACTGGCCCTCGAACAGGTCAATGTCGTGATCGTTAACGCCAATGTAGCGGATATCCTTGGTGATCTCCATCAGGCAAAGCCTCCTAGATAGACAAAAGAGCCCGTCTATCATAGCACTCGTCTTCATAGCCACGGCTATCTGCCAGCATCCTTATCGATTGTTATTGAGGCGGAATATATCGCCATTGACCTGCAAAAACTATGTGCGCGGAGCTGCCGTGGTATGTCGAACGATAAGCTGGCCGGGAATACGGATGGCAACGGTTTTGCCCGCCGCACCCGCCTCGGGAACCGCATGCTCGAATACCTCGCGTCCACGCTGATGTAAATCGAATCGAACGGTCGTGAGCTCGTTATGCGCGACAAAATCATCGAGCGAGTCATCGACGCCCACCACGCTCACGTCCTCGGGCACGCGCAGGCCGCTATCGCGCAGCGCCGCAATCGCGCCGTTTGCCATCTGGTCGTTTGCTGCATAAATCGCCGTCATGGCGCGATCGTGCTCGGCCAAGTACCTGCCGGCCTCGTAGCCGCTGTTGGCAGACCAGTCACCCTCGAGCGGCTCTACCGGCTCGATGTGTTTACGCTCGAGTGCATCCTGCCAACCGGCGCGACGAAATTGCTCGTCGACCGAGAACGACGGGCCGCCAATATAGCGAATTTGCTCGTGCCCCAGCTCAAACAGGTGATCCATAAGCAATAGCGAGCAACCGTAATGATCGGAATCGACCGTGGTCACGCGCGGATGCGCGTACATGGTAACGATGACCGTGCCAATGCCCGGCAGTGGATCAAACGTCTCAAAATCGGGCGCCATGCGACTCATGCCGATAATGATGCCGTCCACGGGCAGCGCGGCCATACGACGCGTGGCCTCGGCAAGCGAAAACTCCTCGGTCTTGGACATCTCGACCAGCGTGATGGCGCAATTATGCTCGCGAGCAGCGCTGGCGATGCCATCGATCATTGAGAGGTTGCCAAACTTGGTAACATCGTTGACGCACAGGCCGACCGAATGGTAACGGCCGTCACGCAGCGAGCGACCGGCATAACTCGGACGAAAGCCGAGCTCTTGCATAGCGGCCTGCACGCGCTGGCGCGTCTGCTCATTAACGTTGGGCAAGCCGTTGGCGACGCGCGAAACCGTCTGCTGCGAAACGCCAGCAGCGCGGGCGACGTCGGCCATGGAGACCGGACGCGTACCTGTATCGTTGGACGGGCGCCTTGCCACAGGATCACCTTCACCCTTGCGAGATCTGAATAGCGTGAATGCCGGCCCAGGCAGAGATACACCCCGCGCCGAGGCCCGCTATCGTCGGACGCATGTTAACGTACTCTACTTTTTCGACCTGCATCTCTTCTGCTTTATAAGTCCACACGGCAGTACCGTTCACGGCTGTATTTCTACCGATTACCAGATTCTCAAAAAGTGACAAGCGTTGTGCTATGAGTACGTTAACATAGCCCGTAACGTGCGGTATCGTGAACGCTCGGTTCATGCCGCCTCAAGTTGTTAACGTACTCATAATGACGCAAAACTAACCCTCGCGCGCCAAGGAAAGGACCCCCATGATCACCCCCGACGAAAAGACACTCGCCACGCTCACCAAGCTGTTTGAGGAGGAGTTTGGCCCCATCGACGACCGCCAGGTGCTCTACGTGCACGCGCCCGGCCGTTCCGAGATCAGCGGCAACCACACCGACCACGAGGGTGGCCACGTTATCGCCGGCTCGCTCGATGTCGCCGTTGACGGCATCGCCGTGGCGACCGACACCAACAAGGTCCGCGTTGCCGATGAGGGCTACCCCACCTTTGAGATCACGCTCGACACGCTAGATGTTCAGAAGTCCGAGAAGGGCACGTCCGCAAGCCTCGTCCGCGGCATGGCCCACGAAATCGCTGCTCTGGGCGTTGAGCCCCAGGGCTTTGACTTCGCCTTCACCTGCTCCGTCCCCTCGGGCGGCGGTCTTTCGAGCTCCGCTGCCGTCGAGGCCGCGTACGGCCGTGCCATGGAGACGCTCTGGGACGCACCCGCCATCGAGCCCGTCGCGCTCGCCCAGATGAGCCAGCGCACCGAGAACAACTATTACGGCAAGCCCTGCGGTCTGATGGACCAGGCCGCCGTTTGCTTGGGCGGCCTCGCCTACATGGACTTTGAGGATCAGGTTCAGCCTAAAACCCAGAAGCTCGAGCTCAACTTTGAGGATCACGGCTATGCGCTCGTGCTCGTTAAGGTCGGTGCCGATCACGTGGCAGCCACCGACGACTACGCCGCCGTTCCGCGCGAGATGCAGGACGTCGCCGCCGAGTTTGGCAAGGCACGCCTGTGCGAGGTAAACGTGGCGGACTTTGACGCCAAGCTCCCCGAGCTGCGCGCCAAGCTGGGCGACCGCGCCTGCCTGCGCGCCGTTCACTACTGGTACGAGAACGGCCTGGTCGACAAGCGCTGGGCGGCCCTGAACGCCGGCGACATTGACCAGTTCCTGGTCCTGACGCGCGAGTCCGGCGCCAGCTCCGCCATGTACCTGCAGAATGTTGTTGCCAAGCTGGGCTCCGAGCAGCCCTCGATGTATGCCCTGGCACTGGCCGAGCACGTGCTCGACGGCCGCGGCGCCGTCCGTATCCACGGTGGCGGCTTTGGTGGCACCATCCAGGCCTTCGTGCCGCTCGACCTGGTCGACACCTTTATCACCAAGATGAACGGCTGGCTGGGCGAGGGCTCTGCCCGCCACTACGCAATTTCTGACAAGGGGGCTTACGCGGCATGGCTGTAATGACTGACGTGCGCGAGGCCGCGCAGAACCTCATCGAGTACGCTATCCACCGATCGATGATCGGCCAGGACGATCGCATCTGGGCGTATAACACCATTCTGGAGTGCATCGGTGCTACGGGCCCGGCGCTCGACATGGCCTGGGCGCTCCAGGTCGAGAAACTCTCGCTCTTGCACCCCGATATCCTGCCCAACTTTGACCTTGAAGGCACACTTGCCGCGCTTGCCGAGGCGGCTGTTGCCAACGGCGCCGCCGAGGACACGGCATCGGGCCGCGACCGCATCGCCATGCGCATCATGGGCGCGCTCATGCCGAGGCCTTCGGTTGTAAACGAGGAGTTCAACGGACGTATGGGCGTTAACGAGCCCCGCGCCGCGACCGACTGGTTCTACGGCCTGTGCTGCGACGCCGGCTACGTGCGCCGCGCCGCCATCGCGCGCAACATCAAATGGAGCACCCCCACCAACTGGGGTGACCTGGAGATCACCATCAACCTATCCAAGCCCGAAAAGGACCCGCGCGATATTGCCGCGGCCGGCGCCGCCAAAAACACGGGCGAGAAGTATCCCGCCTGCCAGCTCTGCATCGAAAACGAAGGCTATCCCGGACGCTCCGCCGCAGCCGACGGCGGCGCCCATCCCGCCCGCCAGAATCTGCGCGTTATCCCCATTAAGCTCGACGGCGAGCGCTGGGGCTTCCAATACAGCCCGTACGCGTACTTTAACGAGCACTGCATTGCCATGAGCTCCGAGCATCGTCCGATGCACGTCGACCGCAAGGGGCTGACCTGCCTGCTCGACTTTGTCGACCTGTTCCCGCACTACTTCATTGGCTCCAACGCCGACCTGCCCATCGTGGGCGGCTCGATTCTGTCGCACGACCACTTCCAGGGCGGCGCGCACGAGTTCCCCATGATGCACGCCGCCGAGGTCTCGCAGTTTAGCGTGCCGGGCTTTGACCAGGTCATCGGTACCGTGTTACAGTGGCCGCTTTCGGTGCTGCGACTACGATCGCACGACCGCGCCCAGCTGCTCGACGCCGCCGAGAAGATTATCCTTGCCTGGCGCGAGTGGACCGACGAGTCCGTGGGCGTTATCGCGCACACGGCCGACGGCGTGGCCCACAACACCGTGACGCCCGTCATCCGCCGCGTCGACTCCCGCGGCAATGCCGGCGGCGAGATCTACGAGGCCTACCTGGCGCTTCGCTGCAATATCACGACCGACGAGCATCCGCTGGGCGTATTCCACCCGCATGCCGAGTACCACCACATTAAAAAGGAGAACATCGGCCTGATCGAGGTCATGGGCCTGGCAATTCTGCCGCCGCGCCTGGTTCCCGAGCTTGGCGCTGTCCGCGAGCATCTGCTGGCAGCCAAGGCCGATGCCAGCTACGACCTTGCCGGTGCGCTCGAAGGCGATGATCTTTGCCGCAGCCATGCCGCGTGGGCCGAGGATGTCTATGCCCGCCGCGCCGATGAGCTTACGGCGGATAACGCCATCGATATCCTGCACGAGGAGGTCGGCGTGGTGTTTGGCCACGTGCTCGACAACGCCGGCGTCTTTAAGTGGGACGAAGTCGGCCGCGCCGCCCAGCAGCGCTTTATCGACTCACTGTAGCATACAGGTTCGAGCCTCATCAGCGGCCACGACATAACCGCCCACACGACAACGGCGCCCGCCGGCAACATCACCGACGGGCGCCGTTTTTGAGTGTAGTCATTGGGGTCATTCTTAAGGGGCGTTCTTAAACGACTAGTCATTAAAGAGCGTCCCCAATGACTACTTGCGACCAAGGCAACGCCGGTGTCTTGGCAACGACAGCGAAAACGCCCCTAAGCGAGCAAGGTGACGTGAAAGAGGAGGGCATTGACCTTCTGGTCATGCCCGACGATTGAACGTCAGATTGCCGCTTAGGGGCGTTTGCAGCGTCGAGCCGTTAAGGCGTTTGGTAAAACGCCTTAACTCTACAGCTCCGTTACTTCAACACTGTTATAGACCTCGTCCCAGCGGTCCATGACCAGGTGGCCGGTCTTGGGATCCATGGCGTTGAGCTTGCCGCAGGTATTGGCGGTCTTGAGCACCGTGACGTCGTCGGCACCAGCAGCAATGGCATGCGCAAAACCGGCAATGGTCGAGTCACCGGAACCCGTCGCGTTCACAGCCGCAATCGCGGGCGTCTTGGCGCGGAACGCGCGGCCCTCATGGAAGCCCACCGAACCGGCAGCGCCCATCGAAACGACAACCCAGGGGATACCGGCAAAACGGTCATCGGCGGCAAGCGCCTCGCGCAGGGCATCGACATCATCGGTCGTAAAGGACGTACCCAGCAGGCCGTTAATCTCGGTCAGGTTGGGCTTTACGAGCTCAGGCTTAGCGTCGGACTCCAGCGCGGCCTCCAGCGATGCACCCGAGGTGTCGAGCAGCACCTTGGCGCCCGCCTCCTCGGCAATCTTGACGAGCTCGGCATAGTAGCCGGCATCGACACCACGCGGCAGCGAGCCCGAAAGCGTCACAACGTCCGCCTTTGCTGCAAGCTCGGCGAATTTGGCCGTAAAGGCCTCGAGCTCGGCCGGGGCGATCTGCGGGCCGCTCTCCAAAAGCTCGGTCTGATTACCCTCGTGCAGAATATTCAGGCAAATGCGCGTCTCACCGGCGATGGGCACAAAGTCGTTCTTGACGCCGTCGGCATCCATAAGCTCGGCCATATAGGCACCCATGTGGCCGCCGAGCAGACCGGTCGCGAGCACATCGTCGCCCAACTGCAGCAGCACACGGCTCACGTTAAGGCCCTTGCCGCCAGCGGTCTTTTCGGGCGTCACGCGGTTTACATCGTCGATGATCAGCTTGTCGAGCTGATAGCGCGTATCAATCGACGGGTTCATGGTAACGGTCAGAATCATGTTGAACTCCTGTTTAGAAAACCGGCCCGCGCCCCTCACAGAAACGCGAGCCGTCAATTAAAAAGCCGCAGAATGCCGGGTACCGCCAAAACGACGCACACGAGCTCAGCAAGCAAAAGTGTTATCAGAGCAGCTCGCCCGCCAGATGGCTTCGCAGCGTCGACTGGTCTGGCGTTCGGTAGAACGCCAGAACCTCCTTAGTCGTGGTATTCGCCGCGGTCCCACTTCTCGAGGAACTCGTCAAAGAAGTGCGGGTCAGCCTGAGCCTCGGCATCGGCCTTATTGCAGGCATCGATCTTGGCGATCAGGGCATCGTGCTCGGGGGTCTTCTCGTAGGGCTCCTCCAGGAAGGCAAGCATGATATCGGCCATCAGGAACTCGCCGGTGATCTTGCCGCCAAAGCCCACGATGTTGGCGTTGAGCTCGCGACGGGCATACAGGGCAGAGGTCATGTCGCGAACCAGGGCGCAGCGGGCGCCGGGAACCTTGTTGACGGCGTTGGTGATGCCAATGCCGGTGCCGCACAGGGCCACGCCAAAGTCGGCCTTGCCGCTGGCAACAGCCTCGCCCACGGCCTTACCGTAGATGGGATAGTGCGTACGGGTGTGGCTGTAGGTGCCGCAGTCGAGCACCTTGTAGCCAGCCTGCTCCAGGCGGTCGGCCAGATAGATCTTCTCGTCCGTAACGATATGGTCGCAACCGATTGCGATGGTCTTCTTCATCAGAACGTCCTTTCGTCTGAATTCACAAGTTGAGGTAGAAGTTCGAGTTCTCGGTGGCTCTCGTTAGGCCATCTTGTTGAGCATGTCGACACGGATCTGGTGACGGCCGCCGGCGTACTGGGCGCGCAGGAACTCGCGGGCGATCTTCTTGGCAACCTCGGTGCCCACAACGCCCGGGCCCATGGTGACCATGCGCGAGCCGTTGTGCTCGCGGGTCATGTAGGCGGAACGCTCGTCGGAAATGTTGGCGACGACCATGCCCTTAATCTTGACGGCGGCCATATAGGAGCCGACGCCGTACTTATCGAATGCGAAGCCCTGGGAATCCTTGTGCTCCAGCAGGTCCTTGGCAACGGCGGTCGCGGAATCGACAAAGTCCGCGGCAGGGGTCTCGGAATAGTCGACGACCTCGTGACCGTCGGCGATGAGCATCTCCTTGATGGACTCCTTCATCGACATACCGTCGGCATCGGAAGCGATTACAACCCTCATGACATCCTCCTTGAGAGATACGCAGGTGCGTAGTTTCTGTTTGGAAGTGTTGAATCGCGTTCAGGTCCGGGCATCTGAATGTGCGGTTCTTCACTGTTCGTGTTTATTTGAACACATTCGAACAATAACTGCAAGAATTATTTGTTTATCTTTGTTCTTTTTTGAACAAATACCGTTCACGGATGATTGCCGACCGTCTGGACCCGGCGCGGACGTAGCGACCGCGTATTCAACAAACAAAAGGGCGGCCGAGAACGTGTCTCGGCCGCCCTTCTTACAGTTGATCTTCCAAAGAACGCTTTGCCGCCTACTCAGACTGCCGGCCCTTCTTGGCGTGCTTGGACGGAGCACTCAGAAAGCGGCCCGTCAAATAGTTCGCCGGGCCGGAAATATCAATCCCCAGCAGGGTGTGGCCCAGCCACAGAAACGCCGCGAGCACCAGCAGCGGGATAACGCACGAGGTCACGATCATCACAATGACGCCTTCGATGAGATCGGTCACCTGCTGCACGATCTCGTCGGTCATCTGCTTGGCGCCGCTGGTCACCGACGTGACGAGACCCGAGGCGCCGTCGGCAAGCTGCTCAAGCACATTCTTGGACTCTGTGGACTCGGTCTTTTTCTTGCTTACTTTGGAGCTGTCGCTATCTGCCGCACCCGCAGCGTCGGCCGCCTTTTGCTCGGCCGTCTCGATGCTCACTCGATACGTTTCATCGACCTTCTGCGACACCCATACGCTCGCGGGCACGAGCGCCATGCCGATCACGGCAACCACCAGCACGCGCGTCGCCACACGGCGCAGGACGGCGCTCGTGCTCCAGCGCCCGTGAATGCCGAGCGACACCGCAAAGAGCACCAACGCAAACGGGATTAAGATGCCCAGGCCAACCGACCACAAAATGGTTAGCAGGTATTTCTCGAGGTAGAGCACAGCAAGCACGATACCAAGGTTGCCTGAAAGCTGCGCGAGCTGCTCGGCAACTGGCGTTCCCGTATCGCCCGGCAGCGCAGTGATACCCGCAGATAGGGCGACGCACGAGGTCGTGAGCGCCAAAACATTGCCCTTCTTTTGATCGATGACCTCGATGGTAGAGTCCCAAGTTTTGGTATCGGCAAAATGCGGACGAGCTACAAAGCCCGACAGCAGCGCCAGTACCACGAGCGCAACGATAAAGCCAATCTGCAGCTTTTTGTTTGCGCACACGACATCGGACAGGCTGGGCTGCAGCTCGGTTACCGTCGTATGCTCGGTTATCTGGACAGGACGCCCATGAGCCATCTCGTGCGCATCTGTCTTTTGAATCAATCCGTTGTCCGGCATTTGGACACCTCCTCATTCCGGCCTGCATTGCGGATGGAAGTATACCCACCCATCGAAAAACCGAACGGGAGGGCGTGCAGAAGCTCCAAGACTGTCCCCAACGACTAGTCGTTTAAGAACGTCCCCAATGACTATCTCGGGATGAGTTGCGGTGGAATAGGGATTGTTTTGCGCCCGCCGGCCCCTATTCAGTCCTTATTTCACCGCAACTTGGAGGAGGACAGAAAAAGCCCTGCCGCGGGTAGCGGCAGAGCTTTTGGAAGGGGACTTGGTTGTGAGGGCTCGTTAGGCGAGCTTGGCCTCGAGCTCGGCAATGCGCTTGTAGGCATCGATGGTAAAGCGGGCCTGCTTCTCCAGGATCATAGTGGTCATGAGAGTGTCCTGAGCGTGAGCCATGATGAAGGTCATCTCCATCTCGCCACCGCCGGCCTCCTGCGAAAGCAGCTTGGTCTGCGTGTCGTGGGCACCGATGAGCGCATCGCTGGCATCCTTGTGCAGCTGCTCGGCCTTCTCAAAGTCACCCTCGCGAGCAGCATCGAGCGCTGCAAGCAGATCGGTCTGGGCGTCACCTGCGTATGCGACGATCTCGAATCCAACCATCGAGATTTCTTCTTTGGTTGCCATGTTGCGTTCCTTTCACATATGAACCAATGGAGAGCATCGCGTCCGGGCATACGCGCTGCGTTGTGTATGACAGAAACAATAACATTCAAACAAAAAAGAACAGCGCAAAACGTAATTTCGAGCTATGAACGGTCACTTTTCGACCGTGAACGGTTTTTAAACCAATTTAAACAATATCGAACACAATTAGCGGAAACCCAAACAGACCCGCGCCCTAGCGTACATCGCGCACCGTATCGCCCTCGACGAGCACGCCCGGAAACAGCATGTGCTCCACACCGGGTTCAACGCCCTCGGCGCCGGCAATCTTGTCAACCGCCCACATGCCGACGCGCTTGTTGTCAAAGCGCACCGTGGTCAAGCGACAATCGGGCACGATATCGCCCAGGCTGTCATCAACACCCACCACGCTCACGTCCTGGGGCACGCACTTCCCGCGCGACTCGAGCCCACGGATGCAGCCATATGCCATGGCATCGTTGGAGGCATAAATGGCCGTGCAGGTCGGATCATCCGCAAGCGCCTGGCCGGCAGCATATCCACTCTGCGCCGTCCAGTCGCCACGCACGAGCTGCGGGGGCTCAATGCCATGCGCACGCAATGTCTCACGCCAGCCTTCCTCGCGCCGCATGCCCGAAAGCGAGCGCTCGGGACACGAGATAAAGTGCACAGTCTTGTGTCCCTGCCCCAGCAAATACTCGACCACCTGGCGCGAACAATCGAACTGGTCGTTATCGACCGTTGAACAGAGCGGGTGCTCCAACATCGTAACGAGCACCGTCTGCATGCCGGGCAGCGGCTCGAAGGTTCCAAAGTCCGCCGGCATGCGGTTCATAATCACAACCATGCCATCCACCGGCAGTGCGCTCATGCGCGACGATGCGCTCTCGAGGGTATACGGATGCCCGTCTACTTTAGTGAGGGTGATGGCATAGCCATGTTTGTCGGCCGCTGCGGCAAAGCCCTCCATACGGTCGAGATTGCCGGTGCCGGTAATGTTGAACATGGCGACGCCGACGGTCTTAAACTTGCCACGGCGCAACGATCGACCGGCAAAATTGGGGCGATACCCCAGCTCGCGCATGGCGGCACGCACGCGTTCCTTGGTCTCGGGGCGCACGCTGGGCGAATCGTGCACCGTACGCGAGACTGTCTGCTCCGAGACGCCCGCGAGGCGCGCTACGTCTTTGACGGATACCGATTTTTTAACAGCGGCCATAGGTCGATCTTTCTATGTCAACGATGCCATTGGTGGCACCTTGCGCAGTCAAATGAAACGTCTTCAAGTATATCCAACGCCTCCCCCACCATACGCTCACCACCCAAAACCTACCGTTCACCGACATTTTTGCTTCCCCGAACGGCTTTTGTCTACCAAATGTTAACGTTGCCATTGTGCAAACACAGAGCCACCGGGCGGCTCAAACGTTTACGCGTAAGGAATCGACGGTTCGCAGGCACAGGAACCACCGGTTCGCGTCTTTTTTTGTGTCGCAAAATGGCAACGTCAACATTTTGGCAACCGGACGCCAAAAGCTACCATCGTTGCTAACCCACCGACTCTTAGGAGCATTGCATGGAGCAACTCATCGCCATCATCGAAAAGGGCCAGCCCTTTTTCAACGCGATCGCCCGCAACAAGTACCTCAAGGCGATCCGCGACGGCTTTATCTCCGTCATCCCCATCATCATCTTCTCGTCCATCTTCTGCCTGGTAGCCTCGGTCCCCAACATCTGGGGTTTCTACTGGCCCGATGACATCAACAACGCCCTGTGGAAGTGCTACAACTACTCCATGGGCATCCTGGCCATCGCCTGCGCCGCCACCACGGCCAAGCACTTCGCCGACGCTCAGAACCGCGATCTGCCCAAGAACAACCAGATCAACTTCATCTCGTGCATGTGCGCGGCCATCATCGGCTTCTTGCTCCTTTCGAGCGACACCATCGCCACGGACGCTGCCAGCGGTTTCAACACCACCTACCTTGGTTCCAAGGGCCTGCTGACCGCTTTCATCGCTGCGTTTGTGACCGGCATCATCTACAAGTTCTTCATTAAGCGCAACATCACCGTCAAGATGCCCGAGCAGGTTCCGCCCAACATCTCGCAGACCTTTAAGGACATCATCCCCTTCTCCGTCTGCATCACCGTCTTTTGGGTTTTTGACATCGTCTTCCGCGCTGCTTTTGGCTTCTGCTTTGCCCAGGGTGTCATCCAGGTGTTCCAGCCCCTGTTCACCGCTGCCGATGGCTACATCGGCCTCGCTGTGATCTACGGCGCCATGAGCCTCTTCTGGTTCGTGGGCGTCCACGGCCCCTCGATCGTCGAGCCCGCCATCGCCGCCGCTCTCGTTGCCAACATGACCGACAACCTGGCTGCGTTCCAGGCCGGCCAGCACGCTTCCGCTGTCCTGACCCAGGGTGCCCAGTACTTCGTCGTCTGCATGGGCGGCACCGGCGCCACGCTCGTCCTGGTCTTTATGTTCTGCTTCCTGGCCAAGTCTCAGGAGATGCGCGCCGTCGGTAAGGCCGCCATCGTCCCCGTCTGCTTTGCCGTCAACGAGCCGCTGCTGTTCGCCGCACCCATCGTGCTCAACCCCGTCTTCTTTGTCCCGTTTGTCTTTGCCCCGATCGCCAACATCTGGATCCTCAAGATCTTTATCGACTTCTTGGGCATGAACGGCTTTATGTACACCCTGCCTTGGACCGTCCCCGGCCCCATCGGCACCATCATGGGCCTGGGCTTCCAGCCGCTCGCCTTTGTGATGCTCGCCATCATCCTGGTCGTCGACTTTGCCCTGTACTATCCGTTCTTCCGTGCCTATGACGCCCAGAAGTGCGCCGAGGAGGCCGAGATCTCCCAGGAGGAGCTCGCCGCCAAGAACGCCGAGAAAGCCGCCAAGCTCAACGATGCCTTCCAGGGCAAGGCTGACGCCAAGAGCGTTGCCGCCGGCGCTGCTGCCGAGGCCGTGAAGGCCGACTCCCCCGCCGCTTCCGCAGCACCCGCTGCCGAGACAACGACCGCCAGCGACCTCAACGGCAAGCGCGTGCTCGTGCTCTGCCAGGGCGGCGGAACCTCGGGCCTGCTCGCCAACGCGCTGGCCAAGGCCGCCAAGGAGCGCGGCATTAACCTCGAGACCGCTGCCGAGGCCTATGGCAACCACGTGGACATGCTCCCCGACTTTGACCTGGTCGTCCTGGCCCCGCAGGCCGCAAGCTACCTGGCCGACCTGCAGAAGGACTGTGAGCGCGTGGGCAACAAGTGCGTCGCCTGCCGTGGCAAGCAGTACATCGAGCTCTCCCAGAACGGCGACAAGTCTCTCGCCTTCGTGAGTGAGCAACTTTCGAAGTAAGTAACGCCCAGGGCCAGCCGACCATCCAAGACCGGCTGGCCCTTCGATTTAGACGATTGGATCATCATGTCCGTTAATCCTGCTAGCGTCACCAACCCGCCCGCGCAGTTTCCCGAGGACTTTGTCTTTGGCGGCGCCACCGCTGCCTACCAGGTAGAGGGCGAGACCCGCACTCACGGTAAGGGCAAGGTTGCCTGGGACGACTTTCTGGAGGCCCAGGGGCGCTTCTCCCCCGATCCCGCTTCGGACTTCTACAACCAGTACCCCGTCGACCTGGAGCTGTGCGAGGAGTTCGGCATCAACGGCATTCGCCTCTCCATCGCCTGGAGCCGCATCTTCCCCAACGGCACCGGCGAAATCAACCCCGAGGGCGTCCAGTTCTACCACGATCTCTTCGCCGAGTGCCACAAGCACCACGTTGAGCCGTTCGTCACGCTGCATCACTTTGACACGCCGCTTCCCCTCTTTGAGAAGGGCGACTTCCTCAACCGCGAGACCATCGACGCCTTTGTGGACTTTGCCACCTTCTGCTTTAAGGAGTACGCCGACCAGGTGACCTACTGGTTCACCTTTAACGAGATCTGGGCCGACGCCTCCAACACCTACATCGAGGGCACCTTCCCCGGTGGCGTCAAGGCGCATCTGGCCGAGGCCTTCCAGTGCGAGCACAACATGATGCTCGCCCACGCCAAGGCCGTGCTGGCCTTCCACAACGGCGGCTTTAAGGGCAAAATCGGCGTCATCCAGTCGCTGGAGTTTAAGTACCCGCTCAACGAGAACGACCCCGCCGACATCAAAGCCGCCAACAACGAGCACGTGCTGCAAAACCAGTTCTTGCTCGACGCCACCTTCCGCGGCGACTATGCGCCCGACACCCTCGAGTGCGCCAACCGCCTGGCTGCCGTCTCGGGCGGCACCATCGAGATCCTAGACGAGGATCTGGAAATCATGCGCGAGGCCGCGCTCTACAACGACTACCTGGGCGTTAACAACTACCAGTGCCGCTTCTTGAAGGCTTACGACGGCGAGAACGACCTGCACCACAACGGTACGGGCGAGAAGGGCACTGGCCGCTGGCGCGTTAAGGGTATTGGCGAGCATGTGAACAAGCCTGGCATCCCCACCACCGACTGGGACTGGATCATCTATCCCGAGGGCCTGTTCGATCTGCTCGTCTACATTAAGCAGCGCTACCCCAACTACAAGCAGATTTTCATCACCGAGAACGGCATGGGCTACAAGGACCCCTACAAGGACGGTTTTGTGGACGACCAGCCGCGCATCGACTACATCGAGCAGCACCTGCGTTGGCTGCTCAAGGCCATGGAGGTGGGCGTCAACGTGGGCGGCTACTTCCTGTGGAGCCTGCAGGATCAGTTCTCCTGGACCAATGGCTACAACAAGCGTTACGGCTTCTTTTACGTTGACTTTGAAACCCAGAAGCGCACGCCCAAGGCAAGCGCCTACTGGTACAAGCACGTGGCGCAGACCCGTCGTCTGGACTAGTGGCTGGCGGGGTTGCCCGCTCACACAACCTGTCCCCATTTCTCAGCCGGGGGCGGCACGTCACACGGCGCGCCGCCCCCGGTCTTTTTGTTTTTGGGCTGGTCGGGAGCCGTTTGTCTCGATCTGTAACATCTAGCCGAGTTTTTTGGTCCTAGCTGTTACAGATTGAGACGAACAGGATTGCTCTTTCCGAAGAATCTAAATCTGTAACACGTAGCCCGCTTTTGACCGTCTACCTGTTACAAATCGAGACAAACGGAGTAGGACCTAACCCCGTATGTCCCTAACAGTCGAGCGTTCGACCAGCGTACTCGGCACATGAATCGCCTCGATAGACGAGCTCTCTCCAATCGCCGCCTCAAACGCAAGCTTACCGACACCGCGCAAATCAAATCGCAGCGTCGTCAGTCGATTGTGAGGAACAAGTCCCTCGAGTGCGTCGTCGATACCAACCACGCTCACGTCGTCGGGCACGGACAGGCCCGCGTTCTCGAGCGCGGCGATAACGCCCAGCGCCATCTGGTCATTTGCCGCAAGCACGGCAGTCGGCGCCTGCGACCCGCCGGCAAGCACCTCGGCCGCAATCCGCTCGCCCATGGCGTACCCACTGTCCGCACTCCAATCGCCACGCAGCATCGGAGCGGCATCGACATGAGCACGACCCAGCGTATCGCGCCAACCGGCCTCACGAAAACGCGAGGAAATCGAGTTTTCCGGACCCGCCACAAACCGCATATTCGAGTGACCATGTTCCAGCAGATAATTGGTCAACAGCTCGCACGAACCATACTGGTCGGAGTCGATCGTCGTGCAGCGCGGATGCGCATACATGGACAGGATGACCGTTCGCACTCCCGGCTGGGGAACAAACTCCTCAAAATCGGGAGCCATGCGGTTCATGTTGAGAATCATGCCGTCGACGGGTCGCTCGACCATGCGGCGCGAGGCATCGGCAAGTGTATAGGGCTTGTCGCCGCCCATCTCGATCATAGTGACGGCAAAATCGTGCTCGCGCGCCGCTTGCATGATACCCTCGAGCGTCGCCAGGTTACCGACACGTGTGATGTTGTACATGCACAGGCCAATAGAACGATACGACCCGCCGCGCAACGCCGCTCCAGCAAAATTGGGACGAAAGCCCAGCTCTTCCATGGCGGCCAGCACACGCTTGCGCGTCTTTTCCGTCACGTTGGGCATACCGTTGACCACGCGAGACACAGTCTGGCGGCTCACGCCAGCGAGCGCCGCAACCTCTGCCGCGCTCGCCGAATGACCATTCCTTGTCTGCTGAGCCATGCCTTCCACGCTAACCTGCTTCCCAACTATTCCCCGCGCCCATGGCGCATCGTACATACATCGATAACGTGCTCATGATACCCGAGCCATATACCACAACATGAAAACTTCTATCAATCAAAACCGCTTACCGAACAAATACAACCGTTCGCGGCTGTTTGAAGTTGTTTTGTTTCTATACATCCCAGCCGGATGTTAACGTGCTTATTGTCAAATGTTCACGTGCTCATTTTGGTTCTAATCATTTTAAGATAGTGTTTATCGGGCTTTTTCACCGCTGAACGCTAACCAGGGAGCCTCCTGAGCGCAAACGCACAATATCGAACAGCGAGACGAGAGGGTGTATGCATATGTCTTTGCTAAACCGCGTACAGCAGCTGCCGAAGGGCTTTGTTTGGGGCGCCGCAACCGCCGCGTACCAAACGGAAGGTTCCACGAAGGTGGCAGGCAAGGGTAAGACCATGTGGGACGATTACCTTGTCGCCCAGGGTCGCTTTTTGCCCGACCCGGCCAGTGATTTCTACAACCGCTACGAGGAGGATATCCGCCTTTCTGCCGAGCATGGACTCAACGCCATCCGTGTGTCCATCGCCTGGACCCGCATCTTCCCCAACGGCGACGATGCCGAGCCCCTCGCCGAGGGCGTTAAGCACTACCACGAGCTGTTCGCCTGCTGCAAAAAGTATGGCGTCGAGCCCTATGTGTCCCTGCATCACTTTGACTCCCCCGCCGCCCTGTTCAACCAGGGCGACTGGCTCAACCGCAAGACCGTCGACGCCTATGTGCGCTATGCCGAGTTCTGCTTCCGCGAGTTCCGCGAGGTCAAGAATTGGTTCACCATCAACGAGCTCATCAGCCTCTCGCACTCCCAATACATCCAAGGCAACTTCCCGCCCAACCATCACTTTGATGTGACGAGCGGCATCCAGAGCCAGCACAACGAGCTCGTTGCCCACGCCCGCGCCGTCAACCTGTATAAGGATCTTGACGAGACCGAGCACCTGGGCGGACGCATTGGCATGGTCAACGTCCTGACGCCGGCATATCCTGCCACAGACTCGCCCGCCGACCAGCACGCCGCCGACCTGTACAACGCCTTCTACACCGACTTCATCATGGACGGCGCCTTCCTGGGTCACTACTCCGCGCGCACCCTCTCACTCATCAACGAGATTCTGCGTGCCAACAACGCCACGCTTACGGTTGAGGACAGCGACATGGAGGAGCTCGCCAAGGCGGCGCCCCGCAACGATATGTTCGGCCTCAACTACTATCAGTCGGCGTTTATCGCCGCCTACGATGGCGAGTCCACCAACAGCTTTAACGGCACCGGAGACAAGGGCACCTCGTGCTTTAAGTTTAAGGGCGTCGGGCAGCAGGTCGATATGCCGGGTATCCCCACCACCGACTGGGATTGGCTCATCTACCCGCAAGGCCTCTACGACACGCTCAAGCACATCAGCGCCACCTATCCCAACCTCCCCGTCATCTATATCACCGAAAACGGCCTGGGCCACAAGGACCCCGAGCCCGACGCAAACGGCATCGTCGCCGATCCCGAGCGCATCGACTTTGTCGACCAGCACATGGAGAAGGTGCTCCGGGCGCGCGCCGAGGGCGTCGACGTCCAGGGCTACTTTATCTGGAGCCTGCAGGACCAGTTCTCGTGGGCCAACGGCTATAACAAGCGCTACGGCCTGTTCTACATCGACTTCGACACGCAAAAACGCTACATCAAGCAGTCGGCACTCTGGTACAAGGAGCTCGCCGACACTATGGCGGACGCGCAGTAGCGCATCGCCTCGCTTTCCCCCGAGAGGGGAGCGGCCCTATGCGATACAAACCCAGCCGCTCCCCTCTCTCCCCCTGGGACCGACCCCGCCTGCACCCGGGCTTTTAGCAAGCGGGAGACCATATAGGTTTTCAACGTCCATGCCATTAAGATTTCATGCAAAGAGGAGCGTGAACTATGGAATCGATCGTTAAGTTCTTGGAGAAAGGTCAGCCGTACTTCGACAAGGTCTCTAAGAACATCTACCTTCAGGCCATTAAAGACGGCTTTTTGGCAGCAATGCCCATCATCCTGTCTTCTTCTGTCTTCCTGCTTATTTCGACCCTGCCGGGCGTTGTCGCCACGGTCGGCGGCTTTACGCTGCCCGACTGGTGGAACGTCGACGTCGTGAACTTCTGCAACAAGGTTTACAACTTCACGATGGGCGTCGTGGGCATCATGGTCGCCGGCACCACCGCAAGCGCGCTGACCGGCTCCAAGAACCGCCGCATGCCTGCCGGCAAGGCCATCAACGCCACGAGCACCATGGTCGCCGCCATGTGCGCTATGCTCATCTTGGCCGTTACCCAGACGAGTGCCAAGATCGACGGCGCCGATGTCTCGGTGTTCTTTACCGACAACATGGGCACCAAGGGCCTACTGAGCTCCTTTGTCGCCGCATTTGCCACGGTCAACATCTATGCCTTCTGCATTAAGCGAGACATCACCATCAAGCTGCCCAAAGAAGTCCCCGGCGCCATCGCCCAGAACTTCCGCGACATCTTCGCCTTCAGCTTCTCCATCCTGTTTGTCGCCGTCATCGACGTTATCTGCCGCACCTGCTTGGCCGTCCCGTTTGCCAACGTCATCTCCACGCTGGTGAGCCCGCTGTTCGCCGCTGCCGATTCCTACGCCGGCCTCGCCCTCATCTGGTTCATGATCCCGCTGTTCTGGTTCATGGGCATCCACGGCCCCTCGGTCGTTAAGCCTGCCCTCAACGCCGCGCTGTTTGGCAACATCACCACCAACCTCGCCACGCTGCAGGCCGGCGGTCACCCCGCCCTCGCCCTGACCGAGAACTTCGGTAACTACATCGGCGAACTCGGCGGCACCGGCGCCACGTTCATTGTTCCGATCATCTTCCTGCTCTTTATGCGCTCCAAGCAGCTCAAGGCCGTCGGCAAAGCCTCTGTCGTACCCGTGATGTTCGCCGTCAACGAACCGCTGCTGTTCGCCGCGCCCATCATCCTCAACCCGTACTTCCTGATCCCGTTCCTGTTTGCCCCCGTGGCCAACGTCCTCATTGGTAAGTTCTTCATCGACTTTTTGGGCATGAACGGCTTTATCTATGCCATGCCGTGGGCACTCCCCGGACCGATCGGCACCTTCATCGACACCAACTTCCAGCCGATCTCTCTGGTCCTGGTTGTCGTCCTGCTAGTCGTTGACTTCTTAATCTACTACCCGTTCTGCAAGGCCTACGACAACGTCCTGTGCAAGCAGGAGGCCGAGACCCTGGCCGAAGAAGAGGCCGAGGAGACCAAGGCCGTCAAGACCGCTGCCGCCCCCGCCGTTGAGGCTCCTGTTGTCGAGACCGCTTCTGCCACTGAGGCCTCCGCAGCTCCGTCCGCCCTTAAGGGCAAGGATCTGAGGGTTCTGGTTCTGTGCGCTGGCGCCGGCACCTCTGCGCTGCTCGCCAACGCGCTTAAGGAAGGCGCCGACGAGCTGGGCATCGACATTACCGCCAACGCCGGTGCCTACGGCAGCCACTACGCCATCATGGACCAGTACAACGTCATCGTCCTGGCTCCGCAGGTTCGCACCTATTACAACGAGATGAAGGCCGACACCGACCGCCTGGGCATCACGCTGCTGTCGCCCAAGGGCAAACAGTACATCGACCTCACTAAGGATCCCAAGGGTGCCGTCGCCTGGATCGAGGAAAACCTCGAGGCATAAGACGCTGACGCCACCTGCCGCTCGCAGAAAAAAAATGGCCCGTGCATCGATGCGTGATGCGCGGGCCATTTTGTTTAGACCGCACCCGTCCTCCTGTTCATCTTAATCTGTAACATCTAGCCGAGTTTTCGGGTCCCACCTGTTACAGATTTAGACGAGCAGGCCGAGCACGTCTACGCCCGCAGATCCCTTACGCTGGAACGCTCGACCAACACGCCCGAGACGAGCGTACGGCTTCTGGAGCTCGGGGCTTCCAGACCTGCGACGACCTCGTTAAGCGCACGGATGCCCAGTTCGCGGTGGCGAAACTTCACCGACGTCAGAATCGAGTTGGGAATCGTCTTGTAGAGCTCATCGTCGAAGCCGATCACGGACACGTCGTCGGGCACATTGAGCCCTTTGTCACGTAGAGCCATCATCACGCCGTTTGCCATGCAGTCGTTAGCAGCGAGGACCGCCGTGCAATCGGGCTTATCGGCAAGCACAAGGCCCGCGGCATAGCCACTATCCGCATTCCAATCGCCTTGCAGAGGCTCGGGCGGCTCAATGCCACGTGCCTCGAGTGCCGCTCGCCAACCTTTCATACGGCACTGGCTCGACAGCGACTCTTTCTTACCAGAGACGAAGTACACGTTCTTGTGCCCGTGGTTCAAGAAGTACTCGCACGCCATGCGCGCGCCGCCCTCTTGGTCGTCACTGACGGTAGAGCAGGTAGGATGTTCCATCGGTGTGATAATCACCGTCTTGAGGTCTTTCGGCGCCTCAAAGGTATCAAAGTCATCGACCATCTGGCGCAGGTTGAAAATCATGCCGTCGACGGGGAGCTGCGACATTCTACGCGCCGCTTCGGCAAGGGTCATCTTCTCCCCCGCCCGCTTTTTGATCATCGTAAGAGCAAAGCCTCGCTCTTCGGCGGCATCGGCGATACCGTCGATCATGTCCACGGCACCGCCCGACAAGTGGAACAGCACGACGCCGATGCACCCGTAACGGCCCAACTTGAGCGAACGCGCGGCAAAGTTGGCTCGAAACCCGAGCGCCTCCATGGCCGAATGAACCTTATCGCGTGTCGACTCTCGCACGCTATCGGGCTCGTTAATCACGCGCGAAACCGTCTTGAGAGAAACACCAGCGGCAATCGCCACATCGTTCATTGAGACATTTTTCTTGTCCATCGTTGCCACTACTTCTCCAGTCGGTTTTGCATCGCTTGCTTTTTGCGTTCTAGCATACACTACCTGCCCGACTGACAAATCAACCGTTTACCGGACAATATCGACCGCTCACCCGTATATCCTTGTTGCTCTTCCAAAAATGTCTTACGTTGTCATTAACGAAATGACAACGTTGTCATTTCGCAATGCCTTCCTTAAGCAGGAAGGTTTCCGGGCAGTCCTGACCATCCATCGACGACCAGTTCCATCCACATGCATCGCGCATCAAGTAGCAAAGGAGCTCTATGGACGCCATCGTAAAGATGCTCGAAAAGCATCAACCGTTCTTCGAGAAGATCTCGAGAAACATCTACCTCCAGGCCATCAAAGACGGATTCCTTGGGTGCATGCCCATCGTCCTTACCTCTTCGATCTTTCTGCTGATCGCCACCCTTCCCGGCGTAGTTGGAATCACGTTGCCCCAGCCGCTCATCGACTGGTGCAACAAGCTGTACAACTTCACCATGGGCGTCATGGGCATCATGGTTGCCGGCACCACCGCCAAGAACTTTACGGCTTCCATGAACCGTCGCATGCCCGCCGGCAAGGTGCTCAACGACGGCTCCACCATGGTTGCCGCCCAGTGCAGCATGCTGCTGCTCGCTGTTACGCAGTTCACCACCAAGTTCAACGGCTCCGAGCTTTCTGTCTTCGATTGCACCAGCATGGGTACGCGCGGTCTGTTCTCGGCCTATATCGCCGCGTTCATTACCGTGTGGGTCTATAAGTTCTGCGTCTCGCGCGATCTGACCATTAAGCTGCCCAAGGAGGTTCCGGGCGCCATCGCACAGAACTTCCGCGACATCATCCCCTTCGGTGGCGCTGTCATCATTTGCGGCATCATCGATGTGGTTGTGCGCAACCTCATGGGCGTTCCGTTCTCCGAGCTGCTTATCAAACTGCTCTCCCCGCTCTTCACTGCGGCAGAGACCTACCCCGGACTCATCCTTATTCAGGCAGCCACCGCGTTCTTCTGGTTCATCGGTGTCCACGGCCCTTCGATTGTCCAGCCGGGCATCGATCCCATCCGTCTTGCCAACCAGGCCGAGAACCTGCAGGTTCTGCTGGCCGGTGGCCACCCCGCCCACTCCCTCACCTTTAACATGTCGCTCGTGGGTGAGTTCGGCGGCACCGGCGCCACGTTCATCGTTCCGCTTCTGCTGATTCTCTTTATGAAGTCCAAGCAGCTCAAAGCCGTCGGTAAGGCCTCGATTGTTCCTGTTGCCTTCGCCGTCAACGAACCGCTGCTCTTTGGCGCGCCCATGATCCTCAACCCCTACATGCTCATCCCCTTTGTTGCCGCCGGCTGCGTCAACGTGAGTGTTGCCAAGTTCTTTATCGACAATGTGGGCATGAACGGCTTCTCCTTCGTGGTGCCTTGGGCTACCCCTGCCCCCATCGGCATCTTCATCACCACGAACTTCCAGCTTATCGCCCTGGTGTTTGTCGCAATCATCATCTTGCTGGACGCCATCATTTACCTGCCGTTCTTGAAGGCATACGATAAGCTGCTCTGCGACCAGGAGGCCGAGCGCGCCGCCGAGCTGGGTCTCGAGTCCGATGGTGCTGCCACCATCGCCGCCAGCACCTCTGCGCCCGCTGTCGAGCCGACCGCCGCTGCCGCCGACAACAAGCCTGTCGCCGATCAGCCCGAGCCCGCCTCCGGCGCATCCGCTAAGAAGGATGTCGACGGTCTGAAGGTCCTCGTCCTGTGCGCCGGCGCCGGCACCTCTGCCATGCTCGCCAACGCCATCAAGGAAGGTGCGGCACAGACCGGAGAGAACATCGCTTCCTCCGCAGGCGCCTATGGTCAGCACACTGCCATCATGGATCAGTACGACGTTATCGTGCTTGCCCCGCAGGTCCGTAGCTACTACAACGACATGAAGGCCGACACCGATCGCCTGGGCATTAAGCTGCTCGCTCCCCGCGGTAAGGAATATATCGACCTTACTCGCGACCCCGCTGGCGCCATTAAGTGGCTCCGCGAGAACCTCGACTAGTTCCTCCCTCTGTTGGTGCCCGGATTCCCGGTTCGGGCACCTCTCCCTATTCGTATCCCACAGAAAGGATGACTCATGACCAACCCCATGCAGTTCCCCGACGGCTTTGTGTTTGGCGGCGCCACCGCTGCTTACCAGGTTGAGGGCGAGACCCGTACGCACGGCAAGGGCAAAGTGCCCTGGGACGATTTCCTGGCAGCCCAGGGTCGCTTCTCCCCCGACCCCGCAAGCGACTTCTACAACAAGTACCCGGTCGATATCGACCTGTGCCAGCGCTTCGGCATCAACGGTATCCGCGTCTCCATCGCTTGGAGCCGCATCTTCCCCAACGGTACTGGCGAGATCAACCCCGAGGGTGTTGCCTTCTATCACGAGCTCTTTGCCACCTGCAATAAGGCCGGCGTTATCCCCTATGTCACGCTCGATCACTTCGATACGCCCGAGGCCTTTTACCAGAACGGCGGCGAGGGCTTCCTGACGCGCACGACGATCGACGCCTTTGTCGAGTACGCCAAGTTCTGCTTTGCCGAGTTCACCGAGGTCAAGCACTGGTTCACGTTTAACGAGATTCCCGCAACCGCCGAGGGCAGCTTTATCGTCGGCAACTGGCCGCACGGCGAGAAGTATCGCCTGGACAAGGCCTTCCAGCTCATGCACAACATGATGGTGGCCCACGCCAAGGCTGTCGTCGCCTTTCATGAGGGCGGCTTTGAGGGCGAGATCGGCATTGTCCAGAACCTGGAGCCCAAGTATCCCCTCGATCCCAACAACGCCGCCGACTGCGAGGCAGCTCGCATGGCCGACGTCATCAACAACCGCTGGGTGCTCGACGCCACTTTCCGCGGCCACTATGCAGCCGACACCATGGAGGCTGCGACCAAGCTGGCCCATATCGCCGGCGGCGAGCTCGACGTCCGCGACGAGGACATCGCCGCGCTGACCGCCGCGCTCCCCTACAACGATTGCCTGGGCGTCAACACCTACAAGTGCCAGTTCCTGCGTGCCGCCGAGGGCGAAAACGACATCAACCACAATGGCACCGGCGACAAGGGCTCCTCGCGCTGGTTCCTCAAGGGCGTGGGCGAGTCATGCGTGCGCGAAGGCGTACCCACCACCGATTGGGACTGGATTATCTATCCCGAGGGCCTGTACGACCTGCTGCTCCGCATTAAGAACGATTACCCCAACTACAAGAAGATCTACATCACCGAGAACGGCATGGGCTATAAGGACGACTTTGAGGACGGCTTTATCGACGACGCCCCTCGCATCGACTATATGCGTCAGCATCTCGCATGGATCCTCAAGGCAATCGACGGTGGCGTGAACGTCGACGGCTACTTTGTGTGGTCGCTGCAGGACCAGTTCTCCTGGACCAATGGCTACAACAAGCGCTATGGCCTGTTCTACATCGACTTCGAGACCCAGAAGCGCTATCCCAAGGCAAGCGCGTACTGGTACAAGAACGTCGCGGAGACCGGCCTGCTCATGGCCTAGTTTCCGCCGCATACCCCCTGTCGGCCGCATGCGAATCCCCACGGACTCGCATGCGGCCTTTTTGTTTTGGCCGGCCCGAGCAAGCCGTTTGTCTCAATCTGTAACATCTAGCAGGGATTTTCAATCCTAACTGTTATAGATTTAGACGAACGGGCGACCAGGGCTGAAAGATCTCAATCTGTAACACGTAGCCCACTTTTAACCGTCTAACTGTTACAGATCAAGACAATAAGATAGTCAAATCCGAACTTTCCAAGCAGTTATGAACCATGGTTTCCAGTTTTCGGTATCACGAACATACTTTCGGTATCATTTAATGGTATTATGATATCGAAAGTATGTTCGTGATACCGAAAGGAGCCGCATGCGCCAGTTCGATTACACCACAGTCCCAGCGGAACTCGAAGCAACTCCAATCACCAACCTCCTCCTCTCGATACGCGAGCATAAAGGCCGTCAGTTTGCTCTGAGTCAAGTCAAACCCGAGCTCCTATCGTCCCTAATGGAGGAGGCTAAGATCCAAAGCACCCGATCCTCCAACGGACTTGAAGGAATTGTTACCACCCAAAAAAGACTCAAAGCGATCATGGCGTATTCCGCCAAGCCAAGCTCCCGCGCAGAGGAAGAAATCGCTGGATACCGAGATGTGCTGTCGCTTATTCACGAGCAACACGATTCCATTCCCGTAACGCCATCGGTCATTCTGCAGTTGCATCGTGACCTCATGGCGCACACGGCAATCTCGTATGGAGGCCATTGGAAAGATGGCGATAACGAAATCGTCTCCATTGACGATCAAGGTAATCGATTTGTGCGCTTTAGGCCCCCTTCGGCTCTAGCAACCCCGGGACTTATTAAAGAAGCCTGCCAGTCCCTCAACGATGCTTTATCTCGCCAAGTTTGCGATCCCCTCCTTATATCGCTCCGCTTTATCTTCGATTTTGTTAGCATTCATCCCTTCAACGATGGCAATGGCAGGATGAGCCGGCTCCTTACAACGCTGCTGCTCGAAAAGGCTGGATACGACGTTGCGCGTTACATCAGCATCGAGCGACTTATTGAAGACAACAAAGCGCTTTACTACAACGCCCTCGCTGCAAGCTCCACTGGATGGAATGAAAATCAAAACACCGAAGTACCCTTTATCCGTTTCATGCTCGGAACAACCCTGGCCGCCTACCGACAGCTCGAGCAGCGTACCTTAATTGAATCAAGCACTCGTCCCATGTCGAAGCAAGCGCGCATCGCTGTTCTATTTCAACAGAGACCCGGCGTCATTAAGAAATCCGACATCCGGTCCAACTGCCCCGATATCAGCGAGGTAACCGTTAAACGAACCCTCGGTCAGCTTGTTAGTTGCAGCGCAATCGAAAAAACAGGAGCGGGTCGTTCGACGGGCTACATACTCAAAGACGCCCATGCTCTAGAACTATTCTTACAAGCCACAATACCCGATGGCGAGGCCGCAATAACAAAAGAGGCTCCAAAGGATAAACTCCTTGAACGTGTAAACCACGCCGAGGATGAAAGCAGAGAAGGGCTCTATGAAGACTACGATTCATTCTCAATGGACATAAAGACGAAATACGGAGTCTAGTCATATCTCAGAATAGCCTCATCCTTGTTGCCCAAAGTCATTTACGCGTCATTTTAAAGCGGTACCCCTGCGCCGGCAGGGGGGGGCAGAAGTATCGCCTGCCGATCTTGCTGGAGTCGGCGATCAGATAGCGCGAGTCGGCCTTGCTAAAGGCGAGCTGCTGGATACGGCCCTCGTCTTTGTTGGACGTAGACACGTCGCCGTCCAGAATGCCGTTGGCACCGATAAACGCCGTGTCAATCCCTAGTGCGCGCAGGGTATCCTCGGCCGTGGGCCCCACAAAGGCGACGGTGCGGCGGCGGTACATGCCGCCCACCAGGCACAGCTCGCAATCCTCGCGCGCCTCGAGCAGGCTAAAGGCCGAAAGCGAATTGGTCACATAGATGGAAGGCAGCTTGTCAGTGACTCGGAGAGCGCCAATGCGATCTCACGACGGTTGTGCTCATTGTCTCAATTAGATAGTCAACGAAATACGGTCCCGCAGCTCAATAAGCTGCGGGACCGTATTATGCACCGACGAATCAACGCCGAATTTCATCCACTATTTGGCCAGCTCCTGAACGATCCAGTCAATTGCACCTTCGGGATCGTTGGTAAGGTCGATATACTGCTTGCCCCTTGTGGTGAGCAGTTTAATTCCCAGGCGATCGGTATCGGCCTTCATAGCGTCATAGTACATGCGTGCCTGGGGCGCCAGAACAATCACGTTATACTGATCCATTGTCTCATAGTGGCTTCCGTACGCACCGGACTGAGAAACCAGATCAATACCCTTAGCAGCGGCACCTTCGCGAAGAGCATTTGCCAAGAGAGTCGAAGTGCCGGCACCTTGGCAAAGCACAAGCACGCGGATCTGCTCCGCCTTGTCCTTTACTGCCTCAAGTGCTTTTGCGACATTTTCCTGCGCGGCAATAGCATCTGCATCCGAGGTTCCTGCAGTCTCCTTTGCAGACTCTTCCAAACAAAGCTGATGGTCGTATGCCTTACAGAACGGATAGTAAATTACAAAGTCAACGACCAACAGTACTGCCATCAATACAAGAGAACGTAGATCAAGACCTGTGGTGAGAAATGCACCGATTGGGCCGGGAAGCGCCCACGGCATGGTATACATGGGGGCGTTCATTCCAATTACGTCAATGAAAAACTTACCGATAATGGCGTTGACCATAGGAGCCGCTAGGAAGGGCACGAACATATAGGGATTGAGGACAATCGGCATACCGAAGATAACGGGCTCGTTAACTCCAAAAATCACCGGGATAATCGATGCCTTGCCCATGGCTTTAAGCTGCTTGGAGCGCATAAACATGATCAGGATAATAGGAACGATGAACGTGCAGCCAGAACCGCCCAGACCGCCGATGAAGCTTGTAAAGTCCTGCGTGAGAGCAATTGACGGGTGTCCACCTGCTTGGAAAACCTCAAGATTGGTAACGGTATTGCCGTAGAGCGCAGCATTGATCGGACTCATGACAACCGAAGCACCGTGGATACCCATAAATTGGAAAAGTGCGACCGCGCCTTCGATAAGCGCCATGCCAGGATAGGTGTCGACCGCGGAGAACAGCGGCGAGATGAGAGCGGATACCAAATTGGCGAACGGCACAGCAAGCAGCTTGCGGCTCGCAAGATCGATAAAAGCGCACGCAAGGATCGAAAACCCAAATGCAAAGATATCGCGAAAACTCTGCGCAATAGAGCCAGGGACCTCTTTGGGAAGCTTGATCGTCACATTATGGCTAATGCACACCTTATAGATATTAACGGTCAAGAATGCGGCTACGAACGCAGCGAGAAAACCCTTGGTTCCCATATAGCCGGTTTCAAAAACAGATGTATCTGCTCCACCAATCGAGACAACATCGTTCGTCACCGATAGCAAGAGCATGCCGCACATGGCACAAACCATGCACGAGGTGGGGTTGAGAGATTTACCCGAAGGCATGCGACGGTTCATCGACATGGCAAGTGAGCTCGCCGTGGTGCCGGCCACCATAATGCCAAGAAGTCCCATGGTATATGCATAGATTTTATTGAAGAAATCCAGCACCTCAGACGGAAGCGTGATGCCTACATAGGCAGGGAGCGTCGAAAGAAGAAGGAACAGGCTCGAGAACAGCACAATTGGCATATTCGAGAGAAAGCCATCCTTAATCGCCACCAGATAAATGTTCCTCGAGATTTTGTCGAAGAGGGGCTGGTGTTTTTCAAGGAATTTGACGATAGCGTCCATAACACATCCTTTCATGATTCCCGGGCACACAACGATTTATCCGGACTCAACCGTCGTCGTCCCCGTTTGTATCCACTTATGTAAGTGAATACGTTCTTGTGCGAAATGTAATATCATTTGCGCGATTTGTCATAACCAATTCTTTTCCGCTTTGTCGATATGTCAAGAATTCAAATACTTATTCGGTGAACGGTAGTTGATTAATATAATGTTTTCCCAGCTAAAGGCTATTTTTTCCGAGCAATACAATAAGCTTGCAACCGTTCACCGATTGGATATAACATATTGAATATATTGTTGTAACAATATTAGAGACAATGTCACAAGCCTGTCGTTCTAGCCAAAGGAAGTAACAATGCCCAAACGATTACTGAACATGTCCGCATCCGATTTTGCCGCCACGTCACCCATGGATCTAAAACAGGCAATTCTGGCTTCCGAGGGACGTACCATTATGGCGGAAAACGTACCCTCTTCCCAATTTCTCGGCGGCGTTACTAATGCAGAAATCGAACGTGCCGCAGGTGCCGACCTGCTTCTGTTTAACGCGCTCGATGTGTTCGATCCAGTTATTGCCGGTATTCCAGATGATCTCAATGAAAACCCGGTCACTTGGGTGAAGCGAGCATGCGGAAGGCCCATTGGCGTCAATCTGGAGCCAGTTGATAACGAGGCAGAGATGTCTGAATCCCGAACGGAAATCCCCATGGGTCGTCGCGTCTCTCCCAAGACCTTAGAAAAGGCTAACGAACTCGGATTTGATTTTATCTGCCTGACGGGCAACCCTGGAACCGGCGTCTCCAACGATGCAATCGCCCATTCGATTAAACTCTCCAAAGAGCATTTCAATGGCCTGGTCATAGCCGGAAAAATGCATGGAGCGGGCGTTGCGGAACCTGTCATGACGCTCGAAATTGCGCGCAAGTTTGTTGACCTCGGCGTCGATATCCTTCTCGTGCCAGCCCCCTACACCGTCCCTTGCTTCCAAGAAGCAGACCTGCGCGCCATCGTAGACTTTGTACGATCCCACAACGTAGGCAAGTCAATTGAAGAGAAGGTTCTCGTCATGGCGGCGAACGGGACGAGTCAAGACTCCTGCGACAGCGAGACCATTAAGAAAATAGGCCTTGCAGCAAAAGCAGCCGGCGCTGACCTCCAACATATCGGGGACTCCATGAACGGTATTTGCCTGCCCCAGAATATCTTCACGCTCGGACAAGCCCTTCGTGGATACAGGCATCAGATCGTCATGCTGAGCCGCTCTGTGATACGTTAAGGTTACCTTGCCCACGTTACATCCCGACTGAGGCAACCATCAGGTATAACCAACATGCAAACTGAGGCTCTAATGCTCGATACACACGAAAAACGGCCACTCTATTTACAGCTCACCGACGCGCTGCTCAAGCAGATCGTCGATGAATATCAAGCAGACGATAAACTTCCAACAGAAATGGAACTCTGCGACGAATACGCCGTAAGCAGAACAACCGTCCGACTTGCCATGAGTGAGCTGGAGCGTCGTGGAAGTATCTATCGAATCCAAGGTAAGGGATCGTTTGTTGCACCGAAACGCGTTAGCGAGCTCAATTCACTTTTAGACTTTGACTTTGCAAGCCATTGCGATGGCGTTGATCCGGATGCCATCACCAAACATTTCGGCGGCCTCACATCAGGTCGTCCAATTTCCGTAATGATGCTCCAACAATTTGGATGTCAAAGTCGCGATGAAATTCAGCGTCTTGAATTGACCTACGAACTTGAAGGCAGCTTCATAGGCGCTGATACGTTCTTCATTTCAAAGTCGCGCGTTCCGAATAACCAGTTAGATTTTCAGGCATTTAGCAGAATCATGGACGACTTGTCCAAGTCTATCCAATCTGTTAGGGAAAGCTATAGAGCACGTCAGCTTAGCGATTCCGAAGCCAGTAATTATGGTGTTGCAAAACTTCCGGTCATCGAACTGACTCATTATGCTTACGACTCCGGAGGCAAACTAATCTCAATTGTCTGCCGCACCGTCTTAACTGGGCGAATCCCTTATCAAAACTTTATTTTCAAGTCCTAATGTTCTTTTTCTTTTGTCTCGATCTGTAACACGTAGCCGAGTTTTTAAGTCCTAACCGTTACAGATCGAGACAAACAAGGTAGACCCCGCCGAATTGTCTCAATCTGTAACACTAAGACCGGTTTTGGACGTCTAGTTGTTACAGATTGAGATGAATGCACAGGCCAATCCTCTCAATCTCAATCTGTAACAACTAGCTGAATTTTTCGGTCCTAGCTGTTACAGATCGAGACAAACGGAGTAGGCCGGGTCAAAAATCTCAATCTGCAACATCTGGTTGGTGGTTTCACCCCTACCTGTTACAGGTTGAGACGATTTGATAGTGGAATCCTCATTTGCGCGTCATATCGCGTAGCGCTGACGCGCTGGTTTCCACAATGACAGGAGGTAAAAGTCCTCCCGCATCACCCGTTGGCAATCCCGTAGCGATAACTAGCAAATAACCTGCGTGTGCTCCTCGATGGCGACACGATCCTCGGCGGCGATGCCCGGTTCGCACACCACGGCGTCCAAATTGTCCAGTCGACAGAAGGTGTAGAAGTCGCGCTTGCCAATCTTGCTGGAGTCGGCGATGAGGTAGCGCGAGTCGGCCTTGCTAAAGGCGAGCTGCTGGATACGACCCTCATCCATATTAGACGTAGACACGTCGCCATCCAGAATGCCGTTGGCGCCGATAAACGCCGCGTCGATGCCCAGTGCACGCAGGGTATCCTCGGCCGTTGGCCCCACAAAAGCGGCGGTGCGGCGACGGTACATGCCGCCTACTAGGCACAGGTCGCAGTCTTCGCGCGCCTCGAGCAGGTTAAACACCGAGAGCGAATTGGTCACGATGCGCAGGCGGCACGCCGGCAGCATCGAGGCCATCTGCTCCACCGTAGTGCCCGTGCCCAAAAAGATGGTCGAGCCTTCCTCGATAAGCTCCACAGCACGGCGCGCGATCTGCAGCTTTTCCTCGGCATGCTTGGCGCGCTTTTCGCTGTGCGAATACTCATGGCGCAACATAGCATGTGGACGGCCCTGCGCACTGCGGGCTCCACCGTGCACGCGCTCAATCTCGCCCAGGCTCGCAAGTTCTTCGAGGTCGCGGCGGATCGTCATATCCGAGACACCTAACGCATCCGAAATCTCCTTGACCGAGACCGTGCCCTGCTCTTCGAGCAGCTGACGAACCTTATCCTGTCGCTCTGCCTTAATCACGATGAATCCTCGCCGTTCTTTGCGCGCATATCATTCAAACAGTAACGAACAAATTGTATCAGACTCGTGCGCGTCAAAAATGAATGCCCGCACAGCTCCAATCATCACTTTTTTGAGAAAAATACCCCCTGCTTTAGTGGGGTGTAGTGATAATCTCGCCTGTTCGCGCTACAGTTTGTCGGAAATACCTCGATGTTAGGAACCAAATGATCACTTCCGAGCTTTTCGGCACCGCGCCGTGCGGTACCCCCGTTCATCGTTACACCCTCAACGGGCCCGAGATCTGCGTTCGCATTATGGACTATGGCGCCACCGTGCTGGGTATCGATGTGCCCGACATTCCCGGCAACGTGCGCGATGTGGTGCTGGGCTTCGATAAGCTCGAGGATTACTTTGACAACCCCGCCTGCTTTGGCGCGACCATCGGCCCCGTGGCCAACCGCACCGCGGGCGCCACGATCACCATCGCCGGCACGGACTGGCATATGCCGGCCAACGAAGGCGCCAACAACCTACACAGCGATCTTGAGCACGGCCTGCACAAGCGCGTGTGGGACGTTGAGCTCGACGAGGTCCACAATGCCGTGCGCATGACCACCTCGCTTGAGGATGGCGAGCTGGGCCTTCCCGGCAACCGCACCTTTACAGCCGTGTTTACCGTGACGCGTACCGGCTGTTTCCGTATCGAATATGGCTGCGAGAGCGACTGCGCCACGTACGTGTCCATGACCAACCACACGTACTTTAACCTTGCCGGCCATAACGCCGGCATGGACTGCGAGCACTTCTTTGTTGCTAACGCTGCCCACTACCTGCCCATCAACGAGCAGAATATCCCCACCGGTGAAATCGCTCCGGTCGAGGGCACGCCGTTTGACTTCCGTGAGCTGCACCCCGTCGCGCCCGGCATGGAAGCCGACGACCCGCAGATTAAGCAGGCCCGTGGCTACGACCACTGCCTGTGCATCGATGGCTATCAGTACGGCCGTAATCTGCGCCGCGCGATGCACGTCGAGGAGATGTGGACCGGTCGTGAGTTGGATTACTACACCACCGCCCCGGGCGTGCAGCTCTACACCGGCAACTGGCTGGGCGACGAGCACGCCAAGGACGATGCCAACTATGGCTGGGGCGCTGGCTTTGCCCTCGAGGCAGAGATGTACCCCGACACACCGCACCAGCCGCTGTTCCCGCAGGGCATTGTGGGCCCGGGTCACCCCTACAGCAATGTGATCGAATACCACTTTATGAGGCACTAAGCCCACAACGCAACATATCGCACAGCAGCGCCCGCCGGCACCACTGCCGACGGGCGTTTTTCTACCTAGTCATTGGGGACGTTCTTAAATGACTAGTCATTGGGGACAGTCTTTAACGTTTGGCGAGAAGGACTGTCCCAATCTGCCGACACTTGGGGACGTTCCTAAAAGGCCGGCACATAAGGAACGTCCCCAAGTGCCAAGGGTGTCCCGTTTGACTAGTCATTTAAGAACGTCCCCAATGACTAGTTGGATGGGGTCGGGATTGGAGCTGGGGAGGTAACGGATTTCTAGCTCTATGCCGAGTTCTTGTAGCTCTTTGAAGGCAGCGATGTCCGTATCGTCTACGGCGACTGCGGGCGTTATGGGGTGCTTGCCCTCCCCCGCCTGCATATGGCCAATGCTGATCTTGGTGATCGGCACACCACCCTTAACCAGCGCGAGTGCATCCGTGGGCGACGCCACCATGATGAGAATCCTTTGGCGCGGCGTTGCGGTATGAATGATGTCGACAGTCCTTTGCACCGAGAAAAACCGCGTCCAGACACCCTCGGGTGTCGCCACCCTCATAGGGGCCCACTTGCGCGAATCAGCCGCAATCTCATCGTTGACGATTAAAACAAGGTTGGAACCCACGACTTCGTTCCACAGCTCAACGTCTTGCCCGTAAATAAACCGGTCATCGATGCGTGTGAGAAGAATCTTGGGTTGAGCCATCGCCACCCCATTCTGTTTGAGACCCGTAAGAGCAAGACATCACGTCTCCAATATTAGTGCATTTAAAGTGAGAAAAGCCGTCAGAACACTTGCGCGGATTTGCGATGTCCCGTATCATAGACAGCCGTTGACGCCTCAGTTGCGTCATCACATGGCCGCCAGCGTAGCTCAGTTGGTAGAGCACCGCTCTCGTAAAGCGGGGGTCACCGGTTCGAGCCCGGTCGCTGGCTCCATTGCACAAGATAGCCGCCTTCGGGCGGCTTTTTTGTTGCCGATTTCGAGCGCGCATCCGCCAATCCAAGCACAACGCCGTCGGCAACTCCCCTACTCAACAACAAGCCCCGCCAGCCGCAATCCCCAAGGGGACCGCGATCAGCGGGGCTCAAACGCGTTCCCCAAGGGAAATCACGCTAGCTCACGAGCAGTGCGCTACTCCTCCCAGTAAGCGTCTGCAAGCAGCTTAAAGCAGATCTTCTTGACCGGCTGCGCGCCATCGCCCGGGAACTCGAGCGTGGGCATGTGAGGCTCGCCGGCAACGAACAGCGCAAACTTATCGTCAGCAAGATCGCCGGCGATCGAGGCGTCGGAATCGACCAGATCGTAGTCGTCCTTCTCGTCAAACTCCTGGACCAGCGTCAAGCTGCCCGTAGCGACCTTAAAGGCCTCGCGACCCTCGACATCGATCTGCAGGTCGTGATAGCGCTGATGCGTCTCATAGTGAGCCTCGGCCTCGGGACGCGTCGTGGGAGCCATGACGTTCGCAAAGACCTTGTCGCCCAGAATCGGATGGCTGCCGACCTCGAGCTCCGCCGGATCGTTCTCCTCGAGCCAGTCGATCAGCACGTCGAGGCCCTTGAGCATTCCGCGGTACTCCTCGATATCGCCCAATGCACCGTAAATCATCTAAATCCCCTCTCGGATCGTTTCTTTGGCGGCTACTCGGCAAACGCATTACCGACGCTGTTGCCACCCACATACGTCTCGACCAGGGTAAGGTCGGGATTGAACACGACAGCGTCGGCGTCGCGCCCCGGCATAATGCTACTGCACTTGTCGTCGACATGAGCTAGCAAGCAATGCCGGGGCCGACGCCCAAGCCCTTACAGCTCGGTCACGACAACGCCGTTGTAGACCTCGTCCCAACGGTCCATGACCAGATGTCCAGTCATGGGATCCATGGCATTGAGCTTGCCGCAGGTGTTGGCGGTACGCAGCACCGTCTCGTCGTCTGCGCCAGCAGCAATGGCATGCGCGAAGCCAGCGATAGTGGAGTCACCAGAGCCCGTGGCGTTAACGGCAGGGATATCGGGCGTCTTTGCGCGGAACGCACGGCCATTGTGGAAGCCAACGGAGCCGGCAGCGCCCATGGACACGACGACCCAGGGGATATCGGAGAAGCGGGCATCAGAGGCGAGCGCGGCGCGAAGCTCGTCCACATCGTCGGTGGTAAAGCTCGTGCCCAGAAGGCCGTTGATCTCGGTCAGGTTAGGCTTGACCAGCTCGGGCTTAATTTCGGACTTAAGGGCGGCCTCGAGCGAAGCACCCGAGGTATCGAGCAGCACCTTGGCGCCGGCGTTCTCGGCAATGCCCGTGATCTTGGCATAGTAGTCCGCCTCGACACCGCGGGGCAGAGAACCCGAAATGGTGACGACGTCGGCCTTGCCCGCAAGCTCAGTAAACTTGGCGGTAAAGGCATCGAGTTCCTCGGGGGCAATTGTCGGGCCACTCTCGAGCAGCTCGGTCTGGTTGCCGGCGTGGAGGATGTTGAGGCAAATGCGAGTCTCGCCCTTGATGGGCACAAAGTCGTTGTTAATACCGTTGGCGTCCATGAGCTCAGCCATGTAGGCGCCCATGTGGCCGCCGAGCAGACCGGTTGCCACAACCTCGTCGCCCAGCTGACCCAGCACACGAGCCACGTTGAGGCCCTTGCCGCCGGCGGTCTTTTCGGGCGTCACACGGTTGACGTCGTCGATAACGAGCTCATCGAGCTGATAGCGCGTATCGACAGACGGGTTCATCGTAACGGTGAGGATCATTTTTAGCTCCTTATCTCGCAGGCTCCTTGTGCCTCGCGATACGAGTCGACAAAACGGAATTACAGAATCTCAATCGTGAACGAGCGAACGACGGTCTCCTTGGGCTTGGCGACAAGGCAGCCGCGCTTATGCTCAAGCACGTCGTCCTCATCGGAGCAGGTCGAAAGGCCGCCCCAAGGCTCAACTGCCACAAAATCGCCCTCGGGCTTGCTCCACACAATGAGATATGGGAAGCCCTCAAAGCTCAGGCGAACGCCCTTGTCCTCGCCCTTTTTGGAAAGCGTGACCTGACGACTCTCGAGTACGTCAAAGATGGTCTCCGCAAAATCGAAGAGCTCATGTGACAGAGGCAGCGTCTTTCCCACCATGGGGTTCTTGGAGCGATTGGTCACGTCAATCAAGCCAGTCGAGGGGACGGCAGTGCAAAGCTCAGCAGCCTCGTCCTTCTCAAAGCGCAACTCGTAGTCCGTATAGGCCTCGCCCTCATCGAGCGGACACCTAAAGCCGGGATGACCGCCAATAAAGAACGGCATGTCCTCGGTGCCCTCGTTGGTGACCTCGTAGGAAACGCGCACGGCAGCGTCCTCGAGCGTATAACGAGCGACAAGCTTAAACGGGTACGGATAATCGCTCAGCAGCGCGGCGTTATCCTCCGAAGCCAGGCACATCGCCAGCTCGTTCTCGCTCTGGCTCAGCAGCTTCCACTCCTGTTTGCGCGCAAACCCATGGCGAGCGAGCTTTACATGATGCCCGGCAAACGTCATGGCGCTGTTGTCGCGCAAGCCTCCGCAAATCGGGAAGCAAATCGGTGCCTGGCCGGACCACACGGCGGGATCGCCCTGCCACAGATACTCGCGACCTCCGGCCTCGATCGAGGTAAACGAACCACCAGCCGTGGACACCTTAATAGAAATCGAATCGTTGGAGAGAGCGTATTCCATTGCCCATCCTTTCGAACAACTGCTTTTTGCTCGCAAGTACCCGTCTCGGCCCTAACCAAAGGACAAACCCGCGCGTTCATCGATGCGTCCGGTATCCCAGCCATGTAACGGGGTACCATACAGACATTGATGCAATTACAGCTGAAAGGCCTTCTTATGCGAACCATCATCCTCTACGCCTCGCGCCATCACGGCAATACGAAAAAACTCGTGGACGCCATCGTCGAGGCGCACCCCGAGATCGATACCCTCGACGTCAAGGCGCTCGGTAAAAACGAGTACCCCGACCTGCACGAATATCATCTGATCGGTGTCGCCACGGGCATCTATTACTCCGAGATCGACAAGGACATGGCACGCGTGCTCACGAACGTGCTGCAGCCGCAGGACAAGGTGTTTGGCCTTATGACCTACGGTGGCAAGAACAAATGGTACGGCAAGGATATCGACGGCATCTGCCGCATGAGGCAGGCCATCTTTATGGGTGTCTACGGCTGCCCCGGCTTTGATACGTGGGGGCCGTTCAAGCTCGCCGGCGGTGTCCAAAAGGGACACCCGACCGCTGAGGAAATTAAGGGCGCTGTCGACTTCTTCGACAAGATCGAAGACGAATATGGCGATATCATCGTCGAAGAGTACGCCAAGCGCGAGAAGCGTCTAGCATACGAGAAGGAGCATCCTGCAGGAGGCCTGGTGGCCGGCGTCAAGCGCACGGCAAAGAAGATCGCTAACAAGCTGTAACTGTTAAGGTGCTTTTGAGCGTTTAACCCATACGGCGGGTCCGAGCAGATTCGGGCCCGCCGCCTTTTTCTATCGTTACTCGGTAAAGGCGTTGCCGACGCTCTGGCCGCCAACATACGTCTCGACGAGGGTGAGCTCATGGTCGAACACGACAAAGTCGGCGTCGCGACCCGGCATGATGCTGCCGCACTTATCCTCGATGTGCGCGGAGCGTGCCGGCACCTCGGTTGCCATGCGAATGGCGATATCGGCGCTGGCGATGCCCCAGTCGACGATGTTCTTGACGCCCTGGGCAAGCGTGAGCACCGAGCCGGCAATGCTCTTGCCGTCAGCGAGCCAGCACAGGTTGTCCTTCATGATGACGTCCATGCCACCACTGGTGTAGCTGCCCTCGGGCATGCCGCCGCAACCCAGGCAGTCGGTGATGAGCACCGTGTGCTGCCAGCCCTTTGCCTGCAGCAGTGCCTTGATGGCGGCAGGGTTTACGTGCTTGCCGTCACAGATGATCTCGGCGTAGGTCTCGGGCGTGGACATGGCAGCGCCCACGACACCGGGCTCACGGTGATGCAGCCCGCGCTGACCGTTATAGGTATGCGTAAAGCAGCTGGCACCGGCGTTGATGGCGGCGATGCACTCATCGTAGGTGGCGTCGGAGTGACCGATGCTGGTCACCACACCCTTGGCGTTCAGAGCAGCCGCATAAGCAGCGGCACCGTCGCGCTCGGCCGCCATGGCGCCCTTAACGATGCGACCACCCGCAGCCTCCTGCCACTGATCGAAGACCTCCTCGGAGGGATCGATAAGATAAGCGGGGTTCTGCGCACCCACGTGCTTCATGGTAAAGAAGGGGCCCTCCAGGTAGATGCCCTGAATGCGAGCACCGCAGAAGTCGGGGCCGCGGCCCTCGTCCGCCTTGGCGATAGCGGCGCAGGCGTCCTTGATCTGCTCGACGCCATCGGTGAACGTCGTGGGCAGCCAGCTGGTGGTACCGCGACGGGCGAGCTCGGCCGAGCTGATATCGATGCCCTCGGGATCGTTATCGGTAGTTGAGTGGTTGTAGAAGCCATGGATGTGAGTATCGACCATACCCGGTGCGATCCACGATCCCGTGTAGTCCTTAATCTCGCAAGAGGGCTCGTCGGCCTGCCAGGCGCCAAAGACGCCATCCTCGACCATAAGATAGCCGCCCAGTTGCGGGCCTGCCGGCAAGAAGAACTTGTCAGCCTTAATTGCGTACGTGCTCATATGCACTCCTTGCTTCTAAAGCAGTTGACTGTAGTGATGCTTATACCCAGCTCACATAAAACAAAAAGCGCCCGCCCGCCGTTATGAGCGGACGGGCGCCCTTACAGGGGGACGCGATTAAGCGGTGAAGGGGTGAATCGTCACGCCCTTAACCACGCGGTTGACCGTGCCGGTGGGGCTCGGCGTATCGGGCGTGTTGCCCACGCGCACGGAGTTGAGCAGGCTGATAGCCTGGGCAAACATCACGAACGGCAGAGCAAGGTAGCCCTCGGGAAGTGCCTCGTAGCCCTTAAAGGTGAAGGACTCACCCTCATAGACGGTGGCACCTTCCTGCTGAACGGCGATGGTGTGCTGAGCGATCTCGTCGCCACCGATCTCGTTGAGGATGTCGATGTCGTACTGACGGGTGTAGGCGTCGTTATTGACGAACACGAAGACGAGCGTCTTATCGTCGACGAAGGACTTAGGTCCGTGACGATAGCCCATGGAGGTGTCGTAGGAAGTAGCGACCAGACCGTGAGCGAGCTCAAGGATCTTGAGCTGGCTCTCCTGGGCAAGGCCACCGAAGGAGCCAGAACCCAAGTAGGTCACGCGGTTGAAGTCGCCAGCCAGGTAATCGGCGATCTCGGGCTCACGGGAGATGACCTCCTCGCCCATCTTGGCAATCGTCTCGACCCACTCGGCCTTCTGCTCATCAGAGGCAGTGTCGAAAATAAGGGTAGAGAGCAGGGTCATGCAGGAATAAGAACCGGTCATGGCGAAGCCCTTGTCGTTGGCGCGCGGAATGAGCAGCGTCAGCGCGTTGGGATCATCGGCAGACTCGACGGCGAGCTTGCCCTCGGGAGCGCAGGTGATGTTGAGGAACTTGACGTTGTGGACGAGCTCCTTGGCAACGGCAACGGCGGCAAGGCTCTCGGGGCTGTTGCCAGAGCGGGCGAAGGAAACCACGAGCGTGGGATCCTCGGCGCGCAGGAAGTCGCGCGGGGCGCTCACGATGTCGGTCGTGGCGATGGGCTTAAAGTCGTAGAGATCAGTGTTGCCAGCGTGACGCAGGTACGGGGCGCAGGTATCGCCAACGTAGTCGGACGTACCGGCACCGGTGAAGACAACGGACAGACGACCCTCGCCCATAGCGCGAGCCTCGGCCAGGAAGGCCTCGATGGCCTCCTTGTTCTCGCGATAGATGTTGAGCGTATCACGCCAAAGCTCGGGCTGCTGAGCAATCTCGGCCGTGGTGATCTGGGCGCCGAGCTCGGTGAGCTCCTCGACACTCTTCTCGAACATTTCTAATACCTCTCTCTAGAAGTAATCCTCTGACGTGCAATTATACACTTCAGTTGGTTATCTGGTAGTAACCAGTTAAATGCAAAGAATCATCATATGGATACGATGCGAACACTAGTCGCTACGCTGGTGGTAAACCTTGTATTTAAACTGATCGGCACGAGCAACCGAGAGTGTATACTCCACAACCTCGTTTGACTCGTTATACGTAGTCCTGACCAAATCGAGCACAGGCGAGCCCTCGACAATTCCCAAAAGGTGGGCGTCGGTGGGACGGGCTATGCTCGCATAGAACTCCTCCTCGGCCACGCGTATCTTTTGCTGAAAGTCTTGCTCAATCACATCGTAAAGCGGCTTACGCTCCAGTAGCGGTCGCTTTAGGGACAGAAATTGACGAACCGGTAGATAGCTGCGTTCGACCATCATGGGCATGTTGTCGGCAGAACGAAGGCGCTTGAGCTTAAAAATGCGATCACCGATACGCAATCCCATATGCTCGGCCAGATTCTTATCGGCCTCCATCTCGCAAAACTCGAGAATCGTGGTCTCGGGGTCGCGACCCATCGCGCGCATCTGCTCGGTAAAGCTGTAGGACTGCATAAGATTGGTTGCCTTTGCCGAACGGTCGGTCACAAAGGTACCGCGACCGTGCTGCCGAACCACCAATCCTAAACGCTCCAGTTCCTGCAGAGCCAGGCGTACCGTAGTGCGCGAGAGACCATAGCGCTCCGAAAGTTCGCGCTCGGAAGGAATCATGTCACCGGCGCGATATTCACGGTCGATCTTTTCGGTCAGAATATCGACCAGCTGATCGTACAGCGGTTGCTTACGCGCTCCGATCGCCATCCTATCCTCCCTTTTGCTCGAATTCGGCTAACTACCTAGGGTGTTTAGCATTATCTGTCTGCCACACCCGAATCATCAAGAAAACAAAAGCCGCGCGCTCTTTCGAGCACGCGGCTTTTAACATACACATGGCTTAAGGGGTCGGGGTGTGAGCCGCGTAGGGACACACCCCTCAAGCTAGAGCCTTACCAGATGCTCGGCCAGAGACCAAGCGGGCCAGCGCCCAGGATGCCAAGGACGAAGAGCAGGAGAATGCCCTTGGTCGGGGTCCAGCTGTGCTTAGCGAACATGTAGTAAAGCAGCAGCGTAAGCATAAGCGGGACGAGCTTCGGGACGATGGTGTTGAGGGTGTCGGCAACAGAGAAGTTGACCGGATCCTCGGTAACGGTAGCGTAGGTCACGGACTCCATGCCGTTGCCCAGATCGGCGACGCCGCACTTGACCTCGTTGCCGTCGGCATCGGTGGCGGTGAGGGCGTTGCCGTCCTCATCGGTCATGGCGATGGTACCGGCCTCAGCGGTCTCGGTATCGATGCCCTCCATACCGGTGAAGTTCTCGGCCTCCTTCTCGGAGACGATCACGGTAGTAGGGGCAAGGCCACGGGTGGTGCCGTTGGGGATCTGGAGGTTGATCTGGGTGCCACCCATGGTGACGACCAGGCAACCGACGACGAAGACGCCCATGATGGAAGCGGCACGCGTGAAGGCCTGCATGTTGGCGGTCAGAGCGTCAATAGCGCTGGTGCCAAGCTTGTAGGACCAGTTCATGAGCCAGAAGCGCAGAGCGAACTGGACGGCGTTGAAGATCACCAGGAAGATGATCGGCGCAGCGGCGTTGCCGTTGATGGCCATGTTGGAGGTGATGCCGGCCGTGATAGGCACGAGCGTCAGCCAGAACAGGGCGTCACCGATACCACCGAGCGGGCCCATTGCGGCGACGCGGACGGCGCGGATCGTGGGGATGTCAACCTTGTTCTGCTCGAGCGAAAGCACGATGCCCATAACAAAGGTGACGAGGAACGGGTGGGTGTTGAAGAACTCCAGGTTGTGGCTCATGGAAGCCGCGAGGTCGTTCTTGTTGGTGTGGATCTTCTCCAGACCGGGGATGATGGAGTAGAGCCAGCCAGCGGCCTGCATACGCTCGTAGTTGAACGAGGCCTGCAGGAAGCAGGAGCGCCAAGCCATCTTGTTGAGGGTCTTCTGGTCGAGCTGCGGAGCAGGAGTGAGATCCTCGTAGTGCTCCGGGATCACATACTCATTAGATGCCATCTTCGAAGTCACCTCCGTCAGAAACAGCTGCACCCTTCAGCTCGGTCTGCTGCTGGAAGTCCCAGAAAGCGATGCCGAAGCCGATGAGAGCGAGGATGAGCAGAGCAGGGGTTGCCAGCGAATCGTTGGCAACGGTGATGAGCGCGAGGCCGAAGCCCATGAGGAAGAAGCCCCACATATCGCGGTTCATCATAACCTTGAGCAGGACGGCGAAGCCGACGAAGCGCATCATGCCGCCTGCAGCGGACAGACCGGTCTGCAGCCACGTCGGGATGGCAGAAGCGATGGTCTGACCGATGGTAGCGCCAGCGATGAAGAACAGGGTGACGACGACAGCGAAGATCAGGCCGAGCAGAGCCATGGCGAAGTAGTTCAGGCGCTCGATGCCCTTGGTGTCCGCGTTGTGAGCCATGTTATCGGCCGTGGACATAAGCGGGGACATAAGCGTGAAGACCAGGGTAACGCCAAGCTGGCCAAGCAGAGCGAACGGAATGGCGAGGCCGACTGCCGCGTTGGGCTCGAGGCCCGTGGCGATAGCGAGAATGGCTGCCATGATGCCGCCGATGACGGCGTTAGGCGGCTGAGCGCCTCCGATCGGCATGTTGCCGATCGTCATGAGCTGATAGGTACCACCCACGAGAAGACCGGTGTTGAGGTCGCCAAGGATAAGACCGATGACGGCGCCGGTGACGATGGGCTGATAGAGAGACTCGAGGAAGTCAAACTGGTCGATTGCCGCGATGAACGTGACAACGAAGACCAGAGCGATCTGGATGATCGAGTATTCCATCTTGCTCCTCCTTTCAAAATGTATGTACGCACTTTGGATATCACGTACAGAACGTCAGGGTTTCACTCCTGACAACGTGGATCACGAGGATTACGAGAAGAGCTTGCTCGTGTCCTCAACAGGCGTGCTCGGAACGCGCCTGATCTCCAACTCCACCCCCAATTCCTGCAGCTCTTTAAACGCAGCGACATCCTCGTCGTTAACTGCGACGGAGGTGGCGACTTGGCGCTTTCCTTCCGACATGTGCATGTTGCCGATGTTTACCTTCTTTATAGGCACACCGCCCTTGACGAGCGTAAGCACGTCTTCCGGTGTTTCGGCCACGATGAAGATCTTCTGGCGCGGGCTCGCCTTGCCAATGACGTCGATGGTCTTCTGCAGGGAGAAGAAACGCGTAGCGACGCCGGCGGGAGCGGCCATCTTCATGAGGTTCTGGCGCATGGTGTTGGACGCCACGTCGTCGTTGGCGACGAGGATGAGGTTGGAGCCCAGAGTGGAGTTCCACTGGGTGGCAACCTGACCATGAACCAGTCGGTTATCGATGCGGGTAAGAAGAATGTTGGGTTCTGCCATGTTGATCAGCTTCCTTTCGATATTTGCTGACGACAGTTACTTGATCTCCTGAATCGCGTAACGCGAAACATCTACGACGGCTCCGGATCGGACTTTGATCTGGACCTTCTCGCCTTCGAAGCCTTTGACGGTTCCGTAGATACCGCCGGCGAAAAGAACCTCCTGACCCGGCTTGAGCTCGGTGTGCAGCTCCTTGAAGTACTTCTGCTTCTTCTTCATGTTGATTTGCGACCAGATGGTGTAAATCAAGCCCATGATGACAAGCAGGCCTAAAAGGGCGACCGAGGAGCTCAGGACGTTGGCTCCGAAATCGGCCATTAAATGCCGTCCTCGTCGCCGAAGATATCCTCTTCCTCGGAGCCGGCAACGGATGCGACCGTCTGGGCGGTGACGCCCGTCTGGCCAACGGTCACGGCCTGCTCGCCAAGCTCGGCGAGCGTGGCATTGCCGCGGAGGAACAGAAGCTCAATAACCATGGGAAGGTTGGTGCCAGTCAGAACCTCGACGTTGTCGACATCCTGGGCAATCATCATCGACTGGTTGAACGGGGTACCACCGAGCAAGTCGGTAAAGACGAGCACGCCATCGCACTCCTCGCGCATGGCGGTAATGGCGGCGCGGAGATCCTCACCGTAGGATGCGGCCTGGTCGCCCTCAAAAGGAACGACGGTAAAAGCAGGCTGGTCGCCGGCAACCATAGCGATAGCGCTTGCAAGGCCGGGTGCGAACTGTCCATGACCGGTAAGAATAAAGCCAACCATTCAAATTTCCCTTCCGAAGGTGTGTACGATCTGAGTCCGATGATTTTCGGAAGCCAGCGGGCGCTCGCCCTTAAAGCTTCTTAGAAAGCGTTCTTTGAAGACCAGTGGTTTCTAAACTGGTAGTAACCACGTGACGTGTTGTTGTCACTATATCACCCCAGAAGAGGTCGCTTTCGTTGATTCATACGCTAAAACGTTTTTGCACCGCTCACGGTGATATTTCGACCGTTTACCGCTCGTTAACACTTCTACCTGCGGTTTTGAAACCGTTTCGAAACGCTTTGGCAAAAGAACGGATCTTTCCCGGTGTCTAAACAACGCAGGGCGGCTAAAAATAGCGTGTAGAAAAATTGCAGGTCATTGTGAAGATATGTGAATTGGTCTTTTTGACTTAATACCAGTTAGAACCAGTTTTGAGATTATCGGTGAACGGTAGTTTTCGACCGTTCACCGGTTACTTGTAATCGTTTGCAGCTGTTTTCCCATATGAATTAGGGGAACCCGGTGGAGCGCTTGCGCGATCAAAGGAAATTTTGGCATTTGTCCTTATCCCCCGCGCGTCAAACTCCCGCATCCATAAGTGAGCCAATAGCTCACGCTAATCGTTTTCAATCATTACTTACTCAGTATCCGTAATTATTTATCGTTTATCGTTAATTCTGATATGATACAAGTATCATCCAAAACGCCGATTGGAGGGGTTATGGTCCATCGAAACGCGTCTATATCGAATGACACCATCAGCCGCGAACAGACGGTAGCCAAACTGAGGAAGCTCGCTCGCATCTGCAAATGGGCCACGATCTGCATTACCACCGCGCTCGCTCTGGGGCTCCTCGCAGTCATTGCGATTGACCTTCTACTCATATTGCCTGGCCTCTCCCAAGGCTCGTGTCTCCAATCCGTAGAACTTCAAGCCGGCGAAGGGCCGTGCCTTGCTATCGTCGGCACCGATGCGCAGGCCCCACTTATGCTCGTCGCACACGATGGTCACACTGCCATAGGGAGCCTCTTGATGACATGTCTCGCGCTTACCATCGCGCTAAGCGTGCGCAGGCTTTTCTTCAACATTGAAAAGGAAGGCAGGCCCTTTGACCTTGAATGTAACCAGACACTTCGTCGAGTAGGACATTTATTCCTTATCGGCGGCGTTGCCGTGAGGCTTCTTGGCGCCGTAATCACGGGAATGATACTCTCAGGATTTGGCGGCAGCTTTACGGATGCGTTCGTCGGCCAGTTATTCGAGCCCTCCATGCTCTTTGCAGGCCTGATTATTTGCCTGATTGCCAGCATCTTCCGCTACGGGTATATCCTGCAAAAACAAGATGACGAGTTGCTCTAGGGGGAATCCATGATTATTCTGCGGCTTGACCGCATGCTCGCCGAACGCAAGATTTCATCCAAAGAGCTTGCGGAACGTGTGGGCATCTCCCAGGTCAATATGTCACGCATTAAGACGGGCAAGGTTTCTGCCATACGTTTTTCAACTCTTGACGCGATATGCCGGGCACTCGACTGCCAACCGGGCGATGTACTGGAATATATATCCGACGATGAAGCCGATAGCCTTTTTGGGCTTAAAGATGAATAGCCATAATTAAACTGCCGATCACGCTCTCAACGCAAATAGCCCGCCAGAACGACTTCCGTACTGGCGGGCTATTTGCTGTCTATCGGCTAGATGCTCGATGAGCCGTGCAACTCTTTACGCAAACAGGCCGTAGATGCTGATGTTGGCCTTGGCGTAGAGGCCGTTAGCATACTCGGTCCACTTGGAGCTGGCGCTCGAAGCCTGCGAGGAATACTGCTGGTAGGCGGTGTAATAGGCGGTCATGGCCTGCTTATAGGTGGCGCTGTCGGCCGTAAAGGCATCATCGGCAAAGGCCTTGGCATAGGTGCTGTCGGCATCCTTCCAGGCGCCCTTCTCGCTATCCCACTCGTCGCCGGCAAGGTTGATGATGTAGTCGGCGTAGTCCTTGCTCGCGGTCTCCTCGTTGCCGTCAGCAGGCTCGGTCGGGGCGGTCGGCATGCTTGCGGAGCTGTCGCCGACCTTCTTCTTGTAGAGCTTCTGCAACGTCGCGGACTGGCGGACGATCTGCTTGGCCTGGTCCTTGGACACGCCATACTGCGTGGCCATGGTCTTGTAGTCCGAAGTGCCGATGGAATCCTCGGCGTACTTCTTCATTTCCTTGGAAGAAACGGTGATGCCCTCGTCCTCGGCAGCGTCCAGCAGGATCTTGTTGCGCACGTAGGACAGGATAACGTCGGCAGAGGGAGCGGTGTAGTTGCCATCGCTATCCTTGACGGTGTCGAGGCTGTACTGGCTCTCAATGGCCTCGCGCGCGGTGATGTCGCTCTTCTTGCCGTTGTAGCTATAGCTTGCCACGGTCGAATCGAGCTGGTCCTCGGTCAGGGTCGCCGAGCCAACACCCTTGCCGCCAAAGCCGCCATTGCCAATAAAGAAGCCGACCACAGCAGCGATCACGACGGCAACCACAAAGGCGGCAATCATCGTCTTCTTGTGCTTGGATGCATGGTCGTCTTCATCGGAGTCGTCCTCGTCCTGCTCCTCGGGCATGAGGTTCTCGTCAGCGGCATCCGCGGCAATCTGAGCCTCCAGGCGGGCGTCCTCCTCCTCGGCCGTCGTACCGGCAGCAATGTGCTCGGCAGACGTACCGGCGACCAGATCGATCTTCTCGTCCTCATCACCGTCGGGTCCTTCGCCGCGCTCGATGATCTGGATGCCGTCGATCTCGTCCTTCTCGTCCTTCTTTTGAATCAGACCCATATCAGTTACTCCTTGTTAGGAAACATAGTCCGCAATAGAATACGCCCGACAGAGCGCCGGGCGTATTGATTCTTAGGTTATACGCAAACACTTAAGTACTATTTAGGCGTTTGCAGTCTGCATGCCTTAGGCCAGGTGCGCGATAACGGCATCGGCAAAGGCCTGCGTGCCCACAGCGCCCTCAACGGAGCCGGTCTGGGCACGACGAACGTCGCCGGTAACCTGCTCACCCTCGTCGAGCGTGGTAGAAACGGCGGCGCGAATGCGATTGGCCGCGTCGTTCTCGCCCAGGTGATCGAGCATCATAGCCGCAGACAGAATCTCGGCCGTGGGGTTAGCGATATCCTGGCCAGCGATATCGGGCGCGGAGCCGTGCGTTGCCTCAAAGATTGCGCAGTCGGCACCGATGTTGGAGCCAGGAGCCATACCCAGACCGCCCACTAGGCCGGCGCACAGGTCGCTCACGATGTCGCCGTACAGGTTGGGCAGCACCAGGACATCGAAGTCGTTGGGGTTCTGGACCAGGCCCATGCAGGTGGCGTCGACAATCTTGTCGTTGAACTCGATATCGGGATAGTTGGCGGCCACCTCGCGCGCCACGCGCAGGAACAGGCCGTCGGTCGCCTTCATGATGTTGGCCTTATGCACGGCCGTCACCTTTTTGCGGCCGCAGCGGCGAGCATACTCAAAGGCATACTCCACAATGCGGCGGCTCTTGGCGATGGAGATCGGCTTGATTGAAATGGCGGAATCAGCGGCGAAGGTCTTCTGACCCGAGCGCTCGACAAGCTGCGAGAGCTCCTCGACCTCGGCAGCGCCCTCATCGAACTCGATGCCGGCGTAGAGGTCCTCGGTGTTCTCGCGCACGATGACCAGGTCGACGTCGCGGAAGCGCGAGCCGTCGCCCGGCTGCGACAGGCAGGGGCGCACGCAGGCGTACAGGTCGAAGTGCTTGCGCAGGGCCACGTTAACGCTGCGGAAACCCGTGCCGACCGGCGTGGTGATGGGGCCCTTGATGGCAACCTTGGTCTCGGCGACCGCATCGAGCACATGCTGGGGCAGCGGCGTGCCAAACTCGTCCATGACGCCGGCGCCGGCCTCCTGGACATTCCAGTTGATCTGGACACCGGTGGCCTCGACCACGCGGCGCATGGCCTGCGTAATCTCGGGACCGATACCGTCACCGGGGATCAGGACTACATCGTGCGCCATAATCTGTTACTCCTCGTCTTCGGCGTCGTCAGATTTTTTAACGCTAGCACGCTTCTTCTTTTTGGAGAGATCCAGGCCAAAACGTTTAACAAGCATTTCGCAAATCTCGCTCGAACGGGCCTTGAGATAGCTGCCCTTACCGTTCTCGGCATCGAACTTAAGGCGCAGCGCGAGCTTCTCGGCGACCTCGGCGTCAATCTCGCCCTGGCCAAACTCGTACAGGCAACCGAGCATGTCGCGATACTCGAGGTCGCCGTGGTAGCACTGGATGGCCTCGTCCAGGATGGGCCAAGCCTCGCGCGAACGCTCGACGCTCGTGGCACCCCACACGCACAGCAGGCGGAAGGCGGCATAGCGCAGCGTGGAGGAAATCTCGTCGAACAGCGCGGTCTCGGCGCCCTCAAAGGCATCGCCCAGCTGCTCGGGGCAGGCGGTGGCGAGCGCCGCAAGGGCATCGAGGGCCTCCCAGCGGGTCTGAGCCTCGGGGCGGTCAAGTGCCTCGATCAGCGCGGGTACGCAGGGCACGACGCGCTGCGGATCGCGCTCGGCAAGCAGGTGCAGCACGCGGGCGGCAAACTGACGGATGCGGCGCGTGGGGCAGCCGAGCTCCTTGACCAGACGGTCGACGGCGTTCTCGTTCTCCTCTGCCAGCAGAAGCTGTGCCAGCTCCTCATCGGTGAGCTGTTCTTCCTTGTTTTCTGCCATAGTTACCTCTTCTTACTATTTCTTAGCGTGCTTGCCAGCACCCTTGCTGTCATCGGTGACCGAGATGAGCTGTCGGTCGGCTGCACCATTGTGACGCGCGCGGCGGCGCTCCTCGGCGTCGCCCGCATCGGCGGCGGCGCGATGTGCCTTGTTGACGTTAAAGACCTCGTCGTGCTTGCGCCACGGGCCGACGGACTCGCCAAAGCTCATCTTAAGGCCGGCGATAAAGCCGCCGAGCCAGCCGATCGGCGCAAACTGCACCAGCGGGAACAGCGAAAACACCCAGGTTAGCAGGACGACTGCCGCCGCTCCCGCAAAGTTGGCAATCCAGTAGTCGCGCTTGGTGATGACGCGCTTTTCGCACGCCCACTGACCGCACAAAAAGCCGATGTAAATCGCAAAGAGAAAGAGTACCAGCGCAAGCACCACGAACGTCCAGCTCATGGGCGCTACTCCTCGTGATGGTGGCCGCAGCAGCACTCGTGGCCGTCGTCATGGCCGTGGCCGCCGCAGCACTCGTGGTCCTCGCCATGGTGGTGGCCGCAACCGCACTCATGGTCGTCGCCGTGCTCACCGCAATCGCAGCCGTCCTCGTGAGCGCCGTGCTCCTCGGGACGATACTGCGACCAGTCCAGACCGGCGGCGATGGCGTCGGCTTCCTCCTTGTAGAGGACCGTGATGGCCTGGGTGCCCAGCTTGGCGCCACCGATGGCGTCGAGCATGTCGTAGAGCGTAAAGGCGACGTCGGCGCCGGGCAGCGCGAGCTCGCGGTCATCGGCGTAGGCGAGCGCCAGACGCAGGTCCTTAATGAAGTGCTCGACCATAAAGCCGGGCTTGTAGTCGCCGTCGAGCGCCTTGGGCGCCAGGCTCTCCATGGCGCCGGACTTGCCGGTACCACCCAGGATCATCTGGCGGGTCTTCTCCAGGTCAAGGCCGCTCAGCTCGGCAAATGCCATGGCGTCTGCCATGCCGACCATGCAGGCGCCCAGCGACACCTGGTTGGCGAGCTTGGCAGCCTGGCCCTTGCCGGCGCCGTCGAAGCAGCAGATGTTAGCCGCAAAGGTGGCAAGGATATCGCGGACCGGCGCGATGTCGTTCTCGGTAGCGCCCACGATAGCCGTGAGCGTACCGGCGATAGCGCCCGACTCGCCGCCGGTGACGGGGCAGTCAAACGCCATGCGACCAGAAACCTGGGCGGCCTCGGCAATGTCACGGGCGAGCTCGGGCGAGCTCGTGGTGAGATCGATCAAGACCGCGCCCGGCTTGGTGCACGCAAGCAGGCCGTCGCCCGCCAGATAGAGCTCCTCGACCTCGGAGGGATAGCCCACCATGGTAAAGACGACATCGGCGTTAGCCACGGCATCGGCCGGCGTATCGGCCCAGGCGGCACCGCGCTCGATAAGCGCAGCAGCCTTGGACTTGGTGCGGTTGTTGACCGTGACGGGATAGCCGGCATCCAGGATGTGGCCGGCGATGGGGGCACCCATGATTCCGGTGCCGATAAATGCGACGGAGAGCTTGTTTGCCATGAAACCTTTCCTTTTGGGTTGGGTGTTGTTACCAGGTTGAATACTCAGCGCCAGCGCTTGAGCTGCGGGGCGCCTGCGGTCGTAGCGCCCGTCTACTGGCCGCGCACGCGGCGGGCGATGCGATCGGAAAGCGACGCTTTCTCGGCGCGGTTCTTACCCCAAAACGCGCAGGCCACCATGCCGGGGCCCACGTGCGAGCCGATGGTGGGGCCCACGGAGCTGCGAATGATCGTGACGTCGGCGCAGCCCTCCTCCTTGCGGATGGCGGCCTCGAGCCAGTCGCCGTCCTTCTCGGCATCGGCCGTCATGATGGCGATGGGCATGGTGCGATCGGGCACGTAGTTCTCGCGGAACGACTTGAGGATGGACTTGAGCGCCTTCTTGCGGCCGCGGTTGACGCCGATCAGCGACAGCGAGCCGGCCAGGTCGTAGGACAGCTCGGGCTTGACATCGAGCTTTGCCGTGAGCTGCGCCGCCGCGGGCGGAATGCGACCGCCGGCAGCCAGTGCGTCGAAGCTCTCGAGCGTAAAGTAGCCGTGGACGTAGGTCTTTGCCTCGTTTGCCCAATCGACCAGCTGCTTGGCGGTCAGTCCCGCCGAACGCTGGCGCACGGCCTCGAGCGCCAAGAGCGCGCCGGTCGCGCAGGGCAGAGCGTTGTCGACCACGTACAGCTCAAAGTTGGGATACTCGGCGCGCACGGCGTCCGCCGCCTGGCACGCGGAGTTGTAGCTCGACGACAGCGCCGAGGTAAAGCACAGGTAGACCGTGGGCGTACCCTCTTTGGCGCACTCGGTAAAGAACTCGATATAGCGACCGAGCGACACAGCCGAGGTGGACACGCGAGCGCCGGCGCGCATGCGGTCGTAGAACTCCTTAGGACTCATGCTCGACCAGATATCGTCCGTGCGCTCCTCGCCATCGATGATAAAGGGGAAGCCCAAGATATCGACATCGAGGTTCGCGGCGACCTCGGGGCTAAAGTCGCAGCAGGTATCGACGACGATGCGGCAGCGGTCAGAATGGCCGGTAGATGCAGCCTTGTCCATCAAAGCGACTCCTTACGTAAAAAAGGCGGCCATCCGCATGGGATGGCCGCCAGCCGTTAACTCATGCAAGTTAACGTATTTTACTCGTCAAGTGTTTCGATGCGGGGCTTGATGATGCCATATCCACCATTCTTACGGTGATACACCACATTGATGAGGCCAGTCGTCGCGTTCTCGAACACGTAGAAGTCGTGGCCGAGCAGATCGGTCTGCACCAGCGCCTGCTCCTCAGTCATCGGGGTGACATCGATGACCTTCTCGCGGACGAGCAGGTCGTCGTCCTCCTCGGGCAGCAGCAGATCGGCCAGATCCTCGACGCGCTCGACCGGTGCGACATCCGCTGCGCTGGCACCGCCCTGGCGGTTGTCCACGACCTTGGTCTTGAACTTGCGCAGCTGGCGGGTGACCTTATCGGCGGAGAGGTCGATGGCGGCGTACATATCTGCGCCATGCTCGGCAACGCGAATCACCGAACCGCGGACGCGAACCGTAACCTCGACGATTGCCGGGTTGGGGTTCGAGGGGTTCTTCTCATAGCGAAGTACAACGTCGACTGTCATGGGCTCGATATCGAAAACCTTGAGCGCCTCGCCGATCTTCTCATCCACATGCGCACGCAGAGCATCGGTTACCGTCGTCTTGCGTCCAGAAACCTTGATATCCATACGTGGCTCCAATCTGCCTCGGGGACTTACTGTACTGGCTATGTACCCATTGCCGTGCATTTAATCACGCGGATTCCTAAAGACCCGAATAACGATTGCTTGATACCGCATACCGAAGTCTCGCACTTTTCTGTGGCAAAGTGCGCTATGGGAGGGCGACGGCGACTTTGGTTTTGCACCTAAAAAACGTCTTTGACCTGCTGGTTTTATGGAAACGAAAAAGCCGGGCTCCCCTGTTGGGAAAGCCCGGCAATGCGTGTTGAAACCGTGAAGAGGCGTCTCTCCTAGCGCATAGGAGACACCACCCCTAGCAATAACTAGCTATTGAGCTTGTTAATGTCGTCGTCGGTGATCGTGCCCTCCTGGCCGGACGACTTATCCTCGGAGGTTGCACCCTCGCTGCTCGAATCGGAGGATGCAGACTCGCTGGATCCGGTGTCGGACGACTGCACGTCGGCGCCCGAGACCGTCTTGGTGGTGAGATCATAGGGCATCGTGCCGTACCAGACGGAGTGGACCGCCTCGAGCGTGCCATCGACCGTGATACCGTCGAGGGCATCGCTCACGGCACGGCATAGCTCATCGTTGGCCGCGAGGCCCGCGACGCCGAGCGTCGAGGGTGTCTCGAGCGCGCCGACGTAAGAGATCTGGCTCATCAGGCGCGCAAGGTAGCCGCCGGCCGTGGAATCGCAAATCACGTAGTCGATCTCGCCGGACTCGAGCGCCTCAAAGCACTCGTTGATGTTGGAGAAGGTCTTTTGGTTGGCCGTGATGCTCTGCTTGGCGAGTGCTTCCTGCGAGGCCGAGGAGGTCTGAACGCCCAGGGTAGCGGTGTTAAGCGTTTCGGTGGAAACGCTCAGCGACTCGCCGTCGCTCGTCTTTCCGAACACTGCCGCAGCGTCGTACAGGCAAGTACCAAGCGTGCTGATGTCACCATCCGTGGAATTGATGTCACCAATGAAGATGTCGGCCTTTTTGTCGCCAAGCGCGGAATCGGCAGAAGACGCATCGACGAAGGCAACCTTGAGGCCCATGCGACTTGCAAGGGCGCGGGCAGCGTCGACCGCGTAGCCCGTGAGGTTGCCATCGGCGCCCTGCATGGCCTGCGGGGCATCGGAGGTATCGAGGGCAACCGTCAGGGTGCCGGGAGTGACCAGGGCATCGTCCGACACCGCAGGGGTGACGGTCTCGCGCTCGATCTGGTCAATCGTGGGTGTCGTGAACGTGGACAGTGGATTGAACGCGCATCCGCTCAAGCCCAATACGGCAATGACCGCCGCGGTCCCAGCACCTAACCGAGCCGCGTGCATCAAGCTGCCCCTCACCATGTCCACTACCCTGCCTTCTGTGTCGTATACAATCCGTGCGTTGCGCGGAATAACGGGTTGTTCCCACCAGCTGACCTGGTATTTGACCCCACACTTGCGCACCGGGGTGTTTGCTCGGGAGGCCGTAGCCACCTTCACGACTGGCCCGCTCGCCCGCGAGGCGGTATTGCCCCAAAGAAAGTAGAACGGACGGTGCGGCTTACATCTAGGACGCGCCATGATCGCGCCGCGCGCACGCGGTCGCTTACGTGGATCCCTTTGACCGCGTCTGTCTTGGACTAGGATGGACATTTTGTCCGTCCGCAACCACAGCCTGGCAGGAACGTAGCGCATTATAGCTAAGTTCAAGCTAAAGTTTAAGGTTAGGGGCGTCATTCGCACCGTGAGCACAGATTTTGCAGGTCGGAGCGGACTATTCGTGCCCCCATGAAGCCCGGAGCTCCCCTACGGGGAGCTCCGGGGCACCCGTCTCAGGGTGCCGTGGCCAAAAAATAGCAAATATGAGTACTGTTACCAATTTAGTAGCAGGAGTTTTTTGGCTCTGCAAGCAGTTTTCGCGCTCTATAACGTCAGATTGATGCCGGGATATTCCACATTTGTTTAATATCTTTCTAATTTACGCCATCTTCCAGTCCCAAAATCCCTGATTTTGCTGTTACTGAATTTGTAACAGTACTCATATTTGCTATATTTTGGCCAGAGCATATATCAAACCCCCTGTTTCAGAGCATTGTTAGGCAGGTTTAAGCCCAAAACACGCCCGCAGCGTGTTAAATAGCGCCTCTTGCTTCTTCCTGCGGGCATCGACACGATTCCGGTACCGCTTACCCATACGCTGGTTGATGCGCCATGCGAGCGCTTCCATCGCTTCCATGTCGCAGAGCATTTCGTTGTTGACCGTCGCGACCTCGATTCCCATAGTAATCAAGCCCGTGTTGCGTTTTTCATCATGAATACGTCCCCTCCGGGAGGAATGGCCCAGCTCACCGTTGTATTCCAGGTCAAACCGGGCTGTTTCCTGATACGCATCGCAAACTGCATGTGGCATCCCCGAGATTGCCTGCGCGCGGTCATCGAACTCGATCTTGTAGTCGGTCTTAAAGGGACCGCAGGCAAATCCGCCATAGGAAAACGGAAGCGAAAACAGAGCGAGCATGATGCACTCCATGGGTGAGCGCAGGTTTTCCGACAGATAGGGACACAGGCGCAGCAGCTGTTTGGCCACATTCCCTTTGCATGCCACAAGGTAATCTGTCAGGCGATCGGGCGTCAGCACCGGCTCGACTTCAAAGTAGCCCACGTCTGCCGGTTGATCCTTGTCCTTTGCAAGTCTATTCGCAACAGGCGAGGTGTAGGGAGGCAGATACTTCCCGCGATCGCTTAGTGAAATCTTGGAACACAGTTCCTGGGCCAGTGCAAACGCCTGGATACAGCCGACCTCGCGGGCGACGGCAACACAAAGGGCCTCGGGAGATAGGCTGTACACCCCCGGTTCCACCTCTAGAATCGAGCCGACAGGCAACCCGGAACACACGGACCAGCCCACGCCAGGCATGCGTCGGCGCTGCGCCGCAGATCCCACCAGCAAGCACAGATCTTCTTGCACCTCGCCGCTTTTGGCTCCAATTCGAACCAGGTCGGAAAGATAAATATCCTCGGTCGAAGGCGATGACGCACACAGCACGCGGCGCTCCTCCTCGGGCTCAAGGTCCTTCCAGCCGACGTAGCCCATCTGCCGGCGCTCGGCGCGCATCATACGCAACGCCGAGGCGCCCATCAGGATCACGGAAGCCGCTAGCTGCTCTTTTGTCGGTTTGTCACACTGCCTGATTGTTACCGCCACACGAATCACCCCTACCAAACGCGTGCGATAGCGAGGCCATCAACGGCCGCGGCACCGGCGCGCTTGAGTTCCGCCGAAGCCACTGCCATCGTCGCACCCGTGGTGATAACGTCGTCGATAAGCAGCAGGCGGCGGCCCCGCACGTCCTCAACGGTCTCGTACATGCCTCGGGCGCGTTCACGGCGCTCTTCACGACCGAGTTCACGCTGGTCGCCATGGCCGTACTTAACGAGGGCGTCGAGCAGCGGAACACCCGACAGCTCGCAAAATGGGCGCGCGATGGCTTCCATATGATCGAAGCCGCGTCGCCGAAACGCCGCCGCCGTCGCGGGCACAAACACCACTGCATCGGCGCCGGACAACACACCGCCTAAGCGTTCGGGTGCCGCGACCTGGGCATGTAAGGCGGTGTCGTATAGCAGCTCTGCCAGATACGGCGCCAGGCGTCGCTCGCCCGCGTCTTTGTACGCTTTAATGATCCGCGGCAGCGGATGCGTGTAAACGGCACATGCCAGGCACCGGTCGAGAGCTTCGGCCATCGCCGAGGACGTACCCTCGACCGAGCACTCGGTGCACAGCAAGTCTCCAAACGGGGCGCCGCATCGAGTGCAGCTATGCCGCGGGTCGATGAGCGCGAGCGCGGCCAGGCAGTCTTGGCAAATAAGCGCACCGGCGCGCTCGCAGCCGGCGCATCGCGTGGGCGACAACGCCTCAAGCGCCTCGTGCGCCGCCCGCTCGGCAAACGGTAGCAATTCATCCGCAAACGGTAGGATGTCGGCACCTTGCAGGCATCCCAACACATTCAAATGTCTCTTCACGACACGACCCTCCCTACGCTCGGTCGCAGGGAGGGTCGTTGATTCAGCGCTATGGTACCCCGACGCGTTTGGGGTCAGGCAGGTTAAATCCGTTTGCGGGCGCTATTCGCCGGTGGGCGGTTGCGGTGCGGACGAGTTTTGGGTCGAGCCCTCGCCACCATCTTGACGCGGCTTGCGGGAACGACGACGGCGACGGCGCTTCTGGCCCTGGTCGGCCGAACCCTCGCCACCACGATCTTCGCGCGGCTCGCGTTCGTCGCGAGCAGCGCCGCGCGCGGCCTTGGCAGCCGCCCCTCCGCCATCTCCAGGGCGACGGTGCGTGACCTTGACCTCGCCATCCGAGACCTGATCGGCCACGGAGGGCACCGAGGGCTTTTGCTGCGTGCCCGAGGAATGGCGACGACGCGGACGCGGGGCGCGCTCGTCATCGTTGCGCTGCTTGCCACCCTTGTCGGCAGGCGTATCGGAACCCGAACCACCCTTGGGGGCGGCACCGGCTTCGCGAGCGGCTGCGGCGCGGAAGGCGTCCTCGCGCTCCTCGCTCGACAGGTGACGGCGGCGACGGCGCGTGGGATTCATGCCACCGCCGCGGTTTTGCTGCTGGGGCTGCTGAGCCTCGCGCTCGCGGGGGGAATTCTTGCCTGCGGGAGCGGCCTCGCCGGCATCGCCCGAACCCGAGCGCTTGCGGCGGCGACGTCCACCGGCAGTCTCCTCGGCCTCGGGTGCCTCGGCCTTGCCGCGACCCTTACCGCGGCCGCGACCCTCGCCCTGGCTCTGACCGGTACGGGTATCGGCGTCCGCATCGCGACGGCGGCGCTTGGGCATCGTCGTCCCCGCCAGACGGTCGGCGCTCGACAGGCCATCGCCCACGTCGACGCCGTTCTCGCGGTCGAGCTCCATAAGCGCCAGGCGCATCTCGGGCGACTCGATACGCTCGAGCACATCGCGCGTCACGCAGTCGGGGCGGCAGTTGCAGCCCTGCTCGGCGGCCTTCTTTTTGCAGCCCTCAGAGCAGGTCATATCGGCCAGGTTGACCTTAAAGACTTTGCCGTTCTCCAGGCGCAACACCAGCTGCTCGCGCGGCGTGTCATATTCCTGGATACGCGCCTTGCCAAGCGGCGTATCGATAAGCGTCTTCTTTTTGGGCGCGCGGCTCTTAAAGTCCTTGTACGCCTCGAACTCGTAGCGCAGGCAGCACATCAGGCGGCCGCAGACGCCGCTAATTTTGGACGAGTTGAGCGGCAGGTCCTGCTCTTTTGCCATGCGGATCGAAACCGGCTCAAACTGTCCGCCAAAGCGCGTGCAGCAGAGCTCCTGGCCGCACTGGGCATAGCCGCCCACCAGGCGGGTCTCGTCACGCACGCCAATCTGGCGCATGTCGACGCGAATGTGCAGCGTCGAGGACAGGTCCTTGACCAGCTGACGAAAATCGACGCGCTCCTCGGCCGCAAAGTAGAACACGGCCTTCTCGCCGCCAAACAGGTACTCGACGCCGACCGGCTTCATCTCGAGGTCGAGCTCTTTGACCAGGCGGCGGAAGTCGACCATGGCCTCGTCACCCTGGATAGCCAGGTCATCGGCAAGCTGCAGGTCGATGTCGCTCGCTACGCGCAACACGGGCTTGAGCGGCTGACCGATTTCGTCGAGCGGCACCTCGAAGGGATCGGCCGTAACCAGGCCGATCTCGGTTCCGCGCTCGGTGGAGCAAATGGCATAATCGGCCTCGAGGATATCCAGATCCTGTGGGTCGAACCACAGGTCGCGCGAGGCGTAGGTAAACTTAACGGGTACGACTAACGGCATTTCAGTGCCTTCCTGATATCGAACAGCATGACCTCGATGGCCAGCTGGGGAGTAACGTTTCTGGCGATGTTGCGCTCAGCGGTGGCAACCGCCTCGAGCGCCTGGGTGGCACCCGCAACATTCGTCGCCGCGGCAAGCCGCCCGATCGTGTCGCGCACGTCCTCGTTCACAACGTCTGCCGCCTCATCCTGAAGCGTCAGCAGCACGTCGCGCATGAGCGTCCGCGCGCTCGCCAGCGCTTCCATGATACCCGAACGCTCGCGCGCGTTGAGTTCGCGCTTGTTGCGGTCCTCAAGCTGCTTCAATGCTCCACGCGACAGGTAGTCGGCATTTTGCTCGAGCACCTTTTCCTGTGTGGACTTGACCTCGGCGAGCGGCGCCTTGACGGCGACGATGAGCGACTTGGCGCGACTGAGCACATCGGCCTCGTCGGCGGCGATGAGCGAGTCGATGGCACGGACCATCTGGCGACGGGCGTCCTGGCGCTCGGCGCTCTTAAGGAACTCGATACCGCGCGTGGGGCTTCCCGCCACAGCGACGGCCATGCGGCAGCGCGCGGGATCCTGACCGGTGGCGCGGCTCACGGCCTGCGCGGCCACAGTGGGCGAAACCAGCCGAAACGGTACGCACTGGCAGCGGCTCACGATGGTGGGCAGCATCACGTCGGCCGAGGTGCCCAACAGGATGAACATGACACCCTCGGGCGGTTCCTCGAGCGTTTTGAGCAGCGCGTTGGCGGTGTTGGCGCGCAGCTGTTCGGCACGGTCGATGATGTAGACCTTTGCCTTGGCGCGGATGGGTGCCAGGGGCACGTCGTCGAGCAGCTCGCGGGTCTGCGCGATGAGGTAGCCCGTAGCACTTTCGGGCGTGTAATAGTGCACGTCGGGATGCGTATGGCGGGCGACGCGTACGCAGCTGTCGCACGAGCCACAGCCGCCCTGCTCGCACAGGAATGCCTGGGCAAGCGCCCATGCGGCGTCGAGCTTACCGGCGCCGGGCGCGCCCAAAAACAGGTAGGCGTGCGATGCGCGGCCGCTTGCGATGGCGTTGGTCAAGAAGTCGCGCACGCGCTGTTGGGTGTCGAGCTTGGCCAGCAGGCTTGCCTGAGCGGGGGCCATGTTACTCGGCCTCCTTGGCAAGCGCGGCGGCGACGGCGTCTTGGGGAATGTCGAGACCGTACGCGCGAACCAGCTCGACCGTCTGCGCGAAGACGTCTGCGATCGACGCAGTGGCGTCGATAAGCTTTACGCGGTCTGGCTCCTCGGCAGCAATAGCACAAAATCCCTGATAGACGCGCTCCTGGAACGCCATGCCCTTTGCCTCCATGCGATCGGCCGCACCGCGGGCCGCCATGCGCAGCGCCGCCTGCTCGGGCGTGATGTGATAGACGAGTGTGAGCGCCGGATGCGTACCGGCGACAGCCAGGTTGTTGGCATCGCGCACCATCTGACGGTCGAGGCCATCGGCAAACGCCTGATAGCAGGTCGTGGAATCGTAGAAACGGTCGCACAGGACTACCTTGCCGGCAGCGAGGGCAGGCGCGATGACTTCGTGCACCAGCTGGGCACGCGCGGCCTCGTAGAGCAGCAGCTCGCAGGTGTCGCCCATCGCCGTATTGGCGGGGTCGAGCAGCAGGGCGCGAATCTTTTCGCTGATGGCGGTGCCGCCCGGCTCGCGCAGAGTTACGACCTGATAGCCAGCGAGGTCGAGCGCGCGGGCCAGCAGGCGCGCCTGCGTGGACTTGCCGGCGCCATCGACGCCCTCGAGCGTGATAAAGCTATGTTGAGCGGGCTCAAAAGCCATGGGCGCAGTCCCTTCCTACAAGGCGCGAAAATGCAAGTTATAGCAACCAAGCCATGATACCCCAGCGTCCGGTGCGTCCCAAATCCAACCTAGCCATCGAGGCATCCCCGAAGTTGCGGTGAAATAGGGACTGATTGAAGCTCTGAGACCGCCAAACAGTCCCTATTTCACCGCAACTTATGATGGGGATTTTTGGGCGCTGGGTATAATCGTCGTATTGCATTGAAATGTGGCGAAAGGAGTGGCAATGTCTCGGTATTGCGCCTCGTGCGGCAAGCTTCTTGCAGATAATGCCAAGTTCTGCACCTCGTGCGGTGCACCCGTTGAGCAAACAACCGCGAGCGATAAACAGCCCGCTTTTGAGCAGACCGGCTCCCTTGATACGCCGCAAGCCAAGGCGGACGACCCCCTCGCCTATCGCCCCGACCCCGCCGCAAGCCCTGCGGCCGTCGAGACCACGCAGCGCATACCCGTCGCGAGCGGCTCGCCCCAACAGCAGCCGGCTCCCGCATACACGCCCGCTTCGCCACAGACCCCCGCTCCCAAAAAGAGCGGCACCGGGCCGCTTATCGCCGTTATTGTTGTGCTGGTGGCGATCATCATCGCCCTGGTCGTTTTCTTTGCGATCAAGCCTTTCGACAACGCCGCCACGCAGACGACTGCCGAGGTAGCTAAGCTGCACCATGACGTCGACGACGATGACCTAAAGCCTCTCGGCGATCCCAACAGCCTGTACGACGACGATGATGACGATGACGACGAGGATGGCGGCGAAGCAACGCTCTCCGAGCAGAACCTCTACCGCCGACTGAGCGAATACTACGACTTGCTCGAAGACCTCGACAACTACGTCCGTGGCTGCGCGCAGAACTTCAACGGCAGCTATCTGGAAGAAGATCGAACCACCCGTCAAAATCTCGCCGACGTCGCCGAGCGCACGGAGGACACCATCGAGCAGTATTACGACATCGTCGAGGACCTAGACGTCCCGACGAGCTCCAAGAACTACAGCTCCTGGAAGGACATCATCGCCCTGTACGACGACCTGGATCACCGCATTGACGCAATCTGTGATGCCTGGGAGATCAGCCTGAGATACGCCAAGCCTGCGGACCACAAGAATGAGATCGTGGCGCCGCTGTCACGCGACAACGTGGCGGGCACCAATGACAATAAGTACCGCCTAGACTTTGAGGAGCGCTATCCCGGCGCCAAGCCTGTCGAGGTGAACTAGCCGCTTTGCCGTTCCCGAGCCGGCAGTTAGGGACGTTCCTAAACTGCCAGCAGAAAAGGAACGTCCCTAGCTGCCGGTCAAAAAACGAGCGAGGATCGCGGGACCCTCGCTCGTTTTTTTGGGCAATGTTTTGACTGCGCCGTTACTTGTCGGCGGTTGCTTTCTTGGCAGTCGACTTCTTCGCGGTCGTCTTCTTGGCAGCAGTCTTCTTTGCCGCCGTCGTCTTCTTGGCCGTGCTCGCCTTAGTCGTGGTCTTGCGGCCGCGGGCGGGCTTCTTCTCCTTGGTCGGGCAGTCCGTGTTCACGCAGATGCGCCACGGACCGCGCGCCGTGTTGACCACCACGATGGGGGCGCCGCACTCGGGGCATGTCTCACCCGTCGCCTCGAGCTTACCGCGCGCCGGCAGAGGATAGCTCACGCCGCAGTCATCGTAGTTGGTGCAGCGGATAAAGCGCTTGCCGCTCTTCTCGCTCTTGTGCGCGATCAGGTCGCCATGGCGTCCGGCCTCGGCGCACACCTTGCACTCGCCCACCTTAAGGTCAGGCTCGTAGTTGGTGGGGCACGTGGGGTTCACGCAAATCTCGAAGGCCTTCTGGCGGAACGGCTGGCACTTAATGCGCGGCGCGCCGCACTCGGGGCACACGGCTGCCTCGCCCTCGAGCGGGCTTACCTTGACGCCGCTCGGCACCGGATAGGTCACATCGCAGTCGGGCCAGCCCATGCAGCCGATAAAGCTGCCACGGGTCTTGGCGCTCGTCTTCATAACCAGGTCCTTGCCGCACTTGGGGCAAGCGCCCACGCGCGCATCGGCCGTGACGGCGTCGCTGATGGCGTCGCCCAACTCCTGCGTGTGCTTGAGCAGCTCGTCGAGCACACCAGCCAGCAGCGCGCGCGAGTGCGTCACTACATGCTCTTCGGTATCCTCGCCGCGCTCCACACGGGTCATGTCGCCATCGAGCTCGCTGGTCATATCGGGGCTCGTGATGCGCGGGGCAAACTGCGTCAGTGCGTCGATGATGGCGATGCCCAGCTGGCTCGGCTCAACGGGATCATTTTTGAGATAACGCACGGCATACAGGCGCTCAATGATGCTCGCGCGCGTGGACTTGGTGCCCAGGCCGCGCTTTTCCATCTCCTGCACGAGCTTGCCCTGGCTGTAGCGCGCGGGCGGCTCGGTCTGCTTGGCCTCGAGTTTAATGTCGAACACGTCGACCGTATCGCCCTGCTCCAGCGGCGGCATCTGCTCGTCGCGCTTGAGTCCGTACGGGTACGCCTCGCGGAAACCCGGGGTCACGAGCACATCGCCCGAAGCCACGAACGGCTCACCGTTCACGTCGAGCTCGAGCTTAGTGTTTTCGATGGTCGCGGGACCCATAAGCGTCGCTAGGAAGCGGCGGGCGATGAGGTCGTAGAGCTTGCGTTGGCCGCCGTCGAGCGTGGACGGATCGCCCTCGCCCGTGGGATAGATAGGCGGGTGGTCGGTGGTCTCGACTTTGCCGCGCGTGGGCTTCATAGGGCCGGCGAGCACCTTTTTGCACACGGGCGCCAGCGCCGGGTTGATCTTTGCCAGGTCGCTCACCACGGCGCCCAGATCGAGCGTCGCGGGGTACACGGTGTTGTCGACACGCGGGTAGCTGATGAGGCCCGCCATGTAGAGGGACTCGGCGATGCGCATGGTACGCGCAGGCGAGATACCCTCGGCTGCGGCGGCAGCCTGCAGCGAGGTGGTCGCAAACGGCGTGGGCGGCTGCTGCTTGCGCGAGCGCTTGGTCACCGCGGCGACGGTTGCCGTCTTGGCACCGTCAACGTGACCGTACGCCGTCTCAGCAGCATCCTTGTCGGTAAAGCGCGCCGTCTTGTGCGCGATCTTAAAGCGATCGTCCTCGGCAGCGCCTTGCGCGGCGCCCATGCCGCGAATCTGCCAATAGTCCTCGGGCACAAACGCCATGCGCTCGCGTTCGCGCTCGACCACCAGGGCAAGCGTCGGCGTCTGCACGCGGCCGGCGGAACGCACGTTGCCAAAGCCGCCAAACTTGGCGAGCGTCAGGTAGCGCGTGAGCACCGCACCCCAAATGAGGTCGATGTGCTGACGGCTCTCGCCGGCGTCGGCCAGGTTCTGGTCGAGCGAGACAAGGTTATCGAAGGCCTGCGTGATCTCGGCCTTGGTAAACGAAGAATACTGGGCGCGGGCGACCGGCAAGTCGGGCGCCACCTCGCGCACCTTGTTGAGGGCGTCCGAACCGATCAGCTCGCCCTCGCGATCGAAGTCCGTGGCAATGATGACGCTGTCGGACTTTTTGGCGAGGTTCTTAAGCGAGCGGATGAGCTCCTTCTCGGCCGGCAGCTTAATGACGGGTGCCCAGGTGAGATACGGCAGACTCTCGAGCTTCCAGCCCTTGATGGAGATGCCGTCGGCAAGAAACGGCTTGCGCTTGGTGTCGTAGGGCGGGCGTGCCAGACCATCGGGCATGTCGGCCGGCAGCATCTCACCGTCCTCGGTAACCGAATACCAGCCCAGCTTTTTATCGAACAGCACGCTGTCACAAAAATCGGGCGCGAGGATGTGACCGGCAAGGCCGATGGTCACGCACTCCTCGCCCTTCCACTCAAAACGGTAGATGGCGGTGTTGTACACCTTGTCCTTTTTGGGTTTGCCCGTGGACAGACGCTCGGCGATCTGACGCGCGGCGTCGTTTTTCTCGGCGATGATGAGCTTCAAAAGAGGCTCCTATCTCGTGTCTCTGCGGCTACGCCCGCCCGTATGGCGGCCGATTTACGCCCTTGCTTGCTCGATCTGCCCGATGAGCCAATCGCACCAGGCATCCATGCCCTCGCCCTTGCGCGCGCTCACGGCAAACCGCGGCGCCTGCGGATTGAGGTCATCGAGTGTCTTAGTATACCTATCCATATCAAAATCGAAAGCCGGGGCCACGTCGACCTTATTGAGCAGCTGCGCGCCGGCGTGTTGGAAGATGCCCGGGTACTTGATGGGCTTGTCGTCGCCCTCGGGCACCGAGAGAATCATGATGGACAGGTTCTCGCCCAGGTCAAAGTCGACCGGGCAGACCAGGTTGCCCACGTTTTCGATAAAGATGACGTCGATGTTTTGAAGGCCCACCGCCTGGTCGAACGCGTCAACGGCCTCCATGATCATGTTGCCCTCGAGGTGGCACAGGCCCCCCGTGTTGATCTGGATGGCAGGCATGCCGGCTTCCTTCATGGTGATGGCGTCGACGTCCGAGGCGATGTCGCCCTCGATGACGGCGCAGCGCAGGCCCGCCTTGTCACGCAGGCGCTCGTTGGTGCCCAGGATCGTGGTGGTCTTGCCCGAGCCAGGGCTCGACAAGACGTTGATCACATAGGTGCCTGCCTCATTAAATCGCTGACGCAGCTGATCTGCCAGGCGCTCATTGCGCGACAGGATCGGCGACGCGATATCAATCGTTTTCTCAGCCATACTCAGCGCTCCTTACTTTTGCCCCTTTATACCCCGTCCCCAGGTGGCTGATGGGCTAATCGTCGGGGGTTTCGATTTCGATACTTGCGATGTCGAGTTCGCGGCCGTGCAGCAGGCGCACGTTGGCGCCGCCACATTGGGGACAGCGGCAATGGAAGCGATCGTGCTCAAAGACCTCCCCGCAGTCCAGACACTCGCTTTGTGGATGGACTTCCTCCACGGCAAGCTCGCAGCCTCGCGTGAGCGGGTCCTCATCGCGAAATGTCTCCCACGCAAAGTCGAGCGCCTCGCGCACAACTTCGGTCATATCCCCGATACGCAGCGTCACCAAAACGGCGCGCGAGGCCCCCGCCCCACGCGCCGCGCGAATCACTGTATCGAGTATGCCGTTGACAATGCCAACCTCGTGCATACCGATTTACTCCTCGTCGTCCTCGTCGTCCGAGAACAGGTCCAGACGGCTCACAAACAAGCCCTCCTTGCCCTCGCGCGCGGTAATGACCACGCGGGCAATGGCGAGCGAAATCTCGTAGAGCGAGAGCAGGGCACCATACATGAGGCCCAGCGTAACGGGCGAGCCGTCGGGCGTAATCACAGCCGAGCCCACAAGCAGGCCCACGTACACGTAGCGCCAGGCGCCGCGGAAGGCCGCGTAGGACACGATGTGGAAGACGGACAGGTAGAAGATGATAAGCGGCAGCTCAAACGCCACGCCAAAGCCGATCATAAAGAGCAGCTCCATGTTGACGTAGTTCTCCAGGTCGGGCAGCGCCGTGGCGACGGCCGAGGTCTCGCCGATAAGCCACTCAAAGCCCGCCGGGATGATGATGAAATAGCAGAAGATGGCGCCCAGGAAGAACAGCACCGTCGAGGCGAGCACCGTGGGCACGACCCATTTGCGCTCGTTGGGACGCAGCGCCGGCAGGAAAAATGCCAGAATCTGCCAGATGATCATGGGCGTGCACATGACCACGGCCATCTTGATGGCCAGCGAGAAGCGCAGGCCAAAGCCGCCGAGCGTGGTGGTGATGTAGAACTTACCGTCCGGCACAAAGGAGCGGATGGGGTCTTCCAGGATGTCGAGCACCACGGGCGTGGCGAAATACAGCACGATGGCGGCGGCAAACACCGACACGACCACGATGGTCAGGCGGCGACGGAGCTCGCCCAGGTGATCGAAGAGCGGCATGCGCGCAGGTCCGATAGGCATTACTCATCGCCTCCCTTCGGGGCATCGGCGGTGGCAGCCTCGGCAACGGCCTCGTCCTCGGCCTCGAGCTCGCGAGCGAGCTGGTCGACGACGGCCTTGCGCTTGCGGGGACGACGGGCGTAGAGGTCAGCCGTCGTGGGCTCTGCCGGCTCGGGCTCGGACTCCGGCTCTGCAGCAGGCTCGGGCTCGACGACAGGCTCGGCGGCAGCGGAAGGCTCGGCGCCCTCGGCCTCGGACTCCTCAGCAGCACCCTCGCCCTCGGCGGCAGCCTCGCTCGCGGCTTTCTCGGCAGCAAGACGAGCGCGACGCTCGGCAAAGGTCTCCTTCTTTGCGGGCGCTGCCGTCTCGGCGGCATCCTCGTCCGCATCGGAATCGTCATCGACGGCAGTCTTCTTGGGCTTGACCGGTGCCGAAGCGGCCTCACTTACCGGATCGATAATCTCGGACTGAACAACGGCCGTCATCTTTTCCTGCGTCTCGCGGAACTGACGGATGGCACGGCCGATTGTGCGGCCCATCTGCGGGAGCTTATCCGGGCCAAACAGCAAAAAGCCGAAGACCACGATGATCGCGAGCTCACCCTCTCCAATACCAAACACACATACCTCCAAGGCTCGATGTGAGTCGAGCCCGCACCGCGCCATTCGGCCGGAACTCGTCTATTCATTCGGTCAAGTATAGCGCCCGGACGCCAAAACGTCCGAGCGCATCACAAACATATGCCAAACGGCACGCCCTTTTGAGGGCAAAGGTTATGCAGCGGTGATCGAAATCTCCTGGTCGACACCCAACAGCTGAACCACGCGCATCACCGGAGGCTGCACATTGGCGCAGCTAAAGCGCTTGCCGTGGTCGACCGCGTGGTGTGCGGCGCCCACGAGCACGCCAATGCCCGTTGAATCGATGTAGCTCACCTGGGCAAAATCGAGCTCAACGGCCTCAGTGGGCTGCTCGAGCGCCAGGTCGATGGCATTGCGCAGGCTATCGGCGTTAGAGATATCGATCTCGCCGGTTACCTTAATGGTGTAGAGCTCTGGCGTGGGGTTGGTGGAAATACCCAAATCCATGTATATGCTCCTTTACGTATCGAAGGTGCGGATAGTACGGGAAGCCGCGCGTTAGGCGCGCTCGGCACGCGCGAGCTCGGCAGCGACAAGCTTAACGGCCAGCACCAGCACATCGAGCGCGGCCTCCAGGTCCTCGACCGTGGGACAGCTCGGCGCGATGCGGATGTTGGTATCGCGCGGGTCCTTGCCATAGGGCCAGGTAGCACCGGCCGGCGTGAGCTTGACGCCCAGGTCGGCGCAAAGCGCAGCAACCTTCCGGGCCGAGCCCTCGGGACCATCGAAGCTTACAAAGTAGCCGCCGCGGGGGTGCGTCCAGGTGGCGCAGCCCGTGTCGCCCAAGCCCTCGGTGAGCTTGCGCTCGACGGCCTCAAAGCGCGGGCGCAAGAACTCGGCATGCTTTTTCATGTGCTCCTTGACCGCCTCGATGGTGGGAAGGAAGCGCACGTGACGCAGCTGGTTGAGCTTGTCGGCGCTGATGAGGCCGGCCTTCAGGCGCTTGGAGAACTCGGCGATGACCGCGGGGCTCGCACCGATAAAGCCGATACCGGCGCCCGGGAAGGTGATCTTGGACGTCGAGGCGAAGGCCACCACGCGATCCTCGGTGCCCGCCGCGCGAGCGAGGTCGAAGATATTGGCGAGCTCGTCGGTCTCGTCGTACAGGTCGTGCACGCAGTAGGCGTTGTCCCAGAAGATGCGGAAATCGGGCGCGGCCGTGGGCATCTCGACCAGGCGACGCACGGTGTCCTCGCTAAAGGTAATGCCCGTGGGGTTGGAATACTTGGGCACGCACCAGATACCCTTGATGGAGTCGTCGGCGGCAACCAGGCGCTCGACCTCGTCCATGTCGGGGCCGTTGTCGGTCATCGCGACGGGGACGTTCTCGATACCCAGATCGGCGGTGATGCCAAAGTGGCGGTCGTAGCCGGGAACGGGGCACAGGAACTTGACCTTCTTGCCGTCGTGCGCGGCCTCATAAGCCTCCCAGGGCTCGCTGCCGCACGAGCCGCAACGCCAGAACATACCGGCAATATCGTGCTCGATCAGCAAGCTCGACGAACCCAGCACGAGCGTCTGCTCGGCGGGGCAACCCAGGAACTCCCCCGCCAGCTTGCGTGCCGAGGGAATGCCCTCAAAGCAGCCGTAGTTGGAGCAGTCGACATTGCCGTCGTGCAGATCGGCATCGGCATTGAGGATATCGAGCATGGGTCGAGAGATGTCCACCTGGGAGGGCGACGGCTTGCCGCGGGCCATGTCGAGCGCCAGGCCCTTGGCCTTGACCTCGGCGACCTCGGCTTTGAGCGCCTCGATGGCGGCATCGAGTTCGGTGGTTTCCATCTTCTGGTAGATCGTCTGCATGGGTGCGACCTTTCACGAAGCGGTACGTTGCAATTCTTCTAAGTATAGACCGCCACCGTCGCAACGTTATGAAGCCGTGATAGATTAAGTCCATCGCAATGAATTACGAATCGCCGCGCATGCCGGCGTGAAGCGCCCAAGGAGGCACTATGGAGTACGGATCGTTCCAGGCCGAGGAATTCGGCGACCTGCAGCGACTGGTCGACGGACTATTTTACGACCGCCACGCCATCGACCGCCTGGATCTGATCGTACAGGCCGAAATCTTGGACCTGGCGCCCGATCTCATGGAAATCGTGAACCTGCTACCGCCCGGCTATTACGACCGCCAGTCACTTTGCGACCAGCTCAACTCCGCCTTGGCCGCCCACGGCTGGGGCGCCGTCTACGGAACGGTGGAATAAGCCTCGAGGCCGACGTTTGGCCCGTTTCCCGACCCTGGCGAGGCTTGTTTTAGGGCTTGTGGCCAAAAAAGGGCAAATATGAGTACTGTTACCTTTTTAGTAGCAGCGATTCTTGGTCGAAATCGGCAATGCTGGACTTGAAACTCCTTAATCACCGTCAGTTAGCGCCGAATTGGAAGTCGATGGTCACTCATTAACGTACAGCTCTTATAACTTTGTTCATTATTTTCCACACCTAAAATGAAACGCCGTTTGTGACAGTACTCACAAACGGCGTTTTTTGACCACGGGGGTATCTGGCAGGGGGCCAGTAGCACCCTGATCCGAGTTTCGAACGCATCCAAACCGGTTCTGGTGTCTGTTTTCGAGCTTTTACTCGCCCTTGGGCGCGGGGTGTTTGCAGACCACGCTCATGTAGATCATGCCGAGCACGGCAGCGGTGACCGAACCGGCAAGGATGGCGGCCTTGGCGGCCAGGACCTCAAACTGAGCCGTCGGGAAGGCAAGGCCACTGATGAGGATCGACATCGTAAAGCCGATACCGCCCAGAATGCCCACACCGGCAATCATGTGCCAGTTGACATTGTGCGGCAGCTCGCAGACCCTAAACTTAACCAGGGCAAACGTCATGCCAAAGATGCCGATCGGCTTGCCCAGCAGCATGCCAAAGTACACGCCGAGCGTCACCGGGTCGGTGAGCAGCGTGTTCATGTCCACGCCCACTAGGCGAACCTGTGCGTTCACGAACGCAAAGATCGGCAGAATCACGAAGTTGACCGGCGTGGAGATCAGACGCTCCATGCGGATGAGCGGCGGGGTCACGCGGTGCATGACGCGCTCGACCCTGGTGGTCGAGACGGTAAAGTCATGCTGGCCCAGGATGTGTGCCTCGTCGTCGTAGCGGTCGTCGAGCAGCGGCAGGCACTCGCCCAGCCAGTCGGTCAGACTATCGAGCTTGACGCCGCACTTGGCCGGGATGGTAAAGGCCAAGATGACGCCAGCAAGCGTGGCATGTACGCCGCTCTTGAACATGCAGAACCACAACAGCAGACCCAGTACCGAATACGGGGCAAGGCGGTAATGCTGCGTCTTGTTGAGCCACACGAGCGCGCAGGTCACAAGCGCGGCGACGCCCAACCAAAACGGATTGGGGCTCTGACCGTAGAAGATGGCGATGGCGGCGATGGAGATGAGGTCGTCGGCGATGGCGAGCGTCGAGAAGAACACGCGCACGCCGTTGGGCACGCGATTGCCCAAAAGCGACAGCACGCCCAGCGCAAAGGCAATATCGGTTGCCATGGGAATGGCCCAGCCGTTGTGCGCGCCGGCATGGTTAAAGATCAGGTAGATGCAGGCGGGAACGACGACGCCGCCCACGGCCGCCAGCATGGGAAGCATGGCCTGGCGCGGGTTTTTGAGCTCGCCGACCGTCATCTCATACTTGAGCTCAATGCCCACCAGCAAAAAGAAGATCGCCATGAGAAAGTCGTTAACGAAAAGCTCAACGGTGAGACCGGCCGTAAGGTTGCCCAGACCCACATACAGCGGGGTCTCCAAAAAGTGATGGATGGCCTCGTAGGCATCGGTATTGGCGCAAATGACGGCGGCGATGGCGGCGAAGACCATGACGGCGGCGGAAATCGTGCCGTTCTCGGCGATGCGCTCCCAGATGTCGTGACGTTCAAAGCGCTTGCGCTCACGAACGTTGAACAGCTGCTCAGTTGCTGCCATGGGCGGCTCCTTTCACGGGAAAGCTCCCGTCTTAAAAAAGCACGGCCCGCCCAAGTGGCGGCGCCGCGCTCTAACGTATTACGCTTGCATCTAGCCTACCCTGCACGACAAGCACGCGGGCGTGGTTGAAAAGCGGAACCACAGGTTGAACATTATTTGCTCAACGGCACGGGCACGCCTGTCCAAGAGACGACGCGGCGCCGTGTACAAAAAACGACCGGAGTGCGGGGTGTCCGCGATCCGGTCGTGGCGTTTGGTCAACTAAACCTAGCAGGCGGCCATGATGGGGGCAGCGACCTGCTTCTTACGGGAGAGGACGCCCGGCATCCAGACGCCGTCGTGCTCGTCGGCAATGCCCAGGCCCTTCTGAGCAGCCTCGGTCTCGCCCTCGAGCAGGACCTGCGAGCCCTCCTCCATGATGTCGGTGATGCACAGGACAATGCCGTCAGCGCCCTTCTCGGCGGCGTAGTCGCGCATGGCCTCGCGAATCTCGTCGATCATGCCAAGTGCGCGGGTCTTGTCGACAGTCTCGTACTGGCCGATGAGCAGCTTCTTGCCGGCGGGCTCGAACATCTTGATGTCGTTGCCGACCATCTCGGCTGCGGTGAAGGAGCCGGACGGACGGGTGAGGAAGACCTCCATGCCAAACTTGACCGGGTCGACGCCCACCTGCTCGCCGAGCTTGGCGGCGACGGCGCGGTCGACATCGGTGGTGGTGGGGCTCTTGAGCATAAGCGTGTCGGTCATCATGGCCGAGAGCAGCAGCTTGGCCTGGACGTCGGAAAGCTCAACGCCGAGCACGCCGGCGAGCTTGGTGACGATGGTGCAGCTGGAACCCCAGGGCAGGCAGATGTAGTGCAGCGGGCCGGCGGTCTCGAAGTCGCCGATGCGGTGGTGATCGACAACGCCAAAGACCGTGGCGTCCTTAAGGCCGGCGACGGACTGGGCAGACTCGTTGTGGTCGGTAAGGACGACGAGCTGACCGGCCTCGACGGACTCGATCACGCGGGGCTCGGCGATGCCGGCGTCGGCGAGCAGCTTGGCGGACTCGGCCGGAAGCTGACCAAGGGCGCAGGCCTCGTAGGTGTTGCCGGCATACTCAACCTGGTTGAGCAGCTGGGACAGGACGACGGCGCTCATGATGGCGTCGTTATCGGGGTTCTGGTGACCAAAGACAAGAACGTTTGCCATGGATATCCTCCACTTGATATGTGTACTTGGACGTAGCTATGGTAGCACGCCGATGCCGAGCCTTCGCAGACGGAAGGGCCACGGCATATTTTGGGGCGCAGGCACGGGGGCCAAGGCTGTCCCTTTTGCACCATGTTGGTGCAATGTAACCTGTCCCCCTTGCACCAGCTATTTACCGGCAGCGCGCAGGGCTACGTAGGCAGCACCGATGATGCCGGCGTCGTTTCCGAGCGAAGCGACCTTAATGGGCGTCTCGCGCGAGGCGGAGAGCGCGTACTGCTTAAAGTGCTCGCGAACCTTGTCGAGGTAAACATCGGCCGAGGCGGAGGCGCCGCCGCCGATGAGGAACATCTCGGGGTCGACCACGTTGGCGATAAGTGCCAGGGCGCGACCGAGATAGTCGGCCATGGTATCGGCCGCGGCCAGCGCGAGCTTGTCGCCCTCGCGGCAGGCCTGGAACACGTCCTTGGAATCTGAGGGGCCAGTGAGTTCGATGGGCTCGACGCCAGCCTTCTTGCACTCGGCAAGGTAGTTGCTCACCACACCGGTGGCGCTGGAATACTGCTCCAGGTGGCCATGGCCGCCGCAGCCGCAGGTGCGCTCCTCAGCCGGATTCAGGCACATGTGGCCGATCTCGCCGCCGGCACCCACAACGCCCGACACCACGTCGCCGTTGACGATAACGCCGCCGCCCACGCCGGTACCGATGGTGACCATCACCACGTTCTGCACGCCCTTGGCAGAACCGAGCCAGGCCTCGCCCATGGCAGCGGCGTTGGCATCGTTCTCATACTTAACGACCGCATCGGGGCAGTGCTCTTGAATGGCGACCCTCAGCTCGGGCAGGTTAATGGCAATGTTGGCCTTGACCTTGGCATCGCCCGACGCCGGGATGGGACACGGAACGGCCAGGCCAATGCCCGCCACAAAGGCACGCGGAATCTGTGCCTTGGCGACCACCTGGTCGATAGCCTCGGTCACCGCGGCAAAGCCCGCAGCGTCAACGATAGGAGGCGTGGGCACGCTGGCCTTGGCAAGCAGGTTGCCGTCCTCGTCGAACAGGCCCTCCTTAACCGAAGTGCCGCCGACGTCGATGCCGATGTAGTACTGCTTAGGTTCCATGGGAGCCCGCCTTTCTCGTTTAAACATTGCCTGTATGGTACCGCTCCCAAGGCAAAAACCTACCAAAAAGGGACAGGTTTGTTTTGGCAGGTTTTATCTGGGAAAACGCGAATGGCCGCTTAACACGATATTACTCAGATGTTTATCTATTTAGAGCGCTCTAGTTTATATGCGAAGCGACTTTTAATTATATCTTTCTCGAACTTTTTAAATATATAATAGGGATGCTTAGGTGTTAACTATACTTTCTTTTATACTCAATCAGGTTGGAAAGGAGGTTCCGTGATCCCAAAATACGAGGCGGTAGCTGCAGATATTCGTCGAAGCATCGAGGATGGTGCTCTTAAACCGGGCGACAAGCTTCCTACCGTCGTTGAGTTCTGCAAGCTCTATAACGTTTCCAAAATCACCGTCAAACGAGCTATTGAGCAAATCACCGAGGAAGGTCTTATTACCAGCCGACGCGGATCGGGTACCTACGTTAAGGACACGGCGGGGCTTCCCGGCCAGGCGTTTTTCCAGGGCAAAAACGACCGTGCCCAGGGTTTTTCGTATGAGCATCGCGGGGAGAAGGTGACCTCGGTGGTCTACGATTTCTCGATCGTTAATCCACCGGCGGACATCGCAGCCCAGCTGGGAATTGCCGAGGATGACTTTGCCTATCACGTCGTGCGCGTGCGTCAGGCCGATGAGAAGCCCATCGTTATCGAGTACACCTACATGCCCCTCGAGCTGATTCCAGGCCTTAAAAAGAAGGACCTGTACGGATCGGTCTACCGCTTTGTCCGCGAGCAATGTGGGCTGAAGATTTCGAGCTTCCACCGTACCATTCGCGCCGTGGCAGCAACCGAGGAAGAAGCCGAGCGTCTGGACACCAAACTTGGCTCTCCCCTGCTCGAGCTCACCCAGATTGGCTTTTTGGACAGCGGCGCCGCCTTTGAGTATTCGATCTCGCGCAACGTTGGCGATCGCTTTGAGTTGCACAACGTAACGTTGGCATAGGTTTTTGTAGTCACGCGGGCGCTCGTTTTGAGCCGTCTTACGCGGCACCCGCACAACCTTATGGGAGTATGCACATGTCCGATTTGATTAAACTCACGCCGATCTTCCACGAGAAGATCTGGGGCGGCCGCCAGTTGGAGACCGTGTTTGGCTACGACATTCCCGAGGGTCCCATCGGTGAGTGCTGGGCCATCTCGGCCCATCCCAACGGCGACTGCCAGATTGCGGAGGGACCGTACGCCGGCCACACGCTGTCGTGGCTGTGGGCCGAGCACCGCGAGCTCTTTGGCAACTGCGAGGGCAAGGAGTTCCCGCTGCTCATCAAGATTCTGGACGCCAAGGACGACCTTTCGATCCAGATTCATCCCAACGACGAGTACGCCGCCGAGCACGAGAACGGCAGTCTGGGTAAAACCGAGTGCTGGTATGTACTGGACTGCGAGCCCGGTGCCACGATCATCGTCGGCCAGCGCGCGCACGACCGCGCCGAGGCCGCGCAGATGATCGAGGGGGGCCGTTGGGACGAGATGCTCAACGTGCTGCCGATTCACAAGGGAGACTTTTTCCAGATCGACTCCGGCACCGTTCACGCCATCAAGACCGGCACGCTGATTCTGGAGACGCAGCAGTCGAGCGACGTGACATATCGCCTGTACGACTACGACCGTCCCGGCACCGACGGAAAGCTGCGCCCGCTGCACATTGAGCAGAGCCTCGACTGCATCGACTTTGATGCTCAGGCTCCGACCGACGGCACGGTGACCGCGCCCGAGGTGGACGGCGTGACCGAGCTCGAGTCCAACCCCTGCTACACCGTCGATCGCGTGCGCGTCAACGGCAGCAAGACCCTCGACCAGCGCTGGCCCTTCATGTGCCTGTCGGTCATCGACGGCGAAGGCACCGTCTGCGGCGACCCCGTCCACAAGGGAAGCCACCTGCTGGCCCCGAGCACCGTGGACCAGATCGAGCTCGAGGGCAAGATGGAACTGATCATCTCGCACCTCTAGGTCGCACCAACAACCCAAACGCAACAAGGGGCTCTCCCGTCCATGTACGGGAGAGCCCCTACTCGTATCTATCTATCAGCCCACCCGGCTCTCCAGATCAAAAAGCGAACGAGCAAAGCGACGTTCGCAAGCTGCAGGCTAAAACGCCACAAGGAAGAGGGCGCGCCGGGGGCTTTGGTCGATCGCGAGTTCCGCACGAGCCGGAGAGCACTTAATGTGCTCTCCGCGCGAGCAGGACTGTCCGAGCAGGCGACCAAAGCCCCCGGCGCGCCCGGTCAACCTCGCAGTTAGGCATTCAGCTTAACGATCGGCGCGAAGCCCTTCATCAGTTTTTTGGTCTGGCCGGTCTTTTCGAATTGAACCTCAATCATGTCTCCGGCGACCGAGATCACGGTACCCGTGCCAAAAGTCTTGTGGCTCACGGTATCGCCCGCGGCAAAGTCCTGCGATGCGCTGGCACGATCGACCTTGCGCTCCACCGTCGGGGACACCTTGGAAGACGGCTTTTTGGCTCGCGACGCGCCCGAACCAAAAGTCGAGGCAACACGGCCGGCGTCAGGCGAAACCCCACGATGGCGCTCGGTCCCGTAACTGCTGCCGCCAAAGAAATCGTCAAAGCTCGATCCGCCGCGCGAACCGGAACCGCCGGTCGAGCGCGTATGCGAGCCAAACACCTTGCCGCCGTACATATCCGAGCCCATGCCCGAGCCAAAGGTGCCGTGACGGTCGCCGCGCTTCTCCCAGCCCGTGCCCTCAAAACCGGCAGAACCGATGCCGCTAAACTCGATATCCTCAAACGGAATCTCGTTGAGGAAGCGCGAGCGCGGGTTGGCAGAGGTCGAGCCGTAGGTGCGACGCGTGGCCGCATAGGTCAAGAACAGGCGCTTACGGGCGCGCGTGATGGCGACGTAGGCCAGGCGACGCTCCTCCTCGAGCTTGCCCGGGTCATCGCCGCCGCCAAAGTCGTGCACGTGCGGGAAGATACCCTCCTCCATGCCGGCCACGAACACCGCCGGGAACTCCAGGCCCTTGGCGGAGTGGATGGTCATCATGGTGATGGCATGCGTCTCGCCGGCCAGGGAATCCAAGTCGGAGCGCAAGGCCAGCCACTCCATGAGCGCCGGCAGCGCCTTACAGGTGAGCGGACCGTAGGTGCGCTCGATCTCGTCGGCATGCACGGCACCCGCCGGCAACTCTGTTGGCACGGCATACGCGTTGCCCGCGATGGCGGCGGCCAGGGCATCCTGCGGAGACAGCGCCGGAGCGGCCAAGCTATCGAGCGGATTGGAGCCCGCGGCGTCACGCGCACCAACGAGCGCCTCAAACGAGGATACCGGGGCAGACGGCCCCGGTTCGGGCGCAGGCGCGCTCACCACGACGGGCTCGGGCTCGGCGCTGACAGGCACATCGGCAACACCGGCAGCGCGCAGCTCTTCCAAGCTCTCGAGCGTACCTTCGATATCCTCGTGCGTCTCCTCAAATTCGGCAGCGACACCCAGGAATTCCTGGATGTTCTCGGCGCGGCTCTCGGACTCCATGGTGCCCTCGGCGCGGAAAGCCTGCAGCAGGCCCGTCTTATCGACAATCATCTCGACAACGTCCTTGAGCTCGCCGTCCATGCGGCGACCCTCGCGCACCAGCGACACAAAGCTCGACAGGCCATTGCGCACCTTGGCGCTAAACATGCCGGTTTCGGCGCACGCGATCTCGCAAGCCTGGAAGAACGAGCAACGGTTGTCGCGCGCCAGCTGCTCAATCTTTTGGATCGAGGTGGAGCCGATGCCGCGGCGCGGCGTGTTGATGACGCGCTTGACGCTCATCTCGTCTGCCGGGTTCACAATCATCTTAAGGTAGGCCATGACGTCGCGGATCTCGGCACGGTCGAAGAATCGCGTGCCACCCACGATCTTGTAGGGCACGCCTGCGCGCAGGAACATATCTTCGAGGATACGCGACTGGGCGTTGGTGCGGTAGAACACGGCGATATCGTCGTAGCTCGTGCCTTTGGCATGCAGTTTTTCGATCTCGCCGGCAATCCAGCGGCCCTCGTCGCGCTCGTCGCTTGCCTGGAAGGCCTGGATCTTCTCGCCATCGCCCTCGGCCGTAAACAGACGCTTGTCCTTGCGCTGCGAGTTGTGGCGCACCACGGCGTTGGCGGCGCTCAGGATATGACCCGTAGAGCGGTAGTTCTGCTCCAGCTTGACGGTCTTGCAGTTTTTAAAGTCCTTCTCAAAGTCCAGGATATTGGTGATGTCGGCGCCGCGCCAGCTATAAATGGACTGGTCATCGTCGCCTACGACCATGAGGTTTTGGTACTTGGCGGCCAGCAGGTTGGCGATCTCGTACTGGACGTGGTTGGTGTCCTGATACTCGTCGACGCTAATGTAGCGGAAGCGCTCTTGGTACTTGTCGAGCACCTCGGGGCGGGTGCGCAGCAGCTCGAGCGTGCGCACGAGCAGGTCGTCGAAGTCCATCGCGTTGGCGGCGCGCAGGCGGCGTTCCAGCTCCAGGTAGACCTGAGCGGCCTTTTTGTCGTTGGGGCTGTCGGCGGATTTAAGCATGTCCTCGGGGCCGATCATGGCGTTTTTGGCCGAGCTGATCTTGCTGCGGATCATGTTGATGGGGAACTGCTTTTGCTCGATACCGAGCGCCTGCATAATGTCACGCACCATGCGCTTTGAGTCATCGTCATCGTAGATGGTGAACTGACCGGTGTAGCCCAGCAGGTCGGCGTCCTCGCGCAGCATACGCACGCACATGGCATGGAAGGTGCACACCCACATGCCACGGGTGCCGCTGGGAATGAGTGCCGCCAGACGCTCACGCATCTCGGCCGCGGCCTTGTTAGTAAACGTGATGGCAAGAATCTGCCAGGGCTTAACGCCCAGGTCGCCGAGCATATGCGCGATGCGGAAGGTCAGGACGCGGGTCTTGCCCGAGCCGGCGCCGGCAAGGACCAGCAGCGGGCCCTCGGTGGTCAGGACCGCCTCGCGCTGGGCGGGGTTCAGACTATCGATATCGACGAGCGGCTTGGCGGGTTTGGGCGCCGGAGCCGGGGCGTCGTAGAGGTCGAGCGGAACGAGCTCGGGTTCCGGCGCGGCGGGGGCGGTGTACGCATCGAGCGGCACGGGTTCCGGCGCGGGCGGCACGGGTACCGCAGTGTTCTTTTCCCAGGGCAGGGGCTGGGTCATGGGCGACTCCTCATCTGACGGACGGCGCGCCTGCGGGCGGCGCCATAGTTTGAGCCGTACCAGTATACCGAGCCGCGCGGACACCGACGCAAATCACACCACGACTCCGTGCGCCACCGTCAGGCCCGCCCCAGCGGATTTGGTGCAATGGGGTCAGGTTACTTTGCACCAATCTATTGACAATCACGAAACCGACGATGTCATGGCAGCAGCAGCGAGCGATGGTCAGGTCGAACAAATTGGCATGAAAAGGGGGCGGCATAGACCTTTTGGTCATGCCACCCCCTTTGAATGACAAGTTGTCGCCCTGGCCGCCGCGCAGCGTCGACTAAGTTACAGGCCGAGCATAGGCTCCAGAACGAAGAAGTATGCGAGCACTACGATGCCCAGGATAATGCGGTAAACACCGAAGCACTTAAAGTCGTGACGGCGGACGAAGCCCATGAGCCACTTGATGGCGATGAGCGAAACCACAAAGGCCACAACGCAGCCCACGCCCAAGATAGCGACCTCGTTGGCACCGAACGTGCCGCCCTTGATGAAATACTTGACCAGCTTGAGCGCGCTCGCGCCAAACATGACAGGGATGGCCAGGAAGAACGTAAACTTGGACGCCACCGAACGCGTGCAGCCCAAAAGCAAGCCACCGATGATGGTGGAGCCGGAGCGCGACGTGCCCGGAATCAGCGAAAGCACCTGGAAGCAGCCGATACCCAGCGCAGTCTTCCAGCTTAGATCCTCGAGCGTGGTGATGGAACCAAAGTCCAGATCCTCGTCATCGTCCTCATCCTCAGCGGTAGCCGCAGCGGGCGCCGCAAAGTGCGCACCGGCAGGACGTCCACCCGACACCACAGCACGCGAACCAAACGAACCGGCAACGGCCATTTCCTCGCGCTTGCTCGCGCGCCAGTTCTCGATCACGATAAACAGCACGCCGTACACAATGAGCGCCAGCGCCACGACGGGAGCATTGTAGAAATGCTCCTCCATCCAGTCGTTGAGCGGCAGGCCGATCGCCGCGGCGGGAATGCAACCGAGCACAATCTTGCCCCACAGCACCCAGGTGTCGCGACGGCCCTCCTTGCCCTTGCTGGGCGAGAACGGGTTGAGCTCATGGAAGAACAGCACACAGACGGCCAGAATGGCGCCGAGCTGAATCACGACCAGGAACATATTCCAGAACGTCTCGCTCACGTTCATCTTGACGAACTCGTCCACCAAGATCATGTGACCGGTCGACGAGACGGGCAGCCATTCGGTGATGCCCTCGACCAGGCCCATGAAGGCAGATTTTAGAAGCTCGATGATATCCAAAGGGACCCCCTCGTTAGACACCCGCCGATATTGTTCTGCGGACGGTGCGGGCGATGTCCCATTATCAACCGTTCGGGCGCGTCTGCGCCTACCCTTACCAAAAAACTCGTCCGTTCACAGAATTGCGAGCGGTCAAACCGAAATCCTTGGGTATAACTGCAACAAGATAAAGTGTCCGGCGGCCAACGCGCCCGCGCCCGCCCGACGCACGAGCCCCGCGCCCGTGCGATAGACCAAGGAGGAAACCATGAACGAGGGCTACACCAAGGTATTTGTTTCACTCGACGGTACTGAGCAGCAGGATTTTGTGCTCGCACGCGCCATCAAGGTCGCCGCGAACAACGGCGCCAAGCTAATCATCGGCCACGTTATCGATTCCACGGCGCTCGAGAGCGCCGGTTCCTATCCGGTCGACCTGGTCAACAGCCTAGAGGAGGCATTTAAGAACTCCATCGCCAAGCAGCTCGAGGAGGCCAAGGCCAATCCCGACATTCCCGGGGTCGAGGTCATGATTCGCGCCGGCCGTATTCGCGAGACGCTCAAGGACGAGATGCTCGACGTGGTCAAGCCCGACCTGGTGCTCTGCGGCGCACGCGGCCTGTCCTCGATCAAGTATGCGCTGCTGGGCTCGATTTCGACGTTCCTGCTACGCAATACGGACTGCGACATTTTGGTCGTAAAGTAGCGTTGCTCCCACCGGCCGCGGGGCCTGCGGGGTTTCCACGGGCACGTCCTCGCCGCGTTGCGGCTGCGGGATGTGCCCTTAGGAAACCCCTCCCGGCCCCGCGGCCTTCGCAGCCTTGCTTCAACGAGTTGGCTGAATAGAGGAATGGCGTGCCGCCCCGTTTGGGGCGGCACGTTTTTGTTTGGACGGGCGTTTGCCGTGTGCGTTACTCAAAGTATTGGAACTTGTTCGTCGAGAAGGCGAACGTGACGACGAAGCCTTCGCCGGGCTCGGATGCCGCGGTGACGTCGATGCCCATCTTGGAGCACAGGCGCGCCACCAGGTAGAGGCCAATACCCGTTGCACGCTTGGTGGTGCGGCCGTTGTCGCCGGTAAAACCCTTCTCGAACACACGCGGCAGGTCGGCCGCGCTCACGCCGCAGCCGTTGTCCGCAACGGTAAGCTCGATGCGCTCGCTTGCCAGGCCCTCATCCAGCAACGCGCCCGAAAACACGATCTTCGCGCCGTCCTCGCACGCATATTTAATGCTGTTCTGAATGAGCTGGCCCAGAATAAACTCGAGCCACTTCTCGTCGGTAAAGACCTCGAAGTCGAGGTTCTCGCACACCGGGGCCACATGCGCCGCAATGAGCTCGCGCGCGTTGGCTTTAATCGCGCCCGTCACCAAGGTCTTAAGGTCCCAGCGGCGAATCAGGTAGTCGCGCTCCACGACTTCCGAGCGCGCGTAGTACAGCGCTTGATCGATATAGCGCTCCACGCGGGCAAGTTCGCGTGCCAGGTCATCCACGCGCGACAGGTCGTCTTCGCTGCTGTCCAGGTTTTCCAAAATCAGGTGAGCCGCCGCCAGGGGCAGCTTGGCCTCGTGGACCCAGCTCTCGATATAGTCGCGATAGTCATCGGTCTGACGCCGGCCTTCGGCAACCTCGTCGCAAGCGGCTTTGCCCACCCGGCGCAAGACCTCGTACTCGAGCTCGCCCTCGGCATAGGTCGGGCATTGCACCATCTCCTGCACCCATGCGGGACTCTCGAGCTCCTCTGCCGCGCGCTCCAACTGACGCAGAAAACGGCGACGGCGAGCGTACTCGATCACGATGCCGAGCATACCGAAGATAAAGGACACACCAACCGCCACGACCACGATAGAAACGGGTGCGCCGGCGACCGTCAGCACAAAGCAGCTCAGCAGCACGCCGCACGTCCACACGGCGACGGGAAGCAGTGCATCTTTAAAGAACTTGCCAAACGACATAGCCGGCCCCTAGACCGAATAGCCTTGGCCGCGATGCGTGGTCAAATACCCCTTGATGCCGATTTTTTCGAGCGTGGTGCGCAGGCGGTTGATGTTGACGGTGAGCGTATTGTCGTCCACGAAGGCGTCGGAGTCCCACAGGTCCTGCATGATGGCCGAGCGCGAAACGATCTTGCCCGCACGGCTCAGAAGCAGCGAGAGGATACGCAGCTCGTTTTTGGTGAGCTCGGTACTGGTGCCGGTTTGCATGTTGGTGACCATGGAGCGAGCGAGATCGAGCTCCAGGCCCTTGTGGACAAGTGTGCTGCGCTCGCCTGCCACCGCGGTGCGACGCAGCAGCGCGTTGATGCGCGCCACGAGCACGCGCGCACTGTAGGGCTTGGGAACAAAGTCGTCCGCACCGAGCGTCATGGCCATGACCTCGTCAATCTCGGTCGTGCGCGACGTGAGGACGATGATGGGGACCTCGGATTCGCGGCGGACTTCGTGGCAGATGTGCTGGCCGTCTTTGACGGGAAGCGTCAGGTCGAGCAGCACCAGGTCGGGTGCGGCGGCGAGAATATCGCGCGAGACGTGCTCAAACGATTCGCAGGCCTCGATCTCAAACCCGGCGCGGGCAAGGATGTCGATAAGCTCACGACGAATGGGCTCGTCGTCCTCAACGACATAGATCAGCGCCATGTATCCTCCCATTTCGCGTAACTTGCACCTTTCACACCATTATGCCCACAGCGTCGCGAGTACACGCCTCGCGCGGTGCCAGGTGACAGAACTGTTCGCGAGCGGGGCCGTTTTGTCCGCCTCGCACTCGCAGCGGTGGCGGGGACCAAAATGATTCTTTAATCCCCGTCCCAGAAACATCATTTAGCGGCGGGCACGAAGCTTTTCGTAGCCTTCGGCGAAGAAGGCGACCGTGGCGGCGTCGGAGTCGGCGGCGTCGGAGTCGGCGGCGGCAACCACGCCGTGCTCGTCGCTCACCAGGAACAGCGCGCCCTCGAGCTGCGCGGGAATGTCTACGCGCGTGACCGGGATGCCCTTGGTCTGGGCCAGTTGCTCAATGAGCGTCGCCGTGCCGCACAGGCACTCGTCCGCCGGCGCCACAAAGGCAAGCTCGCCGTTGTTGACGGCGGCGAGCAGCTCGGGCGCCACGCCGGTCTCGTCGGCTTCGGAGCGAGCCTCGGCAGAACGGGCACGCAGCGCCTTGGCCGACGTGTCGGCCAGCGGCTCGTACTCGCCCACCGTCATGGCGGCATTGCCGTTGATGTCGATCACCAGCATGAGCACGCCGTCGCGTGCGGTGTAATCGCCCTCGGCAAGCGACCACTCAACGTGCTGCTTGGCCCAGCTGAGCATGTTATGGGTAAGCGGCTCGCCCTGCACCAGGCGCTCGGACAGCGCGCGAATGTGGCGGTTGAGCATGGGCACCTTTTTATTGGACATGCGCCAACGGCAGACAAGCGCGGGCTTGTCGAGCGTAAATTTCTCGACCGCCTCCTGATTGGCGCAAAAGTCCTCGTACGCACGCTGATCCTCGGCATTGCCAAACAGCTCGGCATCATCAATCTGGGGCATGGTTGTACCTTTCGTGTTAGTCATTCCGTCCTCTTATACCAAAAAGACGGCCCTCCAAACGGAGCAGCCGTCTTTTGCAGAGATTATTTTGTTCCGGGGCGAAACTTAGTGCCTAAAGTGGCGGGCGCCGGTAAAGACCATAGCAATATTGTGCTCGTTGCAGGCCTGAATGCTCTCGTCATCGCGCTTGGAGCCGCCGGGCTGGATGATGCAAGTCACACCGTGCTCGGCAAGCACGTCGACGTTGTCGCGGAACGGGAAGAATGCGTCGCTTGCGCAGGCAAAGCCGCCCTTCTCCACGCCCTCGCGCTCGCAGAAGTCCTCGGCGCGCTCGCAGGCCAGCAGCGCAGAATCCACCCGGTTAGGCTGACCCGGGCCCATGCCAATGCCGGCCTTGCCCTTGGAGACCAGGATGGCGTTGGACTTAACGCCCTTGCAGACCTTCCAGGCAAACTCGAGCTCGGCCATCTCGGCGTCGGTGGGCTTGCGGTCGGTGGGGAACGTAAAGGTCGCGGGGTCCTCGGTCACGTGGTCGACCTCCTGTACCAGCATGCCGCCGTCGATGGAGCGCAGCTCCACCTGGGCGCCGTGGTCCACGCCGCCGGTCGCCAACACGCGCAGGTTGGGGCGCTTGGCCATGCGCTCGAGCGCCTCGGCGGTGTAGCTCGGGGCGATGATGACCTCGACGAACTGCTTGTTCTGATCGGCAAAGTGCTCAACCAGATCAAAGGGAACCTCGCGGTTGCAGGCGATGATGCCGCCGAAGGCGCTCTTGGGATCGCAGGCAAAAGCGCGGTCGTAGGCAGCCGTGATGTCCTCGGCAACGGCGGAACCGCAGGGGTTCTGGTGCTTGAGGATTACGCAGGCCGGCTCGTCGAACTCGCGGACCAGGTTCCAGGCGGCGTCGGCATCCAGATAGTTGTTGTAGCTGAGCGGCTTGCCCTGGATCTGCTTGGAGCCCACGAGCGGGAACTGCGAGCTCGCGGTGTTCTCGCAGCCCTCGGCAAAGCGGTAGACCGTAGCCTTCTGCTGCGGGTTCTCGCCATAGCGCAGGTCGTCGACCTTCTCCAGCGAGATCTCGAGCTTGGCAGAGGTGTCCGCCACGTCGCTTGCCTGGGCGGCAAGCCAACGGGAGATAGCCGTGTCGTAGGCGGCGGTGGTCTGGTAGACCTTCACCTGCAGGCGACGACGGGTGGAAAGCGTGGTGCAGCCACCGGTCTCGTGCATCTCGGCCAGGACGGCGTCGTAGTCGGCCGGATCAGAGACGACGGTAACGCTCGCGGCGTTCTTGGCAGCAGAGCGCAGCATGGAGGGGCCACCGATGTCGATGTGCTCGATAGCGTCCGCGAAGGTGACCTCGGGGTTGGCAACGGTCTTCTCGAACTCGTACAGGTTGACGACGACCAGGTCGATCAGCTTAATGCCGTGCTCAGCGGCCTCCTGCATGTGCTGCTCGGAATCGCGGCGGGCCAGCAGCGCGCCGTGAACCTTGGGGTGCAGCGTCTTGACGCGGCCGTCCATCATCTCGGGATAGCCCGTGAACTCCTCGATGGGGGTTACGGGAACGCCCGCGTCCTCGATGGCACGAGCCGTGCCGCCCGTAGAGATGATCTCGACGCCAAAGTCGTCAACCAGCGTCCGTGCGAAATCGACGACGCCCGTCTTATCGGTAACCGAGATCAACGCGCGTGCGATCTTCACATCAGATCCCATGCAGTCCTCCTGTCTGGTACGCCGCCGTGCTCTGTGAGTCGGTGATACGTCGATCTGCAGCGCTCGCGCAGCGGCATTGAAAATACTGATTTAATGTAGCGCATCGAGCGCATCGATGCACCCCGCAACGGGCGCATATGCAGAAAAAGTTTGCGAGCAGAGGGGATGGGCACGGCACCGGGCACGGTGAGTTCATGGAACACAGGGGCACCATAATTAGATGCCAATGGCGTGGTAGAACTGTGCTCGATATGCATCCGCAAAAGAAAGAGGCACCATGGTCTCGCGGGTTCTCTACCGACCGTTTGATACCGAAGACTTCAACGCCATCGCGCTGATTCTGCAGCAACTATGGCATAACAATTCGGATAACGATGAGTACAACCGCCTCGAGGCCTCATGCGACCTCGCCTATTGCCTTTCGTCATCGACGTTTTCGCAGGTAGCGGTGATTGACGGCGAGGCGCGCGGCATTGCACTTGCACGCGCAGGACAGAACTCCGGCGTCACTATCAACGAGCATTGGATGGATACCGAACGCGCGCTGCTATCGCAGATGCGTGAGCTGGAGCCTGATGCCTGCGCCGAGTATCTCTCGTTTGTGCGCGCAACCATCCGAACCAACAACCGCCTGCTCGAGAGCAGCCCGTTGCCGCACGACAACGAGGTCACGCTGCTTGCCGTGGATCGCGATGTCCATGGCCTGGGCGTTGGCACGGTTCTGCTCGATGCCGCCGTCTCGCACCTGTCCTCGCTTGGAGCGACGAGGGCGCACCTGTACACCGACTCCAACTGCTCGTGGAAGTTCTACGAGCTGCACGGCTTTAAGCGCACGGCCACGCACCGCGCCAACCGCGAAGAGCGCCGTCACGACATGCCGCGCGAAAGCTTCCTCTACGAACTCGATCTAACAGCCTAAACCCGGCAGTTAGGGACGTTCCTTTTAATATGAGCAGGACATTGTCAAGAGGCAAAATCGGGCCTGGCCCCAACGATA
>CABSYR010000004.1:0-99604 GCA_902481895.1 uncultured Collinsella sp. | reverse complement strand
CGGAATCGGCTAAAGTGCGATGGCGAAATTGGTTGTTTTTACAGTAGCGCTAACAGTCGGGCGTTACCGTCAGCCGGCGCCGCGTCTGCCGCATCATGAGAGAGAACGGCCTGGCCGGCACATACGGCAGGAAGAGGTTCAAGGTGCACCCCGGGGCGGTCAACGAGGCCGACGTGCCGAACGTCGTCGCGCGCGGCTTCGGCGGCAGGGCGCCGCGCACCCAAATATGCAGCGACCTGGCCTGCGTGCGCGTCGGGGCGTCGTGGAACTACGTCTGCCTGCTCGTGGACCTCTGCAACGGGGAGATCGTCGGCCACTCCGCAGGACCGAGGAGGGGCGCGCGAGCTCCGAGCCAAGCTCTCGGATTACGTGCACTGGTACAACAACTTCAGGATCCACTCGACACTGGGCTACATGTCGCCGGTCGAGTTCAGGGAGTCGGGACCGTCCCTCCCGGAATCGTCCAAATTGGTGTTGCCAATCCATAGCCAATCCAGCCATCATCTCCGCGAAGGCGGACGTCAGGAAAAGCTCGGCTTGAGCTCGGTCGGACGCGGTCTGTGGGGCATCATTCAGGCTCAGGGGGTCTCCTTGTCTTCTTCGGTCGCAACCTGAATGATAGGAACGGCCCCTTCTCTCTTTCCCTTTCGTTTTCGATGCGTCACTCTCTCGGCGGGCTTAAGGCCCGCGCTCGCGGGTGCAGGGGCTGCGCCCAAACCCCAAAAACTTAACGCCGTGCTCGAAGCGTTTCCGGACGTCAGCGTAATCTCAAATCCCGTTAGTCAACTCATGAGCAAGCCACCTGAGACTACTCATTTCTCCTACTGGCAATGAAGACCTGCGACCTGCAGTTTTGCAAACTGTTTGAAAGCCACCTGCGTTGATTCACTTCCTATTGCAGCTGGCGTCTTGCACGCGAAAAGGCATTTGAGTTTCAAAACGGGCGTTTCGGCGCTATCGAGCCTTCAAAGGCATCCCGCCGCGCCCTTTGGGACTAAAACAAAAACTCAAAGCCCTGAGTTCGAAAATAGTTTTTGGAGTTGTCCCGGCTTTTGTCACCGAAGCCGACGAAACGCGACAGGGTGTCACCTGGCGGCACTCGATTCGAGACGGCACCGAAAACTGGATGCAACCGGAATGACGGGACGGCAGAACCGAAGCCATCGAGTAGCGATAGAAAAAGGCCCGGGTGCCGTGGGGCATCCGGGCCTTTGCTAGCAACTTGATGTTGCGGGCAGCTTAGAACTTGTGGCCGCACTTCTTGCAGACGCGCAGCTTGTTCTTGCCGTCCTTCTCGTGACCGACGCGGGTAACCTTACCGCACTCGGGGCAAACGAGATTGACGTTAGAGGCGTCGATGGGAGCCTCCTGCGAAACGATGCCGCCCTGCTGGTTGGCAGCGTTGGGCTTGACGGCCTTCTTGACGACCGAAACGCCCTCGACAACGACCTTGTTCTCGGCGGGGAGAGCACGCAGGATAACGCCCTGCTTGCCGCGATCCTTACCAGAGAGAACCTGGACCTTATCGCCCTTCTTGATATACATATATCTCCCCTAACTACAGGGTCTCGGGAGCGAGCGAGACGATCTTCATGTACTTCTTGTCACGAAGCTCGCGAGCGACGGGCCCGAAGATACGGGTGCCGACGGGCGAACCATCGTTGTTGATGACAACGCAGGCGTTCTCATCAAAGCGAATGTAGGAGCCATCCTTGCGGCGGATCTCCTTAACGGTGCGAACGACGACGCAACGGACAACGTCCTTCTTCTTGACGTTGGCGCCAGGGGTAGCCTCCTGGACAGCACCGATGAACACATCGCCGATGCCTGCATAACGACGCTTGGAACCGCCAAGCACCTTGATGCAGCGAATCTTGCGAGCGCCGGAGTTGTCGGCGACGTTCAGCATGGTTTGCATCTGAATCATGGTAGATGTTCCTCCGAACTAAGAACCGAAGAGAGGTGCGCAGCCTTTATACGGCCTGTGGTATGCAAGCCAGGCATACGCACATCTTCGGAAACGTACAAGTCGTAAGAGCGACTGCTTATTTAGCGCGCTCGACGACCTCGATGAGGCGCCAACGCTTCATCTTGGACATAGGACGGGTCTCCATAACGCGGACGGTATCGCCCACGCCAGCCGTGCACTCCTCGTCGTGAGCGTGCAGCTTCTTGGAGCTAGTCATCATCTTGCCGTACTTGGGGTGACGCTTGCGCTCGGTGATGGTGACAACAATGGTCTTGGCACCGGAGACGGAGGTAACGACACCCGTACGGACCTTACGCGAGTTACGCGAATCAGTCATGTTCTCTCCTTAGGTCCTACTCGGCGACAGCGGACTTCTCCGCTGCGATCTCACGGGCGCGCTGCTCCGTGAGGACGCGAGCGATGTCCTTCTTCACGGTGTTGACGCGAGCGGTGTTGTCCAGCTGGCTGGTGGCCATCTGGAAACGAAGGTTAAAGAGCTCGGCGCGCATTTCCTTCAGCTTCTCAACGAGCTGAGCGTCCGAGAGCTCACGAATCTCTGCGGGCTTCATTAGTTCTCCTCCTTGGCGGCGGCGGCGTCCTCAGCAGCCCACTTGGCCTCGAGAGCGGCCTCCTCAGCCATCTCCTTCTCGATGCGCTGCTCAGCGTTCTTGGCAGCAACAATCTTGGTCTTGATGGGAAGCTTGTGCTGTGCAAGACGCAGAGCCTCGCGAGCGACCTCCTCGGGCACGCCCTTGACCTCGAACATGATGCGGCCGGGCTTGACGACGGCCACCCACTCCTCGGGGTTACCCTTACCAGAACCCATGCGAGTCTCGGCAGGCTTCTTGGTGATGGGCTTATCGGGGAAGATCGTGATGTAGACACGACCGCCACGCTTCATGTAGCGGGTCATGGCAATACGAGCGGCCTCGATCTGACGGTTGGTAATCCAATGGGCCTCGAGAGCCTGGATACCAAACTCGCCGAAATGCAGCTCGGTATTACCCTTGGCCTGGCCCTTCATGGAGCCACGCTGCACCTTGCGGTGAAGAATACGCTTAGGGGCAAGCACTACTGACCCCTCCTCTCGGAGTTACGACGACGAGGACGGGAAGAGCCCTCGAGTGCAGGGTTGGGAACAGGCTGGCCCGGGAGCTTCTCGCCCAGGTAGATCCAGACCTTCACGCCGCAAGCGCCCATGGTGGTGCTGGCGACAGCCGTGCCGTAGTCGATCTTGGCACGGAGGGTGTGCAGAGGCACGCGACCCTCGCGGTACCACTCACGACGGCCCATCTCGGCGCCGCCGAGACGACCGGAGCACTGGATACGGATGCCCTTAGCGCCGGCCTTGCGGGCGGACTGGACAGCCTTGCGCATAGCGCGACGGAAGGCAACGCGGCCCTCGAGCTGCTCGGCGATAGACTGAGCAACGAGGTTGGCGTCGAGCTCGGGGCGTTTGATCTCGACAACGTCGACGGAGAGCTGGCCCTTGGAGACGCCAGCGACCTTCTCGAGCTCGGTGCGGAGGGTATCGATCTCGGCACCCTTCTTACCGATGACAACGCCGGGGCGAGCGGTGAGGATGATGACCTTCACCTTGTCGCCAGCGCGCTCGATCTCGACACGGGAGACAGCTGCGCGGGAAAGACGCTTCTCGAGGTACTTGCGGATCTCGAGATCGTTACCGAGGGTCTTAGCGTAATCCTTCTCTGCGAACCAGCGGGAGCGCCAGTTCTCGGTGATGCCAAGACGGAAGCCGGTGGGGTAGACTTTCTGACCCATACAGCTTTACGCCTCCTTTCGAGGAGCAACGACGACGGTGATGTGGGAAGTACGCTTCAGAATGCGAGAAGCGGAACCCTTGGCGCGGGGACGGATGCGCTTAAGCGTCGGACCCTCGTCAACATAGGCAGCGGCGACAACCAGGTTGTCGGCACGCAGACCGTTGTTGTTCTCGGCGTTCGCAACGGCGGAACGGAGAACCTTCTCGACATCCACGGCGACGGCGCGGTCGCAGAAGTGGAGGATGTCGAAGGCCTGAGCGACAGGCTTGCGGCGGATCAGATCGACCACCAGGCGGGCCTTGCTGGGGGAAACACGCACGTACTTAGCGACGGCGCGAACCTCGGTGGCCTCAGTTTCAATAGACTTAGTTGCCATTTACGGTTAACCCCCTATTTGGCCTTGTGGCCACGGAACGTACGAGTCGGCGCGAACTCGCCGAGCTTGTGACCAACCATGGACTCGGTAACATACACGGGCACATGCTTGCGGCCGTCGTGGACGGCGATGGTGTGACCAACCATCTCGGGGAAGATGGTGGACGCGCGGGACCAGGTCTTCACGACGTCCTTCTTGCCAGCCTCGTTCATCGCGGTGATACGCGAGAGAAGGCGAGTCTCCACGAACGGGCCCTTTTTGAGACTTCTGCTCATAAGTGCTTTCTCCTAAAACTCGGTATCCGAAATTACTTCTTACGGCGACGAATGATGTGCTGGTTCGAGACCTTCTTCTTCTTGCGCGTACGAAGGCCCTTCGTCGGCTTACCCCAGGGGGTAACGGAGGGACGACCAGAGGTATGGTTCTTGCCCTCGCCACCGCCGTGCGGGTGGTCGACAGGGTTCATGACGGTACCGCGGACGGTCGGGCGCACGTTCATGTGACGCTTACGGCCGGCCTTGCCGATGACGATGTTGGAGTGATCGGCGTTGCCGACCTCACCGACGGTGGCGCGGCAGGTAACGAGGATGCGGCGCATCTCGGAGGAAGGCATACGGACGATGGCGTACTTGCCCTCCTTACCCATCAGCTGGCAGGAGTTACCGGCGGAACGGGCGATAGCGGCGCCCTTGCCCGGCTGGAACTCAACGGCGTGGATGAGCGTACCGACGGGGATGTCGGCGAGGGGCAGAGCGTTGCCCGGCTTGATGTCGGCGTCAGAACCGGACATGATGGTCTGACCGACCTCGAGGCCCTTGGGGGCCAGGATGTAGCGCTTCTCACCGTCAGCGTAGTGCAGCAGAGCGATGCGAGCGGAACGGTTCGGATCGTACTCAATCGTGGCAACCTTGGCGGGCACGCCGTCCTTGTTGCGCTTGAAGTCGATCACGCGGTAACGACGCTTCACGCCGCCGCCCTGGTGGCGGGTGGTGATGCGGCCGTTGTTGTTACGACCGGCCTTCTTGGGCAGGGGCTCGAGAAGAGACTTCTCGGGCTTGGTGCAGGTGATCTCGGAGAAATCGGAGATCGTCTGCCAACGCCTACCAGCGGAGGTCGGCTTAAGGTGCTTTACAGCCATTACAATCCCTTTCAATAGGAATCCGTTAGCCATCGCAGACAGGGATTCGAGGTTCTGCCTCGGGTGCGATGACACCGGACGTATACACGGTTCCGGGCGTGTCCATTTTATACGCCCAAAACCTTGAGCTCTCGCCTCCCCTATTTGGGAGGCATGAGCTCACTCAACAGCAGCGAGTCTTAGGCCTGGTTGCCAAAGACCTCGATGGTGTCGCCCTCGGCCAGCGTGACGATGGCCTTCTTCCAAGAACGGGTCTTGCCGGCGACATAGCGCACGCGCTTGGTCTTGGGCTTGACCGTCAGGGTGTTCACGCGAACGACCTTGACGCCGAAGATCTCCTCGACAGCGTCCTTGATCTGATACTTGTTAGCATCCTTGGCGACCTCGAACGTGTACTTGTTCAGCTCCATGCCGGAGAAGGAACGCTCGGACACGATCGGACGGATGATGATCTCGTGGGCGGTCATTTATGCAAGCACCTCCCCGAAGTGAGCGGCGATGTCGGCGGGCATCAGCACAGCGTTGTTGTTGACGAGATCGTAGGTATTGGCCTCGTCGGCAGTGATGATGAACGTCTTGGGAATGTTGCGGAACGACAGGTAGGCGTTGACGTCCTCATCGCGAACGATGATGGTCAGACGCTTGCCCTCAAGGCCGAGAGCCTTGAGCATGGCGACGGCAGCCTTGGTGGAAGGCTTCTCGAAGCCGTAGTCGTCGACGAGCACGAGCTCGCCATCGGCCAGCTTGGCGGACAGCGCGGAGCGCATAGCCAGCTTGACCTCCTTGTTGTTCATACGCTTAGCGTAGGAACGGGGCTTGGGGGCGAAGACAACGCCACCGTGACGCCACTGGGCAGCACGGATGGAACCCTGACGGGCACGGCCGGTGCCCTTCTGACGCCAAGGCTTCTTGCCGCCACCGGAAACCTCAGAGCGACCCTTAGCAGACTGGGTGCCCTGACGCCAAGAGGCCATCTGGCACTTGACGATGTGGTGCATAACGTGGATGTTCGGCTCGATGCCGTACACCTCAGCGGCGAGCTCGGCCTCGGCGACCTTCTTGCCCTCGCTGTTCTTTACTTCAAACTTTGCCATTTAAGTGTTCTCCTTGGTATGACGCTGGGCTAAATGGGCTGGGCCCTTAGGCCATACGGATGGCGACGAGACCATTCTTGGCACCCGGGACAGCGCCCTTGACCAAGATGAGGTTCTGCTCGGCATCGATGCGGACAACGGAAAGGTTCTTGACGGTAACGCGCTCGTTACCCATGTGACCGGCCATCTTGACGCCCTTGAGGACGCGCGCAGGATAGGCGCACTGACCGATAGAACCGGGGTGACGCTGGAAGTGAGAACCATGCGTCATAGGACCGCGGCGCTGACCCCAGCGCTTGATGCGACCCTGGAAGCCCTTACCCTTGGAGGTACCGATGACGTCGACCTTCTCGACATCAGCGAAATCAGCGACGGTGACGACCTCGCCGACCTTGTGCTCCTCGCCGTTCTCGACGCGGACCTCACGAAGGAAGCGGACAGGCTCGACGCCGGCCTTGGCGAAGTGACCAGCCATGGGCTTGTTCACGTTCTTGGCCTTGATGTCGCCGAAACCGATCTGGACGGCGTCATAGCCGTCGGTTGCCTGAGTTTTAACCTGCGAGACAGCGCAGGGGCCAGCCTGGATGACCGTGACGGGAACGACGTTGTCGTCCTCGTCCCAAACCTGGGTCATGCCAATCTTGCGGCCGAGAATCATGCTGATCAAGATATGATCCCAACTCTCGCGTGGTCTTGGGACAATGCGTACACCACCGAGCGTACGCCCCTAGAGGACCACTACTTACACGACGTGCTCCCCAGCCTTGTATTTCGCCCGGACTACCTGACAACCCTATTAAGCAGGCATTTTGTCCAGCCAGAATACTCCCCTGGTTTCACACAGCTGTTTAGTATACACGGCTGCGGGCGTATCCATCGAGATTCATATTTCACTCACATTGTTTACGCAGGTAAAGTGCGTGGCACGTTCCCAGTGTGCGGCGGAGGGGGCGGGCCTGAGACATATTAAGGTTGCTGCTCTACAGTCCTGCTCACGACGGAGAGCACATTAAGTGCTCTCCTGTTCGTGCGGGACTCGCGACAACCTTAATATGTCTCAGGCCCGCCCCCTCCGCCGCACACTGGGAACGCCACGTTGATGTCTGCTAAACCTTGCTCGCTCAGGCTAATGACTTTGTTGGGGGTCCACTATTTGCTGGAGGGTGAACTTGCATTGCATTGGCTCGCCTTCTGCTTGTGGCTTTGCCTCATCGAAATCGAAGATCATGATGGCGCAGTTGGGGAGTTTTGTTGGGAGCTCGAAGCCCTCGGGGACTGCAGCCTTGATGAATTGGCGGCTGGCGCTGCCGTGGCTTACTGCTAGGAGGGTTTCTATGCCCTCGGCGCCCATGAGATTGGTGAGGGTGTCTACCATGCGCTCTTGCAGCGCGCGGCTTCCTTCTCCTCCGAAGGGGACCAGGTCCTCGCCCGGATCCCAGACGTCGGTGGGTAGCGCGTCGTGTGGGCCCTCTTCGAAGGTGCCGTAGCAGCGCTCGATGATGCCTTCGCAGGGCTCGACTGCTGCGTCCGGGCCGAGGAGTTCGGTAGCGACGAGCTGAGCAGTGTCCATGGCTCGGCCTAAGGGCGAAGAGACCACTTTGTCGGGGACAACGTCGTGGCTCTTGAGCCATGCGGCTGCCATTCCCGCCTGTTTGCGGCCAAGGTCGGTCAGCGGTGAATCGCAGCGGCCCTGGACCAGCTTTTTGACGTTGAACTCCGTCTGACCGTGGCGGAGTAGATACAGCTTCTTCATGCTCTCCCCTTCTGCATAACCTGCTTTGCCGGCACAGCCTTACTCGTGGGTATGTCCTACGTAGTCTTCGTCGATCGTAATCTTGGCAATCGACCTGGGGTATTCCGATTCGACCCGTTGTGCCAGCGCGTGCTTTAAGTCTTCGGCACTCATCTGCAGATCCGAGGGACGCACGCAGTCGAAGATCACGTTGGTGTGCGTAGGACCCGGCACACAGCGCAAATCGTGAATTGAAAGGCGGCTATCGATCTGTTGGGCCATGGCATTGATGCGTAAACGCATGCTCGCCACCTTAGGGTCGTCGGTCACGATGGGGTCGTAATGGAGCGTGACAATCATGCCGTCTTCGACCCTAAACGACTGCTCGATGTTATCGAGCGTGTCGTGGCTTTCCAGCGGGCTGGCCTCGGCCGCCATCTCGGCGTGCGCACTTGCAAACTTCCTGCCCGGGCCGTAGTCGTGAACCATCAAATCGTGAACGCCCAAAACGCCGGGATAGCTCATGATCTTGTCTCGAATGTGCTTGACCAGCTTAGGATCGGGCGACTGGCCCAAAAGCGGGCTCACCGTATCTTGAATAAGTTCAAGGCCGCTCCAGCCAATATAGGCGCCAACGGCAAGTCCAACCCAAGCATCAAGGTTGATGCCCGTCACCTGGGAAACAATCGCGCACGCCAGCACGGCGCCTGTGGCAAGGACATCGTTCTTGGAATCCTGCGCGGTCGCATGCAGCGTCTCGGACTCGATACGATCGCCGAGCTTTTGGTTGAGGGCCGCCATCCAGAGCTTTACAACCATCGAAAGCGCCAGAACTGCCACCAGGGCAAGCGAGAACTCGACAGGCTCCGGGTTGACGATACGCTCAACCGAGGACTTCACCAGTTCGATGCCAATCAGCAGCACGAGCGCCGCCACGACCAGACCCGAGAGATACTCGTAGCGACCGTGACCGTAAGGATGCTCGGGGTCGGCGGGCTTGCTCGCCAGCTTAAAGCCCAGCACGCTCACGATATTCGAGCTGGCATCGGACAGGTTGTTCATGGCATCCGCCACGATCGAAACCGATCCCGAAACCACACCAATTGCGCCCTTCGCAGCACAAAGCGCAACATTGGCGAGAATACACACCATGCCCGTCAACGTGCCCACGCGCGCACGGTCGCCCTGCGCACGACGAACAATCCACTCGACCATCTTCATCAGCCCCCACGGTACTGCCTATATATATCTATTGCTCAAACGGATTGTAGTGTAGCCACTTTGTCCCCCAGATACAAAAAGGCCGCGACCCACACGGGCCACGGCCTTGGAGCATGGCAAAGGAATCGTCCTTTTGTCACACAGGTTTATGCGCTTGCTTCAGCAGCGCTTGCCGCTGTTTCGGACAAATCGGCTTCGTCTTCTGCCGCCTGTCCCTTCGTCGGCACCACGCCAAAGCAGTAGCTCAGCGCCGCAGACACCGCAAATGCCACACCGCCGGCAGCGCAGCACCACAGCAGGTTCGAGATGCCGCCCGTGGCAAAGCCAATGACCATGAGGACATTCGTCATACCGATGGTATAGGCCGTAACGTGGCCCACGGCCGCAACAAGGCCTCCGACGGCGCCGCCAATGGCCATGCACGCCAGGCACCTGCCATATTTAAAGCCGCAACCGTACAGCGCCGGCTCACTTACGCCACCAAGCACGCCCGAGATCGAATAGCCCAGCATGAGGGCCTTCTCGTCCTTATCCGAAACGCGAAGCGACGCACCAAAGGGCATGCCCCAAACGGCAAACGTTGCCATCGTCGCGGCGATCAGAATGCACGAATCCGTTCCCACACTCATAAACTGCGCATAGGCGAGCGATAGGACAACGTTGCTGATGCCCGCAATCTTAAGGAACTCCCAACCCGCGGCAAGCCCCATGAGCGTAAGCAACGACACGATGCCACCGGAATTGCCAAGCATAAACATAAGCTGTCCCAACAGCATGCCCAGATAGCTGCCCGCCGGCGCCATAATGCACAGCGAAACCGGAACAATGACAAGCATGGTCGCAAACGGAACGAACGAAAACGCCACGGCCTTAGGGATAACGCGCTGAAAGAAACACTCCACTCGCCATAGCACGGGCACCGAGATGAGAACCGGAATAACAGTCGCCGTGTAATCGTTGACCGGCGCGGGAAGCAGGCCATACACGGAAGTCATCGATGCCCCCGTCGTCGATGCGGCATCGACGAGCTTAAGCAAATCGGGCGCAATCAATACGCCGCCCAGCATCATGCCCAGCTGCTCCGAGCAACCGAGCTGGCGGGCGGCCGCCCAACCAAGATAAATGGGCAAAAAGTAGTAGCCGGCGTTATAGAGCCAACTGTAGAACAGGCGATAGATTTCGGAATCGGCAGACCACAGGCCCAGCATGCCTTCGCCCATAATGACGGCAACGGTGCGGAACAACGCCGCGCAGACAATAAACGGCAGCGCCGACATCATGCTTTTGGACAGATAGTCCACCACGGCCATGGCATTTGATGAAACCGTCGTTGTAAACGAGGTGTTAGAAACTTGTGACATGGAACGCCTTTCCCAATGTGACATACGGACTGTCCCTTTGTCACATCGTGCGGTACCGACCGATTGCGCGGTACTTTTCGTAGCGGAGGTTTGTGAGGGTCGCGTCGTCGAGACGCCCAAGCGTATCGAAGGCATCAAATGCCGAGGACATGACGGCACCGGCGATCTCCTCATGCGACAGGCCCCTATCGTCAACAATGCCGTCGATGATGCCGAGCGCCAACAGATCGGGGGCCGTGAGCTTAAGCGCCTCGGCGGCCTCATTCGCGCGCTCGGTATCTTTCCACAGGATCGACGCACAGGCCTCGGGGCTCACGACCGAATAGGCCGAGCTCGAGAGCATCAGGATGCGATCGGCCACAGACAGCGCCAGCGCGCCACCGGATCCGCCCTCGCCTGTCACCACCGAGACAATCGGCGTCTTGAGGCCGCTCATCTCCATGAGATTCTGGGCAATCGCCTCGCCCTGGCCGCGCTCCTCGGCACCGACGCCGCAAAACGCGCCCGAAGTATCGACCAGGCACAGAACCGGTCGACCAAACTTTTCGGCCTGGCGCATCAGGCGACGCGCTTTGCGGTAGCCCTCGGGATGCGCCATGCCAAAGTTGCGGCGCATACGCTCTTTGGTCGTGGTGCCGCGCTCGATGGCGATAACCGTCACGGGTCGCCCGTCCTTCCAGCCAATGCCAGCCACCACAGCGGCGTCGTCACCAAAGTAACGGTCGCCGTGCAGCTCCACAAATCCATCCAGGCCCAGCGAGATCATCTCACCCGCCGTGGCGCGATCTGCCGAGCGGGTCTGCTTGACAATCTCAAGCGCGGTTTTTGGCGCGGCCGAGCGCTTGAATAAATGTCCCAGCTTTTTGCCGCGGCGGCCCGTATGCACGATCTCGTGCGGTGCCCCCAGGCCGGGCGCGTGCCCTTCGTGCAGCGCCAGCAGCTCGCCTACCGTGAGCGCAACCTCGCCACGCGGAACAACGGCATCGCAAAAGCCGTGCTCCAGCAAAAACTCGGAGCGCTGGAACCCCTTGGGCAAGCGCCTATGCATGTTCTGCTCGATCACGCGCGGGCCGGCAAATGCCGTCAGGGCATCGGGCTCGGCCAGGATAATGTCGCCCTCCATGGCAAAACTCGCGGTTACGCCTCCGGTCGTGGGGTCAGTGAGCACCGTGATGTACAAGCCGCCCGCCTCGCTGTGGCGCCTAACCGCCGCGGAGATCTTGGCCATCTGCATAAGCGATGTCACGCCCTCTTGCATGCGCGCACCGCCCGAAACGGTAAAGCCGACAACCGGCAGTCCCAGCTCGGTCGCACGCTCAAATGTGCGACAGATCTTCTCGCCCACCACGGAACCCATCGAGCCCATCATAAAGTTGGCGTCCATAAAGAAGAGCGCCGTATCGCAACCGCAGATTTTGCCTCTGCCGCACACAACGGCGTCGCGCTCGCCCGAACGCTCGCTCACGCTCTTGAGCTTGTCGGCATAGCCGGGAAACAAGAGGAAATCCTCCGGCGCCAGACTGGCATCCCATTCCTCAAACGTGCCCTCGTCAATCGTCATGCGCATGCGGTCGCGCCCGCTCACGCGAAAGTGTTTGCCGCAACGAGGGCAGACCTCGAGGTTGTCGTGCAGGCGCGCCTCATCGATCACGCGGCGGCACTCCGGGCACTTGATAAACACGTGGCGCGCGGGAAACTCGGCGCACGACTCGGTCATCGGTCCCTCGAGGACGTTGACCGTCTTCGCTTTTCTATTCATCAGCATAGAGATGCCCCATCAGATCGGTGTGGTACATGCCCGACAAGAACTCGTCGTTTGCCAGCACGTCGAGCTGAAGCTCGCTGTTTTCGCTCACGCCCTCAATCACGAGCTCGCCCAGGGCCGAGCGCATCTTGCGAATGGCGCCGTCACGCGTGGGCGCACACACGATGAGCTTGCCGAGCATGGAGTCGTAGTACGGCGGAACTTTCGCACCGGTAAACATGGCGGAATCCCAGCGCACGCGCGGACCGCCCGGCACACGCAACGCGGTGACCGTTCCGCATGACGGCAGAAAGTCCGGCGTTTCGGCATTGATGCGGCACTCCATGGCGTGGTTGCGGACCGGCATGTCCTCCTGCTCAAAGGGCAGAGGCTGGCCGGCTGCCACGCGCAGCTGCCACTTGACCAAGTCGGTATCGGTCACAAACTCCGTAACCGGATGCTCCACCTGCAAGCGCGTGTTCATTTCCATAAAGTAGAAATTGCCGTCGTCCGAATACAGGAACTCGATGGTACCGGCTCCTTCGTAGCCGACGGCACGAGCCAGGTCACGCGCTGCCTTGTGCATGCGAGCACGAATGTCGTCGTGTCCGTCGAGGCACGGCGCGGGGCTCTCCTCGATTAGCTTTTGGTTGCGCCGCTGCACCGAGCACTCGCGCTCGCCGAGCGAAAACACATGGCCCTGCTTATCGGCCATAATCTGCACCTCGACATGGTGCGCCGGCGCGACGAACTTCTCCATGTAGCACTCGCCGTCGCCAAAAACGGCCTCGCCCTCGGCACGCGCCTCGATGAACGCCTTTGCCGCATCTTCCACGCGCTCGACCTTGCGAATGCCGCGACCGCCACCGCCCGCGCGCGCCTTAATGAGCACGGGACAGCCAATGCGCTCGGCCTCGGCCGTCGCCTCCTCGGGACTTTTGAGCAAATCGCAGCCCGGCACGATGGGCACGCCCGCCGCGGCAGCCGTTCGGCGTGCGGCGTCCTTGTCGCCCATGCTGTCGATCACCTCGGCCGAAGGACCGACAAAAGCCAGGCCATACTTGTCGCAGTCGCGTACGAAGCTCGCCTTCTCGGAAAAGAAGCCGTACCCAGGATGGATCGCCTTTGCGCCCGACTTTACGGCACAGGTGAGCACGGCATCGTCGTTGAGGTAGCTCTCGGCAAGACGCGGGCCGCCGATGCAATACGCCTCGTCGGCAAGTTGCACGTGCAGCGCGTCCGCATCGGCCGTGGAATAGACGGCGACGGTTTTGATGCCCATATCGCGGCACGCACGGATAACACGGACCGCGACTTCGCCGCGGTTGGCGATGAGCACTTTGTCGAACATGAAGCCTTCCTTAACTTTCGTGCATGAGTGCAAAAGACATGTCGGCGCGGCAACAGACCTCACCGTTGACGCTCGCGGTGCCCGTCGCAAAGCGGAACGGCCCGCGCGCACGCGTGATGGAGCACACCAGATCCACCGTGTCGCCCGGTCGCACCGGACGCTTAAAGCGCACCTTGTCAAGACTCGTGTAGAACGGCGTCGCGCTGCGCGCCTCCTCATCGCCCATCAGCAGCACGCAGCAGTTTTGAGCGAGCATCTCGCACTGGATCACGCCGGGGACCACCGGGTTTCCCGGAAAATGCCCCTGCAAAAAGTATTCGTCGCCCGTAATCGTGATCTTGCCGTGGGCCTCGTCGCCCACCAGCTCGGCTTCGTCGAGCAAAAGCATCGGTTCGCGATGCGGCAACAGTTCTTTAAGCTCTTCTTTGTTCATGGATATCACCTATCCGATCCTCATGAGGCAACTGCCGAACTCCACAAGGTCGCCGTCGGCCACGCAGATCTCGAGCACCTCGCCGTCTGCCTCGGCCGTCACCTCGTTGAGAACCTTCATGGCCTCGATGATGCAGAGGGTCTCGCCGGCCTTGACCTTGGAGCCCACGTGCACAAACGGCTCGTCGCCCGGCGCCGGGGCAGCATAGAAAACGCCGACCATGGGAGCGGTCACCTCGGTGCCCTTGGGCTCCGGTGCGGTGGCAGGCGCCTGCGCGGCGGGCTCCGGTGCGGCGGCAGGCATGGCGACAGGAGCCACCGCCGGAGCAGTCACGGCACCCGGCATAGGCATGGGCACGGCAACCGGCTGTGCGGCGCTCGCGCGCTCGAGTTCGACCGCGGTGCCATCGGGCTCCTCAACGCGTACGCGCGTGAGACCGCGGTCCTCCATAACATCGGCTATCTCGGCAAGTCTTTTGGAATCCATGCTCTAGCTCCTCGTATATCTACGCAGCGCGATGGCGGCGTTGTGCCCGCCAAAGCCTAGGTTGGTCGAAAGCGCCCAGGTAAGGTCGGCGCGAACTGCGCGATTGGGCGTATAGTCAAGATCGCAGGCGGGATCGGGCGTGCGGTAGTTAATGGTCGGCGGCACCACGCCCTGCTCGAGCGCCATGGCGCAGGCCATGACCTCGATGGCGCCCGTGGCACCGATCATGTGGCCGGTCATCGACTTAGTCGACGAGACGTGCGCGGCGCGCGCCGCGTCCTCGCCGAGCGCACGCTTAATGCCCGCCGTCTCGGACGAATCGTTGAGCTTGGTCGATGTGCCGTGGGCATTGATGTAGAGGCCCTCGGAAGGCCTGACGTCGCCCTCGGTCACCGCCAGCGATATCGCGCGGGCAATGCCGGCAGCCTCGGGATCAGGGCTCGTGATGTGATAGGCATCATCGGTGTTGCCGTAGCCCACGACCTCGGCATAAATGTGCGCACCGCGCGCCTGTGCATGCTCCATGCTCTCGAGTACGAGCACGCAGGCACCCTCGCCCATCACAAAGCCGTCGCGGTCTGCATCGAACGGGCGGCAGGCCGTCGCGGGATCGGGGTTGGTGGTCAATGCGCGGCAGGACGTAAAGCCTGCAACGGCATCGGGGATAATGGCCGCCTCGGCGCCGCCCGCGAGGATCGCGTCGGCATAGCCATGCTTGATGGCGCGGAACGCCTCACCCACCGCATGGGCCGAGGTCGCGCACGCGGTCACCACGGGCAGGGTCGGGCCCTTTGCCTTGTGGCGAATCGCAATGTTGCCCGAAGCCATGTTGGGGATCATCATCGCGATCATATAGGGCGATGCGCGGCGGGGCCCACGGTCGGCAATCGTATGGACGTTGTCGACGAGCGTCTGCATGCCGCCCACGCCTGAACCCACGTAGACGCCCAGGCGCTCGCGATCGATGGCGCCTTCGACATCAAAGCCCGCATCGTGCATGGCTTCGTCCGAAGCCGCCATTGCAAACTGAACGCAGGGGTCCAGATGCTTGGCGTCACGCTTGCCAAAGTACTCGTTGCCGTCAAAGCCCTTGACCTCGGCCGCCACCTTGACGGCAAACGCATCGGTATCGAAGTGCGTGATCGGGCCGATGCCGCACGTGCCAGCGCACATTGCCGCCCAGGTGGCAAGCGCGGTGTTGCCGAGCGGCGATACGGCACCTATGCCGGTGATTGCAACTCTCTGTTCCATCATGGTCTCCTCATCCAAGCCGTTCTTCGGCCCTGGTTTCTACATCGCCATTCCGCCGTCGACGCGTATGACTTCGCCCGTAATGTAGGCAGCCGCATCGCTCGCTAAAAAGCGCACCACGCCGGCCACTTCCTCGGGTTGCGCCATGCGCTTAAGGGGAATCTGGTCCTCGGTGGCCGCACGCACCTTTTCCGAGAGCTTTGCCGTCATATCTGTCTCGACAAACCCGGGGGCGACCGCGTTCACTCGTACGCCGCGGGGTGCAAGCTCGCGAGCCACCGCCTTGGTCAGGCCGATCACGCCCGCCTTGGAGGCAGCGTAGTTGGCTTGCCCGGCATTGCCCATCAGGCCTACGACCGAGCTCATGTTGACGACGCAACCGCCGCGCTGGCGCATAAAGGTCTTGGTGAGCGCGCGCGCCATATTGAATGTTCCCTTGAGATTGACATCGAGCACGTGATTGAAGGCGTCATCGCCCATGCGCATGAGCAGGCCATCGCGGGTGATGCCCGCGTTGTTGACGAGCGCCCAAATGGAGCCAAAGTCGTTGAGGACCGTCTCCACGCATGTGTTGACGGCGGCGGGGTCGGCCACGTCGCATTGATATGCACGTGCTGTGGCGCCAGCCGCCTCGCAGGCTTCGCACGTCTCGCGCGCCGCATCGACGCTGCCGGCATAGACGACAGCGATATCAAAGCCGTCCTCCGCCAGACCGACAGCGCAGGCGCGGCCGATACCACGCGATCCGCCCGTGACCAGTGCCACGCGACGTGAGTCGTTGCGCTCGAGCGCGCCGTTGTTCAAGTTGCCCATGTCATTCCTTTCGGGTTACAGCCCTGTGGACTATGCGAGCTCGTCGACAATAGCTGCGACCTGCTCGGCCGTTTCGCACGAATACACGCGAACGTCGCTCAGCGTACGCTTGACCAGACCCGACAGCGTTTTGCCAGGTCCGACCTCAATAAACGTATCGATGCCCTGATCCTGCAGAGCATGCAGCGTGTCGACCCAGCGAACGGCATGGCTCACCTGGTTGGCCAAGACATCCGATGCCGCTCGCGGGTCCGCCGGATAGGGCGCCGCTGTCATGTTTGCCATGACCGGAATCAGCAGCGGAAACGGCGCGTGGCCGGCTTGGATATATGTCGCCAGCCCCTCAGTTGCCTCAGCCATATAGGGGCTATGAAATGCACCCGACACCGCGACTTTCATAGCGCGGCCGCCAGCCTCTTTTACGAGGACGTCGAGCTCCTGCAACGCATCGGGCGCTCCGGCCACAACCGTCTGCTGGGGGCTGTTGTAGTTGACCGGCCAGCAGTCCTCGCCGGCCTGCGCAGCCAGGTTCTCGGCTTGCGCCGCATCAAGCTTGATGACGGCGCGCATACCGCCCGGATGGCGCTCGGCAGCCGCGGCCATCAGCGCCGCGCGCTCGCACACAAGCTCAAAGCCCGCTCGCGTATCGAACGCCCCCGCAAAGGTGAGCGCGGCGACCTCGCCCAGCGAGAATCCTGCACAGGCGGCAGGCACCACGCCGCGCTCGCGCAGGGCGGCAGCCGCTGCCAGGTCGTGAACGAACACGCACGGCTGCGTATTCTCGGTCTGTGACAGCTCCTCCTTGGAGGCACTCTGGCACTGCTCGTTGGTCCCCGGGCGCACCTCGTCGGCAATGGCGAACACCTCGGCAGCCGCCGGCGATGCTTCGATAAGGTCGACGCCCATCGCGGGATGCTGGGCACCCTGGCCTGCAAACAGAAACGCTACGCTACCCATGCGGACGCACCCTTCAGGACATGCTCGGCGCCATCGACCAGGTCGTCAATGATTTCGCGTGCGCTCTGGCGCTCGCTAACCATGCCGGCAATCTGTCCACACAAAAACGAACCCTCTTCGTAATTGCCGTCCTTGGCGGCCTTGCGAAGGGCGCCCGTGCCCATGGCCCCGAGCTCCTCGACACTTACGCCCGCCGCCTCGCTCTTGGCGTAGGCGTTGGTGAAGGGGCTCTTGAGGGCGCGCACCGGATGTCCCGTCGAGCGGCCGGTCGCACGCGTCGAAGTGTCGTTGGCCTTCAGGACCATCTCCTTGTACTGCTCCGAGACGGTGCACTCATTTGCAACGAGAAAGCGCGTACCCACCTGGACGCCGGCAGCGCCCAGCATAAAGGCGGCCGCCACGCCACGGCCGTCGGCAATACCGCCGGCAGCCACTACGGGAATGTCGACCGCATCGACGACCTGCGGCACCAGTGCCATCGTCGAGGTCTCGCCAATATGGCCGCCCGATTCGGTACCCTCGGCAACAACCGCCGTGGCTCCACGACGTGCCACGAGGCGCGCCAGCGCCACCGAGGCAACGACCGGGATGACCTTGATGCCCGCCTCGTTCCACGCCTTCATGTACTTGGCGGGATTGCCGGCGCCCGTCACGACGACCGGCACTCGCTCGTCAATCACGACCTGCGCGACCTCGTCGGCAAACGGGCTCATGAGCATGACGTTGACGCCAAAGGGCTTATCCGTCCTGGCGCGCAGCTTATGAATCTGGTCGCGAAGCCAGTTGGCGTCGGCGTTCATGGCCGCGATGATGCCTAAGCCACCCGCCTCGGACACTGCGGACGCCAGCGAGGCATCGGCAATCCAGGCCATACCGCCCTGGAACACGGGCTTTTCGATGCCGAGCAGATCGCAGAGAGGAGTCTTGAGCATCTCTACTTCTCCAATGCCGCCTCGACCGTATCGGCGAACTCGCCGACCGTCTTGGGGTTCTCCTCGGTATCAAGCTGGATGCCAAACTCGTCCTCGACGGCGACGAGGATCTCGACGGTGCCCAGGCTGTCGAGACCAATCTCCTCGAGCGTGGACTCGGGCTTCATCTCGACGTCGTCAAGGCCAGCGGTCTCGCGGATAACGTCGCAAACGCGCTCGAAGGTCTTCTGATCTGCCATGGTAGTTCTCCTTTGTTTGTGCCCTAGGGGCGTTTTTTCCTATGTGCAACTACTTCCAACGAAGCAGGTAGCCACCTATATCCAGACCGGCGCCAAATCCAACCAAGGCGATGGTGTCACCCGTGCGAAGTGCACCGGCGTTTGCCAGCCGGTCGAGGGCAAGCGGAATGCATGCGCTCGAAATGTTGCCGGTCTCGCGCAACGTGCGAACCACGCGCTCGTCCGGCACGCCCAGGCGCTTGACCGCCTGGCTCAGGATTCGTTCGTTAGCCTGATGGAATACAAAATGATCGATGTCTTCGACCGAAATGCCCGCATCGATCGCAAGCTTATGGACCGTGTCGCAGATGGCGTTGACGCCGAACTTGAACACGCGGCGGCCATTCATGGACAGCACGCTCGCGCTATCTGCGGAGGCCTTAAACGGCGAGGTGCCGACCAGGCCGGGAACGCGCAACGTCTCGACGTCGGGTGCCGTCGAAAGCTCAACGGCAAGGGGGTTGTCTCCCCCAGCTTCAATCACTGCGGCGCCTGCCCCATCGCCAAATAGCACGCAGGTGGCACGGTCGGTCCACTCGAGCGCGCGCGTCATCTGCTCGGCCGCAACGACAAGCGCATGCTCGGCTCGTCCTCGGGCGATATAGCCCTCGGCGACATCGAGCGCAAATACGAAGCCGGCGCAGGCCGCCGAGACATCGAAGGCAGGACACGTCGCGCCCAGACGCTCGGCTACGGCACATGCCTCGGCGGGAACAAGATGGTCACCCGTTGTCGTCGAGCAGACGATTAGATCCAGCTGGCTCGCGTCGATTCCGGACACCTGGAGTGCCTGCTCGCTCGCCGCTACGGCAAGGTCGTCGAGTGACTCGGTGGTGCAGACGCGGCGGCTCTTGATGCCTGTACGGGTAAAAATCCACTCATCCGAGGTATCGAGGAACTCAGACAGCTCGTCATTGGAAACACTGCGCTTAGGAAGCGCCGAGCCTGTTCCCAGAATCGTGAAACCCATCACTAACCTCCTTTGAGTTGTTGACGTGTTTACATCGACCAAGAGAGGATAACGCATTTCAGTCTTTGTTGACGTGTTAACATTAAATTGTCCAAATGCGACAAAGGCTTCACATTGTGTCTATCTCTCGACACCATTGCGTCATTCACTTATTCAATAAGGAGGTAGCAGCCGCTATGGATGCCCAATTAACGATTGTCGACGTAACCGGATCGACCAACGATGACCTGCTCGAGGCAGGAAAACAGGGTGCGCCGCACGGCACAGGACTTGCCGCCCGTGCGCAAACGGCAGGACGCGGCCGGCGCGGGCACAAGTGGGACTCAACCGTCGGCAACTTATTGCTTTCGATTGTCCTGCGTCCATGCGTTAATCCCGCAAAGTATTCTGGTCTTGCCGCCGTCAGCGGCCTAGCGGTGCTCGAAGCACTCGAAAAGCAGGGTCTTGCAAACGAGATTGGCCTCAAATGGCCCAACGACCTGGTCGCGCGAGGACGCAAGCTCGGCGGCATTCTGGTCGAGGCCGGACGCGATAACGAAGGCAACCCCTTTGCGGTCTGTGGCATCGGCGTCAACGTGAACTATGTGCCCGCGGAGGTTCCCGATGGCGGCCTGCCCGCAATCGGTCTCTCGGAACTCAACGAGAACGTTCCCGCCGTCGATGTGCTACTCAAACAGGTCTATCACGCAGTCGTGAACGCTGTAGATGCGTGGGCAGAACGCCTCAACGCCATGGAAGAAGACGCCGGACCGCTCGCGCCCGTCCACGACGAATATATCGCTCACCTCAATTGGATTGGGAAGCACGTTATCGCCCGCTCCCCCGCTGGAGACGAGCTGGCACGCGGCATATTTAGAACGGTCGACGATTGCGGCCGCGCAAGCATTGAGACCGAGAGCGGCTTGTGCGTCTTCCACTTCGAAGAAGCGTCCTTGCGCCCCCTGAGCGAATAGGGCGCCGCAGCCGTCAGCTCGGCAGACGAATTCCCTATCCCAAAATCTAAACTCAAAACAAAAGGGCCCCGCTGCCATAACGGCAGCGGGGCCCTTTAAGCTATGAGCGATATCGCTTAGAGCTTGATGTCGATGTCGACGCCAGCGGGGAGGTCGAGACGCATGAGCGAATCAACAGTGCCCGAGGTGGGGTCGAGGATGTCGATGAGGCGCTTGTGGGTGCGCATCTCGAACTGCTCACGGGAGTCCTTGTTCACGTGCGGCGAGCGGATAACCGTGTACAAGTTGCGCTCGGTGGGCAGGGGGACAGGACCGGAAACGCGAGCGCCGGTCTTCTGAGCGGTCTCGACGATGAGCTTCGCGGACTGATCGACGACCTCGTGATCATAGCCCTTGAGGCGAATGCGGATCTTCTGGGTAGCCAACTTAAACCTCCAAAGAGTGCGAGAGATGTTCTCGCGGATTACGTAACAAGGAGCTCGAACTTAGGCGTTCTTGCTCATGACCTCGTCCACGATGGACTTGGGCGCGGGCTCATAAGAGTCGAACTGCATCGTGTAAGATGCACGGCCCTGGGTCTGGGAGCGAAGGTCGGTAGCGTAACCGAACATCTCGCCCAGCGGCACCTTGGCACGGATGAGCTTGCTGTTCTTGCGATCCTCCATGCCCTCGATCTTGCCGCGGCGACCGGAGAGGTTGCCCATAACGTCGCCCATGTACTGCTCGGGGGTCTCGACCTCGACAGCCATGATCGGCTCGAGCAGCTGCGGATCGGACTTCTTGAGGGCGTCCTTGATAGCCATGGAACCGGCGATCTTGAAGGCGGCCTCGGAGGAGTCGACCTCGTGGTAAGAACCGTCGAACAGGGTGACCTTAACGTCGAGGACCGGGAAGCCGGCGATAACACCGGTGTTCAGGGCCTCCTGGATGCCCTTGTCGATGGACGGGATGTACTCCTTGGGCACGACGCCGCCGACGATAGCGTTGACGAACTCGTAGCCGAAGCCCTCCTCCATCTTCTCGAGCTTGATGACGGCGTGGCCGTACTGACCGCGACCGCCGGACTGACGGACGAACTTGCCCTCAGCCTTCTCGACGTCGTGACCAGCGGTCTCGCGGTAGGCAACCTGGGGCTTACCAACGTTAGCGTCAACCTTGAACTCACGGAGCAGACGGTCGACGATGATCTCGAGGTGCAGCTCGCCCATGCCGGCGATGATGGTCTGACCGGTCTCGTGGTTGGTGGACACCTGGAAGGTCGGGTCCTCCTCGGCGAGCTTGGTCAGAGCAAGGGACATCTTGTCCTGCTCGGCCTTGGTCTTGGGCTCGATGGCAACGTCGATAACGGGCTTAGCGAACTCGATCTTCTCGAGGACGATCTCCTTGCCCTCGGCGCACAGGGTGTCGCCGGTGGTGGAGTTCTTGAAGCCGACGCAAGCGACGATGTCGCCGGCGGCAGCGTCGTCACGGTCGATACGCTCGGCGGCGTTCATCTCGAGGATGCGGCCGAGGCGCTCGCGCTGACCGTTGGAAGCGTTGACCACGTAGGAGCCGGACTCGGCGCGGCCGGAGTAAACGCGGACATAGGTGAGCTTACCGACGAACGGGTCGGTCATGATCTTGAAGACCAGGCCGGAGAAGGGCTCGTCGAAGGAAGGATGACGCTGGATCTCCTCGCCGGTGTCCGGATCGGTACCGGTGACGGCCTCGACGTCGAGCGGGCTGGGCAGGTAGTCGACGACAGCGTCGAGCAGCTCCTGAACGCCCTTGTTCTTGTAGGCGGAGCCGACGAAGACGAGGTTGAGCTCATTGGCCAGAACACCCTTGCGCAGAGCAGCCTTGAGCTCCTCGACGGTGAAGTCCTCCTCCATGAGGATCTTCTCCATGAGCTCGTCGTCAAAGCTGGCAGCGGCGTCGAGGAGCTCCTCGCGCTTGGTGGCAGCGATGTCGGCAAACTCAGCCGGGATCTCGTCCATCGGCTCGGGGTAGGTCATACCCTTCTCGTCGGCCTTGAAGTCCCATGCAGTCATGGTGACCAGGTCGATGACGCCCCAGAAGTTGTCCTCGGCGCCCATCGGGACCTGAGCGGCCACGGCGTTAGCGTCGAGACGATCCTTCATGGTCTCGATAGCGTTGAAGAAGTCAGCGCCCACGCGGTCATACTTGTTGATGAAGGCGATGCGAGGGACGTTGAAGGTAGAAGCCTGACGCCAAACGGTCTCAGACTGGGGCTGAACGCCGGCAACGGCGTCGAAGACGGCGACAGCGCCATCGAGGACGCGCAGGCAGCGCTCGACCTCGGCGGTGAAGTCAACGTGGCCCGGGGTGTCGATGATCTGGATGCGGTAGTCCTTACCGTCCTTGTTCCAGAAGCACGTGGTAGCAGCGGAGGTAATGGTTACGCCGCGCTCCTGCTCCTGAACCATCCAGTCCATGGTGGCAGCGCCCTCATGGACCTCACCGATCTTGTGGGTCTTACCGGTGTAGTAAAGAATACGCTCGGTCGTGGTGGTCTTACCGGCATCGATGTGAGCCATGATGCCGATGTTACGGGTATCGGAAAGCTTGTACTTAGGCTTAGCCATGTTAGTTCCTTACCTTAACTTACCAACGATAGTGAGAGAACGCGCGGTTGGCCTCGGCCATCTTGAAGACGTCCTCACGCTTCTTGACGGAAGCGCCCAGGCCGTTGGAAGCGTCGAGGATCTCGTTGGCGAGACGCTCGGCCATGGTCTTCTCCTTGCGAGCGCGGGAGAAGTTGACGATCCAGCGGATACCCAAAGCGGTGGAACGACGGGAGTTGACCTCCATCGGGACCTGATAGGTAGCGCCACCGACACGCTTGGGCTTAACCTCGAGCGTGGGCTTGACGTTGTCCATAGCCTTCTTGAAGGTAGCGAGAGCGTCGCCACCCTCGGACTTCTCGGCAACGATCTCGAAAGCGGTGTAAACGATGCGCTCAGCGGTGGCCTTCTTGCCGTCAAGAAGGACCTTGTTGATGAGCTGAGTCACCAGGCGGTTGTTGTAAACGGCGTCAGGCTGAACCTCACGACGATTAGCTGCTGCACGACGCGGCATGTGAAATCTCCTTAAGTGTCTACCGTGCGGCGCTTAGGCGGCACACGGCGAAAGTATCAAAACGTTATCTGGCTTATTTAGCCTTGGGGCGCTTAGCACCGTACTTGGAACGGGCCTGCATACGGTTCTGGACCGGAGCAGCGTCGTAGGCGCCACGGATGACGTGATAACGGACACCAGGGAGGTCACGGACACGACCGCCGCGGACGAGCACGATGGAGTGCTCCTGCAGGTTGTGGCCCTCACCCGGGATGTAAGCAGTAACTTCGATGCCGTTGACGAGGCGAACACGGGCAACCTTACGAAGAGCCGAGTTCGGCTTCTTGGGGCTCGTGGTGAAGACGCGGGTGCACACGCCGCGCTTCTGGGAGTTGTGCTGCAGAGCAGCGTTCTTGGACTTCTTGGGCACGGAACGACGGCCCTGGCGAACCAGCTGGTTAATAGTAGGCAAAGCGTACTCCTTCTCGAATGATTCCAGCTTTCTGTAAAGTGCAACGGCTTGAATCGAGGGGTCAGCATCCCCCTACGAAACACGCAGTTCGATAGGATACGTGGCGTTAGCTGTGTCGTCAACAGACCACGCCGCCGGGCGTATCCCAAAATGGGCATATTTCCGCAAACCCTACACAAAAGGGATCCCTTCCTGTGCGCATGGGCGGATCCCCGGCCCGGGCGGCCTATCAAGATTTTGCCGCATACTTCCGAAATTCAGACGAATACCGCTCGCTCTAACCGCCCATTTACCGCAAAATAGGCCGCTTCCCCTCTTGGGAAGCGGCCTAGACTTTACGAATAAACGATGGTAAAGGGTACTTCTGTTTCGGTCTCTCCTGCTGACGTGTATCTCGTGCCCTCAAGGGTTACCGAGACCACTTGATCGACATTGATCAGTTTTGTCGGCACCGAGATGTTCTCTCCGCTATTGCGCGTATAAGAAAAATATAAGTTGAACGCCCCTGCGTCGTCATCTTCGATAATCTGCTCCGATCCATCCTTGTAGGTAACCGTCAACTTCTTCGTGACTGCGTCAATGCCCAAATCATCGATGTGTGTCTGGATAGAAAACGGGCTGATCTCGAGAGGCGAGTCATCGGAGCGGAGTTCCTTTGTATCGACGTAAGCTCCAACGCTAAACTCGGGCGTCGATGCCTCGAACGGCTTCGCATCCTCGCCTTCGCCCTCGGTCCACGAGATATTCCAGGTGACCGCATGCTGAAAACCTCGCTCGCGATCCATAGAGGCAAAGTACATCGTGCCATTAATGACCGTGTCGCTTGATGTGTCCTTATCAATGGTGCAGCGTGTGTCAGCCCATTCCTCGCCGAAGTTCATGCTGGGCGTGCCGATGCCTTGTTCTTCTTCACCATAGAGAACAAGTTCGCCCGTCTCTGCTGCCGGCTTGTAGTAGTTAACGCCATTTGGATTGGACAGCGTAAACGTCACGGCACCGCAACCGTTTTTATCGATAGCCATCTCATGGATATCAAGCGTATAGCCGTTACCCTCGACGGACAGATTAACCTTCTGGACTTTGCCCTCCAGGCTTTGGGGCGCAATGCCGTCACCAAACTCTCTGGTGTAGGTGTATTTAGCCCCCGATGAGCCGCCGTTGGTCCAGGTAATGGAATCCCCATTGCCGTGGTTTCCCCAGGCTGAGGCAAAATAGCTGGAATTGATAACGGCGTAGGCGACCCCTCCGGTCGCCAACACTCCGGCGAGACATCCGATTACGGCAACATAGAGAGACTTCGCGTGGCCCTTTCGATGAAGCGGCTCACCCGCAGCGGTATTTAGGACGCGATCTGCAAGATCGCTATCGGCTTGGATGGACTCGAAGGCCTGCTTGATTTGATTGGATTTCACGGTCGCCCTCCTCTAGGATGAATTTGAGCTTCGATCGACCGCGAGCTAAACGCGTTCGAACGGTCGCGGCTGGTACATGCAACAACTCGGCAATCTCTGAGGTCGAAAAGCCCAGATAGTAATAGAGCACGATGGGAACGCGGAATCGCTCCGGAAGTCGCATAACGTCTGACAGGACCGCCTTGGTCTCATCCTGCGCCGCCGAAAGCGAATCGGCCAGGTTCTCAATATCCTCCACACGCCTCCATGGCTTTCGAAAGAGCGATTTGCATTCATTGATCGTGACCCGGATAAGCCATCGACGAAGATGTTCCCAACTTTCAAAATGTCCATCGCTTTTAAGCAGCTTAAGAAAGACATCCTGGGCAACATCGTCGGCGTCGGCACGATCGCGCAGGTACGTCAATGCGATTCGAAACACGACATCACGGTGATCCTCGACCGCCTGTCTAAATGCTTGTTCTTCCATAATCACCTCCCGGTGACGTTAATGATTCTTTCTGAGGCCCTCACCATAGATACGCTTTGACCGAACGGAATGTTTCAAATTCAAGCAGGAAAAACCTACCAAAATAAACCTATCCCCTTTTGGCAGGTTTTCTTCAACAAAAAAGACCCGCTCCCCTGTTGGGAAACGGGTCTTTGGAAGGGAGGTTAACGTACTAGGAAATTACTCCTCGTCGTTGTCCTTGGCCTCTTCGGCGTCGTCGGTGTCCACGAGCTGGTTGAGCAGCTCGTCGAGGGACGCCATGTCCTCGTTGATGGCACCGTTGGCGGGAGCCTTCTTGTCGTCGATCGGGGCGCCCAGGAGCTCCTCGTCGGCGTCGGCGTGATGCGTCGGAGCGGAGGTACCCAGCAGGATATCGTCCGGACCGTCGGGGCTAAAGACCATCTGCAGCAGCTGCGAGAGGTCTTCCTCGTCGGCAACGTCGTCGTTGTTCTCGAGGATGTAGAGCAGGTCGTGGGCCTCGAGGCCGTCACGGAGCTCCTCGATCGCCTTGGCACCGATGCCATCGATGCGCAGCAGATCTTCCTCGGACTTGCCGACCAGGTCGCCGACCGTCTCGATGCCGACCTCGCTGAACTTGTTGGTCCAGCGCTGCGACACGCCCAGGTCGTCGAACAGGTACAGGCGAGCCTTCTCGGCGGAGATGGTGTGGCCGTTGCGGGTGAACGAACCGTCAGCACCACCGAACTCGTCGTAGCCGGCCCAGTCGAGCTGCTGCGGGAGCTGCTCGTCCAGGTCCTTGAGCTCCACAGGAGCCCACTCGGGCAGCGACTTGGCGTTGGGCGAAGCCGGGCCGTCGATGTCCACGTAGCCGTCGGCCGTACGATACGTCAGCTTGGCGTTGGCGTACGGTTTGAGGCCGGTACCGGCCGGGATCTTCTTACCGACGATGACGTTGGACTTAAGGTCGAGCAGGTGGTCGACCTTGCCCTCGATGGCAGCCTCGGTAAGGACGCCGGCGGTACGGATGAACGAAGCGCTCGACAGCCAGGAGTCGATGTTGGACGCGACCTTGAGCGTACCCAGGATGACGGGCTCGGCCACAGGAGCCTGACCGCCCAGACGGGCAACGCGCTCGACCTCGTCGGCGAACTCGTAGCGGTCGACGTACTGACCAAGCAGGTACTTGGAGTCACCGGGGTTGGTGATCTGAACGCGACGCAGCATCTGACGTGCGAGCACCTCGATGTGCTTGTCGTTCAGGTCGACGCCCTGGCTGGTGTAGACGTCCTTGACGCTCTCGACGAAGGTGTGCATCGTCGACTCGATGTCGGTCAGCTTGCGCAGGTTGCGGAAGTTGACGAAGCCCTTGGTGATCTGGTCGCCGGCGCGAACCTCGCAGCCGTCCTCGATCTCGGGCATAAAGCGAACCGAAGCGGGGACGCGACGCTCGTCGAGGACACGGGTGTGGTCCTCGGAGTCGGTGAGCGTCAGCACGTACTCGGACTTCTCGGGCTTAATCGAGAGGTGGCCGGAGTACGGAGCCAGCTCGGCCTCGCGACCCAGAATCTTCTCGTTGACGTTGCCGACGATATCGAACATACGGCTGACCGTAGGCAGACCCTGCGTAATATCGTCGACGCCAGCGACGCCGCCGGAGTGAATGGTACGCATCGTAAGCTGCGTACCGGGCTCGCCGATGGACTGGGCGGCAATAATGCCGACCGCGGTACCGATGGCGACCGGACGACGGGTGGAAAGATCCCAGCCGTAGCACTTCTGGCACACGCCGTACTTGGAGCGGCAAGTGAGCAGCGCGCGGAGCTTGACCTTCTTAAGGCCGGCATCGACCATCTTCTGAATGTCGGCAACCTTCTCGATGTAGCCGTCCTGCTCAAAGAGCACGGTGCCATCGGGAGCCACGACGTCCTCGATGAAGCAACGGCCGACGAGGTCGGTGTTGAGGTCGGTGGTGCCGGGGATGATGAGGTTGTAGGTGACGCCCTCGTGCGTGCCGCAGTCCTCCTCGCGGACGATGACGTCCTGGGCCACGTCGACCAGACGACGGGTCAGGTAACCAGAGTCCGAGGTGTGGGATGCGGTATCGACCAGGCCCTTACGGGCGCCGTAGGTCGAAATGAAGTACTCGAGCGGCAGCAGGCCCTCGCGGAAGTTCGCCTTAATGGGAAGGTCGATCGTCTCGCCGGACATGTCTGCCATCAGGCCACGCATGCCGCCGAGCTGACGCAGCTGGGTCTTAGAACCACGGGCGCCGGAGTCGGCCATCATGTACAGCGGGTTCTCCTCGTCGAACATGTCGAGCATGAGCGCTGCAACCTTATCGGTACAAGCGGTCCACTCGTTAACGACTTCGATGTGGCGCTCCGTCTCGTTGATGAAGCCCTCCTCGAAGTACTCGTTGATCTGGTCGACGTTGGCCTGGGCGCGATCGAGCAGCTCCTGCTTCTCGGCAGGGATGAGAGCGTCCCACACCGAGATGGTGAGGCCGGCGCGGGTAGCGTAGTGGAAGCCGGAGTACTTGATGGCGTCGAGAATCGGGCCGACCTTGGCCTCGGGATAGCGATCGCAGCAGTCCGCAACCAGCTTGGCCACATCGCCCTTGACCATCTTGTAGTTCATGAACTCATAGTCTTCGGGCAGGCACTGGCGGTTGAAGATGATGCGGCCGATGGAGGTCTCGAAGCGCGCGGTCTTGTTGCCGGTGACGTCGTAGTCGACAAACTCGTTCTTGCCGTTCTTGACGCGGAAGATACGAGTGCCGTCCTCGTTGATGACGTTGGCGTTCTCGGCGGACACGCGGACCTGGATCTTGGCCTGCATGTCGACCTCGGAGCGGCAGTCATAGGCGTGCAGCGCGTCGTCGAAGCTGGCGAACACGTGGTTCTCGCCCGGCAGACCGTCGCGGACCTGAGTGAGGTAGTACACACCGATGATCATGTCCTGCGAGGGGATGTTGACCGGCTTGCCGGATGCCGGCGAGCGCAGGTTGTTCGCAGAGAGCATGAGCACGCGAGCCTCGGCCTGGGCCTGGCTGGACAGCGGCACGTGGACAGACATCTGGTCGCCGTCGAAGTCGGCGTTGAAGGGCGAGCAGACCAGCGGGTGCAGGTGGATAGCCTTGCCCTCGACCAGCACCGGCTCAAAGGCCTGGATGGACAGGCGGTGCAGGGTCGGTGCACGGTTGAGCAGCACGACGCGGCCGTCGATGACCTCTTCGAGGATATCCCACACAAAGGTGGCGCCACGGTCGATAGCGCGCTTGGCGCCCTTGATGTTCTCGACCTTGCCAAGCTCGACCAGGCGCTTCATGACGAAGGGCTTGAAGAGCTCCAGCGCCATGGTCTTGGGCAGACCGCACTGGTGCAGCAGCAGCTTGGGGTCGGTAACGATGACCGAACGGCCGGAGTAGTCGACACGCTTGCCCAGCAGGTTCTGACGGAAACGACCCTGTTTGCCCTTGAGGGCCTCGGCGAGCGACTTGAGCGGGCGACCGCCACGGCCAGAGACCGGGCGACCACGACGGCCGTTGTCGAACAGGGCGTCCACGGACTCCTGGAGCATGCGCTTCTCGTTATTCACGATGATCGCGGGGGCGTCCAGGTCGAGCAGGCGCTTGAGTCGGTTGTTACGGTTGATCACGCGACGATACAGGTCGTTGAGGTCGGACGCGGCGAAGCGGCCGCCGTCGAGCTGGACCATCGGGCGCAAATCGGGCGGAATGACCGGGATGACATCCAGGATCATGTTCGCGGGGCTGTTGCCGCCCTTCAGGAAGGCGTCAACGACCTCGAGGCGCTTGACGGCCTTCTCGCGCTTCTGCTTCTGGGAGTCCTCGTCGGCGATGATGGCCTTGAGCTTCTCGGCCTCGGAGGGGAGATCGATGGCAGCGAGCAGGTCGCGGACGGCCTCGGCACCCATACCACCCTTGAAGTACATGGAGTAGTAACGGGTCATCTCACGGAACAGCGGCTCATCGGAGATGAGGTCGCGCTCGGTGAGCTTCATGAAGGCGTTGAAGGCGTCCGTGCGGAGCTGCTTCTCGTCCTTGCACTCTTCCTCGATGTCGACGATGCCAGAGGCGATCTCCTCGGGGGTCAGCGGCTCCTCGTCGGAGAACTCGTCAAAGTTCTCGGGGTTGCCCTGCTCCTTGAGAGACTCGATCTGGCGGGCGCACTCGGCATCGATCTCTTCCAGATCGGCGGCGAGCTCCTCGCGCAGGTCGTCAGCGTCGGCCTCGCGGGCCTCGTAGTCGACCTCGGTGATGATATAGCTGGCAAAGTACAGAACCTTCTCGAGGTCCTTGGACTTGATGTCGAGCATACGGCTCATCGGGAAGCTCGTGGGGCTCTTGAAGTACCAGATGTGGGACACGGGAGCGGCGAGCTCGATGTGGCCCATGCGGTCGCGACGCACCTTGGCCGAGGTGACCTCGACGCCGCAGCGCTCGCAGACGATGCCCTTAAAGCGGATGCCCTTGTACTTGCCGCAGGAGCACTCCCAGTCCTTGGCGGGACCGAAGATCTTCTCGCAGAACAGGCCGTCCTTCTCGGGCTTGAGGGTACGGTAATTGATGGTCTCCGGCTTCTTGACCTCACCGTGCGACCAGGAACGGATCTGGTCGGCGGAGGCAAGGGAGATCTTTACCGAGTCAAAATCAGTAGCTTCGAAATCTGCCACAGTCAACTACTCCTTATCAGTGGTCGTGGCGGCGACAGCCTCGGGTGCCTCGGCGGTCTCGGCATCCTGGGCCTCGACGTCGGCGTCAACGCCGGCAAGCGCAGCCAGGTCGTCGAGAGCAGAGGTCTCCTCGGCGGTCACAGGGGCGGAGGCGTCCTCGTCGGCATCGTGCATGGGCTCGATGTCCAGCGCGAGGGAACGGATCTCCTTGACGAGAACCTTGAAGGACTCGGGGATACCCGGAACCGGGACGTTCTCGCCCTTGACAATGGACTCGTAGGTCTTGACGCGGCCCACGGTATCGTCGGACTTGACGGTCAGGATCTCCTGCAGGACGTTGGAAGCACCGTATGCGTACAGTGCCCAAACTTCCATCTCGCCGAAGCGCTGGCCGCCGAACTGAGCCTTGCCGCCCAGCGGCTGCTGGGTAACCAAGCTGTAAGGGCCGGTCGAACGGGCGTGGATCTTGTCGTCGACCATGTGGCCGAGCTTGAGGATGTAGGACGTACCCACGGTAATGGGCTCGCGGAACTCCTCGCCGGTGCGGCCGTCGAACAGACGGGTCTTGCCGCGCTCGTCAAGCTGGGTGACGAACTCGGGACGCATGTGATCGCCAAAGGCAGCGGTGGCCTTGTTGAGCATGTTCTTGTTGGCGCGACGGATGACCTCGGCGATCTCGTCCTCCTTGGCGCCGTCGAAGACGGGCGTCGCAGTGAAGAACGGACCGGGGACGTACTTGTCGGAGTCGGCCTGCTCGGTATCCCAACCGCAGGCAGCAGCCCAGCCAAGGTGGCACTCGAGCAGCTGGCCGACGTTCATACGCGAAGGAACGCCCAGCGGGTTGAGGATAACGTCGATCGGGGTACCGTCTGCCATGTAGGGCATGTCCTCGACCGGCAGAACGTTACAGATAACACCCTTGTTGCCGTGGCGGCCGGCGATCTTATCGCCCTGCTGAATCTTACGACGCTGGGCGACGTAGACGCGCACCTGCTCGTTGACGCCGGGGGCCAGGTCGTCGCCGTTCTCGCGGCTAAAGCGGACGACGTCGATGACGCGACCGTAAGCGCCGTGAGGCATCTTGAGGGAGGTGTCGCGAACGTCGTGAGCCTTGGCACCGAAGATGGCGCGCAGCAGGCGCTCCTCGGCGGTCAGAGCGCTCTCGCCCTTAGGCGTGACCTTGCCGACCAGGATGTCGCCAGGGCCGACCTCGGCGCCGATGCGGATGATGCCGTCCTCGTCGAGGTTGGCAAGCATGTCCTCGGAGAGGTTCGGGATCTCGCGAGTGATCTCCTCGGGGCCGAGCTTGGTGTCGCGGGCGTCGATCTCGTGACGGGTGATATTGATGGTCGTCAGCAGGTCCTCGGCCACCAGGCGCTCGGACACGACGATACCGTCCTCGTAGTTGAAGCCTTCCCACGGCATGTATGCCACGGTGAGGTTCTGGCCCAGTGCAAGCTCGCCATGATCGGTCGAAGGACCGTCGGCCAGAGGCTCGCCCTGCTCAACGGTGTCACCGACGCGCACGAGCGGACGGTGGTTGATGCAGGTGGACTGGTTGGAGCGCTGGTACTTGGCCAGGTGGTACTCGTCCATGCCACCGGCATGCTTGACGATAATCTTGGAAGCGTCGGCAAAGATGACCTCGCCGGCGTTCTTGGCCAGGGTGACCTCGCCAGAGTCCAGGGCGGCGCGACGCTCCATGCCGGTACCGACATAGGGAGCGGCGGGGTGAACCAGCGGCACGGCCTGACGCTGCATGTTAGCGCCCATGAGCGTACGCTTGGCGTCGTCGTGCTCGAGGAACGGAATCAGCGTGGCTGCGACGGAGAGCATCTGACGCGGCGAGACGTCCATGTAGTCGACGTCCTCGACAGGCACGTCGGCGGGAGCGCCGAAGGAGCCGTCGAAGTCGCGGGTACGGGCGATCACGGTGTGCGGACGGACAAGCTTGCCCTCGGCATCGGTCGTGATGAACTCGTTGGTCTTGGGATCGAGCGGCGTGTTGGCCGGCGCGATGACGTGCTTCTCTTCCTCGTCAGCGGTCATCCAGTCGATCTGGTCGGTGGCAACGCCGTTCTCGACGCGACGGAACGGAGCCTCGATGAAGCCGTACTCGTTGACGCGGGCGTAGAGGGCGAGCGAGCCGATCAGGCCGATGTTGGGGCCTTCGGGGGTCTCGATCGGGCACATGCGGCTGTAGTGCGAGTTGTGAACGTCGCGGACGGCCGTCGGCACGTTGGTGCGGCGGCTGGAGCCGGACTTGTGGCCGGCAAGACCGCCAGGGCCGAGTGCGGACAGACGGCGCTTGTGGGTCAGACCGGTCAGGGGGTTCGCCTGGTCCATGAACTGCGAGAGCTGCGAGGAACCGAAGAACTCCTTGATGGAGGCCACGATCGGACGGATGTTGATGAGCGACTGCGGGGTGATCTCGTCGATGTCCTGGGAGCTCATGCGCTCACGGACGACGCGCTCCATACGGCTCATGCCGATACGGAACTGGTTGGCGACGAGCTCGCCGACGGTGCGGATGCGGCGGTTGCCAAAGTGGTCGATGTCGTCGACCTTGAAGCCCTGCTCGCCGGCAGCGAGGGACAGCAGGTAGCGCAGCGTCGCGACGATATCCTCGTCGGTGAGCACCGTGACCTCTTCCTCGGTGGTGAGGTTGAGCTTCTTGTTGACCTTGTAACGACCGACGCGGGCCAGATCGTAGCGCTGCGAGTTAAAGAGCAGGCCCTCGAGCAGGCTGCGGGAAGCGTCCACGGTGGGAGGCTCGCCCGGGCGCAGGCGACGGTAGATCTCGATAAGGGCATCCTCGCGGGTGAGAGCGGTATCGCGCTCCAGGGTGCGCTTAATGACATCGGAGTTGCCGAGCAGCTCGATGATGTCGTCGTTGGTTACGGCAATGCCAAGGGCGCGCAGGAACATCGTGGCGCTCTGCTTGCGCTTACGGTCGATGGAGACCATGAGCTGGTCGCGCTTGTCGACTTCAAACTCAAGCCAGGCACCGCGGGACGGGATGATCTGGGCTTTGTAGATCTGCTTGCCCGAATCCATCTCGGAGCTGTAGTACACACCCGGGGAACGGACGAGCTGCGAGACGACAATACGCTCGGTACCGTTGATGATGAAGGTGCCCTGATCGGTCATCATGGGGAAGTCGCCCATAAAGACGAGCTGCTCCTTGATCTCGCCGGTCTCCTTGTTGGTGAGACGGACGTCGGTCAGAAGCGGGGCCTGATAGGTCATGTCCTTCTCGCGGCACTCCTCGACGGTGTGCGCGGGGTCGCCGAACTGATGCTCGCCGAAGGTAACCTCGAGAACATGGTTCTGGCTCTGGATGGGGCTGGATTCCTTGAACGCCTCACGAAGGCCCTCGTCCTTAAAACGCTCAAAGGATTCCCTTTGAACAGAGATAAGGTTGGGGAGCTCCATGGCCTCCGGGATTTTCCCGAAGCTGACGCGCTTGCGCTCAGTGGCAGTGTATGCGTAGGTCACCAGGTTTTTCCTCCTTCACGGAAATGCTCGGTGGGTTGGCGAGGCATAGCTTCGCCAGTTATCGCAACCTAATAGTTTATCAGGTACCGACCGTTGGGCAAGAAAAGCCTTGACGCGATTGAGTTTTTGGAGTAGCAAATTTTTTCGGCAGAAAACACGCAGGTAGATGTATGTATATCGAACATCTGTTCATATATTTTCTGTGAACAGAGAGCCGGCAATCGCAGCTCTTATAAAAAACGGGCGCGAACCGAGGTCCGCGCCCGTAAATGTCGATGTCCGAAGGCTTACTTGCGCATCAATCCGCCGCGCTCGTCGATGGCGTCCCAGAAGGCATCGGCAAAGCGAGAATCGCTTGCGGCCATGAGGGCGTTGGTTGCCATCCAGCCAGACGGGGTGCCGGTGTCGTAGCCCGACAGCGGGTCGATAACGACAGCGTACATAGCCTCGCGGTCGAGCGAGCGGGCCATGGCGTCGGTGAGCTGAATCTCGCCGCCCTTGCCGGCCTGCTGATCAGCGAGCAGGTCCATGACCAGCGGGCTCAGCAGATAACGGCCGACAATGTACAGGTTGGACGGAGCCGCCTCGGGAGCGGGCTTCTCGACCAGACCGCCGATGCGCCAGACAGCGCCCGGCTCTGCATCGGCAACGTCCTCGGCGCCCTCGAGCGAACCGACGCGCTCGCCGGCGATAACGCCGTAGCGGCTGACTTCCTCGGGCGAGCAAGCAGCGACGGCGATAACCGAAGCTCCACCGTGCTCCTTGGAAACGGCGAGCATCTTGTCGCAGATGTCGCGATTAGGCACAACGTAGTCGCCCAGAAGAACCAGGAAGTTCTCCCCTGCCACGGCGTCGGCAGCAGAGCGGATAGCATGGCCGAGGCCCTTGGGCTCGTACTGATAACGGAAGTCGACCGGCATACCGCCAGCGTGGGCGACGGCATCGGCATAGGCGTTCTTGCCGCGCTCGCGCAGCAGGTTCTCGAGCGAGCGATCGGGCTGGAAGTAGTTCAGTAGCTCAGGCTTACCGGGAGAAGTAACGATGATGGCGTCGTCGACTTCCTCGGGGTCGAGCGCCTCCTCGACGACGTACTGAATGACGGGCTTGTCGAGCACCGGCAGCATCTCTTTGGGCGTGCACTTGGTGCCAGGCAGAAAACGCGTGCCAAGACCGGCGGCGGGGATGATTGCCTTCATGTTATTCAAAGATCCTTTCGCAGGCGCAAAAGCGCCCCATGCGTGCGGCACACAGCCGCAGACCAAATTGCGATACCCAAGCATCTTACCGCTGGAACTATATGTCACTACAAGGCAGAGACAATTCTTCAGCAGGTCAACGCAAATTATTGCTCGAATGGTGCAATTTTATTGCCCAACGGCAGGGCGCCCGATACGACGCAAATCACAGAACATGGCAGTTTGAGCTACCGATGTCGAGGGACCGAAAAACAAAAAAGACGGGGCTCGCAATGCGAACCCCGTCTGCAAAGAAATCTGGCGAGAAAGCCTGATTACTTGAGGGTGACAGCAGCGCCAGCAGCCTCGAGCTTCTCCTTGGCAGCCTCGGCGTCCTCCTTCTTGGCACCCTCGAGAACAGCCTTGGGAGCGCCCTCGACGACCTCCTTGGCCTCCTTCAGGCCAAGGTTGGTGAGCTCACGGACGGCCTTGATGACCTGGATCTTGTTGTCGCCGAAGCCCTCGAGCACGACGTCAAACTCGGTCTTCTCCTCGGCCTCAGCAGCGCCAGCAGCGGGAGCGGCGACAACAGCGGCAGGAGCAGCGGCGGAAACGCCGAAGGTGTCCTCAATAGCCTTGACGAGCTCGGAAGCCTCGAGAAGGGTCATTTCCTTAAGAGCATCGATGATCTCATCGGTGGTAAGCTTAGCCATTTCTAAGTCCTTTCGGTTTCCGTGTCTGTGCACGGAGATCAGTTAAAACACGGCGCGAATGCGCCAAGGGTGCGGCGTTGCCGCCGCGGGTGAAAACAGCAACTAGGCTGCCTTCTGCTCGGAGACCTGCTGGATCGAACGAGCGAGACCAGAGGAAACGCCGTTGACGCAGACAGCGATGTCGCGAGCGAAACCGGAGATGAGACCGGCGATCTGGCCGAGAAGCTGATCCTTGGTGGGCAGCTCGGCGATAGCCTTAACATCATCAGCGGAAACGGCCTTGCCGTCGGAGATACCGCCCTTGATCTCAAGGACGCCCTTGGACTGAGCGGAGAAGTCCTTAAGGGCCTTAGCGGCCTCGACCGGCTCGGACTCGTAGAACACATAAGCGACGGGGCCGGCGAGGATCTCGTCGAGCTCGGGCTGCTCCTGGTTCTTGAGAGCGATCTTGACCAGGTTGTTCTTGTAGACCTTCATCTCGGCGCCGCACTCGCGAAGCTGATGACGCAGCTCCTGAGCCTGCTTAACCGTCAGACCGTTGTAGTTGACGACGAACAGACCGGCGTTCTCGGCGATACGGGACTCGATCTCTGCAACCTTGTCGATTTTGTACTGCTGGGGCATGAATTACACCTCCTCGAATTCTTTCCGGGCACGGTCCGCCACAAGGACGTGACGGGGGCATGTCCAAAAAGAAAGCCCCCGCGCTGCATGAGCGACGGGGGCGAGAAGACATATCTACTCGACCACCTCGGCTGGCGGGATATCCCATTAAGCTCGCGGGCAATGCCCGTTTGCGCCGGCTGTCTCTGGCAGCGGATTCGTGCGTGAACCGAAAGTATTATGGCGGGGACCCCGGCGTCGGTCAACGGGCTCGAGGATTCGCACACAAACCCTGCATACGCTCCGACCGGGAGGGGCAGGGCGAGTTTTCCGCTCGGTCAAGTCCTGGGCTCGCACGAAGGCCACATTAAGTGGCCTTCGGCTCGTGCGGAATCTACGGAAAACTCGCCCTGCCCCTCCCGGCCGGAGCTACGTTGCCTTTGCTGCGAATCCTCGTGTCCGTTGAGCGACGCGCCCCACTCATAATGCTTGGGTCGGTGGGCTGATGTGTTGCATCCCTGAGGGCTACAAGGTTGAAATGAAGGTGGACAGGCGGCGGAGACCTTCGTCTAGGTCTTTGTCGGAGACGCAGTAGCTTAGGCGGATGTGGCCTTCGGTGCCGAAGCAGTCTCCGGGGACTAGGGCTACGTTGGCTTCTTTGATGGCTTTGATGCAGAAGTCTTCGCTTGTCAGGCCGAATTGTTTGATGCTGGGGAAGGCGTAGAAGGCGCCTGCCGGTTCCACTACGTCGAGATCCATGGCGTCTAAGGCTGCGAGTACGCGTTCGCGGCGGGCTCGGTAGACTTTGAGCATGGGGGTGGGGTCGACGGTCAGGGCTCGGGCTGCGGCGTCCATCTCGAAGGAGACGGCGCTCGATACTAGGTATTGGTGAGCTTTTGCGATCTCGGCGATGACGGGGGTTGCTGCCGCGAGCCAGCCCAAGCGCCAGCCGGTCATGGCCCAGGGCTTGGAGAAGCTCTCGATGACTACCGTCTGCTCACGCAGTTCCGGGTGGCGCTGGGCAAAGCGCTCGTAGCCATCCACGTAGACTAGGCGGTTATATACGTCGTCGCAGATTACGTAGATGCCCGCCTGCTCCGCTACGCGCGCCACGGCGTCGAGCGATGCCGCGTCGAGGATGCAGCCCGTAGGATTGCTGGGCGTGCAGATGACGATGGCCTTGGTCGCCGGCGTCACGCAAGCACGAAGTGCGTCCTCGTCAATCTGGAATTGCGCAGGCTCCGTATCCAAAAAGACCGCTTTGGCGTGGTTGGCCACGACGATGCTCTCGTACAGGCCAAAGGCCGGCGTGGGGATAATGACCTCGTCGCCGGGGTTGAGTATGGCCATGAATGTTGCCGACAGGGCCTCGGTCGCGCCGTCGGTCAGGATGACCTCGTCGGCCGAAAACGTAAGGCCCGCGCCCCCCATGTAGGCAGACAACGCCTCACGCAGGGCGGGGCGACCGTTGTTGGGCGGATAGTGCGTGTCACCGCGGTCCAGTGCGGCGATCACCTCGGCGCTAATCACATCGGGCGTGGGAAAATCGGGCTCGCCGAGCGCGAGCGCGATGCACCCCGGATGCTGGGCGGCGAGCGCGTTGATCCGGCGGATACCGGAGGGCTTGAGCATGGCAAGCGAGGTATTCATGGGCAGACGCATGGCGTTCCTTTCGTAAGGGTTGCACTAGGATAGCGCGGCGGGGCGCCACCAGACGGTGTAACCTAAACGGAAACGAGCCGGAAAGGAGATGGCATGGAGACGACCGCGCGCGGCGACGTACCAAAAACACTGCACACCGTTGCGTATATCAGTATTCCCAATAGCGCCGATCTTGATTTTTTGCTCTGGGACCTGCAGGATGCCATCGCCGCCTATGCTCAACTTTCCGGCACCGCACTCCCCCGCCCGGTCGACTTGAAGGCAAATGACGCCGGCAGCGTTGCCGATGGCATCGTGCTGGCCATTGAAGATGTGGCTGACGATGAGACGTTGACAGCCATCGAGCAGGCGCTTGAGCGCTTTGGCGGTACGGGAACGCGCGTCTATGTCGCGATTCGAGCCGCACAAGAGGGCACTGAGCAGGCGCGTGGGACCGCCGTTCGCCTGCACAAGGCATGTGAGCGCCATGGCCAATTGTGGTGTGGCGGCGTTGCCATCTGCGCCGGCAGCGGCATTGCGGCGCTTCGTCGCTCTCCGCGCATGGGACTCTTGCGGCGACCGTTTTCTGAGGCCATGGACAAGCTCGTGGGCGCCGTTCGCATGGGATGTTCCGTCGAACACGCGCAAAAGCTCGGTGGTGCCGCAACGGGTGGCGTCGACACCGACGGCATGGTGCGCGCCACGTCTGCACTGCCCACACCGATCTGGCACGCCGTTATGAGGCATCTTGCCGAGCACTCAAACTGCTAAATCGAAAAAGCCTGCCAATCAGCGGCGCCGCTCCACCGCTCAACAAGCCGCCCCAGGCGCCAGGCGGCATTGGCAGGACTTGTCGAGGGCAGGACGACGGCGGGCAACCCCGTCCGATCTTGCAAGTAGCGTTTGTAGAGTCGCCCTGCCGTACCGCCGTTACAGACAACGACCTCGATCGACGCGGCATCGGTAATGCGCTCGATATGTGCCGGCACAACGTTGCGGATGCTCGCGTCGCTCGAGCCCTTAATGTCGCAGCTCTCGACCACATCCCACAGGGCCACGCCGCCGTTCAGCAGCATGGCCCGCTTGGCGGCAATGGAGGCATCGAGCGTCGCGGGCTCACCGCTTACCAAAGGATCGCCCTCGTTGGGCGGCACAGGCATACCGAGGCACGTGGCCATCACACGCCAAAAGCGGTTCTGAGGGTTGCCGTAATAAAAGGCATTGGCGCGCGAAAGCACCGAGGGAAACGACCCGAGCACCAAAACGCGCGAGTGCTCGTCAAACACGGGCTCAAACCCATGCTCAATATGTTGATAGCCCTCGTCAGATACGGCCATGGGCTAGGCTCTCAACAGATAGCGCACCTCGTAGGGTGCAAGCTCAAGGGTACCCGTCAGCTCGACCGTGGGCGCATCGTCGGCAAGCAGGTCGACGAAGGACCCGTTGAGCTCGCCGGCGCCAAAGGTGTAAGGCTCACCCACAGCATTCACCGCCACGAGTACCGTCGCGCCGTCACAGGCGCGCTCGAACAGCAGCTGCTTGTTCTGGATCACCACGTTGCGATAGGCACCGTAGTTGAGAGCACGGGCAGCCGCGTCGTCGGCCGAGCGAAGGTGCGCAAGCTGCGTGATGAACGCCGTCAGCTCGTTGGGCGCAGGCTCATTGAGCGCAGGTCGCAGCGCCCAGTCGCCATCGGGGCCACCCTTTTCGCCGGCAATTCCCCACTCGCTGCCATAGTAGACGCACGGGATGCCCGGCATGCCAAAGAGCATGCCGTAGGCGGGACGCAGACACGACTTGTCGGTGAGGATACTTGCCAGGCGCGGCACATCGTGGTTGTCGACAAACGACAGCAGATGTTTGCCGCGGTAGATGCACCACGGATCGCCGCCAAACTGGCGGTGCAGCGAATGGGCGATCTCGAACATGTTGACCGAGTTAAAGCTGGAGTACAGGCCCTTGTAGCACTCGTAGTTGGTGCAGGAGTCGAGCATCTCGTCGTTGACGATTTGGTTGTAGTCGCCGTGGAGCGTCTCGCCGATCAGCACAAAGTCGGGCTTGAGCTCACGGGTAAAGGCGTGCAGGCGGCGCATAAAGTCGCGGTCGAGCATATAGGCAACGTCCAGGCGCAGGCCGTCGACGCCAAAGACCTCGGCCCAGCGGCGCACGGACTCGAGCAGGTAATCGACCACAGCGGGATTTTGCAGGTTGAGCTTCACAAGCTCAAAATGGCCTTCCCAGCCCTCGTACCAAAAGCCATCGCCATAGCAGGAATCGCCGTCAAAGCTAATGTGGAACCAGTCCTTGTACGGCGAGTCCCACTTGCGCTCCTGCACATCGCGGAAGGCCCAAAAACCGCGGCCGACGTGGTTGAAGACGGCATCGAGCACCACGCGGATGCCATGGGCATGCAGCGTGTCGCATACGGCGGCAAAGTCGGCGTCCCCACCCAGGCGACGGTCGATATGGCGCAGGCTGCGTGTATCGTAGCCGTGGCTATCAGATTCGAGCGGTGGGTTGATGAGCACAGCGCCAACGCCGAGTTCCTGCATGTAGTCGGCCCATTGGGCGACCTTCATGATAGGAGCATCGGGGTTGGGCGCGGCGTTGGCAGCCTGGGCGAGCTCACCCTCGGCAACGGGCGCGGCGTTTTCGCGCGGAGCCCCGCAAAAGCCCAGCGGATAGATCTGATAGAACGTCGTCTCGTATGCCCACATAACAGCCTCCCGGTAAGCTCAACACAACGACATCCATTGTATGCCCAGCTTGTATCCTCTCCCCCAAAATAAGTTGCGGTGGAATAGTTCCTGTCTGGGCCTTCAGAAGCCTTAAACAGGAACTATTCCACCGCAACTGATGAGGGGACGTGATTAGGCGACGGGCTTGGCGCGGCGGATGGCCGGAAACAGCACGGTGATGGCGAGGATGACGCCCACGGCAGCGATCGCACCGCCCGCGAAGCCGATCCAGGCGATACCGGGACCCGAAACCACGGCTCCGCCGATCGCGGTACCCGTGCCGATACCGAGGTTGAACAGGCCCGAGAAGATCGACATGGCGACGGCCGACGAATCTGCCGGCGTGTGCTTGATGAGCTCGGCCTGAAACGCCACGTTAAAGGCCGTGGCGCAGCAACCCCACAGTGCGCAGACGGCAAGCACTGTCACGAGCGACGATGCGGCCGGCCCCATGAGCAGCAGGGCCACCGGCACGCCGGAGAGCGTGATAGCCAAGAACGGGAAGCGATGCCCATCGAACAGGCGGCCAAACAGCCAGCTTCCGAGCAAACCAGAGCAGCCAAACGCCGTCAGCGTCATGGTAATGGCGCCCGCATCGACGTGCGCGACCTGCGCCAGGAAGGGCTCGATATAGCTGTAGCTTGCGTAATAGCCGGTCGCCATGAAGACCGTGACTGCGTAGAGCGCGATGAGGAGCGGGTTCTTGAGCAGCTCGGGCAGTTGCTTGACGGTAAAGCGCTCACCCGCCGGCATGGCCGGGAACACCGCTGCCTGGTAGACGGCCGCGATGGCTGAGAGGCCCCCGACCACGGCAAACGTCATGCGCCAGCCCACGGCCAAGCCAATGGCGCGACCGAGAGGCAGGCCAAAGATCTGCGCGATGGACGAGCCCGTAGCGATCATGCTGATGGCGAGCGCGCCGTGGCGAGTGTCGACCAGGCGCGAGGCCATAATCGAGGCGACTGACCAGAACACGGCATGTGCGCAAGCGACCACCAGGCGCGCGCAGACCAGGATGGGATAGGTCGGCGCCACAGCGGACAGGAACTGACCGAGCGAGAACACGGCCAGCACGCCCAGCAGCATCCGCTTGAACTCAAAGCGCGAGGCGAACACCATGAGCGGCAGCGACAGCAGCATGACGCCCCAGGCATAGACCGAGATCATGATGCCCGCCTGGGCCTCGGTGAGCGAGAACGACGCGGCGATATCAGTCAAAAGGCCGATGGGCATAAACTCCGACGTGTTGAACACGAACGCACAGCAGGTGAGCCCGACGAGTGGGAGCCACTGCTTGAGCGTGATGCCGTCTTGCCTTGTCTGAGTCATATATAACGTCTCCAATCGTTTTGAGCGGAGGCGATTATATAGCAACGGCCCCGCATCCGTCAGTACAGATGCGGGGCCGAAAACAATTCGATACACAGAGGTTGCGCCGTCAATTCATAACTAAGCCAACCCCAGCAATATGCCCGCCGAATGCACGACAAACGCCACGATCCAGGCAACGGCGACCTGAAACGCGAATACGGCCACGGCATAGCGCGCGCCCAACTCGCTCTTGACGGCGCCGATTGCCGCCACACAAGGCGGGTACAGCAATGTAAAGACCAAGAACACGTAGGCGGTAAACGGCGAAAACATGGTCGACAGCGCCGCGGGCGACGTTGCGCCCAAAAGCACCGTGAGCGTCGAGATGACGCTCTCCTTGGCAATGAGCCCCGTGACGAGCGCCGTCGAGGCGCGCCAGTCGCCAAAGCCGAGCGGGGCCAACACCGGCGCGATGATGCTACCCAGACCGGCAAGCAGGCTTTGCGACTGGTCGGCGACCACGTTAAAGCGGATGTCGAACGTCTGAAGGAACCAGATGACCACGGTCGCGGCAAAGATAATGGTAAAGGCCTTGGTGATGAAGTCCTTGGCCTTATCCCATGCCAGCATCACCGTCGTCTTGACGCTCGGCAGGCGGTAATTGGGGAGCTCCATGATAAACGGCACCGGGTCGCCCTTAAATGCCGTGCGGTTGAGCACCAAAGCCGCGACGCAGCCGACCACGATACCGATCAGATAGAGCGAGACCATGGCGGGAACCGTCGCCTGCGGGAAAAACGCCCCGCACAGCAAGCCGTAAACCGGCAGCTTGGCTGAGCAGCTCATAAACGGCGTGAGCATGACCGTCATCTTGCGGTCGTGCTCGGATGGGAGCGTACGGGTCGACATGATAGCCGGCACGGTGCAGCCAAAACCGACGAGCATGGGCACGAAACTGCGGCCCGACAGGCCAAAGCGACGCAACACCTTATCCATGACAAAGGCCACGCGCGCCATGTAGCCGGAGTCTTCCAGAATGGAGAGGAACAAAAAGAGCACGACGATAATCGGCAGGAAGGTCAGCACACTGCCCACGCCCGTAAGCACGCCGTCGACAGCCAGCGAGCGCACCACGTCGTTGGTACCGAACGCCTTGAGGCCCGCATCGGCCGAGGCGATGATGGCAGCGATACCGTCCTCCATGAGTCCCTGCAACGCCGCGCCGATCACGCCAAACGTCAGCCAAAAGACGAGGCCCATGATCACAAGAAACGCCGGAATGGCTGTGTAACGACCTGTCAGGATGCGGTCAATCTTGACGGAGCGCACGTGCTCGCGGCTCTCGTGCGGCTTGACGACGCAACGCCCGCACACGTCGCCGATAAAGCTAAAACGCATATCGGCCAGCGCAGATAGGCGGTCGGTGCCGGCCTCGCCCTCCATCTGGGTGATGATGTGCTCGATAGCGTCGAGCTCATTGCGATCCAGGTGAAGCGCCTCGGTTACCAGCTCATCGCCCTCGACCAGCTTGGTCGCCGCAAAGCGCACCGGGATGTGCGCCGTCACGGCATGGTCCTCGATCAGGTTAGCAATACCGTGGATGCAGCGATGCAGCGCACCGCCGTCCGGACCGTCGGGCGCGCAAAAGTCCAGGCGACCAGGGCGCTCGCGGAACCGCGCCACGTGCAGGGCGTGGTCCACCAGCTCGCCGATGCCCTCGTTGCGGGCAGCGCTAATGGGAACAACGGGCACGCCCAACAGGCTCTCGAGCAGGTTGACGTCCACGGCGCCGCCGTTGGCGGTTACCTCGTCCATCATGTTGAGCGCGATGACCATGGGGCGGTCGAGCTCCATGAGCTGCAGTGTCAGGTACAGGTTACGCTCGATGTTGGTGGCGTCAATGATGTCAATGATGGCGTCCGGGCGCTCGTCGAGGATGAACTGACGGCTCACGACCTCTTCGCCTGTGTACGGCGACAGGGAGTAAATGCCAGGCAGGTCGGTAACGCTCGCCTCGGGATGGTTGCGGATGGTGCCATCTTTGCGGTCGACCGTCACGCCGGGAAAGTTACCGACGTGCTGGTTGGAGCCCGTCAGCTGGTTGAATAACGTGGTCTTGCCGCAGTTTTGGTTGCCGGCGAGGGCAAAGTGCAGCGGCGCGCCCTCGGGCACGGCCGTCTTTGCCGCACGGGGCGAATACGTCCCCTCGCCCAGGGCCGGATGCTCCGTCGTGCCGATTGCGGCGTTAGCGCGCGGGCCCGTATCGGTGTCGTGAATACCCACAAGCTCGATGCGAGCGGCATCGTCCTTGCGCAGTGTCAACTCGTAGCCACGCAGGCGGATCTCGAGCGGGTCACCCATGGGGGCGTACTTCATCATGGTGACTTCGGTGCCCGGCGTTAGACCCATGTCCAAAATATGCTGTCGGAGTGCCTGATCGTCCGATGCCACCGATGCGACAACGGCGTCCTTTCCAATCTCGAGCGTATCGAGCTTCACGTCCGTGTTCCTCCCCCGGCGCCCACAGGGCGTTGTATTTATGTTCACCAAGGCTAACCGTTTGCCATGGCTAACCAATTTTAAGCTTACATGATAGCGTGAACACGCAACGACGTTCAATCGACAGATTGCTGCAAGGACCGTCCCCAAGTGCCGGCACAAAAGGAACGTCCCCAAGTGCCGCATCTGGGCCATGGCAACGCCGATGTTTTGGCGCGGACAGCGAAAGCCCGCCAGAGCGAGCAAGGTGCCTTGAAACGAGGCGGCATTGACCTTCTGGTCATGCCGCCGAAGTTGAAAGGCAGATTGCCGCCCTGGCGGGCTTGCAGCGTCAAGTGGTTACGGCGTTTGGTAAAACGCCGTAACTAAAACCCGTGGCGCTCCAGGAAGCGGAAGGCTAGGCGGATCCAGGGACGGACCGCCACCTGCTTGTCCTCGTTGTCGACCGCGGTGTTGGCGTTGCCGAGCGAAAGGCCGTGACCACCCTGGTCGAAGACGTGCATCTCGCATGCAACGCCCTCCTCGGCCATGCGCTGCGCAAACGGGTAGACCTGCGCGATCGGCGCCGTCTTGTCGTCGGACACGCCCCACACAAAGGTCGGTGGCATCTGACGCGAAACATGCGTGGTGGGGCAGATGTCGGCCAGATGCTCGTCAGTTGCCTCGCCGCCCGTCACCATCGACAGGTAGTCGTTGAGCAAATCGCGCCCCGTCTTGCCGCCCGTCTTGGGCACACGCAAGTCAATGCGCGGATCGCGCGTCTGCATGTCGCGCACATAGGCAAAGTCGAGCAATGGATAGCCCAGCACCACGGCATCGGGACGAATGTCGTCCGGACGCGCCCCGGCAAGTGCCGCAAAGGGGCCGGTCTTCCACTGCGTTGCCAGCGAGGCACAGATCATGCCGCCCGCCGAGAATCCCACGACGCACACGCGCTTAGGATCGACATGCCACTCGTCGGCGTTGGCGCGCACCGTGGCGACCATCTTGGCAAGATCTGCCTGGGGGTGCGGAAAGCTCACGTCACCCGTAGAACTCGTGACATAGTTGAGCACAAAGGCCTGGTAACCGTGATCCAAAAACGCAAACGCCACAGGATCCTGCTCATGCGGAGCGATATGCGTAAACGCACCTCCGCCACAGACAATCACCGCGGGGCGGCGGCCATTCGGTTTATCGGGCAACGGCTCGGCACCCAAATACGTAAATGTCGCCGGATATTCCTCGGTCGGCTCCTCGCCCCACAGCGCATGGTTCTCGACAATCATATGTGCTCCCTTCGCGCAAATTATGCGCCCTTGTTTTTCGCCTTCAAGCGTACCCCACTTGAACCCGTGGCGCAGAAACACTCCGGCAATAAGTTTCCCTTCAACTGATATATCACATAATCCCAGTTCAGAGGTATCGTTGAGCAGCGTAGAATAGGGGCGTTGACCAAGCCGCGAAACACATGTGAAACGTTTCCGGCAAACCAAACGCGCGATATGCGCCTATTTAAGTTGGAGGCAACTATGGGTCTGCTCGATTCGCTTAAGTCCACCTTCACCTCGACCGGCGAGGCGTCCGTTCCGCCCGCAGCAAGCTTCGCTACCCGCGAAGGCGTCATCTATGCCCCCGTCAACGGTGTGCTCGTCAACCTGAACGAGGTTCCCGACGAGACGATCGCCTCGGGCATGCTTGGCCAGGGCTATGGCATCGAGCCCATTACCGGCACCATCTATGCGCCCGCCAACGGCCGCATCGGTGCCACCACTGTCACCAACCACTCCATCGGCATGATCACCGAGGACGGCCTGCGCGTGTTCATCCATGTTGGCCTGGGCACCGTGGAAATGAACGGCAAGGGTTTTGCCCGCTTTGTCGAGATGGGCGATGTGGTCAAGGCAGGCCAGCCGCTCATCAGCTTCGACCGCGAGGCCATTAAGGCCGCTGGTCACGAGGACATCGTGACCGTCATCGTCTCCGAGCTCGATCGTCTTAAGAGCATCGACCATGTCGGCGAGTCTGGAACGCTTATCGGCGGCAACCCGCTCGTCAAGCTTGGCGACCCGCTGCTGGTTGCCAAGACCAAGTAGCCAGGCCCCACGCCACACAGCCAAAAGGCACCTCGTCAAGCGCCCGCGACCATTGGCCGCGGGCGCTTTTCGTTTGAAAAACCATCCCGCCAATGCTTTATCTGTATAGCTCAAATGAGCCGAGCTGCTAGAATATCGAACTGTATGGATAACTATCATTCAACCGTTATGGGAGGATACGTGAACCGCACCAAAATCGCGCAGCTCTATGCCGATGCCGAGTCGCTCGGCGGCCAGACCGTCACCGTCGCCGGCTGGGTCAAGTCCGTCCGCGACATGAAGAACTTTGGCTTTGTTACGCTCAACGACGGCAGCTGCTTCCGCGACCTGCAGGTCGTCATGAACCGCGAGGCACTCGACAACTACGACGAGATCGCCCATCAAAACGTCTCGGCCGCACTCATTTGCACCGGCACCGTCAAGCTGACCCCCGATGCGCCCCAGCCTTTCGAGCTTTCTGCCACCTCCATCGAGGTCGAGGGCACGAGCGCCCCGGATTACCCGCTGCAGAAGAAGCGCGCAACCGTCGAGTTCCTGCGCACCCAGCAGCACCTGCGCCCGCGCACCAACCTGTTCCGCGCCGTGTTCCGCATCCGCTCTGTCGCGGCTGCCGCCATCCACCGCTTCTTCCAGGAGCAGGGCTTTGTCTACGTCAACACCCCCATCATCACCACGAGTGACTGCGAGGGCGCCGGCGAGATGTTCCGCGTGACCACGCTCGACCCCAAAAATCCGCCCCTCACCGAGTCCGGCGAGGTCGACTGGAGCCAGGACTTCTTTGGCAAGCATGCAAGCCTCACCGTGTCCGGCCAGCTCAATGCCGAGAACTTTGCCATGGCCTTTGGCGACGTGTACACCTTTGGCCCCACCTTCCGCGCCGAAAACTCCAACACCACGCGCCACGCCGCCGAGTTTTGGATGATCGAGCCCGAGATGGCCTTCGCCGACCTTAACGACTACATGGATAACGCCGAGGCCATGCTCAAGTACGTCCTTAAGGACGTTATGGCCACCTGCCCCGACGAGCTCAACATGCTCAACAAGTTTGTGGACAAGGGTCTGCTCGAGCGCCTGGACCATGTCGCCAACTCCGACTTTGCCCGCGTTACCTACACCGAGGCCGTCGAGATCCTGGAGCAGGCAGTCGCTGCTGGCCACCAGTTTGATTACCCCGTCAGCTGGGGCATCGACCTGCAGACCGAGCACGAGCGCTTCCTGACCGAGGAGCACTTTAAGCGCCCGACCTTCGTGACCGACTACCCGGCCGAAATCAAGGCGTTCTACATGCGCATGAACGAAGACGGCAAGACCGTCGCCGCCGCCGACTGCCTGGTTCCCGGTATCGGCGAGATTATCGGCGGCTCCCAGCGCGAGGAGCGCCTGGATCTGCTCGAGGCCCGCATCAAGGACCTGGGCATGAATCCCGAGCAGTACAAGTACTACCTTGACCTGCGCCGCTACGGTTCCTGCAAGCACGCCGGCTACGGTCTGGGCTTCGAGCGCTTGGTCATGTATCTGACCGGCGTGGGCAACATCCGCGACGTCCTGCCGCACCCGCGCACCGTGGGCAACGCCGACTTCTAATCGTCGGACGCTAGCTCGCGTCGCCACACGCCAACGCTCATCGCATAAGCGTCTCTCGACATCGGTCGAGAGACGCTTTTTTCAACAGCATCCGTCAAGCTTTTGGCAAGTTTTTGGTCAGTTGACCAGGGCTGTTGAAAACTCGACCCGCCGTTTGCCGACGACTACCGACCGCCCAGAGCGCCCTGCACCCCTGGGAAAGCCCCACGTCCTAGGCTCCATACCGTCGCCACCCAAAACGGAAAGGACGTGGGTACCATGACCGAAGCCGCTGTTGAAACCTACGACACCACGACTAGAGGCGCCGCCTCGATGGCAGCCTATCGCGCCGTTCGCATCCTGCAACTATTAAGCGAAAACACCGGCGAGGACAAGGCCATGCTTTCCGATGAGTTGATCCGGCGCCTCGCCCATCCCGACGACCCGGCCCGCATGCCCATCTCGGCGGCGCGGCGCAGCATCTACACCGCCATCTCCGCGCTTCGCCATGCCGGATACGAAATTGAGTACAAACGCGGCGTGGGCTACAAACTTCTTACCCGCCCGCTCACCGATGAAGAGATCATCCGGCTCCACGGTATGGTCATGCGCAACCGCTCCACGCCTATCGCTATCCGCAAGAGTATGGCGCAGCACTTAGTTGCCATGGCGAGTGCCGACGTTCGCGGCTACCTCGATACACCCGAACCCGTTCCGAGCGCAGGCAGCAAGGCTACCAAGGCAACACGCACGCCCATCAAGCGTATCGACACGTGCGAGCTCGTCGAGCAGGCCATCGACCACGGAACCACGGTGAGTTTTGATATTTCGAGCGTCACGACGCGTGGCGAAACCGAAGCAGCACGGATGACACTCCGTCCCTTTGCCATCAAGCAACGAGACGGCATCTCTTATTTGCTGGGAACGGTCTATGACGCCCGAGGCGCCGATGACACGTTGCGTACCGTAGAGATTGGCCGAATGAAAAACGTCACCACACGTCTCCTCGACGGCAAGAAGCTCTTCGCCGCCCTAGACGAGGACGACGCCTCCTCCGCCGCATAAGACCCTCCGCCGCCCATTCGACTACCCGTACCGCCCATCCGATTCTGTATTAAAAAACCCGCCAGGCTGTTGTAAAAATGGACATCAGCGCTACTATAGTTCCACTTGCACTTTGTCCCAGTGCAGTGTTTCCAGCCATTTTTATACTGGGGGTAATGATATGAAGGACATCACCATCAGCCGCAGGAGCCTTCTGGTCTCCGCTGGCCTGCTCGCGCTCGCCCCGCTCGCCGGATGCGGCGGCAACTCTGGTTCCGGCTCCGCTGCCGCCGGTTCCGACTACACCATTGGTGTTCTGCAGCTCACCGAGCACTCCGCACTCGATGCCGCCAACGACGGCTTTGTCAAGGCCATCAAGGAGAGCGGCCTTAAGGTCAAGATCGACCAGAAGAACGCCCAGAACGACCAGTCCACGTGTAAGTCCATTGCCGACAAGTTTGTGGGCGACAACGTCAACCTGATTTATGCCATCGCCACGCCCGCCGCGCAGGCTGCCGCCGGCGCCACGGCCGATATCCCCATCGTGGGCTGCGCCATCACCGACTACGCCGCCTCCGGGCTGGTCCAGGACAACGACAAGCCCGGCACCAACGTCACGGGCGCTTCCGACCTCACCCCGGTCGCCGAGCAGCTCGAGATGATGCAGAAGGTCCTGCCCGACGTTAAAAAGGTCGGCCTGCTCTACTGCACCGCCGAGTCCAACTCCGACGTCCAGATCAAGGCCGCCAAGAAGGAGCTCGACAAGCTGGGCCTCGAGTACACCGATTTCACCGTCTCGAGCTCCAACGAGATTCAGTCCGTCGTCGAGTCTGCCGTGGGCAAGGTCGACGCGCTGTACTCCCCCACCGACAACACCATCGCCGCGGGCGCCTCGCAGGTCGGCCAGATCTGCAAGGAAAACAAGCTTCCCTTCGTGACTGGCGAGGAGGGTATGTGCATGGCCGGCGGCCTGTTCACCCTCTCCATCAACTATGAGGACCTGGGCTACGCCGCGGGCGAGATGGCCGTTAAGATCCTGAAGGGCGAGGCCAAGCCCGAAGACATGCCGATCAAGCACCTCTCGAGCAAGGACCTGGTCGTCGTCAAGAACGACGAAATGGCCGAGGCCCTGGGCATCGACCTTTCCGCCCTGGACGCGTAATGCCATACGCGGCATGCGTCTAGAGCCCGTGCTCGCGCTTTAGCCGCGTTATTCAATATCTGAGCCACAGGGGCGGGCGCTGTAGACCGGCGTCCGCCCTGCTTGTTTCAGGTAAAACAAAACGTCTGTCCGTAACTCTTCTATGCATTGTTACCGCTATTATGGTGAATCACGTGTCCACCCTATCCTAGGAGGTATGAAGCATGCTCATTGCATTGCAGGGCGCCGTTTCGCAGGGCGTCCTCTGGGGCATTATGGTGCTTGGCGTGTTTATCACGTTCCGCCTGCTCGACATTCCCGATATGACCTGCGACGGCAGCTTTGCCCTCGGCGGCTGCGTCTGCGCTGTGCTCATCGTCAATAACAACGTCGACCCGCTGTTCGCCGTGCTGGCCGGTATGTGCGCCGGCGCCATCGCGGGCGCCGTCACGGGCATTTTGACCACCGTCTTTGAGATTCCCGCGATCCTCGCCGGAATCCTCACCCAGATCAGCCTGTGGTCCATCAACCTGCGCATCATGGGCAAGTCCAATACGCCCATTCTTGCCAAGGGCACCGTGTTCTCCGCCGTCAGCAATATGACCGGTCTGCCGCAGTCCACCGTTGCCATCATCTTGGGCATCCTGCTCGCCGTGGCTATCGTTGCCATCCTGTATTGGTTCTTTGGCACCGAGATCGGCTCGGCGCTGCGAGCCACCGGCAACAACGAGTACATGATCCGCGCTCTGGGCGTCAACACCAACTCCACCAAGATGATCGCCCTCGTGCTCTCCAACGCCCTCATCGGCCTTTCGGGCGCGCTCATCTGCCAGAGCCAAAAGTATGCCGACATTGGTATGGGCACCGGTGCCATCGTTATCGGTCTTGCCGCCATTGTTATCGGCGAGGTGCTCGGCCGTCTGCTGCCCGGCGGCCTCACGCAGTTTAGCGTCCGTCTTGCCTCCGCCGTCTTTGGCTCCGTGGTGTACTTCCTTATCCGCGCCATCGTGCTGCAGTTGGGCATGGACGCCAACGACATGAAGCTGCTCTCCGCCGTGATTGTCGCTGTGGCCCTGTGCGTGCCCGTGGTTTGGGAGCGCTATAAGCTCCGCAGCTCCTACACGAAGGGGGATGAGGCAGATGCTTAAGCTCTCGCACGTCAAGAAGACCTTTAACAAGGGCACCGTCACCGAGAAGCGCGCGCTCACCGGCGTCGACCTCACCCTGAATGACGGCGACTTTGTAACCGTGATCGGCGGCAACGGCGCCGGCAAGTCCACGCTGCTCAACATGATCGCCGGCGTGTACCCGCTCGATTCGGGCGTTATTGAGCTCGACGGCACCGACATCTCGCGCCTGAGCGAGTCGCAGCGCGCCAAGTACCTGGGCCGCGTGTTTCAGGACCCCATGCGCGGTACCGCTGCCGACATGCAGATCGCCGAGAACCTGGCCCTCGCCAAGCGTCGCGGCCAGCGTCGCGGCCTTTCGTGGGGCGTCACCAAGGCCGAGAAAGATGAGTACGTCGAGCTGCTCAAGCGCCTGGACCTTGGTCTGGACACGCGTCTCAACGCCAAGGTCGGCCTGCTCTCGGGTGGCCAGCGCCAGGCACTCACCCTGCTGATGGCCACGCTCACCAGGCCGCGCCTGCTGCTGCTCGACGAGCACACCGCGGCCCTCGACCCCAAGACGGCCTCTAAGGTGCTTAACCTGACCGAGGAGATCGTCGACGAGAACCACCTGACCACGCTCATGGTCACGCACAACATGAACGACGCCATCCGTCTGGGCAACCGTCTGATCATGATGCACGAAGGCCACGTGATCTACGACGTGGCGGGCGATGAGAAGAAGTCGCTCACCGTAGCCGACCTGCTGCAGAAGTTCGAGGAGGTCTCGGGAGGCGAGCTCGCCAACGACCGCATGCTGCTGAGCTAAAACCTGCCAAAAAGGGACAGGTTTATTTTGGTAGGTTTTATCTGCGCAAACGTCAAAACCGCCGCAAAGGGACAGACGCCCTTGCGGCGGTTTTCGCATATTATGTCGATAATCCGATATTCAACCAGACATTCTGGCTAAGGACTAAGGAAACTGCCATGAAAAGACTCCCCCGCCTTGCGTTAGCCGCCGCGTTGTTTGCCGGCGCGCTCGCAGGCACCCCAAGCCTCGCTTTCGCTGGGAACCTGCCCGCCGCTATTGACGGCTCTGTGACCGTCATGCACACCAACGATATCCACGGCAGCTACAAGTACAGCTACAACGCAAGCAAGGGCACCGGCACCGTCGGCTTCGACGGACTGGCGGTCCTTTATAGCGCCCAGGGCAACGCCCCCGATCTTTTGCTCGATGCGGGCGACACCTTCCACGGGCAGTCCTTCGCCACCATGAGCGAGGGCAAGAGCATCGCCGAGCTCATGGACACCTTCTATGCAGACGGCTACGACGCGACCACGCCGGGCAACCACGACTGGAGCTACGGCGCGGACAAGCTCCGCACCATGACCGGCTACAGCCCCACCGGCACGCCCTTCGCCATGCTCTGCGCGAACGCAAAGTCTACGAGCGGCGTATGGAGCTCGAGCATCACGAAGACGCTCGATCGCACCTGGGAGGATAGCGAGGATCACTCCGCATTCGACTACAAAATCAAGGTCGGCGTCGTGGGTGCCATGGATGAGTCGCTGGAATCCTCGCTGCGCGCGGACCTGGTCGCGGGTACGTCGTTCTCGAGTGCCGCGAACGCCATCAATGCCGAGGCAGAGCAGCTGCGCAAGGAGGGCTGCGATGTTGTTGTGTGTATCGCGCACACGCTCGACGCAAAGACCTTTGCCACGCGGCTCCGTGGCGTCGATGCCCTTATCGCAGGCCACGAGCACATCAACCTTAACGAGAAGGCGACGGGAGCCGACGGCAAGACGATCCACGTTGTCGAGGCAGGCAGCGCCTTTGCCGAGGTGGGGCTGCTTTCCATTCCGTACAAATACGACACCAATGGCACCGAGACGACCGACGATGACACGGTCACGGTCCCTGCAGACGGCAGCGACGAGAAGCTCTACACCGCCAAGAACGTCAACGACCTTTTGGCAGACCCCGACAAGGGCTCCGACTACCAAAGCTGCCTTGAAGCCGTCCGCAACAAGATCAAGCCGCTCGACGAGGCCTTTGAAAACGAATCGAACAAGGTGCTCGGCACATCCACCACCAACTATTTCTACGGCGAGGACGCCGCAGGCACGCATGGTTGGGAAATGGTGCGCACCACCGATTTCCGCCCCAGCAAGGAGGACGACACCACCAAAGCCCAGACCATCGGCCACGTGATTTGCGGCTCCTATCTTGCCTTGACGGGCGCAGACCTCGCTATCGAAAACGCTGGCGGCATCCGCGGCGGCATCGCGGCGGGCAACGTGACCGCCGGCGACGTCATCGCCATCTCGCCCTACGGCAACACCGTGGAGACCTAGACCATGGCCGGCGCGGACTTCCTCGCAGCGCTCGAGCACTCGCTACAAATCAGCGACGAGTGCAATCACAGCTACGAGCTTCAGCAAGCCTACGTGGCAGCCGGCCATACCGAGCAGGAGGCGCAAGACAAGTACAAGTGGCGCGATGACTCTGGCAGCGTTCTCTCCTTTGGCGGCATCAACGTGACGATTGATTGGACGCAGCCCGAAGGCAAGCGCATTGTGAGTGCCACACTCACCAAAGACGGCAGCACGCTCGACCCCGCCAAGACCTATACCGTCGCCACCAACAACTACATCATTACCAACACGACCGATTTTCCCACCTTTGCACACGCCACCAAGTACACCGAGTGGGGCACGTGCGAGGCGGCGCTGAGGGCACTGATCGGGCAGGACAGCTGGGAGAGCAAGATGGCCTCGCTCGCGGGCACCATCAGCTTTGGCTCCGCTGCCGTGGACCCCACGCCCACACCGGCCCCGACGCCTAAGCCCTCGCCTAAGACGGACACGGCGACCACGAAGGTCATCACCAAGAAGACGACCGGTAAGCTCGCCGCAACGGGAGACCGCACGCTGGCAGTAGTTGGCGCGTGCCTTATCGGCGGCATCATCGTCATCATGCTCGGCATTATCTGGAAGCGTCGACGCTAAGCTACACCGCCGGGCCTTGCAGCCCCACCGCGTAAACTTTATATCGAGCACAGAAGCCCGTCCGAATTTGATCGGACGGGCTTCTTGGTGGGTATCATGGTTGGACGATCATTAGGAGGTTTTCCCTACATGGAATTGTTTGAGCCAATTCTTCATTTCTTTGCACAACGATGGGTCCACAACATCATCTGGGCCGTCATCTTGGCGATAGGCACCGCCGTCGCCGCCAAGGTCGTATCCAAGACCCTGAACCATCTGCTTAACCGAGACGATAACCCGCTTCCGGCATCGAGTATCTTCATCAACATCGCGCGCGCCGTCATTTGGATGATCGGCGGCAGTTTTATCCTCGACAACTGCTTTGGCATTAACGCAAACGCGCTCGTCGCCGCTCTTGGCGTCGGCGGCATCGCCATCTCGCTCGGCTTTCAGGACACGCTGTCAAACCTTATCGGCGGCATGCAAGTGACCTTTATGGGCATCATCAAACCCGGCGACAATATCGAGGTCGGCGGCGTATCCGGCGTGGTCCAAGACATCACTTGGCGCCATACAACGATTGAGGATGCCTGTGGACAGACCATCATTGTGCCCAACTCCAACATCTCCAAGAACACGCTCGTGCATTTGATGCCCTTTGGGCGCGTGGCCGTGCCCGTTGCCGTAAAGGACACGTCCAAGTGGGCTTCCCTTGACGCGCTGGCAGACGAGCTCACGAGCGCAACCAAAACGGCCGTCTCGCCCATCTCGGGCTTTGACAAGGAGCCCTACGTACTCTTTAGCGAGATCGGCGACTTTGGCATCAAGGGCAAGATCATCTTTATCGTCAGCGACGACAGCACCACTTTCACGGCAGCCGACGCCTGCATCCGCGCCATCGCCCCCATCATCGCCTAAACCACCGCAAAGGGGTCAGGCATCTTTGTAGTGGTTTTCATTCGTGGTACCATGGTTCATATAGTTGTTTAAACGACTAAGGGAGCAACATTATGGAAGAGGCCTATCGTCAAGCACGCAAGCGCGGCGAGCAAGGACGTCGACGCGCCATTAGCCAAAGCGAGCATCCATACCTTACGGACCTCGATAGCTTGGTTGCTCAGTTCCCCTTAGGTCAGCGAGAGAATGTCGGCCTGCGGGATATTCCGCTCGAAATGGTCGTCGGCACGGTCACCAAGGGCCGTCAGTCCGCCTTTTCGTGTAACTTTATGCCCCTGCTTCCGTTTAGCACCGAGTTCGCCCGCAAGTGGTCCAACCTCTACGACATCCAGGTGACCGAGGGCTATCGCGACCCCGTCATCGTCACCGAGTTCATGCATCGGTTCTATGTCCAAGAAGGCAACAAACGCGTCAGTGTCCTCAAATTCCTAGACGCCCCGACGGTTTCGGCCAAGGTCACCCGTCTCTACCCCGGCACATGGGATTCCGTCGAAAGCCGCCTGTACGGCGAGTTCTGCGCGTTTTGGCGCGTCTGCCCCCTATACGAGATCGAGTTCTCGCGTGAGGGAAGCTACGAAACGCTCGCCAAGATGCTCGGTCAGAACCTTATCGAAAAATGGCCGCAGAAAAAGGTCGACTACCTGCGCCACACCTTCCTGCTCTTTAAGCGCGCCTACCTTCGCGCAGGCGGCGATCACCTGGACATTACGCCCGCCGACGCCATGCTCGTCTACCTCAATGTGTACAACCAGGACCGCCTGCTGGATACGCCAACGGATATCGTCGTAAACCGCCTGTGCAAGATCTGGCGCGAGCTGGTCATTGCCGGCAAAAATGACGAGGACAAGGTCGATCTTGTCGAAGCACCGAGCGTCGACGAGGAGGAGACGCCCGCCAAGTCCACCTCCGGCGTGCTCAACTTCTTTATGGGCAAGACCGTCTATTCGGCGGCTAACCCCCTGCGCATCGCCTTTATCCATGAGTTCCCCTGTGCGACGTCGAGCTGGGACAGCCTGCACGACCAAGGGCGTCAGTATCTCGATGAGCACTTTGACGGTATCGTGCGCACCGAGGCGTTCGAGGACTGTCACGATCCGGACATGTTCTACGCCGCCGTGGAAACGGCTGTCAAACATGGGGCAAACGCCATCTTCTCGACCTCGCACCGCCTGATGGAATACACGCTCAGGGCTGCCGTTGAGTATCCCCGGGTTCGGTTCCTCAACTGCTCTATCGGCCTTCCCCATCAAAGCGTCCGTTCGTACTTTGGCAAGATGTACGAGGCCAAGTTCCTCCTGGGCGCCCTTGCCGCCAGCATGGCGGACAACCACCGCATCGGCTACCACGCGTCGGTCTTCGCCTCGGGCGCACTCAGCGAGATCAACGCCTTTGCGATTGGCGCCTCGCTGCTCGACCCGCGCGCGCAGGTCATCCTCACCTGGGGCGATGTTCCCGCCGGTGGTCTTGCCGAAGCCATGTGCCGCGAAGGCGTAAGCGTCATGACCGGCGCTGACATGTCAAAGTCGCTCGAAGACCCAACGGCCTACGGGCTTCACCGCTTGGTCGACGGCAAAGTCACCGGCATCGCCATGCCCGTATGGAACTGGGGCCGTTACTACGAGCTCATCGTTCGCAGCCTTCTGCACGGCACGTGGGACGAGACCAGCGACGACAACCAAGTGCGTGCCGTCAACTACTGGTACGGCATGAGCTCCGGCGTTATCGACATCCGTTACGCTCCGGGCCTACCCTACCAGACGCGCAAACTCGTGCAGTTGCTCCGCAACGGCATTGTTGAGGGATCCATCAACCCCTTTGGCGGCGAGCTCCATAGCCAGAACGGCGTGGTACAGATCGAAGGCTTCCCTCCGCTGCCGAGCACGCAGATTGTCGAGATGGATTGGCTGGCGGACAACGTGGTAGGCACCATTCCGCAGCTCGACGATGAGCCGAAAGTCCCTGCCCTATGAAAATCCTTGCCATAGCCGATACCGAAGAACGATGCCTTTGGGAGTGCTTTCGCAAGGAACGCTTTGAGGGAGTCGACCTGATTTTGTCCGCTGGCGATCTGGACCCGGACTATCTTGAGTTTTTGGTCACGGTCATCAACAAACCGCTCATCTACGTGCGCGGCAATCACGATGGCCGCTACGCACGTCATGCACCGGGCGGATGTATCTGCGTAGAAGACAGCGTGTACACGTACCGAGGGATTCGCATTGCGGGCCTTGGCGGGTCCATGCGTTATCGCGACGGCGCCAACATGTACACCGAACGCGAGATGTCCAAGCGCATGCGTAAGCTGTCGCGTAAGGTTAGGATGGTCGGCGGGTGCGACATTCTGCTTACCCATGTACCCGCCGCCGGTATGGGTGATCTGGACGATCTGCCGCATCGAGGGTTCGAGTGCTTTAACACAGCACTCGAATCCTGGAATCCCGACTACATGGTGCACGGGCATGTGCACCAAAGCTACGGTTGCGATTTTCAGCGCGAGCGTCAGCATGTGTGTGGAACGACGATCATCAACGCCTGCGGCTATACACAGTTTGAGCTCGACCAGACGCGCTACCCCATCCGTGGCTGGCAGGCAGCCTGGCTCAATTCGCAAACCATGCGCCGGGAGCTCAAACGCCACGAGGCAATCGAGTCCTCAACCGCAAGAACACCCTGGTAACCACCTCAAAGGGGACACTGTCCCCTTTGAGGTGGTTTTGACGCGATAGCAAGAAACCCGGTCCTGCGCAAGGCAGAACCGGGTTTCTTTAGCAATGCTTGCTTTGCTCAAGCAGTAACTAGCAGTTACTCAGCCAGGAAGTCACGCTGGACAGCGGGATCGACCTTGACGCCAGGGCCCATGGTGGAAGACACGGAGATGGACTTGACGTACTTGCCCTTAGCAGAAGAGGGCTTGACGCGCAGGATCTCGGTGTACAGGGCAGCGTAGTTCTCGACGAGCTGCTGCTCAGAGAAGGACTTCTTGCCCAGGGGCACGTGGCAGATGCCGTAGCGGTCGGCGCGGTACTCAACGCGGCCAGCCTTGAGCTCGGAGACCATCTTGGCGACGTCCATGGTCACGGTGCCGAGCTTGGGGTTCGGCATGAGGCCACGGGGACCAAGGATCTTACCGATGCGGCCAACCTTGGCCATCATGTTCGGCGTAGCGATAGCGGCGTCGAAGTTGATCTCGCCCTTCTGAATCTGGGCGACGAGCTCGTCGGAACCGATGATGTCGGCGCCGGCAGCCTCAGCCTCACGGGCCTTCTCGCCCTCGGCGAAGACGGCAACACGAACGGTCTTGCCGGTGCCGTGGGGCAGGGAGATGGAACCACGGATGTTCTGGTCAGCCTTACGAGTATCGATGCCCAGACGGAAGTGAGCCTCGACGGTCTCGTCGAACTTGGCGGTGTCGAGCTCCTTGATGAGCTTGGCAGCCTGAAGGGGGGTGTAGAGCGTGGCGCGGTCGATCTTCTCGGCAGCGGCGTTATAGCTCTTACCATGCTTAGCCATGTGCATTACCTCCTGTGGTTAAACGGGCGTGAGCCCTCCCACATCGTATCGTGTGCCCTATTGCACACATTTAACGGGCGCCCCGGTCGGAGCACCCGCCGTTACCATAAGAAATCGCTACTCAGCGATGGTGACGCCCATGGAACGGGCGGTACCGGCGATGATCTTCTTGGCGGCGTCAATGTCGTTGGCATTGAGGTCCGGCATCTTGATCTCGGCGATCTTGGTGAGCTGCTCCTGGGAGAGCTGACCAACCTTGTCAGCCTGGGGCTTAGCGGAACCAGACTTGAGGTTCAGCTCCTTCTTGATAAGGTGAGCCGCCGGCGGGGTCTTGGTGATGAAGGAGAAGGACTTGTCCTCGTAGACAGAGATCTCAACGGGGATGATGTCACCCTTCTTGTCCTGCGTCTCGGCGTTAAAGGCCTGGCAGAACTGCATGATGTTCACGCCAGCAGCGCCCAGGGCGGGGCCGACGGGAGGAGCGGGGTTTGCTGCACCAGCAGGAATCTGGAGCTTAATGACGTTGGCAACCTTCTTCTCAGCCATGGTCATTCCTTTCGAATCACGAGTGTGAAGTACTTGCTATATCGTAAGCACGCACGTGTTAGAAGCACTCCTGAGATGAGCAGTCACAGAAGAAGCACGCTCGCGCGAACGGACGAAAACTTAAGCGATGACAGCGACCTGGTTAAAGTCGAGCTCGACCGGCGTCTCGCGGCCAAAGATCATCAGCGTGACCTTGAGCTTGCCAGCCTCGGTGTTAACCTCGGAGACCTTGCCATCAAAGTCGGTAAGCGGGCCATCGGTGACGCGGACGGACGTGCCGACCTGAATATCAACCGAGGTGCGCTTGGGCGAATCGCCCTTACCGGTACGACGAGTCATCTTATTGTACTCATCGCGGGAAAGCGGTGCGGGCTTACCGTTGCCGCCCAGGAAACCGGTGACGCCGGGCGTGTTGCGAACACACGTCCAAGCATCGTCATCCATCTCCATGCGGACCAAGACATAACCCGGGAAGATCTTGGAATCCTTGGTCTCGCGCTTGCCACCCTCTTTGATCTCGGTGACGCGCTCCATAGGAATCTCGATATCAAAGATACGGTCCTGCATGCCCATGGTCTCGATACGATGCTCGAGATCGGACTTTACGCGGTTCTCGTATCCGGAGTAAGTGTGAACGACGTACCAACGCTTAGACATGGTTTAGCCCCTCAATCCAGAGAACAGAGCAAGAGCCTCGCCAAAGCCAGCATCGAGCAGAGCGATGACGACGCCGACGACGATCAGAGAAGCGCAAACGACAACCGAGTAGTTCACGAGCTCCTTCTTATCGGGCCACGTGACACGCTTCATCTCGGACTTGACCGAAGCGAAATACTTCTTGGTGCGGGCGAAGAAACCAGGCTTCTCGTTCTTCTTGGACTTCGCAGCCTTCTCGTTCTTCTTGGCAACGGCCTTCTTGGCCTCAACCTTGGAGTTGGCGGCAGCTTTGTTGGCAGGTGCCGGCTGCTGAGCCTTCTTCTTGTTCTTCTTGTTGGCCATTTGGGTTACCTCCGCGCAATGCGCTTATACATGAGTAAACCGTAAGCCCCCAAGTGGGAGCTTACGGAATAATGACTGGCACGCCAGGAAGGACTCGAACCCTCAACACTCGGTTTTGGAGACCGATGCTCTACCAATTGAACTACTGGCGTATGTGACTAGAGACTAGCGAGTCTCTTTGTGCAGCGTGTGGTGACGGCACCAGGGGCAATACTTCTTGATCTCCATACGATCAGGCATGGTCGACTTGTTCTTGGTGGTCGTATAGTTGCGGCGCTTGCACTCAGTGCACGCAAGAGTAACTAGAGTACGCATGTATCCTGAACCTTTCATTTCCGCCCCGTACGGGCACGAGTTGTTACTTTATCAGCTCCACGTAAGTGCTGTCAATGAAAACCTCGAGTCAATTGGTTCTCGGTGGATCCATTCATATTTGGAACACATCAATGAAGCCATCGAGAGCTAATCGACGGTGCATCCAGGACCATTATCGATCCTCTCGACACCAGCAACGGCTCAATATCCATTGCAGAAAAGAACCCGGCACCCATATAAGTGCCGGGTTCTCTAAGTCAGCTATATCAAAGAGCTAATTTACTCAATGATCGTGGAGACGATGCCCGAACCGACGGTGTGGCCACCCTCGCGGATAGCGAAGCGCAGGCCCTCCTCCATGGCGATCGGGTGGATGAGGTCGCCCTCGATGGTGATGTGGTCACCAGGCATAGCCATCTCGGTGCCCTCGGGGAGCTTGACCGTACCGGTAACGTCGGTGGTACGGAAGTAGAACTGAGGACGATAACCATCGAAGAACGGGGTGTGACGGCCGCCCTCCTCCTTGGTCAGAACGTAGATCTCGCCGGTGAACTTGGTGTGCGGGGTAACCGAACCGGGCTTGCAGAGAACCTGGCCGCGCTCGATGTCCTCACGCTTGATGCCGCGGAGCAGCAGACCGACGTTGTCGCCAGCCTCGCAGAAGTCCATGGACTTACGGAACATCTCGATACCGGTAACGACGGTGTTCTGGGTATCCTTGATGCCGACGATCTCGACGGGCTCGTTGAGCTTGAGCTCACCGCGCTCGACACGGCCAGTAGCAACGGTACCACGGCCGGAGATGGTCATAACGTCCTCAACGGCCATCAGGAACGGGAGGTCGTTGTTACGAGCAGGCGTCGGGATGTACTCGTCGACGGCCTTCATGAGCTCGCGAATGGCGTCCATCCACTTGGCGTCGCCCTCGAGAGCGCCCAGAGCGGAGCCACGGATGACGGGGATGTCGTCGCCGGGGAAATCGTACTCGGAGAGGAGCTCACGGGTCTCCATCTCGACGAGGTCGATGAGCTCGTCATCGTCGACCATGTCGCACTTGTTCAGGAAGACGACGATGTAGGGAACGCCGACCTGACGGGCGAGCAGGATGTGCTCGCGGGTCTGAGCCATGGGGCCGTCGGTAGCAGCGATGACCAGGATAGCGCCGTCCATCTGAGCAGCGCCAGAGATCATGTTCTTGACGTAGTCAGCGTGGCCCGGGCAGTCAACGTGAGCGTAGTGACGGGCAGCAGTCTCGTACTCGACGTGGGAGACGGAGATCGTAATGCCGCGCTCGCGCTCCTCGGGAGCCTTGTCGATGTTCTCGAACGCAGTGAAGTCAGCCTTGCAGCCCTCGGTCTCAGAGAGAACCTTGGTGATGGCGGCGGTCAGCGTGGTCTTGCCGTGGTCGACGTGACCAATGGTGCCGATGTTAACATGCGGCTTAGTGCGCTCAAACTTCTCTTTGGCCATAAAGCCCTCCTCTAAACAGGTCGTCCCCGGACGGGACTTTGCCTTTATACCATAGTGGCCTCTCAACATACTATTGAGAAGCCACCGTGTTACCTATGGTAGCGGTGACTGGATTCGAACCAGTGACGCCACGGGTATGAACCGTGTGCTCTAACCAACTGAGCTACACCGCCGGATGGAGCCTGCAACCAGACTTGAACTGGTGACCTCTTCGTTACCAACGAAGTGCTCTACCGACTGAGCTATACAGGCACTTGACGGGTGGGAGCTATAGGATTCGAACCTATGTAGGCAGAGCCAACGGGTTTACAGCCCGTCCCCATTAACCACTCGGGCAAACTCCCAATCGTTCAAGTATCCGCAGGTCCTTTGGTCTTTTGGACCGCCGCCCCCGCGAACGAAGAAGATAATACGATGCCACCTTGGGGGCTGTCAACGAAAACCTCTAGATACACGGTGCCGGGCGTATCTATATAGCCTTGACCTGCGGTTTTATTGAGTTTGGATATGAAGGACAGTGGTTTTGGATACTGAGGTGACGTTTCCCAAGGTAACACTTTGCTGTAGTGGAGTACACCTTCAGTATCGAACTTCGATACCAGCTTATTTGCACCTATATATAGGTCGAGATCGGGGCTGCCCAGACAGAAGATTGCTCTTCCCAGGCAAAATCGAGCGTGGATTTTCTTCCGTTTGAAATCGAGCGTGGATAATCTCCCACTTTGCCGTGCCATCGAATCCAAAGTGGCAGATTATCCACGCTCATTCACTAGGCGGAAGATTTTCCACGCTCGTGTGTCCGATAATCCACGCTCGATGACGATGACCAACCTCGCCCCGGCCTATGTCTCGACCTGTAACAGTAAGAGGGTTATTCCTCCCCTATCTGTTACAGATCGAGATGTTTCGCAGAAACCCCCGCTTACGTCTCATTCTGTAACAGTAAGAACGGTTTTCAGCCTCTTCGTGTTACGGATCGAGATGTTATCGGCCTTCCCTTGGCAATGTTTCGATCTGTAACTATAAGGAGGGTCTTCAGCCCACTCGTGTTACGGATCGAGACAAACCTGAAGCTTGGTTGGCGCCAAACACGCTGACTTATCGACATAAATAGAAACGGGCCCTGTCCCACAAGGGAACAGAGCCCGAAACTCTCATGGAGCCAGTGACAGGAATCGAACCTGCAACCCACTGATTACAAATCAGTTGCGCTACCGTTGCGCTACACTGGCACACTTGGCGCTTTCACGCGAAGCGAGTTAAGAATAAAGGAATTGCGGACGGGGCGCAACAGGCCGCACGGCGTTATACAAATATGCAAAATCCAGCAACAACGCGTACCAGGCCCGTTCATTTCTGTCAGTGCGCCCTCAATCTTAAAACCATTCGCCAGAACGAATAGTTTTAATTACAATTGCTATATATAAAACTATTCGTTCTGGCGAAGGGTTTCGCGATGCTTACTACCAAAGAAGCCGCCGAGCTGCTCGGCATCACTCCGCGCAGGGTGCAGGAGCTCATAAAAAACGGAGCACTTGAGGCCCGCAAGGCTTCTGGTGTATGGCTCATCGACAAAGACAGCGTCGACACGCGACTCCGCTCTGTGACCAAAACGGGGGGACGTCCCCGCCGCGGCCACGGTAAGAGCGAGATCGCGTTCACCCTCATGAACCGCACGTACGAAGTCGCTCAGCTGGTCTACAGTACATCGCGAAAAGACTTTACCCACATCGGTGCCGACATCGATTACGCCCACGCCCCTATTGGAGTATTTGGCCCTAATAGCCCCATATCGCTAGACTCCTTCCGCATCTGGTGGCGCGGCCGCGGTATCCCGCTCGCACGCATTGGGCTAGCCTCCCTGCTTGCAGAAGCCGCAGTCGATGTTCCCGATGAACTCGTCCAGCGAAATCTCGGCCTCTCCTTATCCGACCAGTATTGGATTAGGCCCCAAGGTTCCGGTCTCACCTGGGAGGATATCAACTTCTTCAATAACGCCTTTGATGACGTCTCGCTGTCCATTGCACCCTTTGCCCCAGAGGGAAAAGCGGCTGCCGCAAAGCCCGATAACACCTCGGACGGCAATCTTCAAAAGTACTGGACGTGCGAGGGCGAACGTCGAATTCTGCATAAGGCAGGAGCGCACCTGGACCAGGAACCTTATAACGAGCTGGTGGCGACCGCGCTCCACCGTCGCATCCTAAACGCCTGCGATTATGTGCCTTACTCGCTCGAGGGCACGGGCACTTCCGCCCTGAGCACATGCGATGTCTTCTTAACTGATGAAGAAGAGTATGTCCCTGCGTTCTATGTAAACCAGCACGCAAACGCAGATGAACGGCTAACCGACTACGAGCGATATGTAGCAAACTGCGAGGAGCTCGGGGTGACAGGCGTCAAGGATGCCCTTGACCGCATGATCGTATGTGACGACATCATTGCCAACTACGATCGTCATTGGCGCAACTTCGGCCTCGTGCGAAACGTAAACACGCAAGCTTGCAGACCTGCCCCCATCTTCGATTCGGGCTCATCGCTCTGGTGCAACATATCACTAGAGGAGCTTAGGGCGGGAGAGCACAGTTTTACCAGCGCACAATTTCATTCAAGCCCCGCCAAACAAATGTTGCTCGTCGAGGACATGGGCTGGTTTGACGGCGACAAACTCGAAGGCTTCGTTGACGAGGCAATCGAGATTCTTTCCAGAAACGACGCGCTCACGGCAAGGCTGCCATATCTAAAAGAGGCGCTAACGTGGCGCCTCGAAAGAATGATCGACATCGCTGAATGGAGTTAGCGAGGCAGCATTGCCCCGCCAACTTCCCTACCTCCCGCGCAGGGCCTTGAGCTTGGCCAGGGCATCGGGGCTCAGGCGACTGCCCAGAGTCATCTTGATCTGCGGAGCTTCCTCTGCCTCGTGAACGTCGTTATCGATCTGTTTAATCTCGTCTACCAGCATACGGCTCGAGATGCGCGTAACGCCCTTGCCCATGACGACGGCCTGGATCGTGCCGTCGCTCGATACCACGGAGCACGCGCGACCTTCCTCACGTGCCTCGATGCAGAGCTTCTGCACCACGGTATCGGCCGAAACACCCGTCGGCGAAAACTCAATGCGCACGCCGCGGGCCGGTAGGTTGGGGCGCTCGCTGGAGATATTGCCCGCGCCGTCAAACACGATTACGGCCTCGTAACGGCCCTGGGCAAAGGCGGCGACGTCGTTGATGAGGGCGGTGCGCGCCATATCGTGAACGTCGCTGGAATACGGATCGTCGGAATGGTCGTACACGAGCTTTTCGTAGCGCGGCGTGCAGTGGATCACGTTGTAGCCGTCGACCACCAGCAGCTCGGGCTTGTTGGAGTGCACCGTCGAGACCGGGTCGGCGATGGCCTGCGCAAACGCATTGCCGCCCACGCCATAGGTCGCGGCCGAAACAATCGGCTTGGCCGAGCCCTCGCCAAAGCGCTTGGCCTTGGACTTGGCACGGTTCTTTTTGGACATGCGCTACTCCTCCCCCATGAGCTCGCCAGCGTTGCGGCGCAGCCACTCAAAGCACAGCGCCGTGGTCGCCTGGGCAACATTGAGGCTCTCGGTCATGCCGCGCTGGGGAAGCTTGGTCAAAAAGTCGCATTTCTCGAGCACCAGGCGCGAGATGCCGTCGCCCTCGGAGCCCATGACGAGCGCCACGCGGCCCTCGAAGGGAGCATCCCAGCAACTGCCTTCGGCGTGCTCGGAGGCACCGCCCACCCAAAAGCCAGCGGCCTTAAGATCGTCGAGCGCACGGGCGATGTTGGGCACCTGCGCGATAGGCAGATGCATGACGGCGCCGGCAGAAGTCTTATAGCTGCCGACGGTCACACCGGCGGCGCGCTTGTTGGCAATGATGGCGCCTGCCGCGCCCACGACCTCGGCAGAGCGCACGATCGCACCAAAGTTGCCATCGTCGGTCACATGGTCGAGCACGATGACGAGCGCCGGACCGTCGCCCGCGCGGTCGAGGATGTCGGCGACATCGGCATAGGGGAAGTTGCCAACCTCGAGCGCAATGCCCTGGTGAGCGCCATGGCTCGACAGCGCATCGAGCTGCGCGCGTGGAACGAACTTAATGCGGACGCCCGCGGCGTTGAGGTCATCGACCAGGCGCGACAAGGCGGCATCGCGCTCCCCGCCCTCGGCAATGAGCGCGCACTTGATGGGAAAACCAGTGCGTAGCGCCTCGGCGGCAGCACGACGACCTTCGATAAACTCGCCCTTGGGAGCCTGGACAGCGTCGCGGTTGCGATCGCGCTGCGGACGTGCGGCCTGGGTGCGATCGCGCTGGCCCTTGGGAGCGGCAGCGCGATCATTGCGGCGAATCGGACGCGAGCCAGAAGCAGCCTGCTTGCCGCCACGAGGCGCACGCTTGCGATTGTCGGCCATAGGACGGCCTCCTTAAATAGATAACGAACAAGAATCGACCGTCCGAGCCACGGCACCTTGCCTTTCAATCGTCGGGCATGACCACCAGGTCTATGCCCTCCTCTTTCAAGGCAATCTGCCGCACCTCGAACGGTCGACAAATACTAGAGACTCTTAATACGAGTGCCCGCGGCCGTATCCTCAATGGTGAGGCCCAGGTCCTTGAGCTGGTCGCGGATGGCGTCGGCCAGATCCCAGTTCTTGGCGGCACGGGCCTCGGCGCGGGCCTCGAGAATCTTGGCGGCAGCCTCGTCCACGTCGTCGCCCGTATAGGCAACCAGACCGGCGGCAACGCCCAGCAGACCCAGCGGCAGCTCGACCTTGGGCTCGGGAAGCTCAACGCCAAACGTATCGAGCAGCTCGGCCAGCGTATCGGCGGCAGCCAGGACTGCGGCCTTGTCGGCAGCATCGCCCGCCTGCTCCAGGTACTGGTTGCACTCGGTCACAAAGCCAAAGACAGCACCCATGGCACCGGCGGTGTTAAAGTCGTCGTCCATGCACTCCTTAAAGGTGGCACGGGTCTCGGCGGCCTTGGCGGCAAACGCCTCGGATGCTGCCTCATCGGCATCGGCCGTCGCATGGTTCGCGGCCCAGCGCAGGTTCTCGACCGTACCGGCGATACGCGTGAGCGAGTTCTCGGCACCCTCCAGGCGCTCCCAAGAAAAGTCGAGCGGCGAGCGATAGCTCGTCTGCAGCATCAGCAGGCGCAGGGCGGCGGCGGAGTGCTGCTCGAGGACCTCGGCCAGCGTAAAGAAGTTGCCGAGCGACTTGGACATCTTCTCGCCGTCTACCAGCAGCATGCCCGTGTGCATCCAGGTGTTGGAGAAGCCCTGGTGCCAGGCGCAGGTGGCCTGAGCGCACTCGTTCTCGTGATGCGGGAAGGCAAGGTCGGAGCCGCCGCCGTGGATGTCGATCGGAGTGCCCAGGTAGCGATGCACCATGGCGGCGCACTCGGTGTGCCAACCGGGACGGCCCTCGCCCCAGGGGCTCGGCCAGCTGGGCTCGCCGGGCTTGGCGGCCTTCCACAGGGCAAAGTCGAGCGGGTCGTTCTTGTCCTCGTTCTCCTCGATGCGTGCGCCAACCATAAGGTCGTCGATGTTGCGGCCCGAGACCTGGCCATAGTTGGGATCGCTGCGCACGGCAAAGTACACATCGCCGTTATCGGCGGCGTAAGCATGGCCCTGCTCGATGAGCGTCTTGATCATGGCGATCATGGGGCCGATCTCCTTGGTGGCGCGGGGGCGCACATCGGGATCGAGCACGTTGGCGGCGCGCATGACGCCGATGAACTTGTCGGAGAACTCCGTCGCGACCTCGGCGGCCGTACGGCCCTGCTCGTTGGCGCGCTTGATGATCTTGTCGTCGACATCGGTGAGGTTCTGGGCGAACGTGACCTCGTAACCGCTCGCGATGAGCCAGCGGCGAATCACGTCAAAGCTGATGAACGTACGGGCGTTGCCGATGTGGATGTTGTCGTAGACCGTGGGGCCGCACACGTACATGCGGACCTTGCCGGACTCGATGGGCTGGAACTCTTCCTTTTTATGGGTAGCGCTGTTGTAGATACGCATTCGTTACTCCTTAACGGTTTTCTGTAGCAGGCAGACGGCCCAGGCGCCGATTCCCTCGCCCTGGCCTTCCCAACCGAGCTTTTCGGTCGTAGTGGCGGCGACGCCCACGTTTTCGACGTCAACGCCCAAGGCATGGGCAAGGTTGGCACGCATGGCATCGCGGTGTGGGGTGATCTTAGGCTGCTGGCAGGCAATGGTGCAATCGGCATCGACAAACTCAAAGCCCAGCTCGCGCGCATAGTCCATCACGCGAGCGAGCAGCACCATCGAATCGGCACCCTCATAGGCGGGGTCGGTATCGGGGAATAGCTTGCCGATGTCTCCCCCGCGGCAGGCGCCCAGAATGGCGTCGGCCAAGGCGTGCGCGAGCACATCGGCATCCGAGTGGCCCAGCAGGCCGCGCTCGTAGGGAATGTCGACACCGCCGATGATACATCGACGCCCCTCCACCAGACGGTGGACGTCGTAGCCATGGCCAATGCGCAGGTTACTGAACATGGGGAAGGTCCTCTCCCTCGGCCATGAGGCCAAGCAGAATCGCGGTTACGGGACGCAGGTCCTCGGGCACCGTCACCTTAAGGTTATCGCGCGGGCTCTGGACGCAGCGGACGCGCCCACCCATGCGCTCGACCAGCGATGAATCGTCAGTACCGATAAAGCCCTCGGCAATCGCCGCGGCATGGGCGCGCTTCATAGCATCGACGCTAAAGATCTGCGGCGTCTGCGCTGCCCAGTAGAGCTCACGCGGCGGCGTCTCGACGATATTGTCGCCATCGACGATCTTGAGCGTGTCGATCGCGGGCTGGCCGCACACGACACCGTCGAGCGAGCGGTCGCTCACGAGCACGTCGATAGCGTGGTCGATGGCCTCGGTCGTAATGAGCGGACGGGCGCCGTCGTGGATAGCGACATATTCGAAACCCGCCGGCACCGCGTGCACGCCGGCGCGGGTGGAATCCTGACGAGTATCGCCGGCATCGGCAAAGCTGATGGGCGTGTCATAGTCAAACGGGTCGATAGCCAAGCGGCGCATCTCGGCACGGCGCTCGGCAGGGCAAACCACGACGATATGGCCGACCTTGTCGCTACGATCGAACGCGCGGATGGACCAGCTCATGAGCGGACGGCCCGCCACGTTAACGAGCTGCTTGCCGCCGGGATTTCCAAAGCGCTGGCCGCTGCCGCCGGCAACGACCACGGCGCATACGGGCGCCATTATGCGTTCCCCTGTTTGGTGCCCTTCATGCGGTACAGGGAGTCCGCAAGAATGGCAGGGTTGTTAACGCCAAAGTCGCCCAGGCGCTCCGGATCCTCGCTGATGTCGTCCATGAGCTCCTGCAGCGAGCCGTACTCGTCGACGATCTTCTCGGCCACGCCGTCACGCACGACGGACACGCGCGAAAGCGTGCGCAGGCCCAGCGGCGTCATGACGGAGTCCTCGTCCAGGTCGTCATAGCCCAGAACTGCCGCCACGTGCTGCGGGTCGGATAGGTCCTTAGGCGTCATACGGGCAAGCTCAGCGCGGATCTTCTCGGCGTTGGCCTCAGAGGAATCGCTTGCGTAGTCGCGGATCATCAAGTCGTATTCGGTATCCATGCTGGAGCCCGCGAGCTGCTCGAGCTGCATCTGCACGAGCTTGCCCTGGTTACCCAGTTTGACGATGCAATCCTTAAGCTCGGTCTTTGCCTGTTGCATGATCTCGAAACTCGAGAAGATGCCGGTGATGTCGGCGAGCGTAACGTAGTCGTCGAGCTCAAGGGCCGTCAGGCGCAGCAAGGAGCAGTCGAGCGACTGACGGGTGGTCTGGAGCGTGGCGACGAGCTGGTTGACCGAGCTCATGATGGTGGTGACGGGCTGGATCTCGTAGCTCTTGCCGTGAACGTGCACGTTAACGACGGCGCGACGGGCCGAGACCGAGATCACGATGGCATCGGTGAGCACCGACATGCGAGCGGCAGTACGGTGACGCATGCCCGTCTCACTCGTGGCAAGCGAGGGATCGGGATTGAGGTGGAAGTTGGCGCGCAGGATCTGGGTGAGGTCGCCATCGATAACGATGGCGCCGTCCATCTTGGAAAGCTCGAACAGGCGGTTCGAGGTAAACGAAATGTTGAGCGGGAAGCCGTCGTTACCGGCGGCGAGCACGTTTTCGGTGTCGCCGACACAGATAAGGGCGCCCAGGTGACCAGCAATGATCATGTCGAGGGCGGTGCGGATCGGCTGGCCAGGTGCCGTCAGGCGAATGGCCTGTTCCATACGCTTTTGCAGCTCGTTCTTATCCAAGGCATCGCTCCCATCGTATACGCTCCATAAACGTCAATAAGTTTCTCACGGTTTGCCCCTGTGACGCCCGCAAAATCCGATGCTTACAGAATGAGCGAACACAGCTGAGAGCCCCAATCCAAATGAGCTGCTTATGTGGTAGCATCGGGATTCGCATAAATGAGGGAGTAGTCGCGTGATCGGGTTCGCCTCCGGTGGCGCGGCAAGTCAACACACTGGCCGATGCGGCCTGGCTTGCCTTAATGAACGAGACTCGTGGCTGTGCGCGCAACGCGTACGCCACGGGTCTTTTTTGTTACTCCCCCAAGAGGTACACGCGGGCCCGCCCGCAGAGAGGGAGCCAGACTATGGGACTCGCAGAGCTCGTATTGCTCGCCGTTGGCCTTTCGATGGACGCCTTTGCCGTTTCCATCTGCAAGGGCCTTGGCATGAAGAAGATCAACCTTAAAGTTGCCGTGGTGCTCGGCTTGTTCTTTGGCGGCTTTCAGGCCGGCATGCCCGTAATCGGATGGGCGCTCGGCAGTCAATTCATGGGCATCATCGGACCCATCGACCATTGGATCGCCTTTATCCTGCTCGCCTTTATCGGCGGCAAAATGTTGTGGGAGGCCTTTACCGAAGACGAGGATGAAGGCGACGGCAAGGATGCCGAAAAGATTGACCTGGGCGAGTACCTGATCCTCGCCATCGCCACCTCGATTGACGCCCTGGCCGTGGGCATCTCGTTCGCCGCGCTTTCCGTCGACATCGTTCCCGCCGTGTCGCTCATAGGCATCACGACCTTCATCTTCTCCGTTGCCGGCGTGGCGATTGGCCGCATCTTTGGCGCGCGCTACGAAAAGCCCGCCACCATCGTGGGCGGCGTTGTGCTCATCCTCATCGGCCTCAAGATTTTGCTGGAGCACCTAGGGATTTTAGTGCTGTAAAACACCCTTCAAAACTAAACGTCCGTATAAGGCCTCATGCAGACTTTTGCATGAGGCCTTTTCATGCAGACTTTTGCATGTCATACTAGGATGCAAAAGCCTGCACGTTAGGAGATAGCCGTGGATACCCTTCCCATCACCACACCACGCCAAGCTGGCATCTACGTGCGCCAGGCACGCGAGACTCAGGGTCTCACCCGTGCCACCCTCGCCAAAAAGGCCGGTGTTTCGGAGCGCCTGCTCGCATCGCTCGAGCTAGGAGACGCCACCGGCATTCGACTCGACAAGTTGCTGACCGTCTTTAACGCACTCGGCATTGGTCTCTTCGCGCAAAGCGATAACGACTCCATCGCATCGCCCTCCGAACATCCGACGACGATAGTGAACCTCCCTATCGCGAACTCGAATACCCTGCCAAAGCCAAGCGCAGGCAGACGACCCACTCGACAAGGAACGCCATCTTCCTATGGTGCCTTGCTGGCCCAAATCGCAGCCGAGCAAGGCCTTTCCGGCACTTCAAACCTCTCCTTTGGCTGCAAGGTTGTGAAATAAATGGCAGAGATGGAGCTCGCGACCCTCATTTGTGGCGAAATCGCCGGCACTCTCCGCCAAGACGAGCATGGACTCTGCAGCTTTGCATACGCCCCAACCTATCGCGGAGCACCGTTATCGCTAACAATGCCGCTTTCCAATCGCACGTATGGCCATAGCATCGTCCGCCCGTTCCTATTTGGCCTTTTGCCCGACAGTCAAGAGCAGCGTCGCGCTATTGCCACCGAGCATGATGTTGCATCCAACAACCCCGTCGCCCTCTTGTGCCATATCGGTCTAGACTGCGCGGGGGCCGTTCAGTTTTGTCGAGCCGATCAATTAGACGCCGCCCGCGGCAGGGTCTCGGCATACCGCCCGCTTACCAATTCTCAAATCGCTCACAAGCTCAAAGCAATTCGCGATGACGAAAGAGAGACATGGATGGGCTCCAACGAAAGCTGGTCCCTGGGCGGCAATCAAGGCAAATTTGCACTAGCTTGGCATGATGGCCAATGGTGCGAATGTCTAGGGTCATCCCCCACTACCCATATCTTCAAAAATGGTGTCGTTGGGTTCAAACATCAGGCCTTAAACGAATTCGTCTGCATGAAAACGGCTCGGCGTGTTGGCATTCCAACTGCCAACGTCTCCTATTACACATTTGAAGACGAAGCCGCGCTCGTCGTTGAACGGTACGACAGAATGGTCAATAGCAGCGGAAATATCGAAAGGCTGCATCAGGAGGACTTTTGCCAGGCGCTCGGTGTATTGCCAATCCAGAAATACACCGCCGACGGAGGACCAACTACACGAGACATCCAAGAACGACTGATTAACACAGTCCCCCACCACATGAATCTTGTGCTTTTTACCTATATGTTGTTCTATAACGCCATTATCGGAGCGCCTGACGCACACGCTAAAAACTACTCGCTCATCCTTGGCAAAGGCACAAACGCGGCGCTCGCACCCATGTACGATGTCGCTTCGGGCTTGGCGTACGAGCGCATGCGCCGCCGGGCGCGCCTCGCCATGAGCGTTGGCGGCGAGAACCGTGTGGGGCGCATCGGACCCAACGCAATTCGCCGATACCACGGTATGGGCGACCCCGCGCTGGAGGCGGCGCTCACCGATGCCGGGCTATCCGAGAAGTTTTGCTTTGCGACCATGATGGACCTCGCCTACGAGGTACCCATTTGCATGGAAGAGGTCATGGACGAATACGCCGACCTGCCCGGCATGGCGGACCTGCGCGAGCATATGCTCGGCCCCGTCCGCGAAAACTGCCAGCGCACCCTCGACCTCATCAAGGCGGATATGGGCTAGACGCCCGCAATTTCCCATTTCCCAAAAGAAGAGAGGGGGCACCTGTCGCAAAGACCGGGTGCCCCCTCTCGTAATGTCATTTGCAATCCGCTAGCACGTGGCTCGGACTGCCGTTAGCGCAACCTTTACGCAGCGAGGCGCTTGAGGACGTCGATGAGCAGCTCGTAGAAGCGCTCGGCAGAAGCGAGCTCCATGCTCTCGTCCGGGGTGTGGACATCGGAGAGCGTCGGGCCCACGGCGATGGCGTCCAGGCCGTGCAGGGCCTCGGCAAACAGGCCGCACTCAAGGCCGGCGTGAATGGACTCGATTCGTAGCTCGGAGCCAAAGAGCTCGCGATAGCTCTCGACAAAGACGTCGCGGACCGGCGAATGCTCGGCATAGCTCCAGCCGGGATACTCGAACTCAAACTTGGCGTCGAAGCCCAGGACATCGGCCAGCGTCTGCAGGCGGTCCTTGAACTCGTTCTGCAGCGAGGTGATCGAGGAGCGCGGGGACAGCATGATCTTGACTTGGTCGTCAGAGGTGGCAACCACGCCGATGTTGGAGGAAACCTCGACGGAGCCGTCGGTGGCGACATTGCGGCGGATCACACCGTTGGGGGCAAGACGCAGAGCGCGAATAAGGGCAAGTGCGGACTTCTCGTCCATGGCCTCGACCTCAGTGTTGTCGGCAATCTCAACCGTGCAGGTAAAGCCGGGGTCGAAGACCTCGAGCTCGGCAGTAACGTCGGCGATGATGCCCTTTGCGATCTGGGCCGCGGCCTCGGCTGCAGCGTGGGCGGCGTAGACCAGAACAGCCTTGCACTCACGGTTGATGGCGTTGTCCTTGGTGCCGCCGTTAAAGCTAACGATGGTGGGCTCGCCGGCAACCATCAGGCGGTCGATGATGCGGGCCATGATGAGGTTGCCGTTGCCGCGCTCCAGGTTGATATCGCTGCCGGAGTGGCCGCCCAGCAGGCCGGAGATGTCGAGCGTGAGGGTGCTACCGGTCTTGTGCTCGCGCGTGATCGGGCAGGTGTAGGTAACGACGACACCGCCGGCGCAGCTGACGGTAGCAACGCCCTCTTCCTCGGAGTCAAGGTTAATCATGGTGCGGGCGCTAATCTGGGACTTGTCGAGCGTCTCGGCGCCGACCAGGCCAGTCTCCTCGTCGGTGGTGAATACGCACTCGAGGGCGGGGTGAACGATCGAATCGTCATCGAGAACAGTGAGCATCAGAGCGACGGCAATACCGTTGTCGGCGCCCAGAGTGGTGCCGTTAGCGGTGAGGACGCCGTCCTTGACGACCAGGTCGATACCATCAGTCGTAAAGTCGTGCTCAACGGAGCCCAGCTTGTCGCACACCATGTCGATGTGGCCCTGCAGCATCACGGTCGGGGCATTCTCGGCACCGGCAGATGCGGGCTTGCGAATGATAACGTTGTAGACCTCGTCCTGATACACATCGAGGCCGCGCTCCTTGGCAAACGCGACCAGGAAATCGCTGATGCCCTTCTCGTTGCCAGACCCACGGGGGATCGCGCTGACCTCCTCAAAGAAATGGAACAGCTGGGCGGGCTCGTAGCCGGTAATCTTGTAGTCCATGGTGCCTCCTTGGCGCAACTGGTTAGACAGTAAGACATGCGACTTGTATATTCCCAGACTTTGCGTGCATAAACCAGTCGAAAACGCCGAGCGCCCTCGCATCATCGGCTAACGGCGAGGAAACGCCACTTTATCAAGATAAAGCATGTTAGACGGGCCGTGCCGAAGGGACGTTGGACCCTTCAACCAACTTCAACGCCTGTTGAACATTAATGCATACACCATTGGTATGTTTGATGAGATTTTTGTCCTCTGTCACGACGTAATCGGCATCAATGCGATTGGCGACGCCCAGCATCAGGTCGTCCTCAAAGTCGTTGTGATGATACTTGAACACAAAGGAGTCGAAGACCTCGTCTGCACCGACCGAGGCAATAATCGACTTTTGCCGAATCAGGCGAACGCACGCCCACGCTGTCTCGTCGGCACCGGCGATGGCTTCGGGAGTGAGAGCCCCCTCACGGCGGGCGTCGGCCTTCATCGTCCTTCCCAGAATGTAATAGACGTCTTTGACAGACAGGGAGGACGAGAAGAGGACGATATCCTCCGCTTCCGCCGCGCGAGAAAGGAGCTCGACTATCGGCCTGGTCGCATTCGTACGAGCGAGAAAGTAATCTAGCCAGACGTTCGTGTCGATCAACAGCTTGAGCACACGTTTCGTTCCGACGCCGCTCATAATTCGATCCAATCGCTGAATCTCTCGATCATCATTTGATCGTATAACTCGTCGTAATCAAAGGCTTCATCGGGGCTCGGCCTCTGAATCGAGAACCGCTCATAAAAATTCGAAATTAACGCAGCCCCTTCCGAGACGCGGGACGAACTCGCCTTCGATCGTATGTCGTCAGGCAGGACTTCGTCATCATTCTTTTTTGCGACGGGCATATGACCGTTCTCGGTCAAGTACTGCCACAGCTCCCTCACAGCTTGTGACGGCGTCATGCCAATATGAGTCAGTACGGCGTCTCCTGCCTCTTTGAGCTGGCGATCTATACGCACGTTCATCTGAACTGGCCGCGTGTCGAGTATTGATGTAGGCATATCAACTCCTTTGCTATACTGAATCTCAATTTCAGTATAGCACGGCAGATTGAAGCACATTTCAATAGAAACGGGGGCGCCTCCTTATCGGAAACGCCCCCGTTATACAAGGTATGTTTATTCCCTACAGCGCGCCGGAACCGGCTTGCATCATGCCGCCGGGGCCCGAGGTCACGCCGCCGCTCACGGGCGCGGCGTTGCCGGTGTGCGGTACCGCCGGGGCGGTATCGCCACCAAGCGTGCCCGCCGGACGCGGTGCCGGGATCTCGCCCGTGCCGCGGCTAAAGACAAACTTGCCATCGGCCACGTCGCACAGGACGGTATCGCCCTCGCCCCACTCGCCAGCCAGCAGTTCCTCGGACAGCGGATCCTCGATGAGCTTTTGGATGGCACGACGCAGCGGACGCGCGCCGTTGGTGAGGTCGGTACCCTCCGCCACAATCTTGTCGTAGGCCGCATCGGTAAGCTTGATGTTCATGCCGTTTGCGATCAGGCGCTGGCGCAGATCGTCCACCAGCAGGTGCGCAATCTTGGTCAGGTTCTCGCCCGAGAGCTTCTGGAACACCACGATGTCGTCGATACGGTTGAGCAGCTCGGGGCGGAACAGGCGCTTGAGCTCGCCCATCGCGCGGCCGCGGATCTCACTCGAGGTGAGGCCCTGCTCGCCGGTGGTGCCAAAGCCAACGCTCGCATCCTGCGCGATCTCGCGGGCGCCCACGTTTGACGTCATGATGATCACCGTATTGCGGAAGTCGACCGTCTTGCCCTGGCTATCGGTCAGACGGCCCTCCTCCAACACCTGCAGCAGGATATTGAAGATGTCGGGGTGCGCCTTCTCGATCTCGTCGAACAGCACGACCGAGTACGGGTGACGGCGAACAGCCTTGGTGAGCTGGCCGCCCTCGTCGTGGCCCACATAGCCCGGGGGGCTACCGATGAGCTTGGAGACCTCGAACTCACTGCCAAACTCCGACATATCGAAGCTGATGAGCGCGTCCTTGCTGCCAAAGAGATACTCGGCGAGCGTCTTGGCGAGCTCGGTTTTGCCCGTGCCGGTGGGGCCCAGGAAGATAAAGCTGCCGCCGGGGCGACGCGGGTCCTTGAGCGGCGAGCGGCTGCGGCGCACGGCCTTGGCAACGGCCTCGACGGCCTCGTCCTGACCGATGATGCGCGTCTTGAGCACGCTTTCGGCCTGCAGCAGGCGACGGCTCTCGCTCTCGGTGAGCGAGGACACCGGCACGCCCGAGGTCACGGACACGATGTCGGCAATCTGGGAGACATCGATGGTGAGCGGGCTGGCGTCGAGCTCGGCCGTCCAGGCAGCCTTGGCCTCGGCGAGCTCAATCTCGGCAGCCTTTTGCTGCTCGGTGATCTCGGCGGCCTTGTTCATGTCGTCGCTCTCGGTGGCCTCCTGCGCGGCGGCCTTAAGCTCCTCCACGCGATGCTCGGCCTCGCGCACCGGCTCGGGCGCGCGGTTGGCGGCGATGCGGGCGCGGGCGCCGGCCTCGTCAATGAGGTCGATGGCCTTATCGGGCAGGAAGCGATCCTGGATGTAGCGGTCGGAGAGGTTCGCGGCGGCCTCGATAGCACCCTGCGTATAGCGCACATGGTGGTGCTCCTCGTAGCGCGGCTTGAGCGCGGTCAGGATCTTGACCGTGTCCTCGACGCTCGGCTCCTCGACATCGATGGTCTGGAAGCGACGCTCGAAGGCCGGGTCCTTGGTGAGGTACTTGCGGAACTCCTCGGCCGTGGTGGCGCCAATAATCTGAAAGGCACCGCGCGCAAGTACGGGCTTGAGCATGGAGCTCGCGTCGATGGAGCCCTCGGCAGAACCGGCACCGATGATGGTATGCATCTCGTCAATAAACAGGATAACGTCGTCAGCTTCGGTGGCCTCCTGGATCACGTTCTTGAGGCGCTCCTCAAACTCACCGCGATACTTGGCACCCGCGACAAGACCCGGCAGGTCGAGCGTCCAGATATTCTGGTTCATGAGGTTCTCGGGCACGTTGCCAGCTGCAATCTGCTGAGCCAGACCCTCGACGATGGCCGTCTTGCCCACGCCGGGGTCGCCCAAGATAAGCGGATTGTTCTTGGTGCGACGCGAAAGGATCTCCATCATACGCTGGACTTCCTTTTCGCGACCAATTACAGGGTCGAGCTCGCCGTCGCGCGCCTTCTGCGTAAGGTTGGTGGCGAACTGCTTGAGCGTGTCGGTGCCGCTCCCCTTTTGCTGCGACGCGTCCGAGCCGCTAAAGAACGGCAGGCCCGCACCGGGACGCCCGGCACCGGCGCCGGCGAGCGGACGCTTCTTATCCTGGTCCTTGGCAGTGAGTTTCTCGATTGCCTTTTTGATGGAGGCGGACGACACACCCAGACGCATGAGGATGTCCATGGCCATGCCGTTGCCCTCTTCGACGATGCCGATCAGCAAGTGCTCGGTCGACACGTAGGTCTGGTTGTTCTCACGCGCCACGCGGAATGAACGCTCCATCACGCTAATGACGAGCGGCGTAAAGGCGAGCTTAGCGGCCTCGGTCTCCTCACTGGGCTCGGGAACGGTGGTCTGGACCTCTTTGAGGGTGTCCATGATGTCGTCGTAGGAGATATCGAGCGAGCGCAGCGCCTCGGCGGCAATGCCCTCGTCCTCCTTGGCAAGCGCGAGCAGCAGATGCTCGGTACCCACCTTATTTGAATGAAGATCGAGCGCCTCCTGCTTGGCCATGGACATGACCTTGCGCGCTCGATCGGTAAATCTATCTAACATGCTCGTTTCCTTACATGAGTTCATCGAAATCAAAACGCCCGCCCGTCGGCGGCGCTTTTGTCTCTTTACCCACAGGTTGTCTATGTTAACAGCTGGAGGAATATCTATAAACCCGGCTCACATGAATGCAGGTTATGACCGCATCGCGGGACTCACCGCGCGATGCGCGACAGGCGCCCCGCAAGAGAAACCCTAGGTGTCTTTCACCACGTCGGGACTCGTCGCACGCGATGCGCGATAGGCATCGGCCTCCTTGGAGACGCGTTCGAGCAGCTCGGATGTATCGACGCCCTCGACTTGCGCGACCGTTTCCACCGTCTGCATGGCGACCGCCCTCAGGTACGCGCACGCGCTGTCCCCCAGCTGCTCGAGGTCTATCTCCTCGCCGCCCTCCCGGGCAAAGCCGACCGCCATCACAAAGCCCATGATGCCCGAGACCAGAAAGCCCACCGCAAAGCTCGAATCTGCCTTGAGCTCTTCTCCGTCGGGGTGGACGATCTCTCTCACGCGGTCGATGATGATCGTATGGATGCCCTGCACGACCTGCTCGGCGGCACCCGCCCTCATGGTGATGACGATGCGCCGCAGCAGGCAGCGGACGTCGCGCCGGTCGAACGCCGAAAGGTCGCCCTCGCTCGAAAAATGCCAGAGGGCATCGGTGATGAGCTCGTTATCCTGCAGCAGCTGGGCTATGGCGATGGCGACGAGTTCATCGAAATCGTGAAAATAGTAGTAAAACGTTCCGCGATTGCACTGGGCGGCGCGGGTCACCTCGCCAACCGACAGCTCGAAGATGCTGTTGTTCTCGATGAGCTCCCAAAACGCCTCGATGATACGGGTGCGTGCATCGGGCGCATCGGCGTCCTTACGCGGTCTCGCCATGCGCCTCACCGCACCCCTGCGCCTTGGCGTTCATGATGAGCATCTGAAGACGGTTCTCCACGTTGGCGAAGCTCACGTCGGGATCGTAGTCGAGCGGCAGGAACTGCGCCGTGGGATACTGCTCCTTGAGCGCATGGATGAGCCCGCGCCCCACGACATGGTTGGGCAGACACCCGAACGGCTGCAGGATCACGAAGTTGCGGCAGCCGCGCTTGGCGTGCTCGAGGATCTCCGCGGGAATCAGCACGCCCTCGCCCGCATCGAACGTATGGTGCAGGATCTTATCGCTCGCGCGCACGAGCTCGGGCATGCGCGTCGGCGGCTCGTAGAGCGGGCTCGCCGCGCCCAGGCGGTCGCAACGGTCGTGCGCGAGCTCGAACAGGTTGTCCGCCGTGGCGTACCAGGCCTTTTCGGGCAGCGACAGGTCGACGTGGAACTCGCGCGACTGCGCATGCTTGTAGAAATAGGTCTTGCGGATCACGTCGGTCATGCGCGCCTCGATGACCTCGAGCCCGTTGTCCTCGAGGTAGCGCTCGATCTCGTGGTTGGCGCCGAGATGGAAATTGAGCAGGTACTCGCCCACGATGAGAACGGTCGGATGCGGGTTCGAGCGGTCGTACGGAACGGCGTCCATGATCGCAAGCGCGCGTTTGAAGCCCGTCGCCTGGCCTCTCAGCCCGGAGCGCTCCATGCCCTCGATAACCTCATCGAGCGCGCGGTCGAACGCAGCGTCCGCCGCGCCCTTCTCGAGCTCGTAGGGACGGATGCGCCTAAGCATGGCCTCGAGGGCATCGATCATGGAAAGACCGTAGGCGATCTGGATGCTCGGGCCAAGGCCGAGCTTGAAGCCCGGATGCGCATTGTGGGCATCGACGTCGTCGTTGGTGAGCACCGGGACATAGTCGTATCCTGCGTCGTCGAGCGCGCGGCGCAGCAGGGGCATGTAGTGCGTCAGGCGGCAGTCGCCGATATACTTGCCAGTCACCACGGCGACGTCGTGCGGGTCGTACTTACCGCTCTCGAGTGCCGCGAGCGCCTCGCCGATCACGATTTGCGCGGGGAAGCAGATGTCGTTGTGCACATAGCGTTTGCCCAGGCGGATGGCATCCTCGCGCCCGATATCAAGGGCCTCGGCGCGCACGCCCTGATTGCGCATCGCCGCGGTCATGAGCCTGCAGAACGCATGGGAGGTGTTGGGGACCAGCGCGATCTTGTCGTGCCGGTCGCGCTTGGTGTACTTGACCTTATACGGGTCGTCGAGCGGATGGACCGCGTGCACCCGGGCGCCCTCGGCACGCTCCTCCGCGCGACGACGGTTGACCGACTCGATAAACGAACGCACGCGAATGCCCATGGGACCGGCGACGTCGCTCTCATCGAGCTTGATCATCATCGGAACCTTGGAGCCCATCTCGCCCATCATGCGCGCGATCTCGTCGGTGAGATACGCATCGTGGCCGCAGCCGAAGCTGCCCATCTGCACGAGCTCGAGCTCGGGCGTCGATGCGACGATGACCGCGCACGACAGCATGCGCGCATGGTAGTTGTTCACGATGTCGATGCGGCTGTTGGAAAGATCGACGTTGCAGACCCCCGGCACCGCATCGGGCGTCAGCACGGGGATGCCGCGCTCAGAGAAGAGCTTGGGCAGCCCGTGGTTGACCAGCGGGTCGTTGTGGTACGGGCGCGAAGCGATCACCACCGCGTAGCCGCCGTCCTCGCGCACGTTCTCGAGCACCTGCCTGCCGCGCAGCTGCAGCTGGTTCTCAAACGTCTCCTGCGCGCGGTCCGCCTGCTCGGTCGCCTTGGCAACCAGGTCGGCATCGATATCGAAGGTCTCCTTGCACCACGCCTTGAGCTGGCGGTTTCGGTCGCCCTCGTCGTACCAGTGGAACAGCGGCGTATCGAACGGAACGCCGAAACGCTCCTCCGGGTTATCGGAATTGCGCATCACGTAGGGGTATCCCTTTACGACGGCGCACATCCACTCGCTGGTAGAGGCGGTGTTTTCGGTGGGCACCGTCGTGATGATGGGCATGAAGATGCGGTCGACGCCGGCGTCGACGAGATTGCGGATGTGCCCGTGGACGAGCTTGGCCGGGAAGCACACGGTGTCGGATGTGACGTGCGCCAGACCGCGCTCGTACATCGCCTTGGTGCTGCGTCCCGAGACGCGCACCTTAAAGCCGAGCGTGCTGAAGAACGTCGACCAGAACGGCATGGTGTCCCAGAACTCGAGCACACGGGGAATGCCGATCGTGACATCGCGCCCCCCGCAGACGGGAACCGTGGGGTACGACTCGAACAGCAGCTCCTCGCGGTCGACAAAGAGATTGGGGGCAGCCGCGGTCCGGTCGCGCCCCGTGCCGGGTGCCTGTGCCTCGCAAGCACCCTGCGGACGCAGCTCCTCCGCCGCGGGAACCTCGCGCACGAGCTCATCCCATGAGATGGCGCCGCCGCGCGGGCAGCGATTGCCCGTGACGTAAAGCGAGCCGTCGCCAAATGCCACGACCGCGCGCTGGCAGCGGTTGTTGCACCGACGGCAGGTAACGCCGCCGAACTCGCGATGCTCGAAGCGCTCCACGGCATCGAGCCCGATAAACGACGTGTCGGCGTCGCCCTTGCGGCATTCCTCGCGCGCGAGCAGGGCGATACCGATAGCGCCCATCAGCCCCGGGTGGGGCGCACGCGTGACGGGTTTGCCCAGATACTGCTCGAATGCGCGCAGCACCGCGTCGTTTCGGAACGTGCCGCCCTGGACGACGACTTTGTCGCCCAGACGGTTGAGATTTGAAACGCGAATGACCTTGGTGAACACGTTCTCGATAATCGAACGGCAGAGACCGGCCATGATGTCGCCCGGACCCTTACCGCGCCGCTGCTCGGAAACGACGCTGCTGTTCATGAACACCGTGCAGCGGCTGCCGAGAACGGCGGGGGCTTTGGACGAAAATGCCTCGGTCGCGATATCCTCAACGGCTATTCCGAGGTTTTTGGCAAAACCCTCGAGGAACGAGCCGCAGCCCGCAGAGCACGCCTCGTTGACGACGATATCGGTCAGCACGCCGTGGTTGAGCCAGATGGCCTTCATATCCTGTCCGCCGATGTCGAGCACGAAGGTCGCATCGGGAACGCATGCGCACGCGGCGCGGGCGTGCGCGACCGTCTCGACCGTATGGTAGTCGGCGTGGAACGCGCGCGCGAAAAGCTCCTCGCCGTATCCCGTGGTGCCCACGGCATCGATCGCAAGCGTGACTCCCGCTGTCTCCCAGCGGTTCTTCAAGCTGACAAGACCCTGTTGGGCGACGTCGAGCGGTCTGCCGTTATTAGACGCGTAGAACGAATCGACAAGCTCACCCGCCTCATCGACCAGGGCGAACTTGGTCGTCGTGCTCCCCGAATCGATACCGAGCGCCACACGCACCGTCTCTCCGGGCGTATACGCATCCGGACCCTTTGCCGGCGTCTCTTTGCCATGGCGTGCCGTAAAATCCGCCTGCTCGGCAGATGTGGCAAAAAAGGGCTGGGCAAGACGTCCCTCCCCGCTTGCGGGCGCGACCGTCTCGAGCTTATCCAGCCGGACAAAAGCGTCGGGAAGGTCGATCGGTTGGGACGATGCGAACATGTCGGTCAGCGACAGGGCGGCACCGCGCGCGACCATGATCTGCGGATCGCGCGGGACGATAACCTGATCGTCCGATAGATTCAGTTGCTCCCGGAACACGCGGACCAGCGTGGGGTTGTAGGCGAGCGTACCGCCCTCGAAGATTACCGGCGGCTCGATGTCGATACCCTGGGCCAGACCGCCGATCGTTTGGCGGGCGACCGCGTGAAGCGCCGAAAGCGCCAGGTCGGTGGTAGGAATGCCCTCGTTGAGCAGCGGCTGGATATCGGTCTTTGCGTACACGCCGCAGCGGCCCGAGACCTCGTGGACGGTCGTTCCCCGGCTTGCGAGCTGCTCGAACTCGCCCGATTCGGTGCCGACCCCCATGAGCTTTGCCATCTCGTCGATAAATGCACCGGTACCGCCTGCGCACGAGCCGTTCATGCGCATGTCGGCAACCTCGATGTCTCCCTTATCGTTGGTGCGGAAGAAGATTATCTTGGCGTCTTGGCCGCCCAGCTCGATGGCGCAGCGCGTCTGCGGATAGAACCTGCTGATCGCGAGCGCGTTGGCGACCACCTCCTGAACGTACGAGGCGCCCAGCGCGGTCGCGATATCGCGCGCACCCGAGCCGGTCACCGCAACGCGCAGCGACTCATGGGGAAAGCGCTCGGCGAGCTCGCCGAGCATGGCGCGCACGCTCGCTGTCTGACACGCCCCGTGGCGGCGATATCCCCACCACGCCTCGGTCATATCCTCGTGCATCGCGTAAACTTTGGTCGTCGTCGACCCTACGTCCAGTCCTACTAGCAACGCCATAATGCTCCGTCTCTCGCATTTTTCCTGCTAGAGATATACCACTCTACGTAATACAACAGACTGTTGTATTTAAACTCCGTATAAAAAGCGGCTGCCGAAACGCTTCAGCAGCCGCCGAATGCACCAACAGATTGTTCTGCGCGCTAGCACGTCGGGCAACGGAGCAGCACGGGCCCTCCGGTCATGCGCACCGCTCACGCCCGCAATGTCGCCGAGAGAGCTATCCACGCTTAGGGCTCCAACCAAGCAAGTCGCCCGCGCTCAGCAGATCCCTAAGCGAGCTACTCGCACTCAGAAGCCATAGCCTGCTCCAAGAGCTCGGCATGCTCCTCCTCGAAAACCGTCCCCACAGGGAAGGCGCGACGGAAGACGAAGTGGGAAATCGGACCGGCTACCAAAAGGTTCCACGGCAGCGCCATCACAAAATTATGCGGAATGTTGATCATCCAGATCGCGGGCACGGAATACAGGTTCGCAAGGATGCCGCCGGGCATGTGCGTCAGACCCTCGCAGGCACCGTACAGCGACATGATGATGACCATGGGAACGACCATGCAGGAGCTGACGGCGAGCGTCATGGCAAGTGGCGAGCTCTTGCCCGGCGTGACCAAGTACTTAAAGGCGAAACCCTTGACGAGCGGGCTGGCGACGAACCAGTCGCAGCACATGGCAAAAATGTAGGCAACGGGGAAGCCGAGCCACGCAGCGGCAACGACCTCGCCGTTGATGGCCCCGTGCTGCAGGGCAACGTTGTAGATGCTCATCCAGAGCACCATGCAAAAGCACATGATAAAGGTGAACAGCAGGCTCTCTCGTTTGTTGATAGGCATAAAGGGCAGATTCCTCTCTGTGTTGTACCGCGGCGCCACGCAACAAAAACGGGCGGGCAAGATGGAGCTGTTGGAACTTCATCTCGCCCGCCCGTGTTACGCGCGTCTGCGACTACTTATGTGGTGGAACTACCCTAACACGAACGGCGCGCGCTTCGTAAGCGTTGAGTTTGTGGAGATGCAGGGCACCAAAACCCCCGACCCCATAAGTTGCGGTGGAATACGGACTGTTTTGACCCTTTAAGCAACAATTCAGTCCCTATTTCACCGCAACTCATTTGGTGCAAAGTAACCTGTCCCCCTTGCACCAATTAGCTGGTATGGCGCCAGCGAGGGTCGGTGAGGGTTCTCGCCACGCCCAAGCCAACGGGCAGAAACGCCACGATGAGCACTGCGCGCACAAACCAGCCGAGCATGTTGACCGTGTCGAAGGTGCACATGTAATACATAGAGCGATAGAGATACAGACCGGGCACCATAATGACAATCGAAGGCACCGTGAGGGCGATGCGCGGGTAGGTGAGCTTGACTTCGGCCAAGCTTGCCAGCAGACCCGATACCAGCGCGCCGATAAACGCTGCTGCCTCGGGAGGCATTCCCGTGCTGAGGCCCAGGAAGGGAATCATCGTCGGCGCATCGACAAGGGTCAGACGCAAGGTATTGGACACGGCGCCGATCAACCCAGCTGCCGCGGCCATCTTTACCGGGCTGTTGAACATCACCGAGAAGCCGAATACGCCAACGAAGCTCATCACCACGCGCAGGAGCGTAAGGGCAAGCGGCGAAAGGCCCAGTGGGGCAAAGTCGTCCGGCGCCAGGCCAACACACTCGGCAACCATCCAACCTACGAGCGTCGCCATCACAATAATCGATACGGCATATGAAAGGCGCTCGATACCGCTTCGCATGTCGAGCTTGGCGATGTCGAGGCCCGCCGTAATGAGCGGAAAGCCGGGAATCACAAAGAGCATGGCGCCGATATAGCCTTCTTGGTGCGACATTGCCCCCGGTATGACCTGGCCAAGGCCGAGCAATGCCAGCAGATACGAAACGCAAGCGAGCGCAACGCCGGTCGTCAGCGCGCTGAACTGACCAAGGCCTTGCTTGAGAATATGGGAGCGGGCAAAGTTGCCGACACCCGCGCCCACAAACGCGCAGGCCATCTCGATAGGGCCGCCGCCGAGCAAAAAGACGAAGGCGCCGCAAGCACAAGCTGCCGCAAGGCCCTGTTGCCAGGGAGAGTAATCGGGTTTTGAACTCTCAACGGTCCTGAGCATCTCGTGGTATTCGTGCACGGTAAACCGGCGCCCATACGTCTCGATTTCCTTTAAGAAGCTCTCCATCATCCAAATGCGATGGGTATTGACTCCCGTTGTGGGCAGGCTGACAACCTCGTTAAAGCAGTGGCCATCTTCGATGCAGGTGCACTCAAACGACAGAAGACTTAAGTCAACGTGGATGGTGACACCGAGTACGGCGGCAACACGATTCATGGTATCGCGCACGCGCCAGGCACCCGTTCCGCTTGCCAGCATAAGCATGCCGGTGCGGCAGATGATGGATGATTTATCGGTGAGCGGCGCATCGACGGCAAGCTCATCGCCTGCCGTCACGATCTGGTGCCAGTCAGTTTTCATATGGAGCGCGCCGGCACGAACGCCGTGGTGCATGGGGGCTCTCGAAAGCAGCGAGTCAAGGCGCGAAGGCTGTGGGGGCTCCGTTGATTCGTCCTCAACCTCATCAGTCTCTTCATCGACCAGATCAAAGGAATCAAGCGGCGCTGGCTCGCGACGGTCGATCAGCTCCTCGTCCTCATCATCAAAGTAATTGAACTGATCGAGCATGTCCTCTTCGATTGAACGCTCGCTCGCGTCGTCCATATAGACGCTCCCTTCCTACCGACTAACCCCCATCCTAGGCAGCAACGGCTAAAGGAAACATAAAAGAGACGGCTGTCATGCGAGCCATGTGCGCAATAGCCGTGGGTAGTCGTTTAATAACGTCCCCAATGACTACCAGTAACTCGACAAGGACTGTCCCCAAGTGCCGGCAGAAAAGGAACGTCCCTAAGTGCCAACCAGGGCAACACCGCAGATAGAGGACGGACAGCGAAAGCCCGCCAGAGCGAGCAAGGTGCCTTCAAGAAAAATGGCGCCGCAGGTTGAGCATAAGTCAGCGAGCGGGTCGCATTTGAGGCAAGGTGACGTGAAACGAAAGGGCGCTGACCTTCTGGTCGCGCCCTTGAAGTTGAACGTCAGATTGCCCAAATGCGGACCGCGCAGCGTCGAGCCGTTACGCGGTTCGTAGAACCGCGTAACAAGTTAGTACATCTTTGCGCCGGCGGGGATGGAGGCGTCGAGCTGGATCAGGTTGAGGCGCTCCTCGCCCTCCTCCTCGTGGACAGCGCTGATCAGCATGCCGCAGCTGGGAATACCCATCATCTTGCGCGGAGGCAGGTTGGTGATGGCGAGCAAGGTCTTGCCAACCAGGTCCTCGGGCTCGTAATAAGCGTGAATACCGGAGAGGATGGTGCGGTCGGTGCCGGTGCCGTCGTCGAGCGTAAAGTTCAGCAGCTTCTTGGACTTCTTGACGGCCTCGCATGCCTTGACCTTCACAGCGCGGAAGTCGCTCTTGGAGAAGGTATCAAAGTCGACGAACTCCTCAAACAGCGGCTCAACGGCGATCTTGGAGTAATCGAGCGTGGGCTTAAGCGACTTAACGAATGGGCTCGCGGCGTTGCCGGCCTCGGCAGCCTTGGCGGCAGCGGCACCGGACTGGAAACCCTTCTCGGGCTTCATGTGCGGGAACAGCAGCACGTCGCGGATAGAAGCCTGGTTGGTAAGCAGCATGACCACGCGGTCGATACCAATGCCAATACCGCCCGCGGGAGGCATACCGTACTCGAGGGCGCGCACGTAGTCCTCGTCATACTCCATGGCCTCATCGTCGCCGCCGGCCTTCTCGGCCATCTGGGCGGCAAAGCGCTCGGCCTGGTCGACCGGGTCGTTGAGCTCGGAGAACGCGTTGGCGTACTCGTGGCCGGCAATAACCAGCTCAAAGCGGTGCGTCAGGCGCGGGTCGTCCTCAAAACGCTTGGCAAGCGGGCTGACCTCGATGGGGTAATCGCACACGAAGGTCGGGTTGACGATGGTGTCCTCGCCCAGCTCATCGTAGATCTCGGCGATAATCTTGCCGGCGGTCCACTCGGGCTTAATCTCCAGGCCCTTCTCGCGCGCGGCGGAAGCAAGCTCCTCGACCGGCGTGTCGATGGTGACCTGCTTGCCGAGCACATCGGAGACGATGTCGGTCATGGGACGGCTGGCCCACTCACCAGAAAGGTCGATGGTCTGGCCCTGGTACTCGATGACCTCGGGGTTGCCGATGGCCTTGTTGGCAGCCTTGATGACACCCTGGGCGAGTGCCTTCATGCCCTCGAGGTCGGAGAAGGCACGGTAGGCCTCCATCGTGGTGAACTCGGGGTTGTGGGTAAGGTCCATGCCCTCGTTACGGAAGATGCGGCCGATCTCGAACACGCGCTCAAAACCACCGACAATGCAGCGCTTGAGGTGCAGCTCGGTGGCAATACGCAGGTAGCACTCCTGATCGAGCGCGTTGAAGTGGGTAATGAACGGCTTGGCAGTAGCGCCGCCCTGGATGGTCTGCAGGATGGGGGTCTCGACCTCCATGTAGCCGTCGGACTCCATAAAGCGACGGAAGGTGGAGAGAATCTGCGAACGCTTACGGAAGGTCTCGCGAACGTCGTCGTTGGCGATCAGGTCGACATAGCGCTGGCGATAGCGGGTCTCCTTGTCGGAAAGACCGTGGAACTTCTCGGGCAACGGACGAACGGCCTTGGCAAGCAGGGTCGCGCTCTTAGGAGCAACGGAAAGCTGGCCGCGCTGGGTGCGCACGACCACGCCGGTCACGCCCAGGATGTCGCCCAGGTCGAGGGCCTTGAGCGTATTCCAGGCAGCCTCGTCCATGTCGTTGATGCGGCAGAACAGTTGAATCTCGGCAGTCGCATCGCGCACGACGATGAACATGATCTTGCCCTGACCGCGCTTGGCGACCACACGGCCGGCGATCTTCACGACATCCTCGGTGTCCTCACCATCGGCAAGATCGGCGTACTTAGTCTCGATATCGGCGACGTAGTCCTCAAGCTCAGAGTGCTCGGGATAGGGGTTCTGGCCCGCCTCGAACAGGGCGGCGCGCTTGGCCAGGCGGGTGGCGCGCTCGTCGTTGAGCGTCGATGCCTGATCGGCGGCGTTCTGGTTCTCTGCCATAAGTTAGCTCCTCAAACTAAAACGCTCCCCAGGATTCGGTCCCAGGGAGCGAAAACATACCTTTACGCGGGACCGTGGTCTAGCGTGCGATCTTGGCGATGGTGTAGACGCGAGTCTTGCCGGAAGGCGTAACGACCTCAACGGAGTCGCCCTCGCCGTGACCAATGATGGCGTGACCGACCGGAGACTCGTTGGAAATCTTGTGCTCGAGCGAGTTGGTCTCGGTGGTACCGACGAGCGTGACTTCCATGACCTCGCCGTTGGGATCAATCAGCGAAACGGTGGAACCGATGGAGACGGTCAGGTCGCCCGTGGTGGCAGCAACCTGAGCGTTGGCGAGGATGGCCTGGATCTCGGCAATACGAGCGGCGTTCTGGGCCTGCTTGTCCTTAGCGGCGTCGTACTCGGAGTTCTCCGAAAGGTCGCCGAACGCGCGGGCTTCCTTGATGTCCTCGACGATCTCCTTGGCGTAATCGCCCTCACGCCAAGCGAGCTCCTCGACGAGCTTCTGGCGGCCCTCAGCGGTCAGTACGATCTGGCTTGCGTCCATACGGATATCTCCCCAACTCTGATCAAACAATCAACTGTCAACAAAACGAAAAAGACCGGCTAGCCTGCGGGCAAGCCGGTCAGGTGCTCACCCCAAAGGGATGGGACTACTCTGCGTCCGCGTCGCTGTCCTCTGCCTGCTTCTTCTTGGCAGCAGCGAGCTTGGCCTCGAGCTCAGCGATCTCCTTGTCCTCCTCGGACTGCTCGACCACGACCTCCTCGGCCTGCTTGGTCTCGGCCTTATCGTCGCCCTCCATACCCTCACGGATATTCTTGACGGTAGAGCCGAGGGACTTGCCGAGCTTCGGCAGGTTCTTGGGCCCGAAGATAATCAGGACAACGACGAGAATAATGATGAGCTCAGGAGCCCTCAGTCCAAACATGTAGACCTCCACAATACAGCGAGACAAGCTCGAATGAGTATACCGCGGGTATCGCGGTATCACAACACTAGCTAAAAAAAGGGACCGCAAGAAGCGGTCCCTCCTCATGCTCTGGTCGGGTTGACTGGATTTGAACCAGCGACCCCTGCGTCCCGAACGCAGTGCTCTACCAAACTGAGCCACAACCCGTTAGCTCGACTATAGTAACAAAGATTTTCGCCGCGTGCTAGAGAAATTTTTATTTCTTTGGCGCGTCGATTTGAACCGTGTTGGGAATAAGCTCAGTCGCGCAGGCCCACCAGCCATTTTGCTGGGCAGCATCGGCAAGCCTTTCGGCCGTGGCAGCGGTGTCGCAAATGGCAAACGAGCAGGCACCCGATCCGCACACATCTACAGCAACGGTTCCGTCCTGTTTACGCAGCCAGTCGAGGACCGTTTGAATCTGCGACTCCATCTGTGCGGAAATGACACCAAGGTTGTTATGGATGAGTGCATATGCCGTCTCGGCATCACCAGCACGCAAGGCAGAAGCTATCGCGCCGGGCTTGTCCGCAGGCACCGGGGCCTCGTCAAAACGTCGATAGGCTTCAATTGTCGAAACGCTCGCCTCCCGCGGCTTAACCAGCACAACGGGCGTCGCGGGCAGCACGGAGTACTCAGTTGCCAGCACGTCTCCCCCGCCTACGTAGAACGCAGGGCTCGCGTGCAAAAAGAACGGGACGTCAGCACCAATGCCCCGCGCAATGTCGTCGAGCGCTGGGTCGGTGCGATCAATGCCCCAGAGCTCCGCCAAGGCGACAATGACCGCGGCCGCATCCGTCGAAGGGCCGCCCAAGCCGGCGCACAATGGAATGCGCTTCTCAATCGTCACGCAGATGTTTGCCTCGCGAGCATAATGCTCGGCCATAGCAACCGCAGCCCGATACGCCGTATTCTTTTGCATGGGAAAGTCTGATGCCGGAACCGTCTGGACGGTCAGCGCCTGCGCCGGCGTGACCGTCACGGTATCGGAAAGACCGACGGCTGCCATCAGGGAATCGACCCTGTGGTAGCCGCGGTCATCGCGCTCGGTATGAACCCCCAGGTAGAGGTTAATCTTTGCCGGTGCGGAAAGAGTCAGGGACCGATCGGTCACCGTTAATGCTCCTCGAGCTGATTGCCGAGCGGGGTAAAGATGTGCTCGCCGCTCTCGGGGTCGAACAACTCGACCTGGCCGGTGAGGACATCGATATACTGGTAGGACTGACGCGACTTGCGGCCGCGACGCTCGTCGACCTCGACAATGAAGACGGCCGGGTGGACGCTCTTGATGGTGCCCATGCGCTCGACGACGCGGGTGCGACCCATGTTGGCCTTCACCTTGACGCGATCGCCCACCATATCGGTCAGCTTCTCGTGGATGTCGTCGACGTGATTGACTTCCATCTCTTCCATGAACAGGGCCTCCAGAAGGTGCAATTCAAAAAGGGGATAATACCCCTAAGATAGACAAAACTCTAATACTATAGCACCCTGCTGCCACCATACGCAAGTAGCTAAATAAGCCCCGTCCCAAATACGTACCAGACGACAACCTCGCATGACCAGTTGTTACGCGGTTTGGTAAAACCGCGTAACCTAAAGGTTGTCGGTGTCCAAGACGATGGTGAATGGGCCGTCGTTGACCAGGTCGACCTTCATGTCGGCGCCAAAGATACCGTGCGCCACATGCTCAACGTCCTCGTGCACAAGCGTCAGGAAGTACTCGTAGAGCTCGTTGGCAACATCGGGTGCGCCGGCATCCGTAAACGACGGACGGCGGCCGTGGCGGCAGTCAGCGAACAGTGTGAACTGCGACACCACGAGCACCTCGCCGTCGATATCGGCAAGCGCCAAGTTGGTCTTGCCGTTCTCGTCCTCGTTGATACGCAGGCCGCGGAGCTTGCCCCACAGCTTGTCGGCCTCGGCGCGCGTGTCGCCGTGGCCCACGCCCAGCAGCACCAGATAGCCGCGTCCAATGCGGCCCACGCACTCGCCGTCGACCGTCACGCCGGCGCTGAGCACGCGCTGCACCACCGCACGCATGGCCTACTCCTCGCCCGTCAGCTTGGCGGACAGATGCTCGAGCGCGTGGAAACGATGGCTGATGGCGTTCTTCTCGTCCGCCGTCAGCTCGGCCATGGTCTTGCCCGGCGTGTCGACCGGCAGGAACAGCGGGTCGTAGCCAAAGCCGTGATCGCCGCGGCCCTCGTGCGCGATAACGCCCTCGCAGGCGCCCTCGCCATAGGTAACCAGACCGTCCGTGTCGATGAGCGCGACGACGCTCATAAAGCGCGCGGTGCGGTCCTCATCTGCCACGCCTTCCAGGTTAACGAGAAGCTTGGCGTTGTTGGCGGCATCGTCGCCGTGCACGCCCGCATAGCGCGCGCTATACACACCGGGCTCACCGTCCAGTGCGTCGACGACCAAGCCCGAATCGTCGGCAATGGCCATAAGGCCCGTCTCCTCAACCGCGGCTTGGGCCTTGATGATGGCGTTCTCCAAAAACGTCGTGCCGTTTTCCTCGGGATCCTCAAAATCGCCCAGCTGGCCGAGCGCCACAAAGCGTACCTCGGGCATGACCTTGCCCAAAATGGCCTCGATCTCGGTGAGCTTATGGGCGTTGCCGGTTGCCACGACGATGGTCGCCGCCGGGTCGAGGGTGTCGATGTCAATCTTCTCAAGTGCCATGACTGGCCTCCTTGTCTCTATAGCAAGCCGCGTGAGGGGCGTTTGGGCACTTGACCTCTCCCCTCTCAGGCGATCGGACCTTTCAACGCAGCATTTCAGCAGATAAAACCTACCAAAATAAACCTGTCCCTTTTGGCAGGTTAGGCGATGGCTTGGCGCTGAAGCTCGATGAGCTCGGCGATACCCTTGTCGCCCAGGTCAAGCAGGGCGTTGAGGCGTTTGCGGTCAAAGGGCGCCTGCTCGCCGGTGCCCTGGAGCTCGATCATCTCGCCGGTGTCGGTGGCGACGAGGTTCATGTCGACCTCGGCATGGCTGTCCTCGGAATAATCGAGGTCAAGCAGCGTATTGCCGTCGACAACGCCCATGGAGATGGCAGCCACCTGGCCGATAAGCGGGATGCGCTCGATCTTGCCCGCCTCGACCCACATGGCGAGGGCGTCGCGCAGCGCCACCCAGGCGCCGGTGATGCTCGCTGTACGCGTGCCGCCATCGGCCTGAATCACATCGCAGTCAACGGTGACGGTGTACTCGCCGAGCGCCTTCATGTTGACGACGGTACGCAGGCTGCGGCCAATGAGGCGCTCGATCTCCATAGAGCGGCCCTTGCGGTTGGCGTGCTCGCGCTTGCAGCGCTTGCCGGTCGACGCCGGCAGCATGGCGTATTCCGCGGTCACCCAGCCGGCCTTAGCTCCCTTTCGCCAGCCCGGCACGCCCTCCTCGATAGTGGCGGCGCACAGCACGCGCGTGTCACCGAACTCGGCCAAACACGAGCCGTGGGCGTGCTTCATGACGCCACGGGTGAGCTTAACGGGGCGCAACTCGTTGGCGGCGCGGCCGTTGGCGCGGTTGACCTGCATGTACTCCATAGTAATTTCCTTTCGGCAAAAGATGTGGCGAAGGCTTTGGCGGCTGCCTTACATCTATTTCAGCTCATCGATATCGATATGTTCGATGCTCTTGAGCGGCTGACCAAAGATAAAGCTACCCGCCACCGCAAACTCGGCAATGTTATCGGCCGTCGTGGCAAAACGATGCTGCGGCTCGGCGGCGTCGCCCGCCAGCTGCTCGCGGCGCGTGAGGATATCGGTCAGCTCGCGCGTGGTCTCCTCGGCGGAACTCACGACGCGTACCCCAGGCCCCAGCGCATGGCGGATAGGTCCCACCAACAGCGGGAAATGCGTACATCCAAGCACCACGGTATCGATACCGTGGTCGCGCAGCGGCTCAACCGTGGCACCCACCAGCGCACGCACGGCAGGCGTATCGAAGATGTCCTCGTTCTCAAGCCACTGTTCCTGCAGATGTGCACCCGAGGCAAGCTCGTGTTCGACAACCTCGACAAAGCTCGAGGCAGGACAGCCGTATACATCGACGCCGGCATCTAGATCCTGAATGGCGCGCGTGTAGGCGCCCGAGCGAATGGTGAGGTTGGTAGCGAGCACGCCCACGCGACGCGTACGCGTGCTGTTGATTGCTGCACGGGCACCCGGCGCGATCACGCCGATCACGGGAACGTCGAGCACCTGCTGGGCCAAACGCAAGGCCGCAGCGGTTGCCGTGTTGCAGGCGATGACCATAATCTTGACGTCGTGCTTCGAAAGCCAACGACCCGCCTGCAACGCAAACGAGCGCACCTCATCCTCGGTGCGCGTGCCGTAGGGGCAGCGCTTGGTGTCGCCAAAGTAGTAGACGGACTCGTGCGGCAGCGCCGTCGCAATCGCGCGCGCAACCGTCAGACCGCCCAAACCAGAATCGAACACGCCAATCGGGCGCGTGTCGCCTGCCGGATTCTCGATATCGGACATTACCTCACCAGTCTCTCTCGAAAAGACATGTCCAAGTGCGGCGACGCCGCGCTACGAACGCGCCGCGACCAGCAGCTCTGCCGTCGCCGCCCAACCGTCGATAATTTTGCCACGCGTAACGAAAGCGTTCTCGCAAGCAGCCAGGAACTCAGGCGCGCCGGCGCTCGTCAGGCCATTCTCGACCAGGCAGAACGTGCCCACGTGATCGGCCATGTAGAAGTCGGACTCGGAATCGCCGAGCGCCAACGTCTCCTCGCGCTCGATCCCTAGGTGCTCGCAGAAGCGCGCAATGGCGACGCCCTTGTTGAGACCCGCGGGATTGATGTTGAATGCGCGGCCGTCCTCGACGCGATCGAGCTCGAGCGTCGTCGGCTTGGACAGGTGAGTCAGATGGCCGTTGCACGCCCAGATCAGACCGCAGCCGGCCTCGTCCAGGATGGCCTGAACCTCATCGTCGGGCACATCGCCGCGCATGCCGACGGTGACCTCACGGTATTTGTAGCCGGTCGACATGTCGTTGTGATACTCGATCTTGTGCGGCCAGCGGGCGAGGATCTTCTCGCACACGCCGGTCTGCTCGATCACCTGGTGCGGCGTGAGGCCGCAAGAGGGGTCGTAGGGCATGTCGCCGGTCAGATACTCCCAATCGTTGGCTTTAAGGTCGTACATGACCAGACCGCCCATCTCGCCAATGTAGGAGTTGAGGCCGAGCACGCGCGCGTCCTCGTGGATCATGGTACGGTTGCGGCCCGAGGTGGGAACCACCTGAATACCAGCGCGAGCGAGCGCCACGACGGCCTCGACGAGTTTGGTCGAGGGGTTGCCGTCGTTGTCGCGCAGCACGCACGAGCCGGGTGCAAGCATCGTGGCATCCAGGTCGGTAAAGACGTACTTGACCTTGGCCAAGCGCTCGCGCATCTCGCCCGAAAGCTCGGCGACGGTCGGCAGGGTATTGTGGGACATGGTTACTCCGTTTACGTAGAAGGGTTTGGACTTGGACGGCATGTTTTGATTGAGGGAACACGCTTATGGCGACAGCGCACTCAGGGCGCCGCCGCCATCATGGTTCATTAGTCAAACTGGGCAACATCGATCAGGCGATTGGCCAGCGAAAGGTCGCTCTCGATGGGCACGAACTCGTCGCCCACGTGCATGAGCTCCTCGTCACCCTTTGCCAGCAGCAAGACAATGGTGGGAGCATCGGGGTTGACGTACTCCTCGCGCGCCGCCTTGAACGCCGCATGCACAGCGGCTTCGCGATCGAGGATGATCTTGTTCGGCGTATCGTCGGGAACATGTTCGGCAAGCTCGCGACAGACCTTCATCGGGTCCTCGTGAGCCGGGTCCTCATTGGCAAAGATCATCAGGTCGGAATACGGTGCGGCCTCGCGCGGAAGCTGCTCGCGGCGCTCCTGCGCCTTGCCGCCGGCAGCGCCAAACACCGCAATGACCGGACTAGCGGGAAACGCGCGCTTGACCGACGAGAAAAGCGAGCGGAACGAAAGCTGGTTGTGCGCGTAGTCGACGACACAAATCACGCGGCCGTCCTTCGACTCCACGACCTCCATACGGCCCGGCACACGCAGTTTTGAGAGGCCCTTCTTGATAGCCTCGATACCGATGCCGATCTCGCGCGCAGCGGCGATAGCGACCAGCGCGTTCTCCACGTTAAAGTCGCCCGCGATACCCAGCAGGACCTTCTCCCCCGCCTCGGACTCGTCGGCGCTCATGCCGTGCAAGTTGAACTCGATGTTAAAGCCGAGCATGCGGACATCGCTCGCCCACAGGCTTGCCTCGGGATGCTCGACGCCAACGGTCACCAAGCGCTCGGCCGTCGACGCTGCCTCTAGCACACGGTCAACCTCTTCGGTGCCTAGATTCACCACGGCGGTCTTTGCCTGGTCAAAGATCCTGAGTTTGCTCTCAAAATAATCCTCAAACGTGGGGTGTTCGATCGGCGAGATGTGGTCGCGGCCGATGTTGAGGAAGCACGCCACGTCAAACGGCAGATTCTCGACGCGTTGGTACTTGAGCGCCTGGCTCGAAACCTCCATGACCATGGACTGGCGACCGGACGTGCGGCAGTTGGCGATATGGCGCCAGATCTCGGGGGCCTCGGGCGTAGTATTGGTGCTCTCGTAGCACTCGATGCCATCGTCGGTACTCACCGAGCCGATCATGCCGCAGGACTCGCCCGCCGCCTTGATGATGGACTGGAGCATAAAAGCGGCCGTGGTCTTTCCCTTGGTGCCGGTGATGCCCACAATCTTGACGTCGTGGTCGGGACGGTCATAGACCTCCGGCGGCAGCAGGGCCATGGCCGTGCGAACACTATCAACAACCAGCATCGCAGCACCGCTCTCCTGCGCCAGCGGCTCCAGAGACTCGACCAGCGGCTCCTCGCACACAAATGCGACGGCGCCCGCATCGAGCGCCATGCTCAAAAACGCGGGCTTAAAGGCAGCACCTTTACAGAAGAACACGTCACCTGCCGAGACCGCGCGCGAATCAAACGAGCAACCGGTCACGGCACGCTCGTCAACCTGCTCTGATGCGCGCAGCTCGCCGCACACATCGAGAAGCTTGGCAAGCGTATCGACCGTGGTCACGGTCGCGGAATCCGAATGGTGCATCTTTCACCTTTCTCAGCCATTTGGCAGGGACGGTTTTCATAGTAACTGAAACGTGCTCGCGCAAAAACGGCTCCCGGAGGAGCCGTTACGCGCAGGCATTCGTAAGCCGAGACTAGGCAGCCTGAACAGAAGGCTGGCCCTCGTCGATAAAGAAGCGCTTGTACCACACTAGGAACACGAGCGGCGTATAGATCTTGCGCTGGAAATCGCCCTTGCCCGCAAAGTGCAGATCGAGCAGGTGCATGAGCTCGTCGGTATTGAAGAACTCGCTTGCCCACGGCGCGGTGAAGTACTCCTTGACATAGTCGTACCACTTTTGCTCGCGCAGCCAGTAGACAATCGGAACCGGGAAGCCCACCTTGGGACGGGTGGCCCACTCATCGGGCAGCGACTTGTTGGCAGCGTGGCGGAGTACCTGTTTGTTGCCGTTCTCGTTGATGCGGTAGCGGTCGGGAATGTGCTCGGCGAACTCCATGACTTTGCGGTCCAGGAAGGGCACGCGCAGCTCCAGCGAGTGCGCCATGCACATCTTGTCGGCCTTGAGCAGAATGTCGCCCGGGAGCCACATGTTCATGTCCAGGTACTGCTTCTTGACCAGCTCGGGCTGACCCTTCACGCGCGCATAGATGGGTGCAGCGAGCTCGAAGGCGCCATCGCCGGTGTTGTACTCGGGCTTGAGCACGCCGTCGACCTCGCGCTCCGGCCATACCAGAGCCTGTCCCAGGAACGACTTCTCGGGAATCTCGGCACCCTTGACCAGGAAGTTATGTCCCTTGAAGTACGGCATATGCAGCGCCAGGTTACCGAGCGCGCGACGGATGGGCAGCGGCACCATCTTTTTGTACTTGCGCACCGGGACCGTGTCCTCGTAGTAGGCGTAGCCGCCAAAGAGCTCGTCGGCGCCTTCGCCCGAAAGCACGACGGTGACGTCCTTGCGGGCCATCTCGGCCAAGAACCACAGCGGCACGGAAGACAGGTTGGACTGCGGCTCGTCCATGTGATACTGGATGTCCTCGAGCGCACCGAAGAACTCGTCGGCGGTAATCATCTTGCGAACGTTTTCGACGCCGAGCTTATCGGAAAGCTCCTTGGCGTAGTTGGTCTCGTTGAAGTTCTTGTAGTCAAAGCCCACCGAGAAGGTCTTGTCGGGCATAAGGCAAGCGGCGATGTAGCTGGAGTCGACGCCACCGGAGAGGAACGACGCGACCTTGACGTCGGCGATGCGATGGGCCTCGACGCTCTCGTGCACGACCTCGTCCAGCTCATCGACATACTCCTCGAACGGCTTCTCGACGGCAGAGTAATCGCAATCCCAGTAGCGCTCGATGTTCATCTTGCCGGTCGGAATATCGACGGTAAAGTAGTGCGCCGGCGGCAGCTTGTAGACACCCTCGAAGAAGGTCTCCTCGGTTGCCGAATACTGCAGCGTCATGTACGGACGCAGAGCCTTTTTGTTGACCGCCTTGTGGAAGTGCGGGTAGTCCAGGAAGCTCTTGATCTCGGAACCAAAGAGCACGCCCGGAGCGCCGTCGCCCGCATCGGCCATGGGATAGTAGTAAAGCGGCTTGATGCCAAAGATGTCGCGGGCGCCAAAAAGCTTGTTCTTCTTTTTGTCCCAGATGACGAAGGCGTACATACCGCGCAGGCGATCGAGGACGGCCTCGCCCCACTCCTCGTAGCCGTGCAGGAGACTCTCGGTGTCGGCGCCGCAGTGGAACTTGTAGCCCTTGGCCTCGAGCTCGGAACGGAGTTCTTGGAAGTTGTAGATCTCGCCGTTGCTGTCTCTTATACA
>CABSYR010000003.1:0-111607 GCA_902481895.1 uncultured Collinsella sp. | reverse complement strand
CACTTATGCGATCGTCGGCAGGTCAGATGTGTATAAGAGACAGCTTGTGGGCGAGCTCTTCGAGCTTGCGGTTGAGCATCACGATTTGGCTGTTTTGGTGCAGCAGCGGGTAGTTCTCGTCGCGTGTGACCACGCCGCCGCCGGTGGAGAGCACCAAGCCGCTGCGCTTGGAGATGTCGGACAGCGCCGTCGTCTCCTGCTCGCGGAAGGCCGCCTCGCCGCGCTCGACGATATAGTCGGCACAGGGCATGCCCAGGCGCTCCTCGAGGGCGCGATCGAGGTCGATGTGCTCGCGGCCCGTGAGCTGAGCGATCTGCTCGCCCACGCGGGTCTTGCCCGAGCCCGGCATGCCAATCAGCGCGATGTTCTGTTCGCGGCGTGACAGGCGCTCCGTTACGTCCAGGATCCTCTCGCGCGGGGTGACTTGGCCGGTGTAGCGCTCAACAGCCTGTGCTGCCTGGGCAACAAGCATAAGCAGGCCGCCGATGCAAGGGATACCGCGGCGCTCGGCCTCGAGCATCAGGCTCGTGCGGGCGGGGTTGTAGACGATGTCGATAACGCCCTCGAGCGCGTCGAGGCCATCGAGCGTGCAAGGCGCGTCGGGGCAGTGGGGGAACATACCGGCAGGCGTGCAGTTGACGAGCAGCGCGGCGTCGGACTGCTGTGCGATGTTGTCGTAGTTGATCTCGCTTGTGCGGCCCACGGGCACCACGGTGGCGCCCAGGTCGCCGAGCACCATGCTTGCCGTGGTGCCGGCACCGCCGGTGGCGCCAAGCACGAGGACCTTTTTGCCAGCAACCTCTACGCCCAACTCCTCGACCAGGCACTGAAAACCAAAGTAGTCGGTGTTGTCGCCGCGCAGGCGACCGTCAGGTAGGCGTGTGATGGTGTTGACGTTGCCCATGCGCTCGGCGAGCGGGCTCAGTTCGTCCAGATACTCCATGACGGCGCGCTTGTAGGGGATGGTCACGTTGGTGCCCTCCCACTCGTCGCCGGTCATAAAGGCCGCGAGGTCCTCGGGCTCGCGCTCAAATCGCACGTAGTCGAGCCCCGCGAGCTCTTTGTAGATGGTCGGGGTGTAGCTGTGGCCCAGTACGCGGCCTAGCACGCCGTAGGGGTGGGTTGCGGCAGTATCGGTCATCTAGAGCACCTCCGTGTAGCTGCCAAAGTAGGTGAAGCTCTCGCACACGTCGTCGATGGAATCGAGCAGGTCGTCGAGGGCCTTGCTGCCAAAGGGGCAGTCCAGATCAAAGTAGAACATAAACTCAAAGTCGCGGCCGGGGATGGGGCGGCTCTCGAGCTTGATGAGGTTGATATTGAGTGCGTAGAAGCGCTCGAGCACGCGATAGAGGGCGCCCGGCTCGTTGGCCGTGGTGATCATGAGCGAGGTACGGTTGGCACCGGGATAGACGCGTGGCTCGCGGCTGATGACGACAAAGCGCGTGTAGTTGTTGTCCGAGTCCTGGATGTTGGACTCTAGCACTTCCAGACCGTAGAGCGCCGCGCAACTGCGCGAGGCGATGGCGGCGACGTCGGTGCGCTCGGAGTTGGCGACCATCTCGGCCGACATGGCCGTGTTTGGGTACTTGGTGGCGTGCAGGTCGTGGGACTCGATAAAGCCGGCACACTGGGCAATGGCTTGGCCGTGGCTGTAGACCTCGCGCACGTCGGCGAGCTTGGTGCCGGGCTTGACGAGCAAGTTGTGGTCGATCTTGAGGCGAAGCGAGCGCACGATGTGAAAGTCGAACTGGGCGAGCAGGTCGTAGACGGCGTTGACCGATCCGGCGGTGGAGTTCTCGATGGGCAGCACGCCAAACTCGCAGAACCCGTCGCGCACGGCTCGCATGACGCCCTCAAAGGTCTCAAAGAACGCGATGTCGGGCACGTCGAAGAGTTTGCACGCGGCGATCTGGCTATAGGCACCTTCCACGCCCTGGCAGGCAACGGTGGCCGTTTGAGGGAAGGGCGTGTCAAAGGCCGCAGCCGTGGCGTGGGCCTTTTGCGAGATGGTGATGCCCTTGAGCTCGTTGATGTAGCGCTGCTGCTCGGCCTTGCTCATGCTCATGAGGAGACGGAACAGGGCGATGGTCTGTGCCTCGTAGCGCTCGGGCGCGCGGCTGGCGAGGTTGTTGAGCTTGGAGCGCTCGCGGGCGGGGTCGAAGACGGCCTTGCCCATCTCGATTTTTGACTTGGCGACCTCGGTGGCAATGTCCATGCGCTCGATAAAACTGTTGAGGAGCGTGGTGTCGATGCCATCGATGGCCTGGCGGATGTCAGCAAGGTCCATAGGGACCCCTTTCGTGAATGGTTGCCTGGGGTAGTTAATTTGGGACGGGGCTTTTTTAGCTACCCTTTGACTGTCGACGAATCGATGAGTGCCAGGGCAAATATCAACTGGCATATGGGGGTAGCTAAAATAGCCCCGTCCCAAATTAACTACCCTTGGGGTGGGTGGACTAAAGCTGTCCGGCGTCCTCGAGGAGGGCGTCCCAGATGGCGAGCGCCGCGGCTGCTTCGGCAACGGGGACGGCTCGGGGGACGATGCAGGGATCGTGACGACCGTGGACCGAGAGTTCTACATTTTCCATGGCGTCCATGTCCACGGTCTGCTGCTCGCGGCCAATCGAGGGCGTCGGCTTTACGGCCATGCGCCACATGACGGGCGCGCCGGTGGAGATGCCGCCCAGAATGCCGCCGGCGTTGTTGGACTCGACTTCAATCTCGCCGGTCTCGGCGTCGATGCGATACGGATCGTTGTTCTCGCTGCCGCGCATGGCGGCCACGGCAAAGCCCATGCCAAACTCCACGCCCTTTACGGCGGGAATGCCAAACGCGATTTGCGCGATGCGGTTCTCGATGCCGTCGAACATAGGGTCGCCGATGCCCGCGGGAAGCCCGTAAATGCCGCACTCTACGATGCCGCCGATGCTGTCGAGCTCGTCGCGCGCGGCCAGGATCTCCTCGCGCATGCGGCCGGCTGCGGCGGCGTCAATGCACGGCAGATCGTTTGTAAGGATTGCCTTGCGGTCGGCCTCGCGATAGACCATATCGTCCATCGGCAGGTCGGAGATGTTGCCGATCTGCGCGACGTGCGCCATGACCTGAATGCCGCGGGCCTCGAGTGCCTGCAGCGCAATGTCGCCGGCGATGCATAAGGGGGCCGTTAGGCGGCCGGAAAAATGCCCGCCACCAGCGACATCGTGCATGTTGTGGTACTTCACGCGCGCAGGGAAGTCTGCGTGCCCGGGACGGGGCTTGCGGCGCAGCTCGGAATAGTCCTTAGAGCGCGTGTTGGTGTTCTCGATAATCGCGGCAATGGGCGCGCCGGTGGTATGTCCATCGACAACACCGGCGATGATGTGGACGGCGTCGGCCTCGCGGCGTTTGGTCGCGGTCTCGTCGCGACCGGGAGCGCGACGGTCGAGGAAGGCCTGCAGCTTCTCTTGGTCCAAGGCGATGCCCGCCGGGATGCCATCGAGCGAGCAGCCGATAGCGGGGGAGTGCGATTGGCCGAAGATGCTTAAGTGCAAGACGTTGCCAAAGGTCGAGGACATGCTATTCCTCCTCGAGTGTGACCTTGCCGCCCAGTAGGCGGTAGTGGTCGAAGAAATCGGGATAGGACTTGTTGACGGCCTCGGCGCCGTGGATCACGACCTCGCCGGTGGCGCGGCTCGCGGCGATGGCGGCCATCATGGCGATGCGGTGGTCGTTGTGCGAATCGACCTCGCCGCCGGTAAAGGCATCGACGCCCTTGATGATGAGGTCGTCGCCGGCGATGCGCACCTGTGCGCCCAGCGCGGTGAGCTCGCGGGTGGTGGTGACCAGGCGGTCGGATTCCTTGATACGTAGACGGGCGCAATCGCGGATAAAGGTGCGGCCCTGTGCCAGCGAGGCAACGGCCGAGATAACGGGTACCAGGTCGGGAATGTCGTGGGCGCTCATCTCAAAGCCGGCGAGCTTGTCGGACTGCACGGTGGCGGCGTTGGTGGAGCGCACGATGCGGGCACCAAAGCGCGAAAGCGCGGCAAGCACGTTGCGGTCGCCCTGTGCGGAGCTCAGCGACACGCCCTCGACGGTGATGGGGTCGGTGCCGATGGCGCCGGCGCACAGCCAAAAGGCGGCGTTGGACCAGTCGCCCTCGACGGCTACGCTGCCGGGCGTGCGGTACGAGCCGCTGCTCACGCGGAAGTTCGTGACCTCGGGCTGGCCGTCCTTGGCCGGAATACGCTCGACGTTGACCTCGACGCCAAAGGCCTTCATGGCCTGGATCGTCAGGTTGATGTAGGGGCGGCTCTCAATGAGGCCGGTCACCTGCACGCAGGAGGGCTTGGCCAGCAGCGGGGCCGACAGCAGCAGGCCCGAGATATACTGCGAGCTCACGTTGCCCGGCAGCACAAAGGTGCCCGGGCGCATGCGGCCGCTTGTCTTGAGCGGAAAACCGCCCAGACCCTGCAGGTCGCAGCCGGCGGCGATAATCTCGTCCGAGAGCGGGGACAGCGGGCGGGCGCCCAGGCGGCCCTGGCCCACAAACGTGGCCTCGGCACCCAGCGCGCAGGCGACGGGCAGCATAAAGCGCAGCGTGGAGCCACTTTCACCGCAGTCGAGCGTGCCGCCGGCAAGGGCCTTGAGCAGACCGAACTCAACACTCTTCATGGTGGGGTGGACCTGGAAGCCGTCCTCGACGGTCTCGATGCGAGCACCCAGGGCCGTAAGGCAGCGCACCGTGGCCTCGATGTCGGCGCAGGTGGTGTTGCAGGTAACGTGCGTCTCGCCGTTGGCAAGCGCAGCGCAGATGATCAGGCGATGCGCCATCGACTTGGACGCGATCGCGGGAACGGTGCCCTTGAGCGGGGAGGGGGTGATGCGGGCTAGCATGCGGATGCGTCTCCCTTCTGGCCGAGGCCCTCGGCAATGAGTTCGTGGAAAGTGGAAAGCGGCGTGCGGTCGATGCTGCAGCGGCCAATGCCGTGCGGAATCACCAGGTCGATGGTGTCGCCCGCGCGCTTCTTGTCGTGGAGCGCCTCGGCAAAGACGGCATCGGCATCTAGGTCGCAGCGGGTCTTGAGGCCATGGCGGGCGCAGAGCTCCTCAATACGACCGGGCAGTGCAGCATCGCAAACGCCGTGCAGGGCCGCGGCGCGCGTGATAATGCCCATGCCGATCGACACGCAGCTGCCGTGTCCGAGCTCAAAGTGCTCGCAAGCCTCGACGGCGTGTCCGGCGCTGTGTCCAAAGTTGAGGAGCTTGCGCTGGTTGGTCTCGCGCTCGTCGGCAACGACCACGGCGCGCTTGATGTCGATATTGCGGGCGATGATGAGCGCTACGCGCGCCACATCGCGGTTGAGCAGCTCCAGCGTGAGCGGGGTCTTCTCCAGCTCGGCGAAAAGCTCCGGGTCGGCGATCACGGCGTGCTTGACGACCTCGCCGCAGCCGTCGGCGAACTGCTCGGGCGTGAGGGTGGCTAGGCACCCCACGTCGGCGATAACCACGCTCGGCTGCCAAAAGGCGCCGGCCAAGTTCTTGCCGGCAGCCAGGTCGATGGCGGTCTTGCCGCCCACCGACGAATCCACCATGGCGAGCAGGCTCGTCGGGATCTGCACAAACTTACAGCCGCGCATGTAGGTGGCGGCCACAAAGCCCGCCACGTCGCCCACGACGCCGCCGCCGAGTGCCACGATCACGTCGGAGCGCGAAAGCTCGTGCTCGGCCACAAACTCCAAAATGGCAACATAGGTTTCGGCGCGCTTATGGGCCTCGCCGGCCTCGAAGGTGCAGATGCTTACCTCGTAGCCAGACGCCTCCAGGCTCTGCTTAACGGGCATCTGGTAGAGCGGGCCCACGTTGGTGTCCGTTACGATGACGGCCTTGGCGCCGCCGGCAGTGGCGCGCACGAGCGGTCCCGCCTGCTCCAGCAAAAACGTGCCAACATACACCTGGTAGGGGCGTGCAGTGTCGATATCGATGGTAATCGCCATAAGCTTCGGTCCTTTCGACCTGGCGTGATAGGTGGTCTAGTGGGAGGCCTCGTCGTCGAGTGCGCGCTTGATGCGGTCGCCCTCGGCAAGGAGATTCTCCAGATAGCGCTGGTCGCGGTTCTTGAGCGCACGGCTGTAGGCGCCAAGCGAGTCGATCAGGTGGTCGATCTCGAAGGCAAGCGCGTCGGCGTCGTCGATCATGAGCTCGGACCACATTTGCGGGTTGAGGTGCGCCACGCGGGTGAGATCGCGGTAGCTACCGGCCGAAAAACCGTGGTGGACCTGGGCGGTCGGGCTCTTTACGTAGGCGTTGGACACCACGTGCGCAAGTTGGCTCGTGAAGGCGATGACGCGGTCGTGCTCGGCGGCGCTGGTCACGCTGAACTTGCCAAAGCCCAAGGGGCGCACCATCTCGCGCACCTGCCCCAAGAGCTCCAGCTTAAGGGCATCGTCCACCGCGGGCGGAACGAGCACGAGCGGGGCGCCCTGGAACAGGTCGGCGCGGGAGTGCGCGTAGCCCGAGAACTGGGTGCCCGCCATGGGGTGCGCGCCCACAAAGTAAAAGCCGTGTTCGCGGGCAAGCTCAAAGGCGCGTTCGCACACGATGTCCTTGACGCCCACCGTGTCGATCACCACGGGGCCCATAATGGCCTCGGTGTCGGTGGCGTCGGCGAGCGCCTGGGCATGCGCCTCGAGCCACTCGATGCAGGCCTCGGGGTAGCAAGCCAGGACGATGATGTCGCATTCGCCGAGTGTCTTGTCGTTGAGCTCTCCGGCGACAGTGCCCATGCTGGCGGCCGTCATGACATCGTCATCGGGGTCCCAGGCCAGCACGCGGACGCCCGCCTGTGCATAGCCGCGGGCAAAGCTACCGCCGATGAGGCCAAGGCCGACGATGCCGGCGCACTTGGGGCCGCCCTGGTTAACGCGCGCGTTTCTCACCGTACCCATGGGCTACTCCATGGTCTCTTGGCAGACAACCTCGCGGATGGCTCGGATGCGGCGCATGGTGTCGTCGAACTGATCGGGGGTGAGGGCCTGGGCGCCGTCGGACCAGGCTCGGCTCGGCTCGTCGTGGACCTCGATCTCCAGGCCGTTGGCGCCGCAGGCGGTCGCGGCGAGCGCCATGGGCTCAACGTAGCGGGTGTAGCCGGTGGCGTGGCTGGGGTCGGCGACGACGGGCAGGTGCGACAGGTGGTGCAGCACCGGCACGGCGTTGAGGTCGAAGGTGTTGCGGGTGCGGGTCTCGAAGGTGCGGATGCCGCGCTCGCACAGGATAACGTTGTCGTTGCCCTCGCTCATGATGTACTCGGCAGCCATGAGCAGCTCGTCGATCGTGCCGGACATGCCGCGCTTGAGCAGAATCGGGGTCTGGGTCTTGCCGACCTCCTTGAGCAGGGGGAAGTTCTGGGCGTTGCGGGCGCCGATTTGCATGACGTCAATCTTCTTGTCAAGGAAGACCTGCACGTCGCGTGGGTCCATGATCTCGGTGACAATCGGCATGTCGAGCTCGGCAGACGCCTCGCACAGCAGGTCGAGGCCGGCGGGGCCCATGCCCTGGTAGGCGTAGGGGGAGGTGCGGGGCTTGTAGGCACCGCCGCGCAGCATCGTGGCGCCGGCGGCCTTCACGCGGCGTGCGATGCGAATGAGGTTCTCGCCCTCGACGGAGCAGGGGCCGGCGATGACTTGGAACTGGTCGCCGCCGATCTTGACGCCGTGACCGCAGTCGATGACGGAGTCCTCGGGGTGGAACTTACGGTTGGCACGCTTAAAAGGCTCGGAGACGCGCTGCACGCGCTCGACGACGTCCATGGACTCGAGCAGGAACGGGTCGATCTTGGTCGTATCGCCCACCAGGCCGATGATCGTCTCGTTCTCGCCGCGCGAGACATCGGTCTTCAGACCCTTTTTCTCAATCCAGCTGACGATATGGCTTACGGCCTCGTCGCTGGCGCTCTGCTTTAAAATTGCAATCATGGTGTGCCTCTCACCTCGATGGATAACTTTTGCAAAAACGGCCCGCATCGCGAGCCGTGTATATGGTGCATGTGAGTTTATACTATCTGACTCGCTTTTGCCTTCTAAAGTGGGCCGTTGCGCCTCGTCTCCCACGGAATTGCAAAGCTTTTTCTTTTCTTTTGTTAGCCCATGACGCACTTGGGTATAATGCCAGTCGTTCGCCCTATTAGCTCAGGGGATTAGAGCGTCTGCCTCCGGAGCAGAAGGTCGTTGGTTCGAATCCAACATGGGGCACCATCGAACGTAAGACCGTCCGAACCTCGCATGGTCCGGGCGGTTTTTCTTATACCGACGCGACGTGATGGGACGTGGTATGGCAGTAACGGATATCGAGCGCGGACTCTCGACCGCCGAGGTCGAGGAGCGCATCGCCGCCGGTAAGATCAACCGCAACATGGAACTCAAGACCAAGTCGGTCAAAGAGCTCATCATCGAGAACCTCTGCACGCTGTTCAATTTGATCAACGTGATCTTGGCGTTCCTGGTCATTTTGACCGGTTCGTTTAAGAATCTGACGTTCCTGTTCGTGGTGTTCCTCAATACCGCTATTGGCGTCATTCAGTCCATGCGTTCCAAGAAGATGCTCGATAAGCTCACGCTGCTGACCTCCAAGAAGGCCATCGCGGTGCGCGACGGCGTCGAGGTGGAGCTCGACCTGGACCAGATCGTGCTCGACGATATCATTCGCCTGGGGCGCGGCGACCAGATTCCCGCTGACGCCGTGGTGGTCTCGGGCGAGGCACTCGTGAACGAGAGCCTGCTGACGGGCGAGAGCGACCTTATTAAGAAACAGCCTGGTTCCGAGCTCATGAGCGGCAGCTTTATCGACTCGGGCCTGCTGCGCGCCCGCGTGATTCATGTCGGCGCCGACAACTACGTGGCCAAAATTAATAGCGAGGCCAAGTACGTCAAAAAGGTCAATTCCGAGATCATGAACGTGCTTAACGCTATCGTGCGCTTTGCGAGCATCATCATGATCCCGCTCGGTTTGGCGTTGTTTGCCTCGAGTGTGAGCGAGCTGTGGGATGCCGCGGGAACCCCGGGCGATAGCGCGCTTTCGTGGTGCTTCTCCGAGCTGTTGGCTGGTCATGTGCCTTCGTCGGCGCTGCTGTCCACGGTGGGCGCCCTGCTGGGCATGATCCCGCAAGGCCTGGCGCTTCTGACCTCGTCGGTGCTCGCCATCGCCACGGTGCGCCTGGCTCGCCGCAAGGTGCTGGCACAGCAGCTCTACTGCATCGAGACGCTCGCTCGCGTCGACGTGCTGTGCCTGGACAAGACGGGCACCATCACGTCGGGCCGCATGGAGGTCGAGGGCACGTATCCGCTGCCGGTTGAGGGCGTGAGCCTAGGCGCCGGCTCGGACGCGGCGGCTGTTCCCGTCGATACCACGGTGCTCGATTTTGCGCTGGCTAACGTGGCACGTGCGACTTCGGCCGATGCCAACGAGACCTGCCAGGCGCTGCTCAACTATTACGCCGATCGCCCGGTCGAGGTGTCTGAACCGCTGTCGGTCATTCCGTTCTCGTCCTCCAAAAAGTGGAGCGGCGCGTCGTTTGCGCAGGGCTCCTATGTGATGGGTGCGGCGCAGTTTGTGCTCTCTGATCGTGTGTTTTCGCAGGTCGAGAACCGTGTCGCCGAGCTTGCCGATACCTGCCGCGTGCTCGTGGTGGCGCGCGTGGATGGCTTTACGCCCGATGGCGATATGGTGGGCGAGGCCGAGCCCGTGGGCTTTGTGACCATCCGCGACGAGATTCGTACCTCGGCGGCCGAGACCATCGGCTACTTTAACGAGCAGGGCGTGACCCTCAACGTGATCAGTGGCGACGACCCGCGTACGGTGTCGTCGATCGCGCGCGTGGTGGGCGTGCCGGGGGCGGACGCTTATGTGGACGCCACGACGCTCGATACGCCGGCCAAGCTCGATGCCGCAGTGGACCGCTACCATGTCTTTGGTCGTGTGACCCCGCAGCAGAAGCGCGAGCTCGTACAGGCGCTCAAGCGCCGCGAGCACACCGTGGCCATGACGGGCGACGGCGTCAACGACGTGCTGGCGCTCAAGGAGGCCGACTGCTCCGTGGCCATGGCGGCCGGCTCCGATGCCGCGCGCAACGTGGCCGAGATCGTGCTCGTCGACAACGACTTTGCCTCGATGCCCGCCGTGGTGGCCGAGGGCCGTCGCTCCATCAACAACCTGCAGCGTTCGGCCTCGCTGTTCCTGACCAAGACGCTGTTCTCGATGGGCCTGGCGGCGCTGTGCATCGCGCTGCCGCCGTACCCCTTCGAGCCCATCCAGATGACGCTCATCAACTTCTTCTGCATCGGCGCGCCGGGCTTTGTGTTGGGCCTGGAGCCCAACAATGCTCGCGTGAAGGGTGCGTTTTTGACCAACGTACTCAAGCGTGCACTGCCGGCGTCGATTGCGGTCATTTTGGCTGCGGCGCTCGATATCTTTGTGGCGCGCGTGTTTGGCTTTAGCCAGCTCACGCTGTCTACGATGTGCCTGCTTACGTCGTGCGCGGCGAGCGTTAGCCTGATCTGGCGCATCTCGCAGCCTCTCACGCCCTTACGTGTGGTGCTCTTTGTGTTTGTAGTCGCCGGCATCCTGGTGGGCGTTATCGGATTCCCGGAGCTGCTCTCTATTGCCAACCTGTCGATGGGCCAGATGGTTATCTTGGCTGTTATCGTGGTCTTTACCTGCTCGGTGTTCTTTAAGCTCGCCACGATGATGGATTCGCTCAAGCCGCGTCGTCGTCATGCCGCAACTGGTTTTGGCCGTGGTGTGCGCGTTCACCTGGGTCGCGGTGGCGGCAAGGTGAGCTCGACGGGTTCGACGGCCGAGCGTTTTGCCAAGCGCGTCGCCGCCGACATGGCGCAGCGCCGCGAAGATCGCACCGCTCGCGAGGCCGAGGCCCGCGCACTCGAGGGCGTGGCCCAGGCCCAGCCCAAGAAAAAGAAGGGTGCCGGAGCCAAGCGCTCTCGCGTGACCAAGTCCGCCCAAGGCATCAAAGTCTCGATGCCAAGTAAAAAGAAGAAGTAACTACGCGTCCCGGCGATGTTGAATTGGTGCCTTGCTCCTGAGGGGCCTTGGCGATGTTATGCTCTAACCTCGATTGTTTGAATTGCTTCGAAAAGAGGATGCCGTGATCTGCCCGCATTGCCTTAAGACTATCGAGGACGGCGCCTCGTTCTGCCCCTACTGCAACGCCTATGTGGGTCCGGGCGATGGTCCCGAGCACACCGAGTTCGTGTTCTGTGAGGGCTGCGGTGCCCGTCTTTCTCCGCACGATCGTACGTGTCCCAAATGCGGACGCCCCGCTCCGGGTATCCTCTCCGAGGACGCGGCCGCATCCGACCTGGCAGCGGGCCGCACGGCGGGCTTTCCGCGCCTAACGCAAGAGCAGATCGATACCGAGGTGCCGCATGCGCCAGCCTCTGCCGCTGCGGTGCTCTCAGACGCCGCCGACCCCAATGAGACCTGCGTGCTGCCGGCTTTCGATAAGGATTTCGGTATCCCCAAGGTCGATATTCCCACGCCCGTTTCCCTGCATGACGATGCTCAAAAACCCAAGCGCAAGGTGCATCCCGACGAGGACGCCTATCACAAGCACAAGCGTCATATCCCCAAGCCGCTCATTATCATCGCGGTCCTTGCTGTCGTTTGCGGCGGTGCCTATTGGTTCGTGACGACCGATCCCATGGGTGTCATGCCTGGCTTCTACGACCAGTTTGGCCAGGCCGCGCAGACGACCTTCCCCACGCGCCAAAAGGGCGAGGCGACTGAGGACGATACCAAGCAGGACGATTCTGCCGAGGTGGTCCAGGAAGAAACCGTGCTCACCGATGATCAGCTCTATACCAGGCTCGACGGTCTGTATCAGACCATCGTGTCCTACGGTGACGAGGACCAGATCGGCGAGGTCATCGATTCCTTTAACAACGGCTATCTCCGAACGCCGCTGTCCACCCGTCAGGAGCTGTCACAGAGTGCTTACGCCCTGCGCGACCAGATCAAAAAGACGCAAGATGAGCTCAACAACCTTAAGTACCAAGACGATACGGTCTATGCGGACGACATCGCCCACTTAAAGCAGCTTGCCGAGTGGATGTATGAGCGCGTCGACGTGATCTGCCAGAGTTGGGACATCTCGCTGGCCATTCCCGATGGCGAGTCGATGAGTTCCCACCAAAGCGAGATCCTGGCGCCCATCGCGCAGAGTGGCAACAGCGCGCTTAATCAGTACGACGCCAACGTGGGCTCCTGGAAGCCGCAGCAGCGTTCCTAAAATTAGTTCGCCATAGTCGGCATAACCTACGTGCGCAATTGATGTAAGCGCATGCTTATTGCTACAATTCGTACAAATATGCTTTAAACGCACGAGGAAGGAACCACATGTTTGGTTTTAAGAAAGAGCTCTACACGCCCGAGTATCAGCTTGCCGGCGACGAGTGCGCCGTTATCGAGACGTCGAAGGGTACCATCAAGGTCAAGTTTGACGGCGAGGGCGCTCCCATTCATGTCGCGAACTTCTGCGAGCTTTCCACGATGGGCTTCTATGATGGCCTTAAGTTCCATCGCTATGTGCCCGGCTTTGTCATTCAGGGCGGCGACCCCAATACCCGCGATATGTCCGGCGCCGACGTCGCTGCCGGTCTTGAGGGCCCCGACGGCATGCCCGGTACCGGTGGCCCCGGCTACTGCATTAAGGGCGAGTTTGCCACCAATCCGCGCAACAGCCATGTCGATGGTGCCCTTGCCATGGCACGCTCCATGGACCCCGATTCCGCGGGTTCGCAGTTCTACTTCTGCCTGGGCGCCCAGCATAACCTCGATTCCGGTTACACCGTCTTTGGTACCACGGTCGAGGGTCTCGATGTGATTTCGCAGCTGCGTGCCGGCGACGAGATCGTCCATGTCGAGATCGTTCACGAGTAAAGGGGACTTCCTTGAATAGCCAGCTGATCCAACAGGGCCGCGCCGCTTACCGCGCGGGTGATTTTTCCGCTGCAGCCCAGATGCTTGGGGCGGCAAAAACTCCCGATGAGATTATGGGCGAGGCCGATCACCTTCGTGGTAACGCCTTGATGCACCTGGGCATGTATGCCGAGGCCGCCGAGGCCTATGCCGCCGCTCTCAACGACGGCACCTACGGCAAGCGCGGCGCACTGCTCACCAACCGCGGCAAGGCGCTCGCCGCCGTGGGCGACTACACGACGGCCGCCCAGGCGTTCTCTGCTGCTACGCAGGATGCTTCCTATGCCACGCCGTTCAAGGCCTATCTGGGCCTGGGTAACGCGCTGTTCCAGTCGGGCGACTATGCCAACGCGGGTACTGCCTTCCGTCAGGCTGCCATCGACGGCGCCAATCCGGCTCCTGCCGCCGCACTCGGCGAGCTTGGTCGTTGCTTCATTAAACTCGGCCGTCCGGCGGATGCCGTGGAGACCTACCGCACGGCTATCGACTTTGCCGGCCCCCGCGACGACACGCGTGCGCTCAACGCCGGCATGGGTCAGGCACTTTCTGCCGCCGGCCGCCCCTCCGACGCACTCGACGCCTTTAACGCCGCTACTGCCGATGGCATCTACCAGCTCACCTCCGAGCAGGCCGATGAGCTTGCCCGCGTTCACGATTCGCTTGCCGCGCTATCCGCCCAGACGGCTATGGCCACGGCTCCGGCGCCCGCGATGGACGCTCCTGCCGTCGATCCGCTCGATCCTACGGGCGCGACCGGTCAGTTTATGCCCGATCCCTCGGACACCGGTTTCTTTACGCTGTCCGAGTCCGAGATGGTCCAGCAGGACCGTCAGGACCGTAAGCAGGCCAAGGTCCGTCGTCGCCATCGCCACACGGGTCTCAAAGTCTTCATTGTGCTGCTTCTGCTCATTTTGATCGCCGCGGGCGGTCTGGGCTTTGCCTACACGCGCGGCTTTGGCTTCCCGTCTCAGGAATCTGTGGTTACCGATCTGTTCCAGGCTGCCGGCGACGGTGACACCGCAAAGGCCGAGTCTTGCCTGGCCTCGAGCCTGTCCGAGGACGCTAAGTCGATGATCATCTCCTCGATTCCGCAGGGTGCCACCGTGTCCGTCGAGGGCATGGATCAGTCCATGACCGAGACGACCGCCAAGGTTAAGGCGTCGCTGTCCAAGGGCGGCGAGCAGGAGTACACCGTCCAATTCGTGCGCTCCGACAACCATATCGGCTGGGCCGTTTCCTCGCTCGATATGGATTTCTCGGCTGCTGACAACCAGTAGTGACCTTATGGGATTTAGTTTTGCCCGGTGCTTCACCGCAAGTGAGGTGCCGGGCTTGCGCTAGTATCATGAACTAGTAGTTTTCCAGCAATCATCCAACACATCAGGAGTTGCGTTGTTTTCTTTGATGGATATGTTCTTCGGTAGCTATGCGGGCGATCTTGCCATCGACCTCGGCACCGCAAATACGCTTGTCTCCGTGCGCGGCAAGGGTATCGTCATTCGCGAGCCCTCCGTCGTCGCCATCGACAAGAACGACGAGCGCATCCTGGCGGTCGGTATCGAGGCAAAGCGCATGCTCGGCCGTACGCCCGGCAACATCGTGGCTGTTCGTCCCCTGAAGGACGGCGTCATCGCCGACTTCGATGTTACCGAGGCCATGCTTCGCTACTTTATCGACAAGGCGTCCGAGAAGCGCTATCCGTGGACCCCGCGTCCGCGCGTTGTCGTCTGCGTTCCCTCCGGCGTCACGTCGGTCGAGAAGCGTGCCGTCTTTGAGGCCACGATCCAGGCTGGCGCTCGCCAGGCCTACCTGATTGAGGAGCCCATGGCTGCCGCTATCGGCGCCGACCTGCCCGTCGAGGAGCCCACCGGCTCCATGGTCATCGACATCGGTGGCGGTACCACCGAGGTCGCTGTTATCGCCATGGGCGGCATCGTCGTCTCGCAGTCCATTCGTATTGCCGGCGACGAGTTCGATCAGGCTATCCTCACGCACGTTCGTGATGCCTACAACCTGGCCATCGGCGAGCGTACGGCAGAGGACATCAAGATCAAGGTCGGCTCCGCCGTGCCGCTCAAGGACGAGCTTGACGTCGAGGTCAACGGCCGCGACGTGATTACCGGTCTGCCCAAGACCGTGCGCATCGAGAGCGAGGAGATTCGTCGCGCGCTCAACAAGCCGCTCGACGAGATGGCCAAGGCCGTCAAGGACGCCCTCGATGCCACGCCTCCCGATCTCGCCTCGGACCTTATGTACTACGGCATTTTGCTGACCGGTGGCGGCGCGCTGCTGCGCGGTCTCGACGTGCGCCTGCGCGATGAGACCGGCGTTTCGGTCAACGTCAGCCCCACGGCGCTCGATAACGTTGTTAACGGCTGTGCCCGCGTGCTCGAGGCCAATGCGTTTGATGGCGGCTTCGTCCAGACCAATGCTTAATTTCCAAAAGGTGGATTCCATTTGGCACGATCTTCGGGTTTCTCCACAAATCTGAATACCAAGCGACAATCAACGGGTATGCGCCCGTTGATTGTTTTCAGCCTGATTTCGGTGTTGCTGCTCACGTTTTACATCCGCGAGGGCGAGGCAGGGCCGATTCATGCCGTGCGTTCGGGCGTAACGACGATTACCTCGGCGGTGCGCTTTGTGGGTTCGGCTGTGGCGGCTCCCTTCAATGCGATCGGCAACGTGTTCTCTAACCTTACGGCGTCGCAGGACACGCTCGACGAGCTCAAAAAACAAAACGAGGAACTGACCTCTAAGGTTGCTGAGCTCTCCGAGGCTCAAAAGACCGCTGAGCGTCTGGAGGGGCTGGTCGGCCTGCAGTCGACCTACAACCTCAAATCGACCGCAGCTCGTATCGTTGGTGCCTCGGGCGATGCCTGGACCTCGACCGTCACGATTGATAAGGGTTCTGCCGACGGGCTTACCATCAACATGCCTGTGACGAGTTCGGCCGGTGTTATCGGCCAGATCATCGAAGTCTCGGCCAAAACGTCCACCGTGCGCCTGATTGGCGACGAGAACTCCGGCGTATCCGCCATGGTGCAGGACACGCGCGCCCAGGGCATGCTGCAGGGTCAGGCTGACGGCACGCTGCGTCTTGAGTACGTGAGCGTCGACTCCGATGTTAAGGTTGGCGACATCATCGTGACCTCGGGCATCGGTGGCGTGTTCCCCAAGGGTCTACCGCTCGGCACCGTCTCGTCGGTTGAGAAATCGGCAAACGATGTGTACTACACCATTGTGGTGCGCGCCCAGACGACGGCCGAGAACAACGAGGAAGTGCTGGTCATTACCTCGCTGACCGACGAACAGTCGGCCTCGGATGAGGACGTGAGCACGGCCAACAGCACGCCGCAGGGAACGTCGCGCGATGCTGCGACCAAGACGAAGGACGAGAGCTCGGATGACAGTTCCGACACGTCCGAGACGACCGATTCCGGCTCGAACGAATAGGGGGCATGTCCATGGATCTACACGAGCAGGGGATGAGCTCCCGCACCTTTGTGATCGCCGCCATCGTGTGCGTGCTGCTGCAGGCAGGCCTGGCACCGCAGATCTCCATTGCGGGCGGTCGCGTCAACTTCATGATTATCCTGGTGTGCCTAAGCGTGTTCTCGGGCGACCCGACCCGTGCCGTCGTGTGCGGTTTTTGCAGCGGCTTGTTTTATGACCTGTCCGCTGCCGTGCCGGTGGGCGTTATGTCGCTCCTGCTGACCGTGGGTTCTTTTGCCCTGGTGCACAGCGCCGTCGGTCAGACGGGCGGTACCCCAAGTGCGCGCGGCGTCACCGTGGGCGCCTTTGCGCTCGTCATTAATGTGATCTACAGCATCATCTTGCTGTTTATGGGTTTGGAGACGAGCTTTGTCGTGGCGATCTTCGGCCATGCGCTGCCGTCCTCGATCCTGACGGGTCTGGTTGCCATTCCGTTTTTGATGTCCGGCGTCGTGCCGCAGTCCGGCTATGGATTCTCCGCACGTGGCGGACGCCAGACGGGTATGCGCTTTAAGCCCAAGACCCGCAAGCTCAAATAGGGGGGCCCGTAGATGTCTTCCCAGATGACGGTTATTATCGCCGGTATCGTGCTGGTTGTGGCCATCGTGGTCGCGCTGGTCGTCATGCGTCGTGGCGATTCCCGTTTTACCTACGATACACAGCATGGAACGGCCCCGCGCGCCACCGAGGGCGAGGGCAATACCGCGGCGACCGCCTTTAAGGGCCGCTTTTCCATCCTCACCACGGGTGTGGGCGCGATGTTTGCGGCACTTGCCGTCAAGCTGTGGGGCATGCAGATGGTCTCGTCGGACTATTACGAGAAGCAGGCCAATAGTAATCAGACTCGCACCGTTACCACACCCGCTGTGCGTGGCCGCATCCTCGACCGCAATGGCGTGGCGCTTGTCCAGAACCGTCCCTCACTTGCTGTCGTGGCCTACCGCGACCTTGCCGAGGATGAGGTTCTGGTTCGCCATCTTGCCAACGTGCTTGGAATGCCTTATGTGGCGGTCCTTCGCAATATTCAGGACAATACAGAGGGCGCTCAGAGCCTGCATACCATCGCGACGGACGTCCGTCGCTCCACGGTTGCCTATATCAAGGAACACGCCGGCGAGTTCCCGGGCGTCAAGATTGCCGAGCGTACCGAACGCCAGTATCCATACGGCGAGACGGCATGCCATATCTTGGGCTATACCGGCACCATTACCTCCGAGCAGCTCGAGGCCCAGAATAAGAAAACCTCTGGCGATGATGATGCTTCTGCTGGCAAGATTACGTACCAGTCGGGCGATATCGTGGGCCAGGCGGGCGTTGAGAGCTACTACGAAAACCTGCTGCAGGGTATTCGTGGCGAGCAGACCGTCAAGGTCGATGCCTCGGGCAATGTGACCGGTCAGGCCGGCGCCGTGCCCGCGAAGGCCGGCTCCGACATTAAGCTCACGCTCGACCTTAAGATCCAACAGGCCTGTGAGACGGCACTGGCGAGCGCTATCGAGCTTGCCAAGACCACTGGCTACAGCAATGCCGGCAATGGCGCTGTGGTGTGTCTCGATCCCAACAATGGCGAGATCCTGGGCATGGCGAGCCAGCCCAAGTTCGATCCGTCCGTCTTTATTGGCGGCGTCTCAAATGACGTGTGGACCGAGCTCAATGATGACAAGGGTTCGCACCCGCTGCTCAACCGCGCCATTAGCGGACAGTACATGTCGGCCTCGACCATCAAGCCGCTCTCGGCGCTGGCCGGTCTTGAGTTTGGAACCTACACTTCAACGCAGACAACCAACTGCACGGGCTATTGGACGGGCCTGGGCAAGGCTTGGGGCAAGCGCTGCTGGCTGACGTCTGGCCACGGCACCATGACGCTGCAGTCGGGTATCGCCAACTCGTGCGACCCCGTCTTCTACGACATGGGTAAGGCGTTCTTTTATGACGAGCAACATCCCGAGGGCCTGCAGGAGGTCTTTCGTCGCTGGGGCCTAGGCAAGACCTGCGGTATCGATCTGCCGAGTGAGGGCGCGGGTCGTATTCCCGATGCCGAGTGGAAAGAGTCGTACTTCACCGACGCCTCTGCCGAGGACCGCAAGTGGAATGCCGGCGATATGACCAACATTGCTATCGGCCAGGGCGACATCCTGGTGACGCCCCTGCAGATGGCGTGCGCCTATATGGGTCTTGCCAACGGCGGCAAACAGTACGTGCCTCACGTATTTTTGTCTGCCGTGTCGCGCGATGGCGACGGCGATGCCTATAAGTACAATGGTAAGGGCAAGAAGAAGCGCCTGGAGGCCAAGATCAACAGCGATTCGGATTTGGCTCTTGTTCGCAACGGCATGCACGACGTAATTTACACGGCATCGACGTCCCTGGCGGCGCACTTTGGCACCCTGACGCCGCAGGTATACGGCAAGTCGGGCACGGGCGAGAAAAGCGGCGAGGACGAATACGCGTGGTTCTGCGCCTATGCACCGGCCGATGATCCCAAGTATGTCATCGCTACCGTCCTGGAGCAGGGCGGCGGCGGCTCAGATACCGCGATGCATGTCGTGCGCGACGTGCTCGGCGTGATTTATGACGAGCCCGATACCTCTTCGGCCTCGGGCGATTCTTCGGTTCGATAGGAGGTTGCGATGGATTTTTCTCCGGCGGATCTGTTCCGTTCAACCAAGACCGGCTCTCGCAGCAGCCTGGACCGCGTCAACAAGCAACTTTCGGCCTCGCGCGGCACGTTTCGCCAAAAGGTGCATACCGGTGTGCTCGTGGCTACTGTGGCGCTCGTCGCCTACGGTGCCATCATCATCTGGTCGGCTTCGCAGTTTAAGGCCGATGCCTCGTTCTCACGCCATCTGCTGGGAATTGGAATCGGTACGGTGCTGGCGGTGCTGGTCTGGCGTACCGACCTGCGCGGTATTTCCAATTTCTCGACGGCGTTGCTCGTCATCGACCTGATCGTGATCCTCTCGCCCAAGATTCCGGGTCTGTCCTATACAGGCGGTCTGGGCATGACGGGCTGGATCAAGATTCCCGGTATCGGCTTGACATTCCAGCCGGTTGAGCTTGCCAAGCTCATCACCATCTTCTTTATTGCTACGCTTGGCTCGCAGTATAACGGTCGCATCGATACCGTTCGCGACTACGTCAAGCTCTGCGGCATGCTGTCCATTCCGTTTTTGGCCGTCGTTGCCATGGGCGACCTGGGCTCGGGCCTGGTCGTGCTGGTTTCGGGCGCCATCGTCATTTGTATGAGCGGTGCACGCCGCGAATGGGTGCTGTCGACCCTGGCCCTGCTCGTGGGCTTGGTGGCCCTCGTTCTGGCGCTCGATTCGGTCTTTGATTCGTTGCTCGGCCACGATGTGCTCATCAAGCAGTATCAGATGAACCGTCTGACGGTCTTTATCGACCCCGATAATGCCGATTCGGACGATGCCTACAACCTGCAGCAGTCGCTTATCGCCGTTGGCTCGGGCGGCTTCTTTGGTAAGGGTTTGGGTCATGCGACGCAGTCGGCCGGCGGCTTTCTGCCTGAGTTCCACACCGACTTCGTCTTCGCCTTCCTGTCCGAGACCTTTGGCTTTTGCGGTTCTTTTTTGCTCCTGTGTCTCTACGTGCTGCTGATCTTTTCGACGATTCGCGTCGCCTTTAAGTGTGAGTCGCTGTTCCTGCGCCTGTCGTGCGTGGGCATCGTTGGCATGTGGGCGTTCCAGACCTTCGAGAACATCGGCATGTGCATCGGCATGATGCCGATTACCGGTATTCCGCTACCGTTTATTAGCTTCGGTTCGTCTTCGATGATGATTCAGCTGCTGACGGTGGGTATCGTACAATCCATATGGCGGCATCGTTCGGGCGCCGCGTAACCGCTGGAGGGGTTTGCTATGAAAATTCCCGTAGATAAGCTGACCCGCGCTTTTAAGATGGGCGCGTCCGTTAAGAAGGATTCCGATACGCCGGTGCGCGTCTCGGTCTATCTGGATTCGTCCGCCTCGCGCTTTCTGGCCGAGACGGTGCGTGACGCCTTTGTGCCGCAGACGACCTCGGGTATTGTGCGCGTCGAGCGTCTGGGGGAGGAGCGAATTGCTCCAAAGACTGATACCGATGTGGTGCTGGTGCTCTCGTGTGGTTCCGACCGCTTGGAGAGTGCCGTGCAGGAGCTCGTGATCGCCGGCGCGCCCGTGTGCGTGCTTGCCGAGTCTGCTGTGGAGGTGCCGTTTATCGAGGAGTCCACGCCCATGCTCGGCGTGGTAGCGGCAACCGATAAGACGTATCTGCTCGAGACGCTTGCCCGCTGGATTCTCGATCGCACCGACAAGGAAACGGCTTTTGCGGCGAACTTTGCCTTCATGCGCATCGCGGCCGCCAATCGTATCATCACCTCGTGCGCGCTCACCAATATGGCGACCGGTGCGCTGGTGTTTTTGCCGGGCGCCGATTATCCCGTTATGGCGCTGGCGCAGGTGGGCATGCTCTTTGAGCTCGCTGCCGTCTTTGGACGCGGCATTAAGCCTGAGCGCGGCTACGAGGTCGCGGGCGTGCTTGCCGGCGGTCTTGTGATCCGCGCGGTCACCCGCGCGCTCGTCAAGCAGACGCCGCATATTGGGTTTGCCGTCAAGGCGCTCACTGCTGCCGCGGGCACCTATGGCATGGGCCGTGCGCTCGTTTCGCTCTACGAGCGCGATGTCGACTACAGCCGTGCCAACGAGGTGGTCACTGCCACGTTCTCCCGCGTTCGCGATCTGGTGACCACGGTCGCGGGCGCTACCCGTCCTATGGCGTCCTATCAGGACGCATCAGATCTCGCTGCTTAGGGGTTTTCCGTTGCGCGTTGCATACCAAGACTGTTTTCATTTAATTGAGCCGTTGCTCGCCAAGGTCGAGAAACCGAGCCGCTATATCGATCACGAGTGGGGCACGCTTTCCAAGGCCGATGCCGACTACCGTTGCTGCCTGATCTACCCGGATGTGTACGAGGTTGGTCTGCCCAACCAGGGCATCGCCATCCTCTACAACATCCTTAACCAGGCCGAGGGCATCTCCTGTGAGCGCGGCTATGTGCCGTGGCCCGATATGGGTGACGCCATGCGCGAGGCGGGTATTCCGCTGCTGTCGCTCGAGGGTGCAGCGCCGGTCGCTTCGTTTGATATCGTCGGTCTGCATGTGCCGCACGAGATGGCGGTGACGAACTTCCTCGAGGCACTCGACCTCGCTGGCATTCCGCTGTTAGCGGCCGACCGCACCGAGGACGACCCCATCATCATCGCCGGCGGCCCCTCGGTGTACAACCCCGAGCCGTATGCGGCCTTCTTCGATGTTATCCTCATCGGCGAGGGCGAGGAGTCGCTGCTCGAGACCTGTCAGCTGCATCGCCGCCTGCGTGACGAAGGAGTCCCGCGCGCGCAGATTGTTGAGCAGCTTGCATCCATTTCCGGCAACTACGTGCCGTCGCTCTATGAGGTTCGTCACGACGAGCCCTGCTCGCCGCATGGCTACACCGTGCCGCGTGAAGGCAAGGATGCGCCTACTGTGGTCTACAAACGCGTCGTCGAGGATTTCGGCGCCACGAATCCGCTGTCGCAGTCGTGCGTACCCTATGCGCAGCTAGTCCACGACCGCCTGTCTATCGAGATCCTGCGCGGCTGCGCCCGCGGCTGTCGTTTTTGCCAGGCCGGCATGACGTATCGCCCGGTGCGCGAGCGCTCGGCCGACCAGATCGTCTCGTCGGTGATTCAGGGTCTGGAAAAGACTGGCTATGACGAGGTGTCGCTGACCTCGCTCTCCACGACCGACCACTCCTGCATTCGCGACGTGCTCGGCAGGCTCAACCGTCGCCTGGAGGATACGGGTATTCGTGTGTCTATTCCGTCGCAGCGCCTGGATTCGTTTGGCGTGGATATGGCCGAGTCGGTTGCCGGCGAAAAGAAGGGCGGCCTGACGTTCGCGCCCGAGGCCGGCAGCCAGCGCATGCGCGACATCATTAACAAAAACGTGACCGAGGAGGACCTGGACCGTGCGGCCAAGGCGGCCTTCGAGGCCGGCTGGAACCGCATGAAGCTCTACTTTATGATGGGCCTTCCCGGCGAGCGCGACGAGGACATCGTGGCCATCGCCAATCTGGCCGATCACGTGCTGGAGCTCGGTCGTTCCGTGGTGCCCAAGGCTCGTCGCGGCTCGATCTCGGTGTCGATCTCGGTTTCGGTCTTTATCCCCAAGGCTGCCACGCCGTTCCAGTGGTGCCCGCAGCTCGACTACGACGACGTCAAGCGTCGCCAGAAGCTGCTCGTCACGAGCGTTCGCAACCGTGCCGTCCGCGTTCATTACCACGATGCCGAGACCTCGCTCATCGAGGCCGCGCTGTCCCGCGCCGGTCGTGACATGACGCCCGTCATCATCGATGCTTGGCGCTCGGGCTCTCGCTTTGACGCCTGGGTAGAGCATTTCTCGCTCGATAACTGGAAGGAAGCTGCTGCCAAAAACGGCATCGACCTCAATGAGCTCGTGCACCTGCCCTACGAGTTGGACTGGCGCCTGCCGTGGGAGCACGTGAGCCCCGGCTGCACACGCGGCTTCCTCGAGCGCGAGTACCGTCGCTCGCTCGAGGGCGTCACGACTCCCGACTGCACCCGCACGTCGTGCACCGGCTGCGGGATCTGCCCCACGCTCCACGCCAAGAATGTATTGATGGGTGATCGCGCATGAGTGAGCGCCTGACCGACAACCCCTCGCTCTTTAGGCTTCGTGTTCGCTATGGCAAGCGCGATCGCCTTAAGTACCTGGGCCATCTCGAAGTAATCCATACCATTGAGCGCATCGTGCGCCGTGCGGGGCTTCCCTATGCTGTCACGCAGGGCTTCTCTCCGCACATGCGCGTGGGCTTCTCTTCGGCGCTACCGGTGGGTACGTCGTCGACCTGCGAATGGTATGACCTGTTTATGACCGAGTTCGTGGCGCTCGACGAGGCGTTTGGACGTCTGGCTGCGGCGTCTCCGGCCGATCTGGCGCCCATTGAGGCGGCGTACATCGACGTGCGCACGCCGGCGTTGACGGCGCAGCTCACGCGCCTGTCGTATCGCATCGACCTGCACTTGGATTCCGAGGCGCCCGTAAGCGCCGACGAGGTGCGTCGTGCGATTGACACGCTGCGCGCGGGTCACGGCATCGACTACGCGCGCGGAAAAAAGAGCAAGCGCTTGGATTTGGACCACACGCTCGTGGGCTATGAGCTCACGGCGGGGGAGCGCCCGGACCATTTGGTGCTCATGCTCGACACCCATGCCGACAACGAGGGCTCCATGCGTCCGGAGATTTTGCTTTCTGCTGCTGATGTTTTGTTGCAGGGCTTGACCCCGGGCGTGGATGCACCTATTGTTTCCACCGGTATGCAAGACCTCGTGACCATCTGCTCCTACGATGTCGAGCGTCAGAATCAAGCATGCGAGGACGACGAGGGCCGACTCGTCAGCCCCATACCTGTGCGAACTTGTGGATTTGCTCCACATACTCGTTGACGGGGGTATTTTCGCCTGCTACTATATTCGGCTGTTGCACTAACTGATGCATGAAGGGCAAGTAAACATGTACGCAATCGTTAACACGGGCGGCAAGCAGTACAAGGTCGCCACCGACGATGTCATCACCGTCGAGAAGATTGAGGGCAATGAGGGCGACAAGGTCACTCTGCCGGTTATCTTCCTCAACGATGGTAAGAAGATCGTCACCGATCCCGACAAGCTGGCCAAGGCCAAGGTTACCGCTCAGATCGTTGAGCAGTTCAAGGGCGAGAAGCAGCTGGTCTTCAAGTTCCACAAGCGCAAGCGCTATCGTCGTCTGAAGGGTCACCGTCAGCAGCTCACCAAGCTGAAGATCGTGAAGGTCCAGGCTACCTCCCGCGCCAAGAAGGCTGTCAAGGCAGAGGCTGAGGCTGTTGCCGAGGCTCCCGTCGCCGAGTAGATTACACTCGTAACGAAAGAGTAGGTATACACAATGGCACACAAAAAAGGACTCGGTTCCTCCCGTAATGGCCGTGACTCCCGCGGTCAGCGCCTTGGCACGAAGCGCTATGCCGGCCAGACGGTAACCACGGGCACGATTCTCGTCCGTCAGCACGGCACGCACATCCACCCGGGTGAGAACGTTGGCCGTGGTAAGGACGACACGCTGTTCGCGCTGGTCGACGGTACCGTTGAGTTCCACAAGGGTATCAAGCACAGGGTCAGCGTACGCCCGCTCGCGAACGCGTAATTCACCCTTCATAGAGCACATATGTGGGAGGCACTTGAGTTTTAGGATTCAAGGGTCTCCCTCTTTTTGTAGGAGGCGATTCTGTTGTCACAGTTCACCGATATCAGCCGCATTAACGTGTGCGGCGGCGACGGCGGAGCCGGATGCATGTCGTTTAGGCGCGAGGCATTTGTCCCCAAGGGCGGCCCCGATGGCGGCGACGGCGGTCGTGGCGGCAATGTCGTCATCCAGGCCGATGCTCAGCTGTCTTCGCTGATCGATTACCGCTTTAAGCATCACTTCCGCGCCGAGCGCGGCACACACGGGCAGGGTGCCCGTCGTAACGGTAAGAGCGGCGAGGACCTGATTCTCAAGGTCCCTATGGGTACCGTGGTGCGGGAGCTCGACCCCGAGACGCAGACCCCGATGTTCGAGATTGCCGATCTGGTGCACGATGGCGAGCGCGTCGTCGTGGCGCCCGGCGGTGCCGGCGGCCTGGGCAACACGCACTTTGTGACGTCGGTGCGCCGCGCGCCCGCGTTCGCTCAGCTGGGCGAACCGGCCGAGGAGCACTGGATTGAGCTCGAGATGAAGCTTATGGCCGATGCCGCGCTTGTGGGCTTTCCCTCGGTGGGTAAGTCATCGCTCATCGCGCGCATGAGTGCCGCCCGCCCCAAGATTGCCGACTACCCGTTTACCACGCTCGTGCCGAACCTCGGCATGGTGCGTGCCGGCGAATATTCTTACGTCGTTGCTGACGTCCCCGGTCTTATCGAAGGCGCGAGCGAGGGTAAGGGCCTGGGTCACCAGTTCTTGCGCCACATTGAGCGCACGGCACTCATCATGCACGTCGTCGACATGACGGGTGGTTTTGAGGATCGCAATCCGGTCGAGGATTACCACATCATCAACCGCGAGCTCGAGCAGTATGGCGCCGAGCTTTCGGAGCGTCCGCAGATCGTCGTTGCCAACAAGTGCGATGCGCCGGGCACGGCCGACAAGATTGCCGACCTCAAGCGCGCAGCGCTCGACGATGGACATATGTTCTTTGCCGTGTCTGCCGTGACGGGCGCCGGCCTCAATACGCTGATGCTTGCCGTGGGCGAGCAGGTGGCTAAGCTGCGCGCCGAGTTGGCTGTCTCGGATGAGCCGGTCGTTCTGCGCGACGATGAGTGGGAGCGCCGTCGCCTGCAGCGTGAGAAGCGTTTCCGCATTGTTCAGGAAGAGCCCGGTGCCTTCCGCGTGGTCGGTCGTGCCATTGAGCGTATGGTCATCCAGACCGACTGGGAAAACGAGGAAGCCGTCATTTACCTGCAGCATAAGTTTGCGCGTATGGGTGTTGACGACGCGCTCGAGAAGGCCGGTTGCCGTGCGGGCGACGAGGTCCGCATTTGCCAGCGCGCCTTTGACTTTGAGGGTGCCGAGGACTTCTCGGAGTACGAGGAGCTCGAGGATGCTGGCGAGGACGTTGCCGTTGAAGCCATTGACGTGGCCGATGCTGCGGATGAGGGCGTCGAGGTTGTCGATGCGGCGGATGCCGCGGGCGATGCCGAGACCTCGGAGGGCGAGTAAGCCATGTCGCTGCGCGGTGGAATCGGTCTGCCCGAGCTTCCTCTAGAGGACGGGCAGGAGTTTAGGCTCGGCATTATGGGTGGCACCTTTGATCCCATCCATTACGGGCACCTGGTGACCGCTGAGCAGGCGCGTGAGTCCCTCGACTTGGATGCCGTGCTCTTTATGCCGGCGGGCACGCCTGCCTTTAAGCTTGACAAGCCGGTGACGCCTGCCGAGGACCGTTATGCCATGACGGTCCTCGCCACCGCTGCGAACCCGGCCTTTTTGGCGAGCCGGTTCGAGATTGACCGTCCGGGTGTAACCTATACGGCCGATACGCTTCATGCCCTTCGCGACTTTTACCCGCCGCAGGTAAAGCTCTACTTTATTACGGGCGCCGACGCGATTATCGATATTGTGACCTGGCATGATGCCGAACGAATCGCTGAGCTTGCTACCTTTATTGCGGCGACGCGACCGGGCTTTGATATCGATACGGCGCGTGCCCGAATCAAAGAGTCGGGGCTGCCGTTCGACGTGCGCTATATTCAGATTCCGGCGCTGGCGATCAGCTCGACGAACATTCGTAAGCGAGTTGCCCGCGGTATGAGCGTGCGCTATCTTACGAGCGAGTCCGTGCTCGGCTACATTCGCAAACGCAGGCTATATGCCGATTTGGGCCAAGAAGATTTTGAGTGATGGGGGTCTACGTTGTCGGTAGAGGATCAGTTTGAGGGCGATGAGCGTGCGCTGCTCAAGCGCATTCAAGAGCTGCTCGATGTTCGCATGAAGGATAAGCGCAAGCGCTATGTGCATTCGCTGGGCGTTGCCGAGACCGCACTTCATCTGGCCGAGGTCTACGGCGTCGACCGCTTTGATGCCGCTGCCGCCGGCTTGATCCACGACTGGGACAAGGTGCTTTCCGATGACGAGCTGGTCACGCGCGCTCTGCATTACGGCATTAAGATTGCCGGCTCTCCTTCTGCCGCGACGCCGCTTTTGCATGGCCCTGTTGCCGCCTATGAGCTTCCGCAGCTTTTTCCCGAGCTGTCGCCGGCCGTTTTCCAGGCTGTCGACCGTCACACCGTGGGTGCCTGCGACATGACGCCGCTCGATATGGTGGTCTTTGTGGCCGATGCCATCGAGCCCAACCGTCACGGCGACTATACCCATGCGCTGCGCAAGATGGTGGGGGAGTCGACGCTCGACGAGTTGTTCTTCTCCTGTTTTGCGCAGGGTTTGGTCTATGTGATTCAGTCCGGGCGCTATCTTTATCCCACGGCTATTTCGATTTACAACCATTACGCCCAGCTGCGCTAGCTCGGGCTGTCTAGAAAGAGGTATTCCATGGCCGACGAGACCATGACCGACGAGCAGATTCTTGAAGGTGTGGAGCACAAGAGCTTCGTCGCCACGTCCGACCGCACCGCCGCCTCGCTGTCCGCGAGCGGTGTCGCCGCCGAGGATGTCGCCCGCGCCGCCGCGCAGGCCGCCTACGACAAGAAGGGTGAGGACGTTCAGGTGCTCGACCTGACCGAGCTTTCCGATGTGTGCGACTACTTTGTGCTTGCCACCGGTACCAACAACCGCCAGGTCGATTCTATCGTCGACGAGATCGAGGAGAAGGTCGCCGCGGCTTGCGGCGAGCATCCGTTCTCCATCGAGGGCCGCGAGCAGAAGACCTGGATGCTCATGGACTATGGTTCGGTTGTCGTCCACGTCTTCACTCCCGAAGCCCGCGACTTCTACCGCCTCGAGAAACTCTGGGGAGACGCCCCCCAGCTCCCCCTCAACCTCCTCTAGTAGCTCATTTGAGACGGGGTTTAGCTACCCTCACGCATATCGCCGGGCAGGTGCGGTTTTCCGCACCTGCCCGGCTTTCTTTTTGCCCAAAGGCGGTTAATCGTTGAAGCGGGATTGGCGGCCGAAGGAAAGGGCGGTGTCGCCGAATTTGTCTCGGACGGCGTCGATGGCGACGGAGAGGTCGCGGCGGTCGCTGGATTGGGCTCCGCGGTCATCGATCTCGCAGAACAGGTCAGTCTGGATGCCGCCTTGGTGGTCGAAGTCGCTCATGCCGATGCCCGCTAAGCGAACATGCATACCATCCTGCCAGATGTTGTCGAGCAGTTCGAGTGCAACCGCCACGAAGATGTTCTCATCGTCGGTCGGATGAGGCAGCCGGCGCTGTGCCGTACGCCCGCTGCCATACGAATACTTAAGCTTGAGCGTTACCGTGGCACCCGTCAGCCCCTGACGGCGCAGGCGGCGTCCCACTGACTCTCCCAACAGCGCAATCGCCGCCTCAATATCCCCACGCTCAGTTAAATCTTTAGCAAAGGTGCGTTCATTGCTGACCGACTTGACCTCGCGCTCTTCATCGAGGCTCGTGACTTCGGAGATTTCGAGTCCCAGCGCACGCTGGCGCATGCGTTCGCCGTTGACGCCAAAAATAGAGGCCAAGGTGGATTCCGGTGCACGTGATAGCTCGCCGAGGGTGTAGATGCGCATGCGGCGCAGTCGCTCCTCGGCCGAGCGCCCGATGCCGCTCATGGCAGATACCGGCAGCGCGGCCAAAAAGCGCTGCTCGGTTCCGGGGCGCACGATGGTCAGCCCAAACGGCTTATCCCGCTCGCTTGCGATCTTTGCGACCGTCTTGTTGCAGCCCACGCCAATGGAGCAGGTCACTCCCAGCCCTGCCACGCGGTCGCTTATACGCCGCGCAACCAGCAGCGGGTCTTCGGGCGCAAAGCGACCCGGTGTGATATCGATAAAGGCTTCGTCGATGGATACGCGCTCAACACGCGGGGTCTCGTCGGCGAGAATCGCCATGACCTGCGCGCTCACCTCGCGGTAGCGGTCAAAGTGCCCGTGTGTCCAAATGGCTTGCGGGCACAAGCGCCGCGCCTCGGCCGAGGGCATGGCAGAGTGCACGCCAAAGCGACGCGCCTCATACGAACACGTGGACACGACGCCACGCGAATCGGCGTCTCCGCCCACGATGAGCGGCTTTCCGCGCCATTCGGGATGATCGAGCATTTCCACGCTCGCAAAAAACGCATCAAGGTCCATCAGGCCCACCGCCGGACCCGTCCAGGGAGGCGGCGTGACGCCCATGGCATCCTCATAACCGTATGTATGTTCGCGTCTTTCCATGTCATGAGTATACCGCGCAGCTCATGTGGGGTGCGTGTATGTGCTTGCAAATCCCGAATTCTTGTCTAAGATATGGATTTGCCCTCGACTACACCGAAGAAGTTGGTCTCACGGACTTCACCTGCCCGCGTCGATGGCGTATTATGTTCAACTGTTTGTTTGTAGTTGCAGCCTAAAGCTGCTTGGTTGGAGGAGTTTCCTTTGGCAGTCAAGATTCGCCTTGCTCGTCACGGCGCTAAGAAGCGTCCGTACTACCGTGTCGTCGTCGCCGATTCCCGCGCCCCGCGTGACGGTCGTATCATCGAGGAGGTTGGCCGCTACAACCCGATGACCGCCCCCAAGACCATCAACCTCGACCTCGAGAAGATCGCCGACTGGCAGTCCAAGGGCGCTCAGCTCACCGACGCCGTCGCCGCTCTGGTCAAGGCCGCCAACGAGGGCGAGAAGACCGAGACCGTCGTCAAGAAGTCCAAGAAGCAGCTCGCCAAAGAGGCCGAGGCCGCTAAGGCTGCCGCTGAGGCCGCTGAGGGCGCCGAGGAGTAAATCGTGCCTGAGGTTGACGCTGCACAGCTCGAGGGTGAGGCAATGCTCTCAGATCGCATCGCCGATCTCGTCGAATATCTCGTTGTTCAGATCGTCGACGACCCGGATTCCGTGAGCCTTGAGGTCATCGATGGTGACGACGCCTCTACGATTGAGGTTTCGGTCGCCGAGGATGACGTCGCTAAGGTCATCGGCCGTCGTGGCCGTACCATCAAGGCCATTCGCACGCTCGCCCGTGCACTGGCCGCTCGCCTCGACACTGCTGTCGAGGTAGAGGTTCTGGGCTAGGACCTTGAGGTCCCAGTACAAAAACATCGCCCGTGTGGTCAAGCCGCACGGAAGGAAGGGGGAGGTCCTCGCGCAGCCGCTGCGGGGGCTTCCTTCTGTATTAGAGCCTGGTATGCGCGTCGCCCTGACGCCGCCGGCGCTCAAGCGCGACCGCTTTTGCACGGTCGTGTCCGTCACCGATACGGGCGATGGCGATCTGGTCTCGTTTGAGGGCATTGACGACTTGACGGCCGCCGAGGGCATCACGGGATGCTACGTGCTAGCAAATCGTGACGACTTTGAGCTCGATTCGCTCGACGCTGCCTATACCGACCTGATGGGTCGCGAGGTGGTCGACGAGCGCTTCGGTTCGCTCGGTACGATCGTCGAGATCATGTCGACGCCCGCTAACGATGTTTGGGTTGTCGAGGGTGATCGGTACGGCGAGGTACTGATTCCCGTGATCGAGCAGGTCGTGCTCGATCTTCCCGACACAGGAACAATTTCCGTCCACGCTATGGACGGCCTGATCGATATGGACAATTAGGGAGGACAACATGCTGATCGAGACCCTTTCGGTCTTTCCCGAGATGTTTGAGCCCGTCATGTCCACGTCGATTTTGGGCCGCGCCCGCAAGGCCGGCCTTTTTGATTTTAAGGCGTATAACCTGCGCGACTGGACGCACGACCGCCATCGTACCGTCGATGACGAGCCGTACGGCGGCGGGCAGGGCATGCTCATGAAGGTCGAGCCTATCGCAGAGGCCATCGAGGCCATTAGCACAGAGAGTCCCAAGCCCACTGTGGTGTTCTTTACCCCCTGTGGCGAGCCTTTTACGCAGCATGTGGCCGAGCGCCTGCTCAAAAGTGAGCGCCTGCTGTTCGTGTGCAGTCGCTACGAGGGCGTCGACGAGCGCGCGTATGCGTATGCCGATGAGCGTCTGTCGATCGGCGACTACGTGCTCACGGGCGGCGAGCTTCCCGCTATGGTCGTTGCCGATGCCGTCGTACGCCTGATTCCCGGCGCCCTGGGCGACGAGATGAGCAACGTGGACGAGTCGTTCTCGACCGCCGAGGATGGAGGCCTGCTCGAGTACGCGCAGTACACCCGTCCTGCCGAGTTCAACGGCGAGGGCGTGCCTCCGGTGCTTGTGAGCGGCGATCACGCCAAGGTCGATGCCTGGCGTCGCAAGAACGCCATCGAGCGCACCTGCCGCTGGCGTCCCGACTTGATCGAGACGGCGCGGCTCACGCCCGAGGAGCGCGCTTACGCGCAGGATTTGCTTTCTGGAAGGGGTGAATAACATGGAGGACAATAAAGGCCGCCAACGAGTTCATCTTGAACATGATTTTGGCGAGAGGTCCGTTTTCACTTTGCGGGGCGCCTTGGAATGGGTTTTGGTCATTCTAATTGCGCTCGCGGCCACCTTCCTGATTCGCTCGTTTGTGGTCGAGCCCTTTGTGGTGCCCACCGGGTCCATGGAGTCCACGATCGAGATTGGCGACCAGATCCTGGCACAAAAGGTGAGCCTCGAGCTCGGTCAGCCCGTCAAGCAGGGCGATATCGTGGTGTTTCACAACCCCGATGGCACCTCCGAGCATGATGTTCTTGTCAAGCGTGTTATTGCCACGGCCGGCCAGACGGTCGACCTGCAGGATGGCAAGGTGGTCGTTGACGGCCAAGCGCTCGACGAGGACTATACGACGGGCATGAGCTGGCCACTTTCGGTCCAAGCGCCCGGCGCTCAGGTAAGCTATCCCTACACCGTTCCCGACGGGTGCGTGTGGGTGATGGGCGACAACCGCGAAAACTCTGCCGACTCACGCTACTTTGGTCCCGTCGACCGTTCGGACCTGATCGCCGTGGCGCTCGTGCGTTACTGGCCGCTCAACCGTCTGGGCGCTATCGACTAAAAACCGCTATAGTACAGTACCTAACCGTGTAATCGTTTCGACGAGGGGATATTAGAGGCATGAACGCTTCATCGCTTTCCTTCCAAGACATTATCCTGCGCCTCCAGCAGTACTGGGGCGAGCAGGGCTGCGTCATTATGCAGCCCTATGACTCCGAGGTCGGTGCCGGTACCTTCCATACCGCGACCACGCTGCGCTCGCTCGGTCCCGCCGAGTGGCGCACCTGCTATGCGCAGCCCTGCCGCCGTCCCGCCGACGGCCGCTACGGCGAGAACCCCAACCGCATGCAGCACTACTATCAGTTCCAGGTGCTCATCAAGCCCTCGCCGGTCAACGCCCAGGAGCTTTACCTGGGGTCTCTTGCCGCTATCGGTCTGGACCCCAACGACCATGACGTCCGCTTTGTCGAGGACGACTGGGAGAGCCCGACGCTCGGCGCCTGGGGTCTTGGCTGGGAGGTCTGGCTCAACGGCATGGAGGTCACGCAGTTTACGTACTTCCAGCAGGTGGGCGGCATCGAGGTCGACCCCGTGCCTGTCGAGATCACCTATGGCCTGGAGCGCATCGCCATGTATGCGCAGGGCGTCAACTCCGTCTACGACCTGGTGTGGAGCTACCTGCCCGACGGCACGCCCATGACCTATGGCGACGTGTTCCTCGAGAACGAGCGCGAGTTCAGTGCCTACAACTTTGAGGTCGCCAACGTCGAGATGATGCGTCAGAAGTTTGACGACTACGAGGCCGAGTGCCATTCCTGTCTAGAGCGCAAGCTGCCGCTGCCGGCATATGACTGCGTCATGAAGTGCAGCCACGCTTTTAACCTGCTCGATGCCCGCGGCGCTCTGTCCGCAGTCGAGCGTGCCAACTACATCCTGCGCGTCCGCGCCGTCGCCAAGGCGTGCTGCGAGGCCTACATGGCCGAGGTCGCCGGAGTCAACGAGAATGCCGACCAGGAAGGCGAGGTGGCGTAAGCCATGGCAGACGCTAAGGATTTCCTGTTTGAGATCGGTACGGAGGAAATGCCCTCTGCACCGCTGAACAATGCCGTCAAGCAGCTTGGCACCATGATCGCCAAGGGTCTCGACGAGGCCGGTCTGGCCCACGGCGAGGTCCGCGTGATCTCGAGCCCGCGCCGCCTGGCTGCACTCGTTGCCGATGTCGCCACCGCGACCGACGAGGTTCACGAGGTCAAGCGTGGCCCCGCGGCCAACATTGCCTTCGACGCTGACGGTAACGCCACCAAGGCCGCCCAGGGCTTCGCCCGCAAGTGCGGTGTGGCTGCCGAGGACCTGGTCCGTCGCGAGGACACTGACGGTCGCGAGTATGTGTTCGCCGAGAAGAATATTCCCTCCGCACCGGCTACGCCGATTCTGACCGCTCTGTGCGAGAAGACCATCGCCGGCCTGCAGTGGCCCAACTACCGCTCCCAGCGCTGGGGTCACGAGCATGCTACCTTTGTTCGTCCGGTCCGTTGGATTTGCTGCCTTCTGGGCGAGGATGTTGTGCCCGTGTCGTTTGCCGACGTGACGAGTGGCAACACCACGCGTGGTCATCGCGTACTTGGCCCCGGTGACCATGTGGTCGCCAGCCCCGCCGTCTACGAGCAAGTGCTCGAGGACGCCGGCGTGCTTTCTGCCGAGTGTCGTCGTGAGGCCATCCTCGCCGGTATCGCCGAGGTCGAGGCTGCCCGTCCCGGCTGCCATGTCGATACGCCCAAGAAGGTCTTCGAGGAGGTCATTAACCTCTGCGAGTGGCCGACGGTGCTCGTCGGTACCTTCGATGAGGAGTTCCTCAAGGTCCCGCACGAGATCATCTGCGAGTCCATGCTCACCAACCAGCGCTACTTCCCGATCTATGACGGCGAGGGCAAGCTCACGCGTGAGTTCGTGGTCGTCTCCAACAGCAAGCCCGAGAACGCCGAGCGCGTGATCGACGGCAACGAGCGCGTTGTGCGTGCCCGTCTGGACGATGCCAAGTTCTTCTACGAGGAGGACCTGAAGATCTCCCTCGACGAGTTCCGCGAGCGTCTGGCCAAGGTCGCCTTCCAGGAGAAGCTCGGTAGCGTGCTCGCCAAGTCCGAGCGCATTGAGCAACTCGCGCTTGCCATCGCTCGCGAGGCCCATCTGGGTGCCCACCTGGCCGCCGATGCCGCTCGCGCCGCGCACCTGTGCAAGGCCGACTTGGTATCCAACGCCGTCGTCGAGTTCACGAGCCAGCAGGGCGTGATGGGCGGTTACTACGCCACCGCGATGGGGGAGAACGACGAGGTCGCCCACGCCATTCGCGATCATTATCGTCCCCGCTTTGCCGGTGACGAGCTGCCCGAGGGCACCGCTGGCTGCATCGTGGCCTGCGCCGACAAGCTCGATACCATCGCCGGTATCTTTGCCATTGGCGAGCCCCCGACCGGCTCCTCCGACCCCTACGCGCTGCGTCGTGCCGCTATCGGCATCATCAACATCCTGCGCGACCGTCTGCCGATCGACCCCACGTCGCTCATCGATTTTGCCCTTGAGCTCTATAGCGAGCAGGGCATTGAGTTCGACGCCGCCGAGGTCGCCCAGCAGGTTCGCGACTTCTTCCATGGCCGCCTGGTGAGCATGGCCCGCGAGGAAAAGATCCCGGCCGATACCGTTGCCGCCGTCTCTGCGGTGCACATCATCGCCCCGTCCGTCTTCTTCGCCCGCTGCGCCGCCCTCGACGAGGCCCGCAAGAACGACGCCGAGACCTTCGATAACCTGGCTACCGCCTATGCCCGCGCCGCGCACATCTCCAAGCCCGAGCTGGGTGCGGAGTACGACCGCAGCCTGATGGGCGAGGTCGAGCTCGCGCTTGCCGATGCCTCCGAGGCTGCTCAGACCGCTGTCGACGCCGCCCTTGCTGCCGAGGATTACCCGGCCGCATTTGCCGCCCTTGCCGCCCTGCGCGCCCCCATCGACCGCTTCTTCGACGAGGTCATGGTCATGGACAAGGACGAGCAGCTTCGCGATAATCGCCTTAAGCTGCTCAACCGCTTCGAGGCCGTTTTCTCCGGTATCGCCAACATCGGTGAGCTTGCCCGCAAAAAGTAAGCCAGCCTGCGCGTAAGCGCAAAAGGAGCCCCGCATGGATTGCCCGGTCACCGCTCGTCCCACCGTTATCGTTATCTCCGACTCGCTCGGCGATACCGCTTGTGAGGTGGTGCTTGCGGCGTCCGGGCAATTTGATGAAGGGGCTTTTCGCGTTTTACGCCTGCCCAAGTTGACCTCCGTGGAGCAGGTCAAGTCATTTGTGGGCCCGCGTGTCGATGCAGACCATCGCGATATTGCCGTGTTCCATACCATTGTCGATCCGGCGCTGCGCGCCCGCGTGCTCGATTACCTGGGTATGCTGCATATCCGCTCGGTCGACCTGATCGGCCCGACGCTCGCCGTGCTATCGTCGCTCATCGGTGTGCCGCCCAAAGGCGTCGCGGGCGTGATTCACAGGACCGATGACCGCTATTTCCATCGTATCGAGGCCATGGAATATTTCGTTGAGCACGATGACGGGCGCGGTTGCGACGATTTGTCGGGTGCCGATATCGTGCTGCTGGGCGTATCGCGCACGTCCAAGACGCCGCTGTCGATGTATCTGGCTTATCAGGGCTACAAGGTTGCCAATGTTCCGTTGGCCCATGGCATGGAGCCGCCGAAGTCGATTTACGAGGTCGACCCGATGCGCCTGTTCGGCCTGATTTCGACCGTCGATGTGATTTCCGAAATTCGCGATAGCCGCTTGGGCGATGACTACGCTCGTGCCGTTGCCGGCTCCTATGCCGAGCCCGAGAGCGTGCGCAGCGAGCTCGAGGAAGCCCGTTCCCTCATGAAGCGGCTAGGCTGCTTTGTGGTGCGTACCGACGGCAAGGCCATCGAGGAGAGCGCTGCCGAGATCATTAGCCACTTGGAGGAAATCCAAGAAGCCCGTGCCCGCCGCGCCGCCCGTCGAGCCTAACAGTAGCAGCATTTTGATAAAGCGATTTAGCAAAAATATCGCATCTGACCTGCACTTTCTTACAGTGGTATCTTCATAAGGTAACCACCTTTACCTACCATTTACCGCCAGTTTTAGCACGTTTACCAAACCGCGCATCCTCTGCTTAAGCCCGCTCAAAACCCGCCGTATAGTTCCCTCATGGCCCGCATCTGGCGGGTCGATTCGTTACCACGGTCGTGTGCGTAAGCGCATGGAAGGGGAAGTATCGTGAGCGATTGCAAGAGGGTTTACCGTTTTGGAACCGACGCCCAGGGCACCTGTGTCACCGAGGGCGACAAGTCCATGAACTTCGTGCTTGGCGGCAAGGGCGCAAACCTTGCCGAGATGAGCCGCATCGGCCTGCCGGTTCCCGGTGGTTTTACCATTACCTGCCAGACCTGTGTCGAGTACTCCGGTGCCGGCAACGTCTGGCCCGAAGGCGCGCTCGATGAGATCGTTGCCGCCGAGGAAGACCTCGAGTCCCGCTGCGGCAAAAAGCTCGGTGACGCCTCCGATCCGCTGCTCGTGTCGGTTCGCTCGGGCGCTCCGTTTTCCATGCCCGGCATGATGGACACGGTCCTCAACTTGGGTCTCAACGACGACTCCGTTCAGGGTCTCATTGCCCAGACGCAAAACCCGCGCTTTGCTTGGGATAGCTACCGCCGCTTTATCCAGATGTTTTCCAACGTCGTCATGGGCGTTGACGCCGACCTGTTCGAGAACGCCCTGACCCAGGCCCGTCTGGTCGCCGGCGTTCGCGTCGATTCCGAGCTTTCGGCCGAGGACCTGCAGGAACTCGTCGAGACTTTTAAGGGCATCTTCTCCGAGAACGTCGATGCCGCCCTGTATCCCGAGCTCGAGGTCGCTGACGGCAAGCCCGTCTTCCCACACGATCCGGAGCTCCAGCTGCGCCTTGCCATCCAGGCCGTCTTTGGCAGCTGGATGAACGAGCGCGCCTGCATCTATCGCAAACAGCACGGCATCTCCGACGAGCTCGGCACCGCCGTCAACGTCCAGGCCATGGCCTTTGGCAACAAGGGCGAGACCTCTGCGACGGGCGTCGCCTTTACGCGCAATCCGGCCGACGGCACCAAGGAGTTCTACGGTGACTTTTTGGTCAACGCCCAGGGCGAGGACGTCGTCGCCGGTATCCGCAACACCGAGCCCATCGCCGACCTCAAGACCACCCCGGGCCTCGAGTCCGCAGGTGAGGAGCTCGAGCGCGTGTTCCTGACGCTCGAGGATCATTACCGCGATATGTGCGATATCGAGTTCACCATCGAGCAGGGCAAGCTCTGGATGCTCCAGACCCGCGTGGGCAAGCGTACTGCCACCGCCGCCCTGCGCATCGCCATCGAAATGGTCGAGGAAGGCCTGATCACCCGCGAAGAGGCCGTGAGCCGTATCGATCCCGCGCAACTCGACCAGCTCCTTCACCCGCAGTTTGACGCCTCCAAGAAGTACGAGGCTCTCGCCAGCGGTCTTAATGCCAGCCCCGGTGCCGCCGTGGGCGAGGTCGTGTTCTCGAGCGACGACGCTGTCGCGCGTTCCGCCGAGGGTCACAAGGTCATTCTGGTTCGTTGGGAGACCAACCCCGACGACCTGAAGGGCATGGTCGCCGCCGAGGGCATCCTGACCAGCCACGGTGGCAAGACGAGCCATGCCGCCGTTATCGCCCGCGGCATGGGTACGCCCTGCGTCTGCGGCGTTGAGCGCTTCCACATCGACGCCGCCGAGAAGGTCGTGCGCATCGAGGGCAGCGACCGCGTATTGAACGAGGGCGATGTCATCTCCATCGACGGCACCCAGGGCATCGTCGTCGACGGTCCCGTCGACCTGGTCTCCGCCGAGCTTACCGGCGACCTGGACACCATCCTGTCCTGGGCCGACGAGATTCGCCTGGACGAGACCTGTGGCCATGCCAACCATGTGCGCGTCAACGCCGACAATCCCGAGGATGCCGAGCTCGCCCTCGAGTTTGGCGCCGAGGCTATTGGCCTGTGCCGCACCGAGCACATGTTCCTGGGCGATCGCAAGAACATCATCCAGAGCTTTATCCTGTCTGACGATGAGGCCGTGAAGCAGCAGGCCCTGGCCGACCTGCTCAAGGTTCAGACCGAGGACTTCCTGGCGATGTTCAAGACCATGTCCGGTCGCGATGTGGTCGTCCGCCTGCTCGATCCGCCGCTTCATGAGTTCCTGGATAATCCTCGCGAGCTCGAGGTCGCCATCACCAAGAAGGAAGCCGCCGGCGCCAGCGAGGAAGAGCTTGCAGCCCTGCGCGCCCGCCTGCGTCGTATCGACGGCATGGTCGAGTCCAACCCGATGCTCGGCCTGCGCGGTGTGCGCCTGTCCGTCGTCTTTAGCGATCTGCCGCTCATGCAGGTTCGCGCCGTCGCCACGGCTGCTGCCCGCCTCATCAAGGAAGGCGTCGACCCGCGCCCCGAGATCATGGTTCCGCTCGTTTCCATCACGGCCGAGCATGTCCAGACGCGCGAGGTCATCGAGCGTGTCATCGCCGAGGTATCCGCCGAGGAGGGCGTCGAGCTCAACATTCCCGTGGGCACGATGCTCGAGTTGCCGCGTGCCTGCATGGTTGCCGACGAGATCGCCCATCATGCCGACTTCTTCTGCTTTGGCACCAACGACCTCACGCAGACGACCTTCGGCTTCTCCCGCGACGACGCCGAGGCCAAGTTCATCCCGCTGTACATGCACAAGAAGATCTTGAAGAACAACCCCTTCGAGACCATCGACTCGGCGGTACTCGAGCTGGTGCGCATGGCCGTCGAGAAGGGTCGCGCCACCAATCCCGACATGCACTTTGGCGTGTGCGGCGAGCACGGCGGCGACCCCAAGTCCATCAAGGGCCTGTTTAACGTGGCCGACGTGGATTACGTGTCCTGCTCGCCCTATCGCGTACCCCTCGCACGTCTTGCGGCCGCCCAGGCCAAGCTCGAGGCCAAGCGTTCCGCCTAACGTTTTGGGCGTAGACGCCTAGTGTAGCCCCCCCCTCATGCCGCCCGTCTCATTTGTGAGACGGGCGGTTATCATGTGCGGGTTTTGTCTTTTTGTCTGCGTAAAAAATTGTTCTTGCAGCAGAAACCCGCGCGTGTATACTCGAATACGTTTGTTCAACTACGTGCCGGCCATGGTGGTACGGCACCTCTAGAAGAGTAAGGAATTGCACATGGATTACATCCGCGCAATCGAGCGTCAGCAGATCCGCGAGGACATTCCTCAGGTTCGCGTCGCCGACAACGTCAAGGTTCACTACCGCATTAAGGAAGGCGACCGCGAGCGCATCCAGGTCTTCCAGGGCGACGTCATCCGCATGGCCGGCGCCGGTGCCCGCGAGACCTTCACCGTCCGCAAGATGTCCTTCGGTGTCGGTGTTGAGCGTACCTTCCCGCTTCACAGCCCCAAGATCGCCAAGCTCGAGGTCGTTCGTCATGGTCGCGTCCGTCGCGCCAAGCTGTACTACCTCCGCGACAAGGTGGGCAAGGCTGCTCGCATTCCCGAGAAGCGCTAAGAAGATCGCAGCGTCTGTCCACTCGTTTGGACGTAAGGGTCACCTTCGGGTGGCCCTTCTTTTTATCTGATTTGCATGCAAGGAGGGCCTGGTATGGCCAATATGACGAGCTCGGTTTCGGCATCGCAGGTTGCCGGAGAGCTAGCGAGCGCAACGTTTGAGGAGATCCCCGCCCTCGTGGAGCATTATCGCGAGGACCCGCGCCAGCAGGTGATCAAGGCTTGTGAACGCGCCCTCAAACGCCATGCTAAGGAACTTGCCGAGCGCGAGCGCGTCAATGACATGTACGAGCTTATGCATGAGTTTGGCGGCGATGGGGTGGTCGTTGGTGTCGACGAGGTGGGTCGCGGATCGGTGGCCGGTCCCCTGACGGTGTGTGCCGTGTGCCTTCCCATGGAGCCGCGCGTCTGGGGCATCAACGATTCCAAAAAGCTCACGCCGGCGCGCCGCGAGTTGCTCTCAGTGAAGATTGCCGAGGTGGCGACGGCGATCGGTTTTTGCCATATCGCGCCTAAGGATATCGATGAGATGGGCATGGCCCGTGCTATCCGTACCGCCGTTGCGGGCGCCGTGGCCGATACGGGGCTCGAGCCCGACTGCGTCCTCATGGATGGCAACCCCTTGGGCGCTGTTCCTAACGAGCGCGATGTGGTGAAAGGCGATGCCAAGATCGCCTGCATCGCCGCAGCGTCCATCATGGCCAAGGTCACGCGTGACGAGATGATGGTCGAGTACGACGCCGAGTACCCCGAGTACCATCTGGCCGAGTCGAAGGGCTATGCGAGCCCCGAGCACATCGAGGCCATTCGCAAACATGGACTTTGTCCGCTGCATCGCGTGAGCTTTTGCGGAAACTTTCTGCAGACTGAGCGCCTTTTCTAGGCCAATTGTGGAGACAGGGACCTCTGGGGTTTTATAAACCTGCTGGTAGCTGGCCGTATGCAGCACCATTGCTGCGTACGGCCCGTTTTTTGTCGGCATTTGGTCAGCTTTTGGTTTGCTTCCGGTACTTACCCGCATGAAAGGTGCCCTCATCATCGGGGCAATGCAGTGTGCGGGAAAGGAGACCCCATGAGTGCCGCAAGCAAAAAGAGCAAGACGCAGCAGCTCAAGGAGCGTTGGGAAAACGGCGAGCTCGACTGCGGGGCGATGACGCCCGAGTTTATCAAGGGACTCAGTCCCCGCGAGCTGGGCATGCTGGGCGAGCTGATCACCATCGACTACTTTAACGAGCGCGGCTACACCTTGCTGGAGCAGGGTTATCGTTGCACCGAGGGCGAGGCCGATCTGGTGCTGCTCGATGAGCTCGACGATGTCGTGGTGATGGCCGAGGTCAAGACCAGACGCGTTGCGCTGGATTGCAACACGCGGGTCTTTCCCGAGGAGGCCGTGGACGCCCAAAAGCAACGCCGCTACCGCCGCATCGCAAGTTGCTATCTCATGGAGCATTATCCGCTCAAGGCGATTCGCTTCGATGCCGTGGGCGTCACCATCCGCGACGGGCATATTGCCGAGATCGAGCACCAGTACAACGCGTTCGATTGGCAGGTGTCGTGATGGCGTTCGAGACGTTTGCCGTTCACGCGGCCTGCATCCGCGGCGTCGAGGCGATTCACGTCACGGTCGAGGTCTCGCTTGCCGGCGGCGTTCCGGGCATTCAGATGCTCGGCATCCCGAGTATGGAGGTGATGGAGTCACGTGGTCGTATTCGCTGTGCGATGCGCTCGGCCGGCTTTGAGATCCCGCGCTCGGGCATTACGGTCAATCTGGCGCCCGGCGATATTCGCAAGACCGGTAGCGGCTTTGATCTGCCCATCGCCATCGCGGTTCTAGCGGCCGATGGTCAGATTCCCCGCGACAACCTCGATCGTTGTCTTATCGCCGGCGAGCTCGGCTTGGACGGCACGGTGCTTCCTGTCAAAGGCGAGGTGGCGTTTCAGCTATTGGCTCGCGACATGGGGCTGTCTTTTATCGCCGGCAGGTCCGACCAGCATGTGCCACTCGCGGGCGTGGATTGCGGCTTTATCGACCATCTGTCTCAGCTTGCTCACGGCATGGGCGATGCCGCACGGCACTACTTGGATTCCGAGGGTGTCGAGGCGACCTTTGAGCCCGAGCTCGACTATGCCGACGTGCTGGGGCAGGAAGTCGCTAAACGCGGCATGGCGCTTGCGGCGGCAGGAGAACTCGGCTTGCTCATGATCGGGTCTCCGGGATCGGGCAAGACGATGCTCGCACGCCGTATGACCGGCATCCTGCCCGAGCTTTCCGTTGAGGATCAGCAGGAGGCACTGTGCATCCATTCGGTTTTGGGTGAGAACATTGATGGCTTGTTGGCGGGGCACCGCCCCTTCCGCAGTCCCCACCACAGTATTTCGACCGCAGGCCTTATCGGCGGCGGGCGCCCGGTGCACCCGGGTGAGATCAGCCTTGCTCATGGCGGCGTGCTCTTTTTGGACGAGCTTGCCGAGTTTCCCACTGGCGTGCTGCAGACGCTGCGTCAGCCCATCGAGCGCGGCTACGTGAGGATCGTACGCGTCGACGGGGCTTTTACCTTCCCGTCGCGCTTTCAGCTGCTGGCTGCGAGCAATCCCTGCCCCTGCGGCTTTTTGGGCGATCGCGAGGTGCCGTGTCGCTGCTCGGCGGCGATGGTCGAGCGCTATCGGTCTAAACTGCGCGGTCCTTTGGCCGACCGTATCGACATGATGATCGATGTGACCCGTCCCGACCCTCAAGTGATTATCGAGGGTGCGGAGGGCATGTCGTCGGCCGAGTTACGTGACTACGTTGTGCGCGGTCGCGCCTTTCGCGCTTGGCGCGAATCCCGCATGGACGATGCGGATGCCGAGGCCGAGGATGACGAGACACGGTCCATTGACGGCGTCGTTTCGACCTTTGAGCTCGATGATGCGGCGGAGAAGTGTGTGCTCGGCCTGTCGAAGCGCACGCATCTCACAGGGCGTGGCATCGTGCGCCTTGTTCGCATTGCGCGCACGATTGCAGATGTCGCCGAGAGCGAGCAGGTGACGCAGGACCACGTGCTCGAGGCGGCGATGTACCAGGGAAGGAGGGACCAATGATGGCTGAGGGGACCTTCGAGCTGCATCCAGGTGACGCGTTGTATCCCGAGACCGTTTTGGAGCTTTCTGATGTACCTCAGACGCTCTATGTGCGCGGCAACCCCGAGGCGCTTTCGACGCCCGCGCTCTCCATCATCGGTGCGCGAAAGGCCTCGCCGTATGGTCTTGCCGTGGCAGAGCTTGCGGCGAAGGTGGCGGTTGAGGCGGGAGTGACGGTAGTTTCGGGCGGTGCGGTCGGTTGTGACCAGGCCTCGGGTTGGGCCGCGGTCAACGCCGGCGGCAAACACGTTGTGGTGCTGGGGACGGGCGCCGACGTGGTCTACCCGCGTTCGAGCGCGGGGCTGATTACGCGCACGCTTGATACGGGTGGCGCGGTCGTGTCGATCTCTCCGTGGGGCATGGGTCCGCGCAAGTTTGCCTTTCCGCGCCGCAATCGCGTAATCGCGGCCCTGTCGCAAGCCCTCTTTGTATCCGAGGCGGGTATGCCTTCTGGGACGTTTTCCACAGCCGAGGCTGCTATGGATTTGGGGCGCGAACTTCTTGCCGTGCCGGGGTCGATCCTATCGCCCGAGTCGCGTGGCACGAATTACCTCATTGCGAACGGTGCCTGCTGCATCGTCGACGAGGAATCTATCGAGATGGCTATCTCACGCATCTACGGAACCCTGCGCTACTCGCGCCCCGATGCTCCCGGCATTGCCGACCTGGATCCAACGCAGCAGACCGTGATGCATGCGCTCATCGCCTCTCCGCTCAAGGTCGACGACATCGCGGCGCTCGTCTCGCTCGATGCTGTCGGCGTACTCAAACTCTTGGGTTCGCTTGAACTCGAGGGTCTTATCGAGCGCATGATGGATGGAAGGTATGCGCCCTCCAAGTTTGCCCTTCACGCCCAGACACCCTTCGGTCACAATGGAAAACGTGTCAATTAGAAAGGTGTTTGCAGATGCAGTTCGATCAGGTGACAGTTATCGGTGGCGGTCTGGCGGGTTCGGAGTGCGCGATCCAGCTGGCAGATCGCGGGTTTGCCGTAAAGCTGTGCGAGATGCGCCCCCAGGTGAGCTCCCCGGCCCACCATACCGATCACCTGGCAGAGCTCGTCTGCTCCAATTCGTTTAAGTCGACCCGTCCGGATTCCGCGGCTGGTTTGCTGAAGGCCGAGCTTGAGCGCATGGGTTCAGTCCTGCTCGATTGCGCCCATCGCGCGGCTGTTCCCGCCGGTGGCGCCTTGGCGGTCGACCGCGTCAAGTTTTCCGAGCTTGTCGAGGCCGAGGTTGCCGCTCGTCCCAATATCGAGGTCGTGCACGGCGAGGTCACGCAGATTCCCGAGGGCCACGTGGTCATTGCCGCGGGCCCGCTGTGTTCACCGGCGCTGAGCGAAGAGGTCATGAAGCTCGTCGGCGGCGACGCCCTTGCGTTTTTCGATGCCGCGGCGCCGATCGTCGATGCCTCCACGCTCGATATGGACGTGCTGTTCTCGCAGTCGCGCTACGAGGAGCAGGGGAGCGGCGACTATCTCAACGCTCCGCTCAATAAGGAGGAGTACGAGGCCTTTATCGAGGCGCTTACCACGGCCGACCGCGTGGTGCTCAAAGACTTTGAGGGCGGCGATCTGTTCCAGGCCTGCCAGCCTGCCGAGGAAGTTGCGCGCACCGGCAAGGACGCCATTCGCTTTGGCGCCATGAAGCCCGTTGGCCTCACCGACCCGCGTACCGGACGTCGCCCCTGGGCAGCGATACAGCTGCGTGCCGAGAACAAGGAGAAGACCGCCTATAACCTGGTGGGCTTCCAGACCAACTTGACCTTTGGCGAGCAGAAGCGCGTCTTCCATATGGTGCCGGGCTTGGAGAACGCTGAGTTCTTCCGCTACGGTGTCATGCATCGCAATACCTTTGTCGACGCTCCGCACGTGCTCGATGGCACCTTTGCCGTGCCCGGTACCGGCGTGCGCCTGGCCGGTCAGATCACCGGCACCGAGGGGTACATGGAAGCCGTGGCGACAGGTCTTCTCGCGGCGCTCAACACCTATGCCGAGGCTATCGGTGCCGCGGGCGTCGAGTTGCCGCGTGTGGGCGCCCTAGGTGCGCTCGTGGGCTATGCGACCGATCCTGCCACCGTGGGCTATCAGCCTATGCATGTCAACTTTGGCCTGGTGCCGCCACTCGAGGACGGCAAGCGCCGCAGCAAGCGTGATCGCTACCAGGCCTACGCCGACCGCGCGATCGAAGCCCTTGACGCTTACCTGGTGACGCGCTCCGACCTGTTTGGGGGCGAACGGTCATAGCCTTTGACCTGTACGACACCGTCGACTCGTTTATCGCCTATATCGCACGCGTCGAGGGTCTTTCTCCCAACACGGTGACGGCCTATGGCTCGAGGCTAGAGCGCTTTGCTGCCTGGTGCGAGCGCGAGGATATTGATGCTTTCGCTGCCGACGTGCGCACCATTCGTCGCTATCTTGCTGAGCTTTCGCGTGAGCAGGTGGCTCCCCGAACGCTTGCGGCGCACCTGTCGGCTATCCGATCTCTCTATCGCTGGATGGCTGCCGAGGGGATTGTCGAGGGCGATGCGGTCTCGGCGATCGCATCGCCCAAGCTGCCGCGTGACCTGCCGGGCGTCCTTACGACCAAGCAGGTCGAGGCGCTGCTCAAGACGCCTGATACCTCGACGCCCGCGGGACTGCGCGATGCGGCGATGCTTGAGTTGCTCTATGCCTCCGGCGCGCGAATCTCGGAGCTCGCGGCGCTCAACGTGGAGTCTATTGGTTGGTCCGAGCGAACGCTGCGACTTTGGGGCAAGGGGAGCAAGGAGCGTATCGTCCCTCTGTATCGTCGCGCACTCGAGGCGACGCGTCTCTATATTGAGGAGGGGAGGCCGGAGTTGCTCGCTCAGGCAAAGCGCCGTGACCCCGCTACCGGGCCGCATCCGCTGCTTATATCGGCGCGCGGCAATCGCATGAGTGCCGCCATGCTCAGGCGGCGGTTCCATACGCTGGCGACGCTCGCCGGCATTCCGGCCGACATTGCCCCGCATGCGATGCGCCATACCTTTGCGACCGATTTGCTCGAGGGCGGTGCGGACCTGCGCTCGGTTCAAGAGCTGCTGGGCCATGCGAGCCTGTCTACAACGCAGATTTACACGCATCTCACGCCCGATCGGCTCAAACGTGCCGTGGCTCAAGCCCATCCCCGCGGCGAATAGTGGCTGGGACGTCCCGCGCCGCACTCAGGTGTGTGGTTTTGATTGCGGGTTGGCAGGAAGATGCATTCCTGCTATCATTCATCGGGTTGCTTCACGGCAACATGTTTTTATCACGCACGCGCGGCTACTTCATACCGTGGTGCTCGGGCTTTGGTAGCACATGTCCGGGTTGGTTTTGGAGGATGACCCCGCGCGGAGGCAAACCACAGGAGGTTTAACATGGCTACCAAGATTAATATCCGCACCCTTCTCGAGGCCGGCTGCCACTTCGGTCACCAGACCCGTCGCTGGAACCCCAAGATGAAGCCGTTCATCTTCGGTGAGCGCAACGGCATCTACATCCTCGACCTCAAGCAGACCATCCTCGACGCCGACCAGGCCTACACCTTCGTCAAGAACGTCGCCAAGGGTGGCAACGTGCTGTTCGTCGGCACCAAGAAGCAGGCTCAGGAGGCCGTCAAGAACGCTGCTGAGCGCGCCAACATGCCTTACATCAACCAGCGTTGGCTCGGCGGTATGCTGACCAACTTCGTCACCATCCGCTCCCGCATCAACCGCATGGAGGAGCTCGAGGCCATGGTCGAGGACGGCCGCATGGCTGTTCTGCCCAAGAAGGAGCAGGCTGTTCTCGGCAAGGAGCTCACTAAGCTCCAGACCAACCTCGGTGGCGCCCGCGACATGAAGGGTCTGCCCCAGGCTCTCTTCGTCATCGACACCAAGCGCGAGGAGAACGCCATCAAGGAGGCCCAGCGCCTGAACATCCCCGTCGTCGCCCTGATCGACACCAACTCCGATCCCGACGAGGTCGAGTACGGCATCCCCTGCAACGATGACGCTATCTCCGCTGTCACCCTTATGTGCGAGCTCATGGCTGACGCCTGCCTCGCCGGCTCCGGCAAGGAGCAGGTCTCCGAGGCCGAGATGGCCGCTGAGCCCAAGGCCGAGTAAATCAGTCTTAGTTAATTCTTTTTCATCTCTTTGAAAGGAACCACAATGGCCCAGATTACCGCCGCTATGGTCAAGCAGCTCCGCGAGATGACCGACTCCCCGATGATGGAGTGCAAGAAGGCTCTCGTCGAGGCTGACGGCGACATGGACGCCGCTGTCGACGTTCTGCGTAAGAACGGCCTTGCCAAGGCTGCCAAGAAGGCTGGCCGTGAGACCAACGAGGGCGCTGTCGCCGCGTTCGTCTCCGAGGATGGCAAGACCGGCGCTCTGCTCGAGCTCTCCTGCGAGACCGACTTCGTTGGCTCTAACGCCAAGTTCACCGGCTTTGCTTCCAAGGTCGCTGAGGTTGTCGCTACCACCGAGCCTGCTGACGTCGATGCTCTGCTCGAGAAGCCGATGGGCGAGGAGACCGTTTCCTCCGAGCTCACCGAGATGATTCACATCATGGGCGAGAACATGAAGATCTCCCGCTTCGCTGCCCGCAAGGCTGAGAACGGCGCGCTCGCTTCTTACATCCACATGGGTGGTAAGATCGGCGTCCTCGTCGAGTTCGCCTTCGAGAAGGCTGAGACCGCTCAGGCTGAATCCTTCAAGACCTTCGCTCACGACGTTGCCCTTCAGGTTGCCGCCGTCGCCCCGATCTGCGCTACCCGCGATCAGGTTCCGGCCGAGACCGTCGAGCACGAGAAGCAGATCTACATGGCTCAGGCTGCCGAGTCCGGTAAGCCCGAGGCTATCCAGGAGAAGATGGCTGTCGGCCGTCTGGAGAAGTTCTACAAGCAGTCCGTGCTCACCGAGCAGGAGTTCATCAAGGACAGCTCCCTCACCATCAAGAAGTACGCTGAGCAGGTCTCCAAGGAGCTCGGCGACACCATTACCGTCGTTGCCTTTGACCGTCTGGTCCGTGGCGAGTAAATAAGCTCTTGTAGCTGGTAATGAGCAGGCTGTGGGTTTTACTCACAGCCTGCTTTTTCATGGCTCTTCTTAGAGCCTTTGATAGAATATTGAGAGTTCAATCTAAAGGAGGATCGCTTTGTCCGACATCCGATATAAACGCGTGCTTCTTAAGCTTTCCGGCGAAGCACTGATGGGCGACGGCCAATATGGCATCGACCCCAAGGTTACCGACCATCTTGCCAAGCAGGTCAAGGAGCTGCTAGCCGTTGGCCATGAGGTCGGCGTCGTTGTCGGCGGCGGCAATATTTTCCGCGGCATGGCCGGCGCTGCCGGTGGCATGGAGCGTGCTCAGGCCGACTACATGGGCATGCTGGCAACCGTTATGAACGCGCTCGCCCTGCAGGATGCCTTCGAGCATAACGATGTTCCCTGCCGCGTGATGAGCGCTATCCAGATGAACGAGATCTGCGAGCCCTATATTCGCCGTCGCGCCATCAACCACCTTTCCAAGGGCAACGTCGTCATCTTCGCTGCCGGTTCGGGCAATCCGTACTTTACGACCGACACCGCCGCGGCTCTTCGTGCGTGCGAGATCGGCGCCGAGATTCTGATTAAAGCCACCAAGGTTGACGGCATCTACGACAAGGATCCCGTCAAGTGCGCCGATGCCGTCCGTTTTGACAAGATTACCTATCACGAGGTGCTCGTCCGCGGCCTGCAGGTTATGGATTCCACGGCTACGGCACTGTGCCAGGATAACCGTATGCCGATTTTGGTCCTCAACATCGATGGCGAGGACACCGTCAAGCGCGCGCTCGCGGGTGAGCCCGTCGGCACGCTCGTCTATCAGGAGGATTAAGCATGGCAGAGAACATCACCGCCCATATGGACAAGTCGCTCGAGTCCCTCAAGCATAACTTCTCCAAGGTCCGTACCGGCCGCGCCAATGCCAACATTCTGTCCGACATCACCGTCGATTATTACGGTGTTCCCACGCCGGTCACGCAGGTTGCCGCCGTCAAGACCCCCGAGGCCCACATGCTGCTCATCGAGCCGTGGGACAAGGCACTCATCAACGCTATCGTCAAGGCCATCGGCGCTTCCGATCTGGGTATTACCCCCAACTCCGATGGCACCGTCGTTCGTCTGCCGTTCCCGGCTCCCACCGAGGAGCGCCGTCGCGAGCTCGTCAAGGAGTGCCGCGAGTACGCCGAGCAGGCCAAGGTGTCTATCCGTAACATCCGTCGCGACTTCAACAACAAGCTTGAGCGCGATGAGGAGCTCACCGAGGACGATGTCCGTCGCGAGCAGGCCAAGGTCCAGAAGCACACCGATGAGTATGTCGCCAAGGTCGAGGAGCTTCTGAAGGAAAAAGAAGCCGAGGTCATGGAGATCTAAGGTGCAATACGACGAGCATAAACTGGTCGAGTACTTTGCCGACGCCCCTGCGGGCGTCGGTTTTTCCGACCTTGACCTCAATAACATTCCGCACCATATCTCGTGCATCATGGACGGCAATGGTCGTTGGGCCACATCGCGCGGTCTTGCACGCACCGAGGGCCACAAGGCGGGTATCGTCTCCCTTCGTGAGATTATTACCGCCTGCGTGCGTCTGGGCGTCGACGTGCTTTCGGCCTATGCGTTTTCTACCGAAAACTGGAACCGCCCGCAGCATGAGGTCAACGTCTTGATGCACCTGTTTGCCAAGACGTTTATCGACGAGCTGCCGCTTCTGAAGCGCGAAAACGTGCGCGTTGTCTTTTTGGGTGACATTTCCGCGCTGCCCAAGAAGACCCGCGACGTTTTTGAACGCGGTCTTGCCGAGTGCGCCAATCACACCGGCATGACGCTGGCGCTTGCCGTCAACTACGGCGCGCGTGCCGAGATTACCCGCGCTGTCCGTCAGATCGCACTCGACGCCGCCGCCGGTAAGATCGATCCTGGCGCAATTGATGACGACATGGTGGCTTCCCACCTCTATACCGCCGGCCTTCCCGATCCTGAGCTTGTGATTCGCACTTCTGGTGAGCTGCGCCTTTCGAACTATCTGCTGTGGCAGGTGGCTTATTCCGAATTCTACGTCACCGATACCTATTGGCCCGACTTTGATCGTTGGGGCCTTGTCGACGCCATTTTGGCCTATCAGGGCCGTGACCGTAGGTTTGGTGGACTGAGCAAGACCGAGGAGGCTTAATCGTGTCCGATCGTCCCAAGGCATCTGCTCCCAAGACGCCTGCGCGCAAAGCTGCCACTGCGGGAACGCCTGCAGTGAAGAGCGGCACCGGTTCGTGGCTGGCGGGCTTTATTACCCGTGCCGCCGCCGGTATCGTCTACGCCGTTGTCTTTATCCTGTGCCTGGTTTTGGGTATCGTGCCCACGGCCATCTTTGTTTCCGTCATGAGCGGTCTGTGCTGCTATGAGTTTTTCCGTATGACAAGGCTCGATGGCAAGATGGCTAACGAGCGCATGGGTATCGCTGCCGCCGTGCTCTTTCCGCTGTCGGCGTTGGGCGATTCGATGCTGCTGAATGCCCTGCTTTTTGCCCTGATGCTCGCTGTGGGCATTTGGTATGTCTGGTCGCCGCGTACCCGCATATCCGATGTTGCCGTGACACTCATGGGTCCCATCTACACCGGTTTTATGCTGTCGGCTATCGTGCTGCTGCGCGATGCCGTGCCCGGTTTTGCCGGCGCCCTGCTTTCGGTGGGTGTTTGTGCGTCCCTTTGGGTCTCCGATTCGTTTGCCTATATCGTGGGCAGCCGTATCGGTAAGCACAAGATGGTTCCCAAGATCTCTCCCAAAAAGAGCTGGGAGGGGTTTGTCGGCGGCATTCTGGGCTCGGTTTTGATTTGGCTCATCCTGTGGGCGACGCACTTCTACAAGCTCAGCCTGCCCTATGCGCTGCTGTGCGGCGTGGTCGTGTCCGTCCTGGGCGTTATCGGCGACCTTATCGAGTCGCGCATCAAGCGCGGTGTGGGCGTCAAAGATTCCGGCAACCTTATCCCGGGCCACGGCGGCATGCTCGATCGTAGCGATTCGCTTATCTTCGGCTGCATCACCGCGCAGCTGATGCTGATGATCGGAGGCGTGCTGTAATGTCATTCCAGACGACGTATGGCCCCGATGGACGCCTCCGTGTTGCCATCCTGGGTTGTACGGGCTCCATCGGCACCCAGGCGCTCGATGTGTGCCGCCAGCATGCCGATCGCCTGCAGGTGACGGCGCTGTCCGTTAACTCCAGTACCTCCGAGCTTGTTGCCGCTGCCCGCGAGTTCTCGGTTTCGGCGGTTGCCGTGGCCGATGTCGCTCATGGCGATGACGCCGTGCTGCAGGAGTTGCCCGAGGGAACGAAGCTCGGCGTTGGCGCGCAGGCGGTTTGCGAGCTCGCGCGTCGCGACGATGTCGACTGCGTACTCGTCGCTATTGTGGGTGCCGCCGGTCTCGAGGCGAGCCATGCGGCCTTGACCTCGAATAAGCGCCTTGCCCTTGCCAACAAGGAGTCCCTCGTCGTCGGTGGCGACTTGCTTATGCCGTTGGCGCAACCGGGCCAGCTTATTCCAGTCGACTCTGAGCACTCCGCCATCTACCAGTGCTATCTGGGGGAGGACCCGCGCGAGGCTCATTGTATTTGGCTCACCTGCTCGGGCGGTCCGTTCTTTGGCCGCACGCGCGACGAGCTCAATCGCGTGACGCGTGCCGATGCCCTCGCACATCCCACGTGGGCCATGGGCGCCAAGATCACCATCGACTCCGCCACCCTCATGAACAAGGGCCTGGAGCGAATTGAGGCCATGCATCTGTTTAACTGCGGCCTCGATTTCATTAACGTGGTCGTGCAGCGTCAGTCTAAGATTCACTCTATGGTCGAGTTCGCCGACGGCTCCGTGATGGCGCATCTCGGTGCTTCCGACATGCGTATTCCCATCCAGTTCGCGTTCTCGTATCCCGAGCGTTGGGATACCCCGGCGCCTCGTATCGATTTTCGCGAGTTGGGACAGCTCACGTTTGATGCTGCCGACATGGATACCTTCCGCTGTCTGGCACTGGCCGAGCGTGCCGGCAAGACGGGTGGCACCATGCCGTGCGTGCTCAATGCCGCCAACGAGGTCGCCGTCGATGCCTTCCTGCACGATGGCTGCAGCTTTACCGATATCGATCGCATTGTGGAATCCTGCATGGATGCCCACGATATGCAGGCGGTCGATTCGTTTGAGCAGCTTCGCGACATCGATGCGTGGGCGCGTGAAAAGGCTGCGCAGGTACTCGTCGCAACCCGTTCCTAACCCATAAGGATTGCTTTTTCGTTTTATGGATACTGTTCTGAGCGTTCTCTCATCGGTCTTTTGGGGCCTGCTGATGCTTTCCGTCCTCGTGTTTTTGCACGAGGGCGGCCACTTTTTGGCGGCGCGTGCCTGCGGCGTCCGTGTGACCGAGTTCTTTTTGGGCCTGCCGTGCCGCTTTGACATCCATTACACGTCGCGTCGCATTGGAACCAAGTTTGGAGTGACCCCGCTGCTGCTGGGTGGCTACGCTGCCATCTGCGGTATGGATCCGACCGATGTCTCCTGCGCCGATCGCGTGCTCGCGGCTATCTACCGTCATGGTCGCGTGACCGTGGCCGACCTTGCTGTCGAGCTCGAGCTTTCCGAGGAGGATGTGCTCGAGGCTTGTGCTCTGTTGCTGGGCTGGGGCTCCATCGCTCCCTGGTATGAGGAAGGGGAGAAACCCTCGCCGAGCTACTATCCCACCAAGTATCAGACGCTGCCGCGAGACGCGGCGGGTTACACCACCTTTGACGGCCGCCGGTTCGATCGAGAGCATGCGACTGCCGAGGGCGATGTGTGGGAGCTGCCGTGCGGCGAGGCTGATTTCTTGGCGCAAGAGCGCTCGCACACTTATCTTGGCCAGGGCTTTCTCAAGCGCGCCTTTATGCTGCTCGCGGGCATTCTCGTCAATATCCTGACGGGTTTTTTGCTGCTTATGAGCATCTATTCCATTGCGGGTGTCACCGTGCCGATCGATACCAACGTGATCGGTCAGGTTGACGAGGGGTCTATTGCCGCCAAGGCGGGTATCGAGGCTGGTGATGCGATCCTTTCGGTTGACGGTGTATCGTGCTCCACATGGATGAACGTTTACGATGCTATCGGCAAGGCCGCCGGTAAGGACGATATCGCCATCGAGTACGAGCGTGACGGCAAGCAGCATTCGACCACGGTTGCGCTCAAAGAGGACGAGCGGTTAGGTGTGTATGCTTCAACGGAGGTAGTCCGTTTGGACCCCATCACCTCGGCGCGTCTGTCATTCTCCTATGTTGTGCAGACCGCGGAGGGCGTGATGCGCCTGCTCCAGCCGCAGCATACGATGGAGATTCTCGATCAGTCTTCTTCGATCGTGGGCATCAGCGTCATGTCCTCTCAGGCGGCTGCTGCCGGCCCCGTAACGTTCCTGTCGTTTGCAGCGCTCATCTCATTCTCGCTGGGCTTTATGAACTTGCTGCCCATTCCGCCGCTCGACGGGGGAAAGCTGGTTATCGAGATCATCCAAATGGTCGCCGATCGCGAGCTGCCACTCAAGGTGCAGACAATTGTCAGCTATGTCGGCATCGCGCTCTTTGCGCTGCTGTTTGTTTATATGCTTCGTTCCGACGTCCTTCGATTTATTTTGTAGGGGAGTGTTTGGATTGTCTTTATCCCATCCTTTGCCGCGCGAGCTGACGCGCCCCGTATATGTGGGCGGCGTGCAGATCGGTGGTGGCGCGCCGGTGGTGGTTCAGTCCATGACCTGCACCGATACCGCCGACGCCCAGGCAACGCTTGCGCAAGTGCGTGCGCTTGCCCAGGCGGGTTGCGATGTTGTGCGCGTGAGCGTGCCTACCGAGGCTGCGCTCGAGGGCTTTCGCACGATTTGTGCCGAGTCTCCGGTGCCAATCGTCGCCGATATCCACTTTAACCATAAGCTTGCCATCGGCGCCGTCGAGGCCGGTGCCGCCAAGCTTCGCATCAATCCCGGCAATATCGGCGATTGGGCTAAGGTCGATGCCGTCATCGACGCCGCCGGCGCTGCGGGCTGTGCGATTCGCATCGGTGTCAACGCCGGCTCACTCGAGCAGGATATCGCTGAGCGCGACGAGCTTACGCAGCCCGAGAAGCTCGTGATGTCGAGCGAGCGTTTCGTCAAGCACTTTGAGGACCGCGGCTTTACGAACATTGTGCTTTCGGCCAAGGCCCATAGCGTGCAAACGACGCTTGATACCTATCGAGCCCTGTCGCGTGAGATTCCCCACGTTCCGCTTCACCTGGGCGTGACGGAGGCGGGGACCAAGCTCCAGGGCACCATCAAGAGCTCTGTAGGCTTGGGTATCTTGCTTTCCGAAGGCATTGGCGACACCATGCGTGTGTCGCTCACAGCCGATCCGGTTGAGGAGCCGCCGGTTGCCTGGGGTATTCTGCAGTCGTTGGGCCTGCGTCGCCGTGGCCCCGAGATTGTCTCGTGCCCCACGTGCGCCCGCTGCCAGGTTAACCTTATTCCCATTGCCGAGGAGGTTACCGAGCGGCTTAAGAACTACTCCGCGCCGCTTTCGATCGCTGTGATGGGATGTGCCGTTAATGGCCCCGGCGAGGCTTCTGATGCCGATCTGGGCGTTGCGTGCGGACGTGGTCAGGCCTTGCTCTTTTCGCATGGCCAGATCATTGGTAAAGTAGCTGAGAACCAAATTGTCGACGCGCTGATGGCCGAGGTCGACAAGCTTATTGAGGAGAAATAAATGACTCGAGCAATGTATATGTCTAAGCTTTATGCGCCGACGCTTAAAGAGGATCCGGCGGACGCTGAGCTCGCCAGCCACCGTCTGCTGCTCCGTGCCGGCATGATCCGCAAGGAGGCCGCCGGCCTGTATTCCTACCTGCCGCTTGCTTGGCGCTCGATTCGCAAGATCGAGAACATCGTGCGCGACGAGATGGACGCTGCTGGCGCCCAGGAGCTTATGATGCCTATCATGGTCGACGCCGAGTTGTGGCGCGAGTCCGGCCGCATCGACGCCTATGGCAAGGAGCTTGTGCGCTTTGACGACCGTCATGGTCGCGAGTTCGTCCTGGGCCCCACGCACGAGGAGACCGTCACGGCCCTGGTGCGCAACGAGCTACGCTCCTATAAGCAGCTGCCCGTCAACCTGTATCACATTCAGGACAAGTTCCGCGACGAGTTCCGTCCCCGCTTTGGCCTGATGCGCGGCCGCGAGTTCATCATGAAGGACGCCTACAGCTTCTCCGCCACGCAGGAGAGCCTGCAGGAGGAGTACGACAAGATGAAGCAGGCGTACGCCAATATCTGCGAGCGCTGCTACATCAAGGCTCTGCCCGTCGTCGCCGATTCTGGCGAGATCGGTGGCGATACCTCCGTCGAGTACATGGCTTTGGCTGACGCCGGCGAGGCTTCGCTCGTCTACTGCGACGATTGCGGCTTCGCTGCCGATGACGAGGCTGCAAGCACCAAGGTCGTCGTGACCGAGGGTCCTGGTGACGGTACGCTCACCAAGGTTGAGACTCCGGGCATGGGCACCATTGAGGCTGTTGCTAAGTTCTTTGGGTTCCCCGAGAACGGCACGCGCAAGTCGCTGGCACTCATCGACGCCGAGGGCAAGCCGGTCGTGGCCATTGTTCCGGGCGATCACGAGCTCAACGATTGCAAGGCCGAGCACGTCTTTGGCAAGGGCTATCGCATGATGACCGACGAGGAGCTTCAGGCGAACGGTCTGCACAAGGGCTTTATCGGACCGGTTAACCTGCCCGATGGCATTCGTCTGGTCTGCGACGAGAGCCTGCGCGAGTCCAAACAGTGGGCCTGCGGTGCCAACGAGGTCGATTATCACTTTACCGGTGCCTGCCCCGAGCGCGACTTTACCGTCGATGAGTGGGCCGATCTGGTCACCGTTGTCGCCGGCGACCCCTGCCCGCACTGCGGCAAGCCGCTCTCCGCTGCCCGCGGCATCGAGGTCTCTCAGGTCTTCCAGCTGGGCACCAAGTATTCCGAGGCCATGGGTGCTACCTTTATGGACGAGGACGGCAAGGAGAAGCCGCTCATCATGGGCTGCTACGGCGTTGGTGTGTCCCGCTCGCTCGCTGCCGTCGTGGAGCAGCACAACGACGAGCACGGTATCGTCTGGCCGGTCTCCGTTGCCCCGTACGAGGTCGCGGTGATTCCGCTCGATCCCAAGAAGGAGGAGTGCGCTACCGTCTGCGAGCAGATCGTTGATGGCCTGTGCGCCGAGGGTATCGAGGTTGTCGTCGACGACCGCGACGAGCGTCCCGGCTTTAAGTTTGCCGACAACGACCTTATGGGCTTCCCGTATCAGGTCGTTCTGGGTAAGCGTGGTCTCAAGAATGGCACCGTTGAGCTCAAGGACCGTGCCACGGGTGAGCGCGAGGATGTGGCGATCGACGAGGTCGTCGCCAAGGTCGCCGAGCTTGTGAAGGCAGCACGCCGTTAATCGACGATTTCGCTTGTAGTTCGATATACGGGACGGCCCCGCATTTCTCCAGATCGGGGAGATGCGGGGCCGTCCTTTTATCTTGTGGCATCCTCGATATCTAAAAGGAAAACCCCACAGCCCATGCGAGCTGCGGGGTTTTCCTTGTGCCTCCGATGCGAAATAAATCGCTCAGATATTACTGATAATCGACGACGTCGATCCAGTTCTTCAGGAACTCATCGTTCACGTTGCGCTTACGAGCGAGCTCGGAAGCGGCGACGATGCTCGTCCACTGACGCACGACCTGCATGGGCATGTCGGCGCGGTCGCAGTAGAGCTCCAGGTAGGCCTCAGCCTGATCCTTGCTGTTGAGGGCAAAGAGCAGGTAGGTGGTGGCAACGTCGGCAGCAGGGGAGCCCTGGGTGGCGTGTGCCCAGTCGCACACATAGAGCTGGCCGTCGTCGCCGACGATGACGTTGGAGGGGTTGAAGTCGCCGTGGCAGACCTTGAACTCCTTGGTCATGCCGTCCAGACGCTCCTGAAGGTTGTAGCGCGTGGTGGCATTGAGCTGATCAAGGCTGTCGATCATGCGGGCGTACTTGTCGCGCTGACGGTTTAGCAGCGGGGAGGTGTAGCCGTGGATCTCGATCTGGAGGTCGACGAACATCTCGAGGTACTCACCAAAGCGCTGGGGCTCGGCAGTCATCTTCTCGGCAAGGGTGGTGCCCGGAACCTTCTCGGTCACGAGCGCCCAGCCGTTGGCGTTCTCGAGCTGGGAAACCTCGAGCGCCTTGGGGCTGCGGATGCCGCACTCATTGATGCGGGCAAGATTCAAAGCCTCGTTGAACACGTCGGAGACAGGCTTGGTCTCGTTAAAGACCTTGACAATCTTGTCGCCCAGGTCGTAAACGACCTTGTTGCCACGGCGGACGAGCTCGGTCTTGGAATCGGGTAGCAGCATGGTTGCATCCTTTCAACGATGCGATAGAAGCGACGGCGGGGGTGTGTGAAACACCCGTGCACCCCCGCCGTTAAAAACCGTGCTAAAACTAGCAGACGGCGTAATCCTGGGGCTCGCGGCCGTAGTAGGCGTCCAGGTAGAGCTCCTTGATCTCGCTCATGAGCGGGTAGCGCGGGTTGGCGCCGGTGCACTGGTCGTTGAATGCCTGCTCGGTCATTTCGTCGAGGGTGTCGAGGAAGTACTGCTCGTCAACACCGTAGTCGGCGATGGTCTTCTTGACGCCGATGAAGTCCTTGAGCTCCTCGAGCTTCGTGATGAAGTTCTCGAAGACCTCCTTGTCGTCCTTGCCCTCGATGCCGCAGTACTTGGCCATCTCGGCGTAGTTGTGCAGCGCGTTGGGGTAAGGATACTGGGAGAAGGTACCCATCTTGACGGGAGCCTCGGCGGCGTTGTAGCGCATGACGCGGGTCAGGATGACGGCGTTGGCGAGGCCGTGGGGCAGGTGATGGAAAGCGCCGAGCTTGTGAGCCATGGAGTGGTTGAGGCCCAGGAAGGCGTTGGCGAAGGCCATACCGGCCATGCAAGAGGCGTTGTGCATCTCCTCGCGGGCGTGCGGGTCCTTGGCGCCGTTCGTGAAGCTGGAGGGCAGGTTCTCAAAGACGAGCTTGGCAGCGCGCTCGGAGAGGCCCTTGGTGTAGTCGGAAGCCATGATGGAGACGTAGGACTCGATGGCGTGGGTCATGACGTCGATGCCGGAGGCAGCGGTCAGGCCGCGCGGGGCGGTCATGCAGTTGTCGGCGTCGACGATAGCCATGTTGGGGAGCAGCGCGTAGTCGGCGAGCGGCCACTTGATGCCGGTCTCCTTGTCGGTGATGATGGCGAACGGCGTGCACTCGGAGCCGGTACCCGAGGAGGTCGGGACGGCGACGAAGTAGGCCTTCTTGCCCATCTCGGGGAAGGTGAAGATACGCTTGCGGATGTCCATGAAGTCCATGGCCATGTCCTCAAACTTGCACTCGGGGTGCTCGTACATCATCCACATGATCTTGCCGGCGTCCATAGCGGAGCCACCGCCGACGGCGATGATGACGTCCGGCTCAAAGAGAGCCATCTGCTTGGCGCCGCGACGTGCGCACTGCAGCGACGGATCGGGCTCGACGTCGTAGAAGCAGTCGTGGGCGATGCCCATCTCGTCGAGCTTGGCCTCGATGGCGCGGGTGTTGCCATTCTTGAAGAGGAACTGGTCGGTGACGATGAAGGCACGCTTCTTGCCCATGACGTTGCCTAGCTCGTCGAGGGCGACGGGCGTGGAACCCTTCTTGAAGTAGACCTTCTCGGGAGCGCGGAACCACAGCATGTTCTCACGGCGCTCGGCCACAGTCTTAACGTTGATCAAGTGCTTCACCCCAACGTTCTCGGAGACGGAGTTGCCGCCCCAGGAGCCGCAGCCCAGGGTCAGAGACGGCTTCATGCCAAAGTTGTACAGGTCACCGATGCCGCCGTGCGAGGACGGGGTGTTGATGACGATACGGCAGGCCTTCATGACGTGCTCGAACAGGCTGATCTTCTCGGCCTGAGCGGGGTGCACGTACAGAGAGGCGGTGTGGCCCGGGCCACCGGCGAGCACCAGGTGCTCGGCCTTGTCGACGGCCTCCTGGAAGTCCTTGGCGTGGTACATGGCCAGGACCGGGGAGAGCTTCTCGTGGGAGAACTCCTCCTTGGCGGGGTCAGTGGAGGTGACCTCGGCGATCAGGATCTTGGTCTTGGCGGGAACCTCGATGCCGGCGAGCTCGGCGATCTTGGCAGCAGCCATGCCGGGGATGCGGTGATCGAGAGCGCCGTTCTTGAACATGGCGGCACGCAGAGCCTCCATCTCGGCACCCTGCTTGACGAAGTAGCAGCCGCGCTTCTGGAACTCGGCCTTGACCTGGTCATAGATGCTGTCGATGACGGTCACGGACTGCTCGGAAGCGCAGATCATGCCGTTGTCGAAGGTCTTGGAGTGGATGATGGAGTTGACGGCGAGCAGCACGTCGGCGGTGTCGTCGATGACGACCGGGGTGTTACCGGCGCCAACGCCCAGGGCGGGCTTGCCCGAGGAGTAAGCGGCCTTGACCATGCCCGGGCCACCGGTGGCGAGGATGATGTCGACGTCGCGCATGACCATGTTAGTCAGCTCGATGGAGGGGACATCGACCCAGCCGATGATGCCCTCGGGGGCGCCGGCCTTGACGGCGGCGTCAAGCACGAGCTTGGCGGCGGCGATGGTGCACTTGGCGGCAGCCGGGTGCGGGGAGATGATGATGGCGTTGCGGGTCTTCAGGCAGATCAGCGTCTTGAAGATCGCGGTGGAGGTGGGGTTGGTCGTCGGGATGACGGCGCCCACGATGCCGATGGGCTCGGCGATCTTGGTGATGCCGTAAGCCTCGTCGCGCTCCAGGACACCACAGGTCTTGGTGTTCTTGTAAGCGTTGTAGATGTACTCTGCGGCGTAGTGGTTCTTGATGACCTTGTCCTCAAGAACGCCGCGGCCGGTCTCCTCGATGGCCATCTTCGCCAACGGGATACGAGCCTTGTTGGCGGCCATGGCGGCCTCATAGAAGATCTTGTCGACCTGCTCCTGCGTGTACGTAGCAAAAAGCGCCTGGGCCTCTCGCATCTGAGCGAGCTTAGCCTCAAGCGCCTCTACGTTGTCCACAATTGCGGGAGTAGTGTTTTCCGGTGACTTTTTCACCATTTGTGTCTCCTTGCGATCGGAGATTTACCCTACGCCTTGCATGATAGCAAGAAATTATTCGGCGAACGGTAAGATTCCTCTAAAAGGCACACTAAAACGCTTCAATAAAATGAATCGTTTTAACCTAAACTATCTGCCTGCTGCATCGCCCCGCTCATTGGGTACAGACTCTCATGAGTATTTCAATGGGAAAACGGGACATCTGTTTGATAATCGCTATTCGCGGGTCGCGGTTGAGTTGGACACACAGGCGGTGCAGCTACTCGATTACATCCATTTCAATCCCGTGTAAGGTGCGTCCGACTCGCTCGAGGCGTACCGTTAGTTACAAGGCATACCAGCTGCGCTATGATCCCTTTGACATCTGCAAACCCTCATATAAGTCTGTCCCAAATGAGTGCAAAAAGGCGCCCTCCGTAAGGGAGGGCGCCTTTGGTAAGTTCTATGTGAACGCGAGGTCTTTGACCCGGAGAGTCCGAGGTACTTGTTGGTAAGACCTTATTTAGGAGCGCGCAACCTTGCCGGACTTGAGGCAGGTGGAGCAAACGTTCATCTTGCGACGGTGACCATCGACGACGACGTAAACGCGCTGGATGTTGGGGCGGAACTTACGGTTGGTGACGCGGTGAGAGTGGCTGATGGAGCGACCGGCAACGGGGTGCTTACCGCAAACTTCGCAAACTTTGGACATAACTGACCCTCCTTGGGCGACAAACGAACATGTCGCGTTAACAAACAAGCCTGAACTATAGCACAGAAGCAGCTCCCTGTGCGTAATCTACACAGAGATATTTCTCTTTTGGCGATAGTGCTCACGCCACGGCCCTGGACGTAGATCCGATTTGCGTGCAGCAGAGGGGATTATGCCAGCTCGTGCGTATGTTTTCAAGCTCGTCCCACAAATATATATAGGTTTATTGAGCATTGGGCTCCGTTTACGGATTGCTCTGTATTTATGCTCGCAATTAAGCTCGAGGTTGGCTACACTATCCCTTGACCATTAAAGGGGTACGAGATACCCACATGGAATTACATAGCTGCCAAAGAGCAGTCCTTCCTGTGGGTGTCTGGTCCGCTTTAAGCGGTCGGGCATCTATTTTTTTGACTGTGTCAGCAGTCAAGACATGTGAGGAAGGAGATCGATGGGCACGACTTCCCCCAAGGCGGTCATCATGGACGAGACCGCCGTCAATCGAGCGATGACCCGCATCGCGCACGAGATTCTCGAGCGCAACGAGGGCTGTGAAGACCTCGCTCTGGTCGGCATCGTCACGCGCGGCGACCTTCTGGCAAAGAAGCTCGCCGAGGAGATCAAGGAGATCGAGGGCGTCGAAGTTCCGCTCGGCAGCCTGGACATCAGCTTCTACCGCGATGACTATGCGACCAATTTCGCTCCCGCGATCCACGCCACCAACATTCCCTTTAGCGTCGACGGCAAGCGCGTCGTGCTGGTGGACGACATCCTGTACACGGGTCGTACCATCCGCGCTGCTCTGGACGCCGTCATGGACCTGGGCCGTCCGAGCCGTATTGAGCTGGCAGTTCTCGTTGACCGCGGTCACCGCGAGCTCCCCATCTCGCCGGACTTTGTCGGCAAGAACGTTCCCTCGTCGCATGAGGAGAACGTGCACCTATATATGAAGGAAGTCGACGGCCACACCGCCGTCGAGATTAACGACGTCGCGCCGGGTTCCCACGTGGGCTCCGCGCCGCTGGGAGGTGAGTAGTACCGTGGCGTTCAACCATAAGCACCTGATCGACATTACCGAGTACTCCGAAGAGGACATCAAGCTCATCCTCGAGACCGCCAAGGCGTTCTCCGAGGTCAACGAGCGTGCGATCAAGAAGGTCCCCACGCTCAAGGGTAAGACCATCGTCAACATGTTCAACGAGCCCTCGACGCGCACCCGCAGCTCCTTCGAGCTCGCCGAGAAGCGCCTTTCGGCCGACAGCCTCAACTTTGGCGGTTCCTCGACTTCTACGGTCAAGGGCGAGAGCCTCGTCGACACCGTCGAGACCCTCAACGCCTACAAGATCGACTGCATCGTCGTGCGCGACAAGCACGCCGGCGCGCCCTATATCGTCACGCAGAATTCGCCCGCGAGCGTTATCTGCGCCGGCGACGGCAAGCACAACCACCCCACGCAGGCCCTGCTCGACCTGTACACCATTTGGCAGCACAAGGGTGACTTCCACGGTCTGAAGGTCGCTGTCGTCGGCGACATCTCCCACTCCCGTGTCTGCGGCTCGCTGATCCCCGCGTTGAAGATCATGGGCTGCGAGACCTACGCCGTCGCCCCCGGCACGCTGCTGCCTCCGGCACCCGAGGTCCTGGGCTGCGACCACGTGACGAGCGATCTCGATTCCGTCCTGCCCGAGCTTGACGTCGTCTACATGCTGCGCGTGCAGCAGGAGCGCCTCGAGGGTGCCCCGTTCCCGACCATTCGCGAGTACCACAAGCTCTTCGGCCTGACCAAGGACCGCGAGAAGCTCATGAAGCCCGACGCGATCATCTGCCACCCGGGCCCCATCAACCGCGGTGTCGAGTTCGACTCCTATATGGCCGACCACCCGCAACGCTCCGTCATCCTGGAGCAGGTCTACGCCGGTATCTGCGTGCGTATGGCTATCCTGTATCTGCTGCTTGGAGGTGCCGATAATGGCCTTGCTTCTTAAGAATGCCCACGTCGTCGACCCGTCCGTCGAGCTTGACGGTGTCGTTGACGTCCTGATTGACGGCGACAAGATCGCCGAGGTCGGCGAGAATCTCGCCGTCGAGGGAGCCGAGGTCCGCGACCTTTCCGGCAAGTACCTCGTCCCCGGCCTGGTGGATATGCACGTTCACCTTCGCGAGCCTGGCTACGAGGTCAAAGAGGACATCGAGAGCGGTACCCGCGCAGCTGCCAAGGGCGGCTTTACCGGCGTGTGCTCCATGCCCAACACCGATCCCGTCACCGATAACGGCACTGTCGTGGAGTTCGTCAAGTCCCGTGCTGCCGAGGTCGGTCACTGCCGCGTCTATCCGTCGGGCGCCATGACCCGCGGTCTTAAGGGCGAGGCCATGTCCGAGATGGGCGATATGGTCGCCCACGGCGCCGTCGCCTTCACCGACGACGGTCGCGGCGTGCAGGGTGCGGGCATGCTCCGTCGTTGCATGGACTACGGCAAGATGTTCGGCAAGGTCTTTATGAGCCACTGCCAGGACGAGGACCTGGTCGGCCACGGCCAGATCAACGAGGGCAAGGTCTCGACCCGTCTGGCTCTCGAGGGTTGGCCGGCTGCCGGCGAGGAGCTCCAGATCGCCCGCGACATCGAGATCGCCAAGCTGACTGGTGCCAAGCTGCACATCCAGCACATCTCCACCGCCCATGGCCTGGAGATCGTGCGTGCCGGTAAGGCCGCTGGCGTTCAGGTTACCTGCGAGGCCACTCCGCACCACATGTTCCTGACCGAGAACGACCTGGACGAGACCTACAACACCTCGCTCAAGGTCAACCCGCCGCTGCGTACCGAGGAGGATGCCGAGGCCATCCGTCAGGGCGTCATCGACGGCACCGTCGACGTTATCGTCACCGATCACGCTCCTCACACCCCGTGGGAGAAGGCCCGTGAGTTCGAGCTTGCGCCCTTTGGTATGATCGGCCTCGAGACCTCGCTGTCGCTCGTACTCACCGAGCTGGTCAACACGGGCAAGATGAGCATGGGCCGCATGGTCGAGCTCATGGCCATCAAGCCGCGTGAGATCCTGGGTCTCGACCAGGTTCAGGTCAAGGCGGGCTCCGTTGCCGACCTGACCGTGTTCGACCCCTCCGCAACCTGGACGGTTGGCGAGGACGGTTACGAGTCGCGCGCCGAGAACTCCGGTTTTGCCGGCCGCACGCTCACCGGTCGTGCCACCGATGTGTTTGTCGGCGGTAAGCAGACGCTTGCCGACGGCTGCATCTGCTAGCATAGCCTTATCGCTTTTGTGCGCGGCGCCCTTGCGGTGCCGCGCTTTCTATTAGTTTGGACCATGCAACCGCATGGGGGATTGGAGCGTCTATGCCCACACCTTCCACTGCACGCATGCACGACTTCGAGGTCGTCTCGAACCGGGAGATTGCCGACGGCATCTTCTCGCTCGTCATCTCGGCCCCCAAGCTTGCAAGTGCGCTCAAGCCCGGTCAGTTTGTGAACATCGCCGTACCCGGCGATGCGTCCTCGCTGCTTCGCGTGCCCCTGAGCTACTACCGCGCCGACGCCGAGGCCGGCACCGTCGAGCTGTGGTACGCCGTCGTGGGCGACGATACCCGTCGTTTGTCCCAGATGGGCCCTGGCTCCACCTCTAACCTGCTGGGCCCCGGTGGCCGTGGCTGGATGGTACCCGAGGGCACCAGGAAGGCCCTGCTCGTCGCCGGTGGCATCGGTGTTCCGCCCGTGCTGTGCCTTGCCGACAAGCTTTCCGAGCAGGGTGTGGCCGTCGACGTGTGCCTGGGCTTTGGCACCGCGTCCAAGGCCGTGGGTGTCGATGAGTTCCGCGCGCTGGGCGCCACGGTCAACGTTTGCACCGATGATGGCACGCTGGGCACGCACGGTTTTTGCACCGACCCGGCAGCCGAGCTGCTCGGCGAGGGCGGCTACGACTATGTGGCCAGCTGCGGCCCCGCTGTCATGATGAAGAAAGTCGCCGCCGCTGCCGCCGAGGCCGGTGCGTACTGCGAGGTGTCGCTTGAGCGCATGATGAGCTGTGGCTTTGGCGCCTGCAACACCTGCAATGTCGAGACGGTCGACGGTATGAAGGGTGCTTGCATGTGCGGCCCCGTGTTCGATGCTTCCAAGGTGGTGGTCTTCTAGTGGGTACCGTGAACATGGCCGTCGATTTCGGCGGCGTCAAGATGCAGAACCCCATCAACACCGCAGCCGGTACCTTTGGCTACGGTTGGCAGTTCCAGAACTTCTTTGATGTTTCCCAGCTGGGCGCCATCACCACCAAGGGTTGCGCTGCCGAGCCCTGGCCCGGCAATCCCGCGCCCCGCATGGCTGAGATTCCCGGCGGTATGATCAACTCCGTGGGCCTTCAGAACCCCGGCGTGGCTGCCTTTGCCCGCGAGTCCGGTCCGTGGCTCGAACAGCTGTCCAAGGACGGCTGCCAGGTCATCTGTCAGGTTGCCGGCCACTCCGTTGACGAGTTTGTCCGCGCGCTCGAGATGTATGTCGAGCTGTGCCCCTGGGCTGCCGGCTACGAGATCAACGTGAGCTGCCCTAATATCGCCGCCGGCGGTGCCGCCATGGGCTCTACGCCCGAGGGCGCCTCATCCGTTATGGCTGCCTGCCGCAAGGTGACCGATAAGCCGCTGTTCGTGAAGATGGCGCCGGTCAACGTCGCCGAGATTGCCAAGGCCCTCGAGGCTGCCGGCGCCGACGGCCTTTCGGTCATCAACTCCATTCAGGGCATGGCCATCGACGTCCATACCCGCAAGTCCCGCGTGGCCAAGCCCAAGGGCGGCCTTTCGGGCCCGCTGTGCCACCACATCGCCGTGCGCATGGTCTGGGAGGTTGCCCAGGCCGTCGATATCCCCATCAACGGCGTCGGCGGTGTCATGACCGGCGAGGATGCGGCCGAGTTTATCCTGGCCGGCGCCACCTGCGTGTCGGTCGGCATGGCCAACTTCGTCGATCCGTGCGCTTCGCTCAAGATCGCGCACGAGCTCGAGGCCTGGGCTGAGTCCCAAGGCGTGAAGGACATCAACGAACTGGTAGGTGCTTTCGAATGCTAGAGACCGATGCCCGCGACCGCGTAATCGTCGCTCTCGACTGCGACCGCGAGCGTGCGCTCGAGCTTGCCCACGAGCTTTCGGGCCATGCCGCCTGGCTTAAGGTTGGTATGACGCTCTATTACGCTGAGGGCCCCGAGATCGTCAAGACCTTTAAGGACCTGGGCTTTAAGGTCTTCCTTGACCTTAAGTTCCATGATATTCCGCATCAGGTTCGCGGTGCCGCCCGTTCGGCCTCGCTTGCCGGTGCCGACCTGCTCTCGGTTCACGGCTTGGGTTCGGGCGCCATGCTCGCTGCCTGCCGCGAGGGTGCCGAGGAGGCGCGCGAGGACCGCGCCAAGCTCGTCGCCATCACCGTGCTCACGAGCATGAATCAGGATGCCTTGAGCGAGATTGGCGTCGAGTCGCCGGTGGCCGAGGAGGCCGCCCGCCTGGCAAAGCTCGCTCAGGCCAACGGCATCGATGGCATCGTGTGCTCGCCGATGGAGGCTCACGACATGCGTGAGCTGCTGGGTCCTGATGCCCTGATCGTGACTCCGGGTGTGCGTCCGGTGGGTGCCGCCTTAGGCGACCAGTCCCGCGTGGCGACGCCTTCCCAGGCTATCGAGCGTGGCGCAAGCCACATTGTGGTGGGCCGTCCCATCACCGGCGCCGACGATCCGGTTGCCGCCTTTGACGCCATTGTCGCCGAGCTGGTCGAAAACATCGCGTAAAAGATTCCCCTAAGTCACCACTTTTGGGTCTCATTAGCACAAAATAGCCCCTGTGCCTGCGTAAACTTTCCCATCCTTTGTGTGGAATCGCAGGTCAGGGGCTTAACTTTGGGCGCAGTATATTGCACTTTTTGCGGGTATCGTCTAACCTATGGAGCCGCGATTGGGCATTTTGTACGTTCTACGTGCTAAAATGCCAATTATTGAATCAGATATAACCCAACTATTTGGAGGTACGAATGGCACTCCCTCAGCTTACCGATGAGCAGCGTAAGCAGGCTCTTGAGAAGGCTGCTGCCGCACGTCACGCCCGCGCTGAGCTTCGCGAGCAGATCAAGAAGGGCGAGAAGTCCCTCGAGTCCGTGCTCAACTCCGATGACCCCATCGCTTCCCGCATGAAGGTTTCCACCCTCATCGAGTCTCTTCCTGGTTATGGCAAGGCCAAGGCCGCCAAGATCATGGAGGAGCTTGGTATCTCCGCTACCCGTCGCGTCCAGGGCCTCGGCGTCCGTCAGCGCGAGCAGCTCCTCGAGCAGCTGACCAAATAAGTGAGCGCTCAGGATTCCAAGCTCTTTGTGATTTCTGGACCGTCAGGCGCAGGGAAGGGTACGCTCGTCACTCGTGTGCGCGAGCGCCGCTCGAACCTGGGCCTGACGGTTTCGGCTACCACGCGAGCACCACGCAAAGGTGAGGTCGACGGCGTCAACTACTTTTTTCTGACGCGCGAGGAGTTCGACCGCCGCGTGGCAAACGGTGAGTTTGTTGAGTGGGCCGAGGTCCACGGTAACTGCTACGGCACGTTGGTGAGCGAGGTCACATCCAAGCTCGCCTCTGGCGCATCTCTGATTTTGGAGATCGATGTCCAGGGCGCCCTGCAGGTGAAGGAGCGTTTCCCCGAGGCCGTGTTGATCTTTATCAAGCCGCCTTCGCTTGAGGTACTCCGCGAGCGCCTGGTCGGTCGCGGTACCGAGACGCCCGAGACGATTGAGCTGCGTATGGCAAACGCCGCCGATGAGCTTGCCCTTGCCGACCGCTACGACGACGTCGTGGTTAATGACGATCTCGACCGCGCGACCGATGAGCTCGTTCGCGTTCTCGATATGCATGAAAGGATCTGAGGTCCGTGTCCGTTGTAAAGCCTTGCATTGACGATCTTCTGGAGAAGACCGATCACAACCGCTTCCTGCTCGCTTCGCTTGCCTCCAAGCGCGCCTGCGACATTAACAGCATGCTGCGTGGCCAGCACAACCGCGTGCTTGCCGTCCAGGATGTCGATGACATCACCATCGGGCTTTCCGGTGCCGATACCATTTCGATGGCTATGGACGAGATTGTCGACGGCGACATCTCTTACGACGAGGCCCGTTACGAGAAGGCGCTCGGCCACAAGGTTGCTGAAGCCTAAATGGCGGCTCGCGTCTGCCTGGTCCACTATCACGAGGTTGGACTGAAGGGTAAGAACCGCGCACATTTTGAGCATATCCTCATGGATAACATCAAGGCGGCCTTGGCCGCCTTTTCCGTGAATGCCGTGTCTCGAATTTCCGGTTATATCCTCGTGACCTTTAACGAGCATCAGGCCGACGAGGCGGCACGTGTCATTCGCACCGTTCCCGGCGTTGCTCGCGTGTCTTTGGCGTATCACACCAATCGCGACCCTCAGGAGTACTGTGCCGCCGCCGTGAAGGCGCTGCGCGAGTTTGGTTCCTTCGATTCGTTTAAGGTGCACGCCAAGCGCTCCAATACCGACTATGAGCTCACCTCGATTGACATCAATCGTCAGGTGGGCGAGGTGCTGTGCGAGGCCTTCCCCGATAAAAAGGTTCAAATGCACGACCCCGATGCGATGGTGCACGTACTGGTGGTCCAGGGTAGCGTTTATGTGTACGCGCGCTCCGAGCGCGGCGTGGGCGGTCTGCCGGTGGGTTCTGCCGGCAAGGTCGTGACGCTGCTGTCGTCGGGTATTGATTCTCCGGTGGCGACCTGGATGCTCGCGCGTCGCGGCGCGGTGTGCGTGCCGGTACATTTCTCAGGTCGTCCGCAGACGCCCGACACGAGCGAGTATTTGGTGCAGGACATCATCCGTGCGCTTGAGCCGGGTGTCCAGATCGGCCGCCTGTACGTGGTGCCGTTTGGCGACTGCCAGCGTGAGATTTCGGTCACCTGTCCCAGCAACCTGCGCGTGATCATGTATCGCCGCATTATGTATTCGGTTGCCGAGCGCATTGCACACATCGAGGGCGCCAAGGCCATCGTGACGGGCGAATCGCTTGGACAGGTTGCCTCCCAAACGCTTGAGAATATCATGGCCGTTAACGAGGCCGTGAAGATCCCCGTGTTCCGTCCTCTCATCGGTTCGGACAAGCAGGAGATTATCGCGCGCGCCGAGGAGATTGGTACGTTCGATATCTCGACTGAGGCCGCTCCCGACTGCTGCACGCTGTTTATGCCGCGCCGTCCCGAGACGCACGCTAAACTCGATGCCGTGCATGAGGCCTGGGAGTTGTTCGATCACGAGGAGATGATCGAGCGCCTGCTCAAGCAGACCGAGTATATCGACTTCGAAAGCAACACGTATAAGGCCCCTAAGACCTTAAAACGCAAACATTCGGAGCTTGCTCCGCGTGAGATTTACCAAAATCACGAGTAAATTTGTGCATAGACCGACGATGCGCCTACATCGTCGGCCTTTTGCTATCTGGGCATTTTGCGGCTAAGTGTTCATTTGCTGACGTGTGCCTGAATAAATGGACAGATTTGTGCAAGGTTTTGGTCGGTTTTTGGTTTGACCGTTAAAACCGGTTTTGGAGCGTGGCTGTTGTGGAGCTCCTTTCCTGACACGATGGTGTTGGGAGGTTTTGCTATGGCGCAGCGCGAACAACACGAACGAGTCAAACGGATGGACCGCTTGGCGGACAAGCTGTTCGGTCATAAGGCAGTGGTGATGGCGATACTGGTCGTCATTGCGATGGCGAGTGGACTGGCGATGGCGAACCTTGGCGGCGGTGCCGGTGGCGTGTCGTTTGAGCGCACTGACGGTTCAGGCTCGTTGGTGGAGCCGGGATCCGGTGATGCCTCGAGCGGAAAGACATCCGAAGGTTCTTCGGCTAAGGCTTCTGCCGCGGTAGAGGTCTATGTCGATGTCGACGGCGCCGTTGTGTCGCCCGGTGTATATCGTCTCAAGGACGGCGCGCGGGTGGCTCAGGCGATTGATGCCGCCGGCGGGCTTACGCCCGAGGCAGACGTTACGGGGCTTAACCGGGCATCCAAGGTCACTGATGGACAAAAAATCCACGTTCCAACGGTGGGGGAGCAGCAGGTGTCCATTGCGGAAGCCGGTGTTGATGGTGGGGCTTCCGCATCATTGGGCGTGAGTGGCGCAACGGGCCTAGTCAACATCAATACGGCAAGCGCGGCAGAGCTGCAGACGCTCTCGGGCATCGGTCCCTCCATGGCGCAGTCGATTATCGATGAGCGGACAAAGAACGGTGCTTTTGCCTCGGTTGACGATCTGATGCGTGTGTCGGGAATCGGCGAGAAGAAGCTTGCCAAAATCAAAGATTGCATCTGCGTATGAGTGCGACCGAGCGCGAGCATGTGATGCCTCCGCGGCCCCTGATGCCGTGGACGATGGCCCTGTGTGCCGGCGTGTGCATGAGCTGCGCCTTGGTGCTCAACGTGGCCGCTGATGTGCTGCTGAGGGAGCAGGCGCCGGCGGTCGGGCTGCTATGGGCCATTCCCGTTGCGGCGGCGGTATTCGTTGTGCTGGCTCAATTTTGTGCACCGCTTGCTCCTTGGAAGCGGTGGCTGTATGCCGCGTCCGTCGGTCTCGTGGCGGGAGCGGTCGTCTCGGCGTGGTGGGCTGCGGGCGCGCTCAACGCCTCGAAGGCGCTCGACGCTCGAGCGGCAAGCGGCCTCGAGTTTGTCGTGCAGGGCGATCCATCCATAAACGACGACGTGTATTCCTATACCTGCGAGGCACGTGCGGACGGTAAGAACTTGGCAACGGTTCGCCTATCGTGCGACCTCGAGCTCAAGGTCGGGGCGCACGCGCGTGTTATCGGTCGCGTTTCACGTTTTGAGAACGATGCATATGGACGATCGCGCGTGCTCCGAGGCGAGGTGCGCAAGGTTAAAGTCGTTCGGATTGTGTCGGTCGACGAGTGCTCTCCGGGGCCGCTGCTTCGGCTGCGAAATGGGCTGCTTGCGTCCATCGCGCCTGCGACCGACCCGGCGCGTGCGCTCATAGCCGGTGTCATCTGCGGTCGTTCGGCCGAGCTGCGCGCCCAGCCGGCGGGCGACTGGTTTTCGGTGACGGGAACGGCGCATCTTATCGCCGTCTCGGGCAGCCATTTGGCTATCGTGGGGTTTGTAATCGAGGGTGTATTGCAAAAGACTCGGTGCTCACGTGGTCTTCACCGGGCGATATTGGCGATAACGCTTATGGGCTACGCTGCCTTTACGGGCGCGTCTCCCTCGGCCGTGCGCGCGTGCTGCATGGTGTTCGCGACGCTTGTCGTAAACGGCGCGGAGCGTCGCCGGCACGGCGCATCGGCACTCTTCGTAACCATGTCCATCTTTGTGCTACTGCGACCGACGGTGCTGTTCGATATGGGCTTTCAGCTTTCATGTGCCAGCGTCTTTGCCATTCTGTGCTTTTGCCCCTATGCGACCTACGCTTTGGGTGAGCTGGGTGTGCCATCGGGCGTTGCCAGCATGCTTTCCGTCACGCTGTGCTCGCAACTGGCGACTCTTCCCATTACCATTCCCGCCTTCGGTACGTTCTCGCTCATTGCTCCGTTGGCAAATGCGGTCATCGGTCCGGTGGTGAGCGTACTGCTTGCTGTGTCCATCGTGCTGGTTCCCTTTTCGCTCGTGGGACCGTTGCGGACTTGGGCGCTCGTTGTGCCCATGATTGCCGCCCGTTGCGCGCTGTTCTTCGAGCAGCTGTTTGCCGCCGTGCCTGGTGCATCTGTGAGTGTGCCGCCCGAAAGCTTGTGGATTTACCTAGTGCCGTGTTTGCTGGCGGTTCTGTTGGTCTGGTGGCCGCGTCCCCGTGCACGTCCTATGGCGGTGGGGCTTGCATGCCTGGTGCTCTTGGCTGCGATTCCGTACGTCTACTGGGATCGATTCGCTCCGCCTTCGGTGACGGTGCTCGATGTGGGCCAGGCGGATGCGATTCTTATCCGCCAGGGCGACGCATTAGCACTCGTCGACTGCGGGCTCGATGGGCGCGTGGTAGCGGCGTTGGTTCGCAATAACGTGCACCATATCGATGCCGTCTTTGTGACGCATTGGGATGAGGATCACTGGGGTGGTCTACCTGCCGTGCTCGAACAGTTTTCGGTCGGAACGATTGCCGTGGCGGCGGATGCGTTGGAGGATGCTCCTGCCGAGGTATTGAATCGACCTGGCGTTGAGTATCGGCAGGTGCGCCGTGGGGATACGGTCGACATCGGCTCATTTTGTGCCCGCGTGATGTGGCCGTTCGAGTCCGTAGATGGCGAGGGAAATGAGGACTCGCTTGTCCTGCTACTCTCTTATGTTCAGGAAGGCAAGAGCCTGCGTATGCTCCTCACTGGTGATGCCGAGCTCGACCAAGAACGGGAATTCGTGCAGGAGGTGGGGGATATCGATGTCCTTAAACTTGGGCATCACGGCTCCAAGGTTTCAGTCGATGGTGAGTTGCTGGACGTCCTGAGACCCGAGCTTTCCCTCGCGAGCGCCGGCAAGGGGAATCGATACGGTCATCCGTCGGATGCCTGCATCGATACCGTTCAGGAAGCGGGCGGTGCGTTCGCATGCACCATCGAACACGGTGATATCACCATCAGCCCGACCGCAAAGGGCTTTGCGATGCGATGCCAGCGACCGTGACGACGTCGTTGGCGTGTGGTGGGCCCCTGGGCTAGAATGGCACGGAACGAATACGAAGGCCTGCGGGAGGGGAGCGTAATGTCCGAATCCGGTCTGCTGCCGGCATATCTGATCGTCGGTACCGACGGCGTCAAGCGCGATCACGCCGTCTCGCGTATGAAGGCGCGTCTGGAAAAGTCGGGAATGGTCGAGTTCAACCTCGACGAGCGCGACATGACCAAGGACCCCGATATCGAGTCCATTATCGGATCGCTTAACACCTTTCCGATGGGCAGCGAGTTTCGCTTGGTAATCCTTGATGGCTGCTCAAAGCTCGCTAAGGCGGTCTCGGAGCCGCTTGTCGACTATCTGGCGAGTCCCAGCCCCACGACGGTCTGCCTCATCATCGCCGACTCGCTTGCCAAGAACACGCGCCTGTATAAGGCGATCGCTAAAATCGACAAGAAGGCCGTGATCGATTGCTCCGGCACCAAGCGCTGGGAGCTACCGCGCCGCGTGCAACAGATGGCGACGCAGCACGGCAAGTCGATCTCGACGGCGGCCGCCGAGGAGCTCGTCTCGCGTTCGGGTGAAAACACGCGCATGCTCGATAACGACTTGGCTAAGCTTGTCCAGATGGTCGAGGCGCCCCAGATTGAGCTTGCCGATGTGGAGCGCTGGATTGTACGTACGGCCGAGGTTCAACCCTGGGACTTTCTCAATGCAGTCTCGGCCCGTGACATGCGCCGCTCGCTCGAGCTCTTCAATCTACTGCCCGCCAAGAGCTACGTGTGGACGTACATATTGTTGTGCGGCCGCATTCGCGAGCTTATCGTTGCCAAGGCGCTCGATGCGCGCGGACAGGGTCGTGAGCTGGCCGCAACGCTCAAACTCCAGTCCTGGCAGGTCAAGAATCACCTGACCTGGGCACGTCGCTTTTCGATGGCAGAGCTCGTCGCAGCGCTCGAGGGTGCCGTTGATGTGGAGCTCGCGCTCAAGGGTTCGGCCGATTCTCAGACCGCGCTTTTGCTCTGGATTACGAACATCTTGAGAAAATCGTGATGATACCTGCCTATTTGACAAATTCGTTCTATCCCTTTGAGGGGGAGCGTGCTATAGTAGGCGCTTGCATGACCTCACCGTGTCTCAGAGGTGTCATACATTTTTTTCAAGGAACTCGAAAGGAACTCCAGAAGTGGCAAACATCAAGTCTCAGAAGAAGCGTATCCGCACCAATGAGGCAGCTCGCATGCGTAACAAGGCTGTCAAGTCCGAGCTCAAGACGCTGACCAAGCACGTCCAGTCCGCCGTCGCCGAGGGCGACGCCGAGAAGGCCCAGGCTGCCCTCAAGACCGTCACCAAGCGTCTCGACATGGCTGCCGCCAAGCATGTTATCCACAAGAATCAGGCTTCCAACCGCAAGTCCGGTCTTGCCAAGCTCGTGAACAGCATCAACGCCTAAGTTGTAAATTTCACACCAAACAGATTACGCGCATAAATGGAGCCTGTTTTATGGAACAGGCTCCATTTTTTGTACCGCTCGGGTAAGATAGTCCGCATGAATACTTCAATTGACATTTCCCACATCCGCAACTTCTCAATCGTTGCGCACATCGACCATGGCAAGTCCACGATCAGTGACCGTATCCTCGAACTCACCCATACAGTCGACGAACGCGACATGGAGTCGCAGCTGCTCGACACCATGGATATCGAGCGCGAGCGCGGCATCACAATCAAGTCCAATGCCGTTCGCGTGTCCTATGACGCCGACGATGGCGAGACGTATCAGTTCAATCTGATCGATACGCCGGGCCACGTGGACTTTACCTATGAGGTCTCGCGCTCGCTGGCAGCCTGTGAGGGCGCGGTGCTCGTTGTCGACGCCACGCAGGGCGTTGAGGCGCAGACCGTCTCTAACGCGACGCTCGCCATGAACGCCAATCTGGACATTGTGCCGGCCATCAACAAGATCGACCTGCCCTCGGCTCATCCCGACGAGGTTAAGACCGAGATCGAGGATGACCTGGCGATCCCTGCCGATGATGCCGTGTGCGTCTCGGGCAAGACCGGCGAGGGCATCCACGATCTGCTGGAGTCCATTGTCTTTCTGATCTCTCCGCCCAAGGGCGATGCGAATGCACCGCTTAAGGCACTCATTCTGGATTCATACTTCGACGAGTATCGTGGCGTCGTCGCCACGGTGCGCATCTTTGACGGCTCCATCAAAAAGGGCGATACCCTGCGCATGATGCAGGCAAAGGGCGACTTTTTGGTCGATGGCGTGGGCGTCAAGCGTCCCGCCGAGACCCCGGTCGACGCGCTGACGGTCGGCGAGGTCGGTTACGTGGTCACGGGCCTGAAGGACCCCGAGGCCGTTCGCGTGGGCGATACCCTCACGTGGGCGTCGAATCCCTGCCCCGAGCCGCTTCCCGGCTACCGCGAGGCCAAGCCCATGGTCTATACGGGCCTGTTCCCGATCGATAACAAGGACTACGAGAACCTGCGTGACGCGCTCGATAAGCTGCACGTCAACGACCCGTCGTTGGTGTGGGAGCCCGAGACCTCGGTGGCGCTCGGCTTTGGTTTCCGCGTGGGCTTCTTGGGCCTGCTGCATATGGAGGTCGTTAAGGAGCGCCTGGAGCGTGAGTTCAATCTTGACCTCATTGCCACGAGCCCTTCGGTGGACTATCACGTCTACAAGACTGACGGCGAGATGATTGATGTCCGCAGCCCGCAGGATCTGCCCGAGGCCACGCGCATCGAGCGTATCGAGGAACCCTACCTCAAGGCAAAGATCATCTGCCCGCCTGAGTACACGGGTGCCGTCATGCAGCTCGCTATCGAGCACCGCGGCGTTACGACCGACATGATCCACCTGACGAGCAAATCGGTCGAGATGCGCTTCGATATGCCGCTCGCCGAGCTCATCTTGGACTTCTTTGACCAGCTTAAGAGCCGTACCAAGGGCTATGCCTCGCTCGACTACGAGTTCAACGAGTACCGTCCCTCCGAGCTTGTGAAGCTCGATATCTTGCTTTCGGGCGACGAGGTGGACGCGCTGTCGTTTATCGTCCATAAGGACAAGGCTTATGGCCTGGCCCGTGGTCTGTGCGACAAACTTAAGGAGATCATCCCGCGTCAGCTGTTCGAGGTGCCCATCCAGGGTGCTATTGGCAACAAGATCATTGCCCGCTCCACCGTCAAGGCGCGTCGCAAGGACGTGCTTGCCAAGTGCTACGGCGGCGATATCTCGCGTAAGCGCAAGCTGCTCGAGAAGCAGAAAGAGGGCAAGAAGCGCATGAAGGCCATCGGATCGGTCGAGGTCCCGCAGGAGGCCTTTATGGCGATCCTCAAGGTGGACGAGTAGGTCTATGGCGCTTTCTGAATACAGCAAGCGGCTGCTGGGCGCTTATGCCGAGCAGCCGTTCCTTATGGCTCCCATGGCGGGCGTGACCGACCCTGCCTACCGCATCATGTGCCGCCGCCGCGGTGCCAACCTTGCCTACAGCGAGATGGTGAGCGTGGCGGGCCTTGCCTATGCCAGCAACAAGACCTGGCGCCTGGTGCTACCGGCCGACGAGGAGCAGCAGATTTGCGTGCAGCTCTTTGGCTCCAAGCCTGATCAGTTTGCGAGCGCCGTCGCCGCCGTCGAGGAGCGCGTTGGCGATCGCCTGTCGCTCATCGACATCAACATGGCCTGTCCTGCCCGCAAGGTTGTCACCAAGGGCGAGGGCTCGGCCCTTATGCGCACGCCCGATTTGGCCGAGAAGATCGTCGAGGCCACGGTGGGCGCGGCTCACGTGCCCGTGACCGTAAAGATCCGCAAGGGCTTTTACGCCGAGGACCGTAATGCCGCAACGTTTGCCCAGATGCTCGAAGGGGCGGGCGCCTCCGCAGTTGCCGTGCACGGTCGTTGTGCCACGCAGCTCTATACGGGGCAGGCCGATTGGTCTGTCGTCGATGAGGTCGCAGATGCTGTCGAGATTCCCGTGATTGGTTCGGGCGATGTGTTCTGCGCCGAGGATGCCGCGGAGCATCTGCGCAGTTCTGGTGCCAGCGCGGTGTTTATCGCGCGCGGCATCTACGGTAATCCCTGGGTGTTCGGTGATGCTCGCGCCCTTGCGCTCGATGGCATACCGGTGCCGGCGCGCAGCTCCGTCGAGCGCCTGGACGCCCTGCGTGAACACCTAACGCTGACGCACGAGCTTCTGCCGCTCATGTCGCGTGCCCGCACGTGCGCAAGCTGGTACTTAAAAGGCATGCCCCATGCTGCAGCTTGGCGTGCCCATGTGGTGCGCTGCTCCACGTATGAGGAGTTCATGGCGCTGGTCGATGAGATCGAGCGCGATGTGGTGGCCTGCGAGGCTGCCCTTGCCGCCGGCGAATCGGTGCCCCCTCATCCGCTGGAGGCTTAAGGGTGGCCGTTACCGCGCTGTACGTGCACGTGCCGTTTTGCGCTCAAAAATGCCGCTATTGCGACTTTGACTCGAGCAGTTTTGCTCCGTACGACCTGAGCGCTGCGCTCGATGCCTATTTTGTGCAGTTGTTCGCGCGCCTCGATGCTTTTGGCAAAGCTGGGGCCCTTGACCAGATCCGCACCGTCTATGTTGGCGGCGGCACGCCGTCGCTGGCAGGGGAGCGCCTGGTGAAACTTGCCCGTCGTATCTCCATGTGGTGCAAGCCCCTTGAATTTACTTGCGAAGCCAATCCTGAGTCGCTGACTGTCGAGCTTGCCGCTGCGCTTGCCAAGGTTGGTGTCACACGCGTCTCTCTGGGCGTGCAAACGCTCGATAACACCGAACTTACCGCCATCGGTCGTATTCACGATGCCGATCGGGCGCTCGCTGCCATCGCGACGGTCAAGAACGCTGGGCTTGACGTGTCGTGCGACCTTATGTGCGGACTTCCCGGGCAGACCACAGCGAGTTGGAAGCGCACGCTCGATGGCGTGCTGGCGGCAGCTCCGCATCATGTGTCGGTTTACCCGCTCACGCTCGAGGAGGGGACGCCCCTTTATTGCATGGCGTGCCGCGATGAGTCGCTCGTGCCTGATGAGGATTTTCAGGCTGCCTGCATGGACGTGGCACGCGAACTCCTGGGTGCCGCCGGCTATCACCCGTATGAGGTGGCGAGCTACGCGCTCGACGGCCATGAGTGTGCCCATAACATTGCCTACTGGACCGGACGGGGCTACCTCGGCCTTGGTCGTTCTGCCGCGGGCATGCTCGACGCCGAGGATTTCGACCGTCTTGCAGGTTTGTTCCCCGGCGTGTCTTCTCGAGGCGATGCGTACCGCGTGCGTCTGGTGCAACGTGACGATGACGCGACGGCGTTCGAGGCCGAATATCTCTCGCAGCGCGAGGCCGCGGCCGAAGACCTGATGCTTGCTTGCCGCATGACGCGCGGTGTCGCGTCCGACCTGTTGGTTCGCGCGGTTCGTGTCATCCCAACGGGCGAGCTGGCAGCTGCCTGCGATCGCGCGCTCGAATTGGGTCTTGCCACTTGGGTGCCCGAGACGCTCGGGGTCCATGAGGGACCCTTCACTTCGGCAGATGTCGTCGCGGGCCATGTTCGAGCTCGTCTGGCGCCGACACACCTGGGCTGGCTCGATGGAAATGTTCTGTTCGAGCTGTTTTGGGATCTAGCCTAGGCCGCTCGGGTAGAATTACCGGAATATATACGCTGCTGTGAGCAGGAGGTTGCCGCGCATGGCGACGATGAACGAAAAAGATTACTACGAGATTCTGGGTGTCTCCAAGGACGCCACCTCGCGTGATATTCAAAAGGCCTTCCAGCAAAAGGCCCGCAAGCTCCATCCGGACGTCAACAAAGAGCCGGATGCCGAGGAAAAGTTTAAAGAGGTTTCCGAGGCCTACGCCGTGCTTTCGGACGAGCAGAAGCGTTCGCGCTACGACGCCATGCGTTCGGGCAACCCCTTCGCCGGCGCTCCTACGGCTTCGCCCTATGGCGGCGGCTACGCCGGTAGCGCGGGCCATGGCAATCCCTTTGAGGGCGGTTTTCCCTTTGGTGGCGCCTGGGGCCAGCCGCGTCGCGGGCAGGCTGCCTACAATCCCGAGAACGGCGCCAACGTGGTCGTCGATATCAAACTCGACGCCAAGGAGGCCAAGGGCGGTACCCGCAAGACCGTCCGCTACACGCGTTTCGATACGTGCGGACATTGCGGCGGCTCGGGCTCTGTCTCCTCCGAGCATGCCCATACCTGCCCAAGCTGTGGCGGCCGCGGCCATATCGACGTCGACCTGTCCTTCCTGTTTGGTGCGGGCACGTTCCAGTCGGTCTGCCCCGAGTGCGGCGGTTCCGGTAAGGTCGTGGCCGACCCCTGTCCTGATTGCGGCGGCAGCGGTCGTACTCGCGTAACCTCCGAGCAGACGATTGAGTTTCCTGCCGGCACGCACGATGGCGACGAGGTCCGCATTGGCGGCATGGGCCATGCTGGCACCAACGGTGCCGCGGGCGGCGATCTGGTCGGCCGCGCCCATGTTGAGGCCGAGCGCTTGGAAGGCAAAGCTCGTACCGGTTTTTACCTGATGGGCATCGTGGCGCCGTTTTTGGTACTCTCGGCCATCTCGGGCGTGTTCTCGGCCTTTGCCGTGATGTGCTTTATTCCGTTTACCATGGGCCTGTTCATGGTGCTTTCGGACGGTGTGCTTCATCGCAGTCTGCTGTGGTGGAAGCGCGGTGCGATGCAGTTTGCCAACGGTTTTGCCAACGGCTTCATGTTCGCGCTCGTGTCGGTTTGGTTCGCGAGCTGCTCGCAACGGGCCATGCTTTCGCCGTACCAAATGCAATAACATCAAACCCTCTGTTTGCGGCCGGCCCAGCTTGGGTATAGGACGCACTGTGACAATAATGAAAGTCGGAAGGATTAGGTCGTGTCGGAAAATAGGGATTACTACGAGGTGCTTGGCGTCGACAGGGATGCCGACGCGCGGACGATTAAGCGCGCGTTTCTAAAGAAGGCCCGTACCGTACACCCGGACGTTTCGGACGACCCCGAGGCCGAGGCCAAGTTCAAGGAGCTCAACGAGGCCTATTCCGTTCTTTCCGATGAGCAGAAGCGTGCTAACTACGACCGTTACGGCACCGCCGACGGCCCTGGTGGTTCGGGCTATGTCGACATTAACGATATCTTTGGCGGCATGGGCATGGACGACCTCTTCTCGTCGTTCTTTGGCGGCGGTGCCGGCGGTGGCGCCCGCAGCCGTCGTGAGCGTCGTCGCGGACGTGACATGGCCATCTCGCTTTCGGTGACGCTCGAGGAGGCGGCGCTCGGCTGCAAAAAGACGATCAGCTATGACCGCCTTGCTCCCTGCGAGGATTGCAACGGTACGGGCAAGGCTGACGGTGCGACCGAAAAACAGTGCAGCCGCTGCCACGGCACGGGCTATGTCACCACGGTCCAGCGCTCTTTTTTGGGCCAGGTCCAGTCCTCTTCGCCTTGCCCCGACTGCCACGGCGAGGGCACGGTCATCGATCATCCCTGCGAGACCTGTGACGGCCAGGGCCGCACGCCTTCGCACGAAAAGATCGACATCGATATTCCCGCCGGCGTTTCGACCGGTCGCCAGCTGCGTGTGAGCGGCTTTGGCGAGGCCGGCCTTCGCGGCGAGCCCTCGGGCGACCTGATTGTCAACGTGCGCGTTGCCGACCATGAGCGCTTTAAGCGCAACGGTGACGACCTGTACCTGGTGAGCGATATCTCGATTGCGCAGGCTGCGCTCGGCTGCGAGATCGAGGTCGAGGGCATTATGCCCGACGAGGTCGTTAAGGTGACGGTTCCCGCCGGCGCCCAGTACGGCGACACCGTGAGCGTCAATAATTACGGCATGCCGCGCATTGGCGGTGGCGGTTCGCGTGGCCGCCTGATCGTGCAACTGCGCGTGGTCGTTCCCACCAATCTTTCCAATAAGCAACGCGAACTGCTCCGTGCTTTTGCCGATGAGATGGGCGATGACGTCGCTTCTGGTAAGAAGTCGGTGACCGACCGTATCAAGAGTGCCCTCGACGATATCCTCGATTAAGGAGCCCGCGTGCTCGCACCCCATATTTCCGTCGTCAACCTCGGCTGCCGTGTCAACCGGGTTGAGTCTGACCGTATCACTGCCGACCTTATGCGCCTGGGCTTTGCTATTGTGGAGCCCCAGGATGCCGATCTGATCGTCATTAACACCTGTGCCGTTACGGGCGAGGCCGAGGCCAAGACCCGTAAGGCCGTCCGTCATGCGCTGGCCTATCCAAACGAGCCCTATGTGGTCGTGACCGGATGCGTGGTCAATTTGCATCCCGAGGAGCTGCTGGAGCTTTCGGATCGCGTTATCGCCGAGCCGTCCAAGATCGATGTCGCCGAACGTGTCTGCGAGGTGCTGGGCGTTGAGTCCGATAACGTTCCCGCCTGCAGCGATGGCGAGGTGGTCGATGTGCTCGGTCGCTCTCGCCTGGGCGTGAAGATTCAGGACGGCTGCAACCATCGCTGCACCTATTGCATTGTGTGGAAGGCACGCGGCCCCGAGCGCTCCGTGCCCGTCGAGTCCGTGCTCGAGCAAGTTCGCGAGGCCCAGGAGGCCGGCGTGCCCGAGGTGGTGCTGACCGGTGTGAACCTGGGTGCCTACGATGGCAAGAGCGCGACCGACGAGCACGTCGAAATCGATGAGCTGCTCGAGGCCATCATGGAGCGCACGTCTATTCCGCATGTGCGCATTTCCTCGGTCGAGCCTATGGATATCTCCGAGCGCCTGCTTAAGGTTATGGCGCGCTACCCGCAGCGTATCGCCCCGTTTTTGCACCTGCCCGTGCAGTCCGGCTGCACGGCGACCCTGCATCGCATGGGCCGTCCCTATAGTGCCGAGGCCTTTGAGGACACGGTGCGTATGATTCGCGCCAATCTGCCGCAGGCGTCACTTTCTTGCGACGTTATTGTCGGCTTCCCTGGCGAGACGGACGAGGAGTTCGAGGAGTCGCTGGCGCTGTGCCGCCGTGTGGGTTTCTCGCGTATGCACGTGTTCCGCTACAGCAAGCGTCCCGGCACCCTTGCTGCCGAGATGCCCGACCAGGTGCCGCCCGAGGTTATGGCCGAGCGCAGCCGCCGTATGCGGGCCGCCGCACAGGAGCTCGCCATTGCCGACGCTCGTCGTCGCGTGGGCACGGTCGAGCGTGCCGTGCTCGAGTATGGTGACAACCTGACGCTCGGCTCGTTCCATCATGCCCGTCTTGACGATACCTGTGGACTTACAGCTCCGTGCCTGCTCGATGTTGCTATCATCGGAGTCGATGATTCCGGCTTGGTCCATGCACGCAGGGAGGTTCATGGAAGCCTCGAAGATTAGACTTACCGTTCCCGAGGGAATTGATCCCTCGCGCGTTTTGGGCGCCGGCGACGGCGTCCTTCGTGCGCTCGAGAGCTTGGTTCGCGCTCATGTGGTCGCCCGTGGCGATAGCATCTCCGTGAGCGGCGACCCGGACGAGGTCGAACTCGTGGCGCGTTTTTTCGAACATGCCTTTCGTGAGGCTGCTGCCGGGCGCACGCTTTCTGCCGACGATATCTCGCGCTGTCTGGCCGTTCTGCGCGACGGTGAGCACGAGGCTACGTCGCTTCGCGATGACGTGCTGCTTTCGTATCGCGGTCGTGCCATTCGCCCCAAAACGCTCGGCCAAAAGCGCTATGTGGATGCCATTCGCTCGCATACCATCACGTTTGGCCTGGGTCCTGCCGGCACCGGTAAGACTTATCTGGCCATGGCGCTCGCCGTTGCCGCGCTCAAGCGCCACGAGGTGGGCCGTCTGATCTTGACGCGTCCGGTTGTCGAGGCGGGGGAGAACCTGGGCTTTTTGCCCGGTACCCTCGAGGAAAAGATCGATCCCTACATGCGTCCGCTCTACGACGCCCTTTTTGACATGATGGATCGCGAGCGCACCGATGAGCTTATGGAGCGCGGCGTGATCGAGATCGCCCCGCTTGCCTATATGCGCGGCCGCACGCTGAGCGATGCCTTCGTGGTGCTCGACGAGGCGCAAAATACCACGCCTGAGCAGATGAAGATGTTTCTGACGCGCTTGGGTTTTAACTCCAAGTTCGTGATTACCGGCGACCTGAGCCAGCGCGACCTGGTGGGTCGTCGTGGCGGTCTTGCCGACGTTGAGCAGATTTTGGGCCGTGTCGACGATGTCGCATTTTCGCACCTCGAGCGCGCCGACGTGGTGCGCCATGCCTTGGTGGGACGTATCGTCGAGGCATACGACACTTATGATGACGTGCGCGAGCAGCGCCCGCGCGACCGAAAGGAGTCCCGTTGAGTGTATTGATCAGCAACGATGCCGAGCTCGATACGCTGCTCGATGCGCAGGAGGTGGAGCACATCTGCGAGGTCGTGCTTGCCGCCGAGGGCGTTGAGCGTGAAGTCGAGATTTCCCTTTCGTATGTCGACGAGGACGAGATGCACGAGCTCAACCACGAGTGGCGCGGTATCGATCGCACCACCGATGTACTCTCGTTTGAGTGCGATTCGGCCTTTGACGATGACATTCCCGCCGATGAGACGCTCGAGCTCGGCGATATTATCTTGGCCCCGCAGGTTATTGCCCGTCAGGCCCCCGGTTTTGGCAATAGCCCCGCTGACGAGTGCCGTCTGATGCTCGTTCACGGCATGCTGCACCTGCTGGGCTATGACCACATCGAGGACGACGAGGCCGAGGTCATGGAGGCCCGCGAGGACGCCATCCTGCGCGATCTGGCGCTCGAGCGCGGCGAGGACCCTAAGCTAGTCCACGTCGGCCCCATCACCAACCACGCCCACGACTAGGAGCCGTCTATGATTCCCGGATCGAACAAGGACCATCCGTCCTTCTTAAAGTCGTTTTCCTACGCCATGGAGGGCTTCGTCACCGCCGTCAAGACCGAGCGCAACATTAAGGTCATGCTCGTGGCGGGCGTGTGCACTGTCATTGCCGGCTGTATCGTGGGGCTCGACATTGCCGAGTGGGCCACGATTATCATCTGTTGTGGCCTGGTGATTCACGGCGAGCTGTGCAACACCGCTATGGAGGCTATCGTCGACTTAGCGACCCAGGAGCTCCATCCGCTGGCCAAGCGTGCGAAGGACATCGCCGCCGCCTCTGTATACGTTCTTTCCATCACCGCTGCGATTGTGGGCGTACTGGTATTCGCCCACGCGCTCGACTTTATTTAGAAAGGGATTCCCATGTCCGACAATATGCAGCCTACCGATGAGATTTTGGACGACGAGTCCCTGGACGCGGTGGATACCGAGGAGCTCGAGGATGTCGAGGAGTTCGACCCGTTTGAGGGTATGAGCGACGAGGAACTCGACGCCCTGTGCGACGAGGACGACAACCTCGCGGGCTTTGGTGACGTTGAGCCCGGTTTCCGCAGCGGCTTTGTGGCCCTGGTCGGTCGTCCCAACGCCGGCAAGTCCACGCTGCTTAATGCCTGCTATGGCAAAAAGGTCGCCATCACCTCGCCGGTGGCCCAGACGACCCGCCGCCGCATGCGCGCCGTCGTCAACCGCCCCGGCTACCAGCTGGTCTTTGTCGATACCCCCGGTATTCATAAGCCCAAGGACGGCTTGGGATCCGAGCTCAACAAGAGCGCGTTGTTCGAGCTGAACGATGTTGATGTTGTCGCGTTTTTGATTGATGCCACCAAACCGATCGGCAGGGGAGACGCCTGGGTTGCCGAGCGTGTCAGATGCGCTCGTTGCAAGAAGGTCCTGGTGCTCACCAAGGCCGATGAGGCCGACCCCGCACAGGTCATGGAGCAGCTTAAGGCAGCCCACGAACTCATGGAATATGACGACGAGATCGTGACGTCGTCGGTCAAGAACTTCAACGTCGATGCGTTTATCGAGACCGTTGCGCACTTTTTGCCTGAGGGTCCGCGTTGGTTCCCCGAGGACATGGGTACCGACGCTTCCGATGAGACGCTCGTTGCCGAGTTTGTGCGCGAGAAGGTCTTGCGCCGCACCCGTGATGAGATTCCGCACTCCGTTGGCGTGATCTGCGATGCGCTCGAGCAGACCAAGAAGGTGCTGCGCGTGCACGCCACCATTTACGTCGAGCGCGAGGGCCAAAAGGGCATCATCATCGGTAAGGGCGGCGAGATGATCAAGCATATCGGTATCGACGCCCGTCGCGATCTTGAGCGCATCTTTGGCACGCAGGTCTTTTTGGAGCTGGACGTGAAGGTCAAGGCCGGCTGGCGCGACGACGAGGCCCAGATTCGCCGCTTTGGCTACAACGCCGAGGACTAAGGACGCGCGGCGCGCATGGCAGGCTCCCGGACATATCGCACCAAGGTGCTCGTCCTCGACAAGACGAAGCTCAAAGAGACGGACCTGATCCTGACGATGCTTGACGAGCGGGGTCGTCAGGTTCGTGCCGTGGCAAAGGGTGCCCGTAAACCCGGTGGGCGCCTGGCTGCGCGCTGTGAGCTGTTCTGTACGGTCGATATGCTGCTCGCGCATGGACGGTCACTCGACGTGGTTTCCCAGGCCGAGCTTATGGAGGCGCCGCTCGGCGCTGCGCCCGATTACGAGACGACCTGCGCCGCAAGCGCGATCGCCGAGGTCGCGCGCGTGTGCTCGTTCGAGGACGCCGAGGACCCGTTTACCTTTGCCATAACGCAGCGAGCGCTTGCCCTGGTGGGCAGCGGGCTCGACACAGCGCATATGGATCTGCTTGTGGCTGCATATGTCTTTAAGCTGCTGTCGCACGTTGGCTACCGACCCGATTTTTCGGCCTGCGTGCTGTGCGGAGACCCCATGCTGTCGTATTTTTCGCCCCAGGCCGGCGGGCTCATGTGCGGCTCGTGCGCGTCGAGCGTTCCGGGTGCCGAGTTGGTGTCGACCGGTGAGGTCGCATGGCTGCGCGCCCTCATGTCCATGACCTTCGATGCGCTCATGGCCGAGCGAATCGACCCGCATACGGCGGCATTCTTGCTCGGGCTTTCGCATGTTTGGGCCGCCACGCACACCGATCAGCGCCTCCGTGCGATGGAATTCATGTTGGGTCGGTGATGATGCGCAGGGGCGGGCTGCTTGTGGTAACATATCGGCCTGTTGGTACCTCGACCTTGGTTGCTCGCTCCACCGGCGGCTTCCCAGTCCGAGGCGAATCGAGTTGCCCGTGGGCGACGTTAAACGAAAGGTGAAACAATGACTGTTTCCAAAGAGCGCAAGGCTGAGCTGACTGCCCAGTTCGGTAACACCCCGGTCGACACCGGCAACCCCAAGGTTCAGGTCGCCATCCTGTCCGAGCGCATCAAGGAGCTGACCGAGCACATGAAGTCCCACCAGAAGGACTTCCACACCCGTCGTGGCCTGCTCATGCTCGTCGGCCGTCGTCGTCGTCTTCTCTCCTACATCAAGAAGAACGACATCGTCGAGTACCGTGAGCTCATCAAGGCTCTGGGCATCCGCGACAACATCCAGTAAGGATTTGTACATGCTAAGAGCGTCCTGCGCAGCGGGGCGCTCTTTTTGTGTAAGGGCGTGAACAATCACGCTCTGAAGCGTGGCGGGGGCAGGGGGCCCGCGTCACATGAGAAGCCCGCAGGCAAGGGGCCTGTGGGGTAAAGGAGAACAATGACACTCGTATCCAAGACCTTTGAGCTGTACGGCAAGACCTACACCTTTGAGTCGGGCGAGCTTGCCAAGCAGGCCACCGGCGCATGCCTGGTCAAGCAGGGCGACACCACGATGCTCGACACCGTGGTCGTCTCCAAGGAGCGCAAGAACTACGACTTCTTCCCGCTGACCGTCGACTTCAACGAGAAGATGTACGCCGCCGGCCGCATCCCGGGTGGTTACCTCAAGCGTGAGGGCCGTCCCAGCGAGAAGGCCACGCTCACCGCGCGCATGATCGACCGTCCGATTCGCCCGAGCTTCCCGGACGGCTTCCGCAACGAGGTGCATATCGTCGCCACCTCGCTCGTCGCTGACCAGGTCAACCCCTTCGACGTCATCAACGTCATGGGTGCCTCCCTGGCCATGACGCTCGGCGGCGTGCCCTTCGAGGGCCCGCTTGCCTGCGTGCGCATCGGCCGTAACGTGGAGACCGGCGAGTTTATCGTCAACCCTACCTACGAGGAGCGCGAGAACTCCGATCTGGACCTGGAGCTGGGCGGCTCTGCCGACTTCATCTCGATGGTCGAGGCCGGCGCCGAGGAGATCTCCGAGGACGACATGCTCGCCGCCATGAAGTTTGGCCAGGAGGCCCTTGCTGCCTTCTGCCAGGCTCAAGACGAGTTCGTCGCCGAGTGGGAGCAGGTCAACGGCCCCATCGTCAAGAAGGAGTACCCGCTCGACCAGCCCGTCGAGGAGGTCCAGGAGCGCATCTTCGCCCACTACGACGAGATGGCAGCCGCCCTTCGCGACGCCGACAAGCTCTCCCGTATCGGCAAGGTCGAGGCTCTGAAGGAGTCCATCCGTGCCGAGTTTACCGAGGAGGAGCAGGCCGCTTGGGAGCGCGAGATTCCCGTGGCGCTCAAGAAGCTCGAGAAGAAGGCCATGCGCACCATGGTCGTCGAGACCGGTGAGCGCGTCGACGGCCGTGCCGCCGATGAGATTCGCCCCATTATGGTGAAGGACAACTACCTGCCGCTCGTTCACGGCTCCGGCCTGTTCCAGCGCGGCCAGACCCAGGTGCTCTCGGTTCTTTCGCTCGGCATGCTCAACGAGGGCCAGCGTCTGGACACCATCGAGCCCACCGAGGGCAAGCGCTATATGCACCACTACAACTTCCCGCCGTTCTGCACCGGCGAGACCGGCCGCATGGGCAGCCCCAAGCGTCGCGAGATCGGCCACGGCAACCTTGCCGAGCGCGCTCTGCTTCCGGTGCTCCCCGACGAGAACGAGTTCCCCTACGCCATCCGCGTCGTCTCCGAGGTCATGGAGTCCAACGGCTCCTCTTCGATGGCTTCGACCTGCGGCTCCACGCTCGCCCTTATGGACGGCGGCGTGCCCATTAAGCGCCCGGTCTCCGGTATCGCCATGGGCCTGATCCAGGAGGAGGGCAAGACCGTGGTCCTGTCCGACATCCAGGGTCTCGAGGACTTCCTGGGCGACATGGACTTTAAGGTCACCGGCACCACCGAGGGCATCACCGCCCTGCAGATGGACAACAAGGCCACCGGCCTCACCTTCGACATCTTGGCCCGCGCCCTGCGGCAGGCCAAGGAGGGTCGCGCCTTCATCCTGCAGAAGATGCTCGATGTGATCCCCGAGCCGCGCCACACCACGCGCAGCACCGCTCCGCGCATCGTTTCCATCCAGGTTCCGACCGACAAGATCCGTGACGTCATCGGTTCCGGTGGTAAGGTCATCCGCGGCATCCAGGACGAGACCGGCGCTTCGGTCGACATCCAAGAGGACGGCACCGTCTTTGTCGGCGGCACCGGCGAGTCCGTCGACCAGGCCGTCGAGCGCATCAAGCTCATCATCAAGGTTCCCGAGCCGGGCGAGGAGTACACCGGTCGCGTGGTCTCCATCCAGCCCTTCGGCGCCTTCGTTAACCTGCTGCCCGGCAAGGATGGCCTGCTGCACATCTCCCGCGTCGCCAAGGGCCGTGTGGAGAAGGTCGAGGACGTCCTCAACGTTGGCGACGAGGTCAAGGTCGTCGTCATCGAGGTCGACGATCGTGGCAAGATCTCGCTCGATCGTCTTGACAAGCCCGAGGCCCCGGCTCGCGCCGAGGGTGCCTCCGAGGGCGACGGCGAGCACTTCCAGCGCCGTGAGCGTCCGCGTCGCGAGCGCTCCGAGCGCGGCGACCGTCCGCGTCGTCCCGGCGACAACGGAGGCCGCAAGCCCCGCCGTCACCACGACGCCGAGTAACAGCTACACATAAACAGCTCAACAAGGGCGACCCCGGACAGGGGTCGCCCTTTTGCTTGCGCCCGGGAGGGACGCATATGAAGTTTCCTGCTCTACAGTCCTGCGCAAGACGGAAAGCACATTAAGTGCTTTCCTTTGCGTGCGGAACTCGCGACAAACTTAACCCCCGCCCTCAGCCCCGGAAGCCCTCCCTGCCGTCACTTTGTTCGAGCCGTTGTTGTTGCTCGCCGCTTCGCGGCTCGGCGGCCCCGTTCTCCGCGGCGGGGTTGTCTAAGGTTCTTGTTGAAGCTCGGCCATTGGCTCAAATGGAAACGGGGGACGCATCTGCATCCCCCGTTTTTGTTGTGATTACTCTAGGTCAATAAACTTAGTGCTTAGGATCTTGCCGTCTTTTACTAGCATTCTGGCCATGGTGGGGCCTCGGGTGCCTCTGGGGTAGCTGGCGCTGCCCGGGTTGAGGACTAAGCAACGGCCCACTTGGGCTTCTTTGGTTACGTGGGTGTGGCCGTTGATGGCTACGTCTACGGATCCCACCGGAAGGTCTTCGCGGTAGTGGGCTACGGCGAATTTGAGGCCTTCGTAGGTAAAGAGTGCAAGACGGTCTACATCGGGGCCGTAGTCGCGGTAGTAATCGTTGTTACCCAGTACGGCCCGCACGGGGGCGATGGTGCATAGGTGCTCGTAGTCCATCTCTGACGTGAGGTCGCCGGCGTGGATAATCAGGTCTGCGCCCTCAAGCTCATCCAAGAGCGCAGGCGATAAATAGCCGTGGGTGTCCGAGATGATGTCGATGCGCTTGGCGCTTGCACTGTTCATGGGATCCCTTCCGCAAAAAACGATTCGGCAGATACATACAAAAAGGCCCCACGGCTCCGCAGACGATGGGTCTACAGGGCTGCGGGGCCAGTGTGCTAGAGACTCAGGGCCTTCTTAAGCGGCACGACGCGGCGGCGCGAAACCGGCACGCGTTCGTCGACGCCCGTAATGCCCAGCTGGATGGCACCCGAGGGCACCGTCTCGACATCCGTGACGCACGCCAAGTTGACGATATAGCGGCGGTGAACACGGAAGAAGCCAAAATCGCAGAGCTTGGCCTCAAACTGCGCCAGCGAGGTCGTCGACAAAAAGCGATCATCGACGGTATAGATGCAGGAGTAATCGTCCTTGGCCATGATAAAGCGAATGTCGTCCACGGGAATGAGCACCTTGCGGCCGCCCTTTTCCACCGGGATACGCTCGATGGTCACCTTGCTGTCCGTAACCGGCTTGGTGCGTTGCATGACCTTCTCGATCGCGCGATCCAAGCGAGCTTCCTCGACCGGCTTCATCAGATAATCGACGGCATCCACGTCGAATGCCTCGGCCGCATGGTCACTATACGCAGTCACAAACACGATCGCCGGCGGATTTTTGAGCTTATGCAGCGCCTCGGCAAGTTGCAGGCCCGAGGCACCGGGCATCGAGATATCGAGAAACACGACATCCACGCGACTTTCCATAAGCATCTCGATGGCGGAGCGGACACTCGACGCCTCCGTGATCGTGCCGATCTTGCCCGTTTGCTCGAGCAGGAAGCGAAGCTCCGAGCGAGCCGGCGCCTCATCATCCACAATCATCGCACGCAGCATAGGGATAAAACCTTTCGTCAACTAACTACGCCGGGCATCCGCCGCATGACGTTGAGCCCGTAGCCTTTTATTTTACTCTTGAATGTCAAAGATGCTCTCTGACAAATCAAGATGAAGGAGCACTTTGGTGCCCTTGCCCGGCGCCGATTCGACACGCGTATAGGAGTGCGGCCCATAAAAGCGATGGATGCGCTCCGAAATATTGTGCATGGCCACACCGGCGCCGCCACCCTGGGGAGAGCTGGCGTCGGGACGGGCAGAGCGCTCGTCAAACAGTCTGGCGGCGGTACCCTCATCCATGCCCACGCCATTATCGGCCACGGCAATCAAGATTGCATCCTCGCCGTCTTGGTGAACGGTCACGTCGATCCTCAGGGCGTCGTCATCGCCCATACCATGACGTACGGCGTTCTCGACAATCGGCTGGATCACGAACGCCGGCACCAGCGTATCTTCCACATCCTCGGACACATCGAACGTCGCAAGCACGCGGTCCTCGCCAAAGCGGGCCTTCTCAAAGGTAAGGTAGCGCTTGGTCTGTGCAACCTCGCGCGAGACCGGAATGAGCGATCCCGAGTTGTCGAGCGTGGCACGATAGAACGATGAGAACTCACGAAGCAGTTCGCGGGCCCGCAGCGGGTCGGTGCGCGTAAACGATGCAATGGTGTTCAGCGTGTTGAACAGGAAGTGCGGGTTAATCTGCGCCTGCAGCGCACGCACCTCAGCGCGCGCTGTGAGTTCCTTTTGCACCTCGAGCTCGTGGATGGCGAGCTGCGTGGACAAGATCTCGGCAAAGCCCGAGGCAAGCGCGTACTGGGTACGGTCGACGGCGCGCGGGGTCTTGTAGTAGAACTTGAGCGTGCCGACGGTACGATCGCCCACCTTGATGGGGGCGATAATGCCGGCGGGGACTTGGTTGTGCGAGCCATCCGAGCCCACGACATCCACCATACGGTTGAACGACTGCACGATGCCATGTTCGATAACGTAGCGTGTGGCAAGCGTGTGGATGGGAGAATCTGGCAGTAGTTTTTCCTCAAACTCGCCTGCGCAGGCCAACACGTTGCCCTCGTCGGTGATGGCCACCGTCATGGCGCGCGTCTCGGGCAAAATGCGCCGGCACACCAAACGCGCCGACTCCTGCGTCAGACCGCCCTTAATGTCCTCAAGCATGGCCGAGGCCACCGAGAGCGTTTCCTCGGTGTACTGGGAGCGCACCGAATCGGGATTGAGCGTCAAAAAGATAAAGATGCACAGAAAGATGCACAGCAGCGCGCAGGCAATCACCGTGGCGATCGGCTCGATACCGGTCACCAAGGCAAAAATAAAGTACACCAGCACGCAAATGGCGCAGGCAACGGCAATGATGCGAAAGATTGATATTGAACTATCGCGCTGGGCACGGCGGTCGATCATTCGGCCCCCTCCAGGATACTGATCAGTTGTGCGTCACGCCAAAGCCCGTCCATGATCTTGGGCCAAAAGCTCTGGAAACGCAGGTAGCTTGCAGCGTTTTGGCACGCATAGGCCTTTGCCTCGCCGATACCATGGCGCCAAATGCGCAGGTAGCCCTCATGCTCGCGGGTAAACACGCTGCGGACCATAGCGGTCTTGCGCACGCGGTCGTCGAGCTCGCGCGAAATCCACGGGCCCGGGTAGGGCATGAGTGATGCCGCCGTAACGGGAATGAGCTCCTTTTGATGCGCGGCGAATGTCAACTTGGCCCGTTCGTAGTACCAACGGTATACATCCTGCATAAAGCGCGGTGAGCGCTTTTCGGACTCCGGAGGCAGATGGCGCACGGTCCACTCGTTATCGAACCACACGTCGTAGCCAAACATGCGCATGTTAAAGAGGTAATCCAAGTCCTCGCCGCGGGTGATAAACGGGTCAAAGGCCACACGCGTAAAGGCGCGGGCGTGCAGGGCCATCAGGCCGCCGCACACGTAGTTGGAGCGTGAGATGCGGGTGCCCGAGAGCGCCTTTTTCATCCAACGGTTGAACTCGATGCGCTTGGTCCACCAACGATGGCAGATGCCCGCCTTGTCCGTGGGAGCCAGCGGCGAGCCGTCGCGATCGTAGAAATAACCGCTCTTGACCAAGATCGGCAAGCCCTGACGTGTCTGCTGCCCCAACGCATAGGTCGCGCGCTTCATAAAGTCGGCGTCGATGACAGTCTCATCGTCATCCAAAAAGATAACCGCGTCATGCCCCAGCACAGCGGCACAGGCTAGCCCCATGTTGCGGATGGCACCGTAGCCTCGCAGGCTCACGCACTCGCCCGAACCCTTGGGCGCGATCTGAGCAACCCGGTCTGCGATGCGCGAGGCCTGGGTGTTGGTGACAACGGTGACCTTGAGCGTGGGATGCGCGTCGACAATCTCGTGCACGCGCAGCGACACATCCGCTGTGGCAGAAACGGGACAGACCACCAAAAGGATGATGCGCGGGATGTCACGTACCTGCTCAAGCGAGGCCAGGCAGCGGTCGAGTTCGGGATTGTCGGCGTTGAGTCGCGTCGAATGGTCATAGGTGCCAGGGGCGTTTGCGCAAGCGTCATCGCCCGCCCAATACGTTGGAATCACGACCGTGGCGTTCATGCCTTACCCTCCCTGCAACACAAAAACGGGACGCCGCCAAACACAGGCGACGCCCCGCGACCTAGCTGATTCCATCATACCCACTTGGGCAAATCATTGCTCGCAAGTCGCAATGTTTATTGCGGATAACCCCAAAAGAGTACCGTGGACAGGCACAATAGCCGCTCGCTCCTATGCGGCATGCTCTGCCGCCCGAGTCATGCGGGACAGGCGGACCAGCAGCATAAAGCCAACGATCAGCAGCACGCCAATGGAAAGGACGCCCAGCGACGGGTTGCCGGTCAGCGAGGTGACGACCGACACTAGGAAAGTGCCCATGACGCTTGCATAGCGACCGAAGATGTCAAAGAAGCCGTAGTACTCGTTGGACTTTTCCTTGGGGATAATGCGGCCAAAGTAGCTACGGCTAAGCGCCTGCACGCCGCCCTGGAACAGGCCGACCATAATGGCAAGCACCCAAAACTCAAAGGCGGTCTTTAGGAAGAACGCGGCGAACAGCACAATGCCCATATAGGCGGCGACTGCCACCAAGATCATGTTGAGCGTGCCCACGCGGCCGGCGAGCTTGCCGTAGATGATGGCGGACGGAAAGGCCACGAACTGCGTAACGAGCAGCGCCAGGACCAACTGGGTCGAATCGATGCCCAAGGCCGATCCGTAGCTGGTTGCCATGGAAATGACCGTGTGCACACCGTCGATATAGAAGAAGAACGCGATCATGTAGACCAGCACGGTCTTGTTGTGGGCGATCTCGCGCATGGTGTGTCCGACCTCGGAGAACACACCGCCCACGATGTGGCCGATAGTGTCCTCGGGACCGCGCTCGCGACCGTACTTTTGCTTATAGGTGCGAATGAGCGGCAGGGTAAAGATGAGCCACCAGGCACCAGTGATGATAAACGACAGACGCGTTGCCAGCATGGTAGGGACGCCAAGAGCGGGGCCACCCATGATGAGCGCCAGGCAGATGACGAACGGCACGGTGGAACCGATGTAGCCCCAGGCATAACCCGAGCTGGACACGGCGTCCATGCGCTCGTCGGTGGTAATGTCGGGCAGCATGGCGTCGTAGAACGTCATAGAAGAATTAAGGCCGATGGTGCACAGCACGTACACGGTCAAAAATGCCATGGCGGACATTGGGATAGCCTGCGCCAGGCAAAGCACCAGGCCCGTGAGGAAGAAGCCCAAGAAGAACTTGATCTTGTTGCCGGCGTAGTCGGCAAGCGCGCCCAGAATGGGCATGAGCATGGCGATGACCAGCGAGGCGATCGTCTGCGCATTGCCCCAGGCGACCACCAGGTCGGCCGAAGAAGCGCCGGTATTGATGGCGTTAAAGTAAATGGGCACCACCGAGGTATTGAGCAGCACGAGGGCCGAATTGCCCACATCATACATAACCCAGTTACGCTCGAGCTTGGTGTATTTCATGGACAGGGACCCTTCGTATTCGCCCGATATGCAGTTAGTTCATCGTACCCCAATTGTCCAGAACCGCCGGTAAGGATTCGGCAAAGGGGCACGCACGGGCCCTATTCCTCGCGGTCGAACTCCTCATCGGCTTCGAGCACGCGACCGCTGTAGTTGACGTGACTGGTCACGGCATCCATGTCACCGGTCTCGATAAAACGTGCGACCGTGCACTCGTAATCGACCAGCGCGCGATCAAAGACCTCGGGGAAACTCTCGTTCGAGACCTCGTCGGTAAAGGGATTCATCCATGTCAGATGGCCCAGGTTGCCGGTGCGCTCGGGCAGCTCCGTCGTCACGCGATGGGCAAGGCCGTCGAGCAGCGAGTAGTCGTGCACCAAGCCCTCAACCAGCGAGATCGCGCGCGTCTTTACGGAGCCGGCCGGCTCAATCGCGCGGTAAAGTCGCTGCATATTGGCAACGGCAGCACCGTACTCCCCCGCCGGAATGTCAATGCCGTACACGCGTCCGGCAACATAGCTCATCAGCACGCCGGCCACGCGATTGATGCGATCGGTGGTGACGATCTCGCCCGCCGGCGGGTAATCGTCGACCGTAGCGCCGGCGCGTTTAAGCTGCAGCATCAGTACATCCAGGTCGCTCTCGATCACGGCATGAACCTGACTGCTCGAATCCTCAAGCTCTGAGTCGGATTCCACGATGCCAAACTGCTGCTCATAGACAAAGGGATGGGCGTTGCGGTCGAGCACGTAATGAGACAGCAGGCCCAGCGCAAAGGCGCGACCCAAGCTGGCGTCGCGCGGCAGCAGATGCGACACGCCGTCGCGTAGGCACGCGAACTGGCGAGACATGCGCGACCGATGCATGACCTGCGCCAGCAGCGTGCAGTCGGAAACACGCGGTGTCAGAATGTGAAAGAAAAACGGGTCGGGGCCTTGGTTGCCCAAGATAAAGGCAATGCGCTCTTCATCGGACGTGATGACGCCCTGCGGAAGACGGTCGATGCTTTCCTCGCCAAACAGATGATGGGTGATAAGCGCGGGCATAATGATCCTTTCGATTTCATTCGATGCCACCCATTATGCCCACCGCGCGCCCATGCCAAACCTGCGATGGTAAACGACGGCACGCAAGCCTCTTACGCAAGCCCCAGGTGCGACTTGACCTCGGCGGCACGACGACGGGACACCGGTACCGTCGAGTTCACGCGGTCGAGCCTGAGCTCCATCAACCCCGTGGAGCCAATCTCAACATTGTGCACGTCTTCCAAATTGACCAGGTAGCTGCGATGAACGCGAATAAAGCCCTCGGAGTCCAAGCGACGCTCGAGCGAAGAGATCGACTCATTGATCAGGTACGTTCCCTCGGCGCAGACGGCGTTGCAAAAATCGGCGCGCGCCTCAAAGTAGCAGACATCTGCGGCGGGAATGAACACCTTTTTGCCCCCGCGGTCCACCGTCAGACGCAAAGGCTGGCGCGGAGCATGGATAACACGACGGGCACCCAAGGCTGCCTCGATCTTGTCGAGTGCCTTTGACAGGCGTGCGTCCTCGACCGGCTTGACGACATAGTCGACCGCATCGAGGTTATACGCATCAGCGGCAAATTCGGCAAACGCCGTCACAAACACAACCACCGGCGGCGTCTTTAGGTTCTGCAGCGTCTCGGCAAGCTCAATTCCCGAGCGACCGGGCATGGTAATGTCTAAAAACAACACGTCGGGCTTGTTCGACAGAATCGACTCCACGGCTTCGGTGACATTGCCCGCCTCGGCAATCTGACCCACACGCGTATCCTTTTCCAACAGATAGCGTAGCTCAGCCCTAATGGGAGGCTCGTCATCAACCACCAAGATGTTCCAGCCTTCGGACATATGTGCTTCCCCTCTTTTTCTCTCAATCCAACCGCGTGCTACGCCGTCAACGGCGCCGGCTCATGCGGCTCGCCGTTCAGCTCGACGATGACCTGCGTTCCCACGCCCTCCTGGGACTTCACACGCATGCCGGAATCTTCTCCGTAAAAGAAATGGATGCGCTGAAGCACGTTGAAGAGTGCCAGGCCGCAGCCTCGCTTGACGGAGCCGTCGGCGGTAATGCTCTCGGGCTCCTCCAAGCGATGCTGCTCAAACAGATGCGCGCAGACCTCTTCGCTCATACCGATGCCATCGTCCTCGACGATGATCTCCAAACCGTCATCGGTCTCGAAAGCCCTAACATGAATAGAAAGCGGCTCGGTCTCGCGCTGCGCGTGCTTGATGCAGTTTTCGAGCAACGGCTGCAAGATAAACGGCGGCACCATGCAATCGCGCACCTCAAAGTCGATATCGACCGAGACGCGCAGACGGCCGTCGCCATACCGGGCCTGCATAAGATTGATATAGCGAGTACCCTGTTCCACCTCGTGCTCGAGCGTGGTGAGCGTATCGGAATCAGAAAGCGTCTGACGGTAGTAATTGGAAAAGTCGATCAGCAGCGATCGCGCCTTGTCGGGCTCGGTACGTACGAGCGACACGATGGTGCTGATGGTATTGAATAGAAAATGAGGATCGACCTGCGATTGCAAGGCGCGCAGCTCCACGCGGGCCGTAAGCTCGTCCTGGCGCTCGAGCTCAAAGCTCGCAAGCTGCGTGGAAATGAGGTCGGCAAAGCCCGAGGCAAGCGCCGTCTGGCGCATATCGATGCTGCTCAGACGGGGATAATACAGCTCGAGCGTGCCCACGCAATGCCCACGCACGGTAAGCGGTGCGACAATACCGGCGCGCAGGCGCGGAAAGTAGCCACCCGTCTCGGTCGAGGCATCGCGCGAGAACACGCTTTGCTCACCGCTGTTGATCACGTTGAGCGTAGTCCGCAGCACCACCGGGGTGCCCGCGGGGCATTTTGCCGAGTCCTCGCCCCAGCTTGCCAACACCTGCTTGCCGTCGGTAAAGCAGATGGCAGAGGCGATAGTTTCGGACAGGATGATCTTAGAGGCGCCTAGGGCAGCTTCGGGCGTAAGGCCGCGCGACGTGTAGGCGAATATTTTTGAAGCGATGGCGAGCGTGCGGTCGGTAGCGCTCGATGTGAGGTCGTCGGGAACGACAAAGACGTATGAGAAGAAGAAGCACAGCATGACCAAGCCGGCAATGACGACAACGGCCGGAACGGGATTGGGATTATCGGTTAGATCCCAGATGAGCAGCAGGATAAGCAGCGGAACGACAATACCGAGCAAGATGGCTTGAACCACATGCTGAGCGGTACGAAAGACCTTGGTAGAGTTGTAGCTCTTGCCCAGAATCAGCCTATTGAGATCCACCGTCATCCCCTTCTTACTGACGCACCCCATAGCAATGGAGAGGGCCGCAAGCGACCCTCTCCATTGCATTATGCAATCAAATACTGTGTTTTACATCCAGTCATCGATGAACGGTAGCTTAGGCGCTGTACTTGTTTGCCTCGCCGAAGGTGCCGGCCTCGACAATCCAGCCGTCCTTCATGATGACGTCCATGTTGTCGGTGTTGAGCACGTGGATGTCGGCGGCGACGTCACCGTTGACGACCAGCAGGTCGGCGCACTTGCCGGCCTCGATGGAACCGGTCTCGTCCTCGATGTGGCACATCTTGGCACCGTTGAGGGTGGCACAGGTGATGGTCTCGACCGGGGTGAAGCCGATCTTGTCGACGAACTCGTACATCTCCTCGATGGAGCAGGTGCCGTACGGGGTGACGAAGGAGAAGGAATCGGAGCCGATCGTCATGACGACGCCGCGCTTCTTGGCCTCGCGCAGGCAGTCGTAGTTGCGCTGCAGCTCCTTCTCGACCAGGGTGCCCTCGTACTTGTCGTGCAGCTCGGGGACGTAGACGGGCGGATAGGTGGCGTACCAGGTGGGCAGGAAGGCGATCGTCGGGGTGAAGAAGGTGCCCTGCTCGGCCATGAGGTCCATGGTGCGCTCATCGATATCGAAGCCGTGGATCAGCTGCTCGCAGCCAAAGCGGACGGAATCGTAGGCAGCGGCGTGGTTGTTGTAGCAGTGGCTCCACACGGGGATGCCGACCATCTTGGCCTCTTCGACCACAGCCTGAATCTCCTCGGAGCAGTAGTGCTGGTCGCGGCCGGAGTCCCAGCGCCAGATGCCGCCACCGGTAGCCCAGATCTTGATGGCATCGGGGTTCTCACGCAGGCGACGACGGACGGCCTTGCGCAGATCCCAAGGACCGTCGACCTGATCGCCCCAGGGGTGCGATTCCTTGTTGAGCTCCTGGCTGCAGTGGTGGGAGTCGCCGTGGCCGGCAACGCGGCAGAAGCCAAGGCCGGTGGCCAGAACGCGCGGGCCCTTGAAGACGCCCTTGTCGATGCAGTCACGGATCTGGATACCAAAGCGACCGATCTCGCAGACGGTGGTGAGGCCGTGGGTGAGGCAGTCGTAGGCCTGCTTGACGGCGACGGCCTGCTTCTCGAGGAGCGGCTGCATGACCCAGTCGGTGTCATCGTCGGTCAAGTTGCCCGAGAAGTGCAGGTGGGTGTCGATCAGGCCGGGAAGGACGGTCTTGCCGGCGGCGTCGATAACCTCAACGCCCTCGGGAAGGTCCTGCATAGCACCGGCGTACTCGATCTTGCCGTTGTCGTCGACGAGAACGAGGGAGTTCTCGACCGGCTCGGCACCGGTACCGTCGATGAGCTTACCGCCAACGATTGCATACTTAGTGGACATGGTTCCTCCTTATGGATCCATATAGTGGGCGAGGCCGTGTTGGGTTAAGGCCTCACAAAGCTACCCAAGTGGTGCCGGGTTCGGTGCGCGGAAGAGAGGGGCCCGCGCACCTGATCCGCCCCGGCTCGGCGTTACTTTTTGCGGGAATTGGTGAAAGCCATGAGAGCCAGGCCGACGGCCAGCCAGCCGATCACGATGCTCCACTCCACCATGTTGAGGGAGGCGGGAGAGAACGGAATCACGAGCAGGCCGATGATGATGGCGCAGGCGGCGATAGCGAGGCCGATGCCAAACTTGCCGCCGGGCACCTCGTAGGGACGAGGCAGGTCGGGCTCGGTGAAGCGCATACGCAGGCATGCGAGGGCGACCATGCCGCAGGAGAAGATGAAGGCGAGAGCCGACACGTTGGTCAGAGGGATGAGCATGTTCTTGCCCAGGAACGGACCGACGACGGTGATGACGCCCAGAACGACGCAGGCGAGCTTGGGAGCGCCGGACTTGGGGTCGACCTCGGCGAACTGCTCGGGCAGCTGGCCCTTGCGGCCCATGGCGAGCATGATGCGGCTCGTGGCGCCGTAGAAGGAGTTCATCGGGCCCATGGGTCCAAGCGTGGCGATGACGAGCATGGCCAGGTACAGAAGCATGTTGATGCCCTTGAGGCAGGCAAGCGCGGGAACCGGGCTCTTAACGAACTCATGCCAGTCGAGGATGGTGCCGAACGAGTAGATGCAGACCATGTAGAAGCCGCCGGCGGCCAGCAGAGCCAGGGAGATGATCTTGCCGAACTTGTTCCAGTTGAGGCCCTCGGCTGCTTCCTCAGCCTGCTGGGGAATGGTGTCGAAACCGGCGTAGAAGAACGGGGTCAGAACCAGGACCGACACGATGCCGGCAAACAGGCTGGAGCTCTCGGTAGCGGCCTTGCCGCCGCCAGCGCCGGTGACCTGGGAGAATACGGGCATGGCATTGTCCGGCGAGCCGGTGAACAGCGAGACGCCCATGGCGAGCAGCATGCCGCAGAGCAGAGCCTTGGTCAGGAAGGCCTGGAGCTTGGCAGCCGAGCTGGCACCGCGGAAGTTGAGGAAGATGACGTAGACTGCAAAGCCGAGCGCGATCAGCGTCGGGAACAGGTAAACGTCGGCCCCCAGGATGGTGTAGAGCTTGACGGCGCGCAGCCACTCAAGGCCGGGCAGGCTGCCGAACATCTCGGACACAAGGGTCGAAATGGCGATGGCCTCCCACGGGCACAGGATGCCGTTGCCCAGGGCCAAAAGCCATCCGGTGATGTAGCTCAGCGTACGGCCAAAGCTACGATCGACATACTCGACGATGCCGCCCGAGATGGGGATAGCAGCCGTGAGCTCACCGAAAACAGCTCCGACGGGCACGAGGAAGATTGCACCCAAGAGGAATGCGATCATAGCGGGAACGGGACCGCCGCCCACGACCATCCAGTCGCCGACCTGCAGAACCCAACCGGTACCGATGATGGCACCGAAGCCGATGGTGAAGAAGTTCCAGAGCGAGAGCGTTTTCTTCATGCCGCCGTTATCCTCGACTGCAACTTCTGCATTCTTGTCCGCCATTGTTCCCCTCCTTTCCTTTTTGACGCCCCTTGGCGTCACCCCTTGCGCGGTCCGTTTTGCCGCGCGCTTTTTTCCATGGCTTTAAGATACGGCCTTGGCGCAGCAGCGCCGCTCGCAGCTCGACCGAAGGCAGAACTGCAAAACGAGCGGCACCGTTTTTGGGACGAACGGCGGGAGACGTCATTCGTCTTGGACGCTTTCATCTTGTCTGCTTTTGAATACCTGTTGCCGTGACACTTGGCGCGCGGCGCGGCAACGTTCATACCATTTGTCAGGCTTTTGGCGCACATACCCATGTGTCGTGCATCATTTTATGTAGGATAGACAAGTTACACATGAGGCAAGGTGATTCGAATGGCATACGGATACAATGACGGCGACCAACGGCCACAAAGCGTGCGCCTTGCCGGCCGCACCACGCCAACGCCCAGAAGCACCTCCGACAACGACAACCCGCAGCGCCCCCAAGAGCAGCTCGGGGCTTCTTCGCGGCAACAAAGCCGTACCGTGCAGCAGTCAGACCGCGTGAGTACGAGCACACGCCAACGCCAGACCGACACATCGCAGCCACGCCGCTACGATCGGCATAAGACCGACTACTACGTCAAGCGCTCCTTTTCGCGACCTCAACGCGATCGCGGCAATTCCGCCCCTCACCCCGCGTCGCACACCACAAGCCACGCGCTTCCGGCCCGCCGCCTACGCCTTGCGCTTTGCTCCATCGCCGCCTGCCTCGTCTTTGTGTTTTTGGGATCCTGTATCTCCCACGGATCAGCTGGTCTTGAGCCCACTGCCGAGGACAAGCTGCTTAAAGCTCCCGTCGCGCCCGGTTACTCATTTGCGTTCTCGACCCCACGCTCGCAATGGCAGGCCGGCACCATGCCCCACATCTACCAAATTGACCCCGCATGGTCGGAGCTGCCCTATGCCGGTGGCACTATTCGCGAAAACGCTTGCGGTCCTACCTGCCTCACCATGGTCTATATCTTTAAGACCGGCCATACCGATAAGACGCCGGTCGATATATGCGCACTGGCCGAAGCCGGCAACTACGCCCCCACTGGTGCCACCGAGTGGTCGTTTATGACAGGCGGTGCGTGGCAGCTGGGGCTCAACGGAACACAGCTCTATAACAATCGCGAATCGATTACCCAAGCACTTCGCTCGGGTGTGCCCGTCATCGCCGCAGTGCGCCCCGGTACGTTTACCAACGTAGGCCACTACATCGTGCTCTACGGCATCGACGATGCCAACCAGATTGGCGTCTACGACCCCAACTCGGCCAGCCGCAGCGCCCGCCGCTGGGGCGTCGTAGAGGTCCTCAACGAAGTCGAAGCCATGTGGGCCTACTACTAGTCATTGGGGGCATACTTAAATGAGTGGTCATTGGGGACGCTCTTGTTTGACTAGTCATTTAAGAACGTCCCCAATGACTAGGAACGTCCCCAACGACTAGGTGAATAGCAAAAGCCCCACAGCCGGAGCGGACTGCAGGGCTCATGAAGAGAGGCTAGTTTGTAGGCGCTTTGCCTGGCGCCCACGAGAGAGGCAACAGAGTAAAGACTACTCGTGGATGCGGGTACCGGAGAGGCCGGCCATGGTCTCGGCAGCCTTGTCCAGAGCGCCGATGATGCAGGTGCGGCCCTTGCGGGAACGGGCAAACTTGATGGCTGCGCGGACCTTGGGCTCCATGGAACCCTTGCCGAACTGGCCCTCGTCGGCCAGGCGCTCGGCCTCGTCGGCGGTGAGGTCCTCGAGCTCCTCCTGGTTGGGCTTGCCAAAGTTGATGGCGACATGCTCAACGGCGGTCAGCAGGAACAGAACGTCGGCGTCGCAGTCCTCGGCCAGCAGCTCGCCGCCCAGGTCCTTGTCGATGACGGCGGGAACGCCCTTGTAGCAGCCCTTGTTCTCGTAGTCGCGGACGACGGGGATGCCGCCGCCACCGCAGGCGATGACGATGAACTCGTTGTCGAGCAGGTTGAGGATGGAGTCAGCCTCGACAATCTTCTTGGGATCGGGAGAAGCGACGACGCGACGCCAGCCGCGGCCAGAATCCTCGACGAAGACCTTGGAGGGATCCTCGGCCATGAACTCCTTGGCCTGCTCCTCGGTGTAGAAGGGACCGATCGGCTTGGTCGGGTTCTTGAACGCGGGATCGTCCGGGTCGCACTCGATCTGGGTGACGACGGTGGCGGCGTGCCAACGCTTATAGCGCTTGTGCATCTCGCGGCCAATGCCCTGCTGCAGGTGATAACCAATGTAGCCCTGGGACATGGCACCGCACTCGGGCAGCGGCATCTCGGGGGTACCGATGGCATCGTGGGCAGCGGCGAAGGCGTTCTGGATCATGCCGACCTGCGGGCCGTTGCCGTGGGTGATGATGATCTCGTTGCCCTGCTCGATGAGGCCGAGGAGGGCATGGGCGGTGTTGCTCACGGCCTCGATCTGCTCGACGGGGTTGTTGCCGAGGGCGTTGCCGCCAAGGGCGACGACAATACGATCGGGCTTGCCAAGAGGCTTAGACATTGCTGGAATCCTTTCTGTAAAAGGCCTACAACCCATTAATAACCCGCGTCCGTGCGATACGCGAGTTTATTAAGGTTTATATTCTCTTTATCGCTCATTTTATTCATTTTGAAAATAGCGGAACGGTGAACGGTCGTTTTTATCCGCTCAGCGTACAGAACCCCAGCTCAAGCATATCTACGCCATTTACGTGCAACTTTATTTTAATAGAGCAGGGATTAGACCAGATTATGCAAACTATATCTTTGCTAAACACAAAACAGACAGCGCAATATCTTACTCGCACTATACGAGATTCTATGCACATATAAGTCGAGTATGCACCCCTGCAAAAACAAGGGGCTTTTCATCCAACAAAAGGAATAAAGAAGAGCTCCGAAAAAGCGGCAACGGCCAAGTCCCCCATCCATCCCCAAAGTGGCGCGAGGTTTCGCGGCAAAGCCGCGAAACAGCGAAGGGGACGGAATGCCCGACCAACTACGTCCTTCATCCGCCCACACAATCCAAGGACGTAGTCGTAGCAGGATCTGAGGGCTAACCTTTGCGGACACTCCGCAGGACGAAAGAACCCCCGCCGCACGTAGTGCGCAGCGGGGGTTCTTTCATGTCCGAGGACGTCCGCGAAGGTTAGCCCTCAGATCCTGCGGTGGGAGACCTAGGCCTCGTTGTACACCGTCTTGAGCTTCAGCAGGTGAGCGTAGCGGTCCATAGCGGCCTGCTCGTTCTCCTTGAAGAGCTCCTCGGCGCGCTCGGGGAAGGAACGCGTCAGCGAAGCGTAACGGGCCTCGTTCATCAGGAACTCCTGATAACCGCCCGCGGGCTCCTTGGAATCGAGCGAGAACTTCTTGCCGGCAGCAGCCTCGGGGTTGAAGCGGAAGAGGTTCCAGTAACCGCACTCGACAGCCTTCTTCATCTCGGCCTGGCAGTTCTGCATGCCGCCCTTCTTGATGGAGTGCATCTCGCAGGGGCTGTAGCCGATGATGAGGGACGGGCCGTCGTAGGCCTCGGCCTCGTGAATGGCCTTGAGGGTCTGAGCCGGGTTGGCGCCCATGGCGACCTGTGCCACGTAGACGTAGCCGTAGCTCATGGCGATCTCGGCCAGGGACTTCTTCTTGGTCACCTTACCGGCAGCGGCGAACTGAGCGACCTGGCCCAGGTTCGAGGCCTTGGAGGCCTGACCACCAGTGTTGGAGTAGACCTCGGTGTCGAAGACGAAGACGTTGACGTTGTGGCCAGAAGCCAAGACGTGGTCCAGGCCACCGAAGCCGATGTCGTAGGCCCAGCCGTCGCCGCCGAAGATCCAGAAAGACTTCTTGGTGAGGTAAGCCTTGTCGGCGAGGATCGCCTTGGAAGCGTCGCAGCCGCACTTCTCGAGCTCGGCAACGTAGGCAGCGGCAGCGGTCTTGGAGGCCTCGGCGTCGTTGACGGAGTCGATCCAAGCCTGGCCGGCGGCCTTGAGCTCATCGGACGGACCATCGGCAGCGATGATGTCCTGGGTAGCGGCGATCAGCTTCTTCTGAACGGCCTCATAGCCAACGGCCATGCCCAGACCGTGCTCGGCATTGTCCTCGAACAGGGAGTTGTTCCACGCCGGGCCGTGACCGTCCTTGTCCTTGCAGTAAGGAGCGGTGGCAGCGGGGTTGCCCCAAATGGAGGAGCAGCCGGTGGCGTTGGAGATGAACATGCGGTCGCCGGCGACCTGGGTCACCAGACGTGCATAGGCGGTCTCGGCGCAGCCGGCGCAGGAGCCGGAGAACTCCAGGTAGGGCTGCTTAAACTGGCTGCCCTTAACGTTGGCCGCGATGAGCTCCTTCTTCTCGGAGACGTTCTCGACCATGTAGTCCCAAACGGGCTGCTGGTCCATCTCCTGCTCGGTGGGAACCATCTCGAGGGCGCCCTTGGGGCAGACCTTGACGCAGTTGGTGCAACCCATGCAGTCGAGCGGGGACACAGCCATGGTGAACTTCATGCCCTTGGCCTTGGGGCCCATGGCGTCGAGCGTGCGGGTAGCCTCGGGCGCGGCAGCAGCCTCGTCCTCGGTCATCGCGAACGGACGGATGGTGGCATGCGGGCACACATAGGCGCACTGGTTGCACTGGATGCACTTGGTCTCGTCCCAGTGGGGAACGACCACGGCGACGCCGCGCTTCTCGTATGCGGAGGCGCCCAGCTCAAACTGGCCGTCGGCGCAATCGACGAAGGCGGAAACGGGCAGGCTGTCGCCGTCCATGCGATCGATGGGCTCGAGCAGGTTCTTGACCTGCTGGGCGATAGCGGACTTGGTCTCCTCGGAGAGCTCGACGGGAGCGGCATCCTCGGCGGTAGCCCAGTCGGCCGGAACCTCGAACTTACGGAAAGCGGTAGCGCCGGCATCGATGGCCTTGTGGTTGGCGTCGACGATGGCCTGGCCCTTCTTCATGTAGGACTTGGTAGCCGCGTCCTTCATGTACTGCAGGGCGTCCTCGGCGGGCAGGACCTTGGCCAGCGCGAAGAAGGCGGACTGGAGCACCGTGTTGGTGCGCTTGCCCATGCCGACCTTGGCCGCCAGGTCGATAGCGTCGATCAGGTAGACGTTGACGTTGTTGTTCGCGATGTAGCGCTTGGCCACGGCGGGCATGTGCTCGGCGAACTCCTCGTCGCTCCACTGGCAGTTGACCAGGAAGGTGCCGCCCGGCTTGACGTCGCGGACCATCTTGAAGCCCTTAACGATGTAGCTGGGGTTATGGCAGGCGACAAAATCGGCCTTGGTCACGTAGTACGGCGAACGGATCGGGGAATCACCAAAGCGCAGGTGCGAGACGGTGACGCCGCCGGTCTTCTTGGAGTCGTACTGGAAGTAGGCCTGGACGTACTTGTCGGTGTGGTCGCCGATGATCTTGATCGAGTTCTTGTTGGCGCCGACGGTACCGTCGCCACCCAGACCCCAGAACTTGCACTCGATGGTGCCGGGGGCTGCGGTGTTGGGCGCATCCTCGGCCTCGGGCAGGCTCAGGTTGGTCACGTCATCGACAATGCCGATGGTGAACTCGCGCTTGGGCTCGTCCTTCTTGAGCTCCTCGAAGACAGCGAACGCGGACGCGGGAGGCGTGTCCTTGCTGCCCAGGCCATAACGGCCGCCGACGACCTTGATGCCCGTCTTGCCGGCCTCGTAGAGAGCGGAGACGACGTCCTGGTAGAGCGGCTCGCCGATGGAACCCGGCTCCTTGGTGCGGTCCATGACGGCGATCTTCTGGACGGTCTCGGGGAGAACGTCGACGAAGTGCTTGATGGAGAACGGACGGAACAGGCGAACCTTGACCAGGCCGACCTTCTCGCCGTGAGCGTTGAGGTAGTCGATGACTTCCTCGAGCACGTCGCAGAAGGAGCCCATGCACACGACGACGCGATCAGCATCGGGAGCGCCGTAGTAGTTGAACAGGCCGTAATCGGTGCCGAGCTTCTCGTTGATCTTCTTCATGTAGCCCTCGACGACGGCGGGAAGCTCGTCGTAGACCTTGTTGCAGGCCTCGCGGTTCTGGAAGAAGATGTCGCCGTTCTCGTGGCTGCCGCGGGTATGCGGGTGCTCAGGGTTGAGCGCGTGATCGCGGAAAGCCTGGACGGCGTCCATGTCGCACATCTCGGCCAGATCCTTGTAGTCCCACATGGCGACCTTCTGGATCTCGTGGCTGGTGCGGAAGCCGTCGAAGAAGTTAAGGAACGGGGTCTTGCCCTCGATGGCGGCAAGGTGAGCCACCGGCGAGAGGTCCATGACCTCCTGGACGTTGCCCTCGGCGAGCATGGCGAAACCGGTCTGGCGGCAGGCCATGACGTCGGAGTGATCACCAAAGATGTTCAGGGCGTGCGAAGCGACGCAACGCGCGGAGACGTGGAAGACGCCCGGGAGCTGCTCGCCCGCGATCTTGTACATGTTCGGGATCATCAGGAGCAGGCCCTGGGAAGCCGTGTAGGTGGTGGTCAGAGCACCGGCGCCCAGCGAACCGTGAACGGTACCGGCTGCACCTGCCTCGGACTCCATCTCGACGACCTTGACCGGGGTGCCGAAGATGTTCTTGCGACCCTGGGCCGCCCACTGGTCGACATGGTCGGCCATCGGGCTGGACGGCGTAATGGGATAAATTCCCGCTACCTCGGTGTACGCATACGAAACATATGCGGCCGCCTCGTTGCCGTCCATAGACTTAAACTTACGCGCCATATACCCCTCTCCTCTCATATAGGTATACAGGCCCCGGCGATCGCCGGGATGTTGGCGTGATGGGATTTACGCTGTTGCTTCCAATCATCTGGCAGGCAGGCTCAGCAGCAGGTACGTGGCGTGGAGAGAAGACATGCCGAGGCGAGGGACAGCTGATGCGCCCCACAGACCCGACCGCCCGTCTTGCACATGACCGAGCGCCGCAAAGGCCGCATGCCGGATGCTCCCGGGCACGCCCCGGCGATGGGAAGCGCCCGCAACGGAAATCCGCATGCGGGTTTATTGTACCCCGCCGTTAAGTGTAATTTCGACAAATATAGGCGGGCGGTAAAGGTTTACCTCGGGTGACCGCCAAAGGCCAGAATGGTCCCTCCATCCCCGGACGACTGGCTCTGACGCGCCAAGGAGTGTCCCCAAGTACCGGCAGGAAAGGAACGTCCCTAACTGCCGGCTAGAGGGCGCCGAGCAGGATGGCGTAGGTGGTGGATTCGCCGAGTTTGAGCTCGTCGCCGGGGTTGAGCTGGGCGGAGCGGCCGGGCTCTACTTGAATACACACACTCGTGGCCCCGTTTACCACCACGGTGCCGTTAGTGGACGACAGGTCCTCGACAAACCATGCGCCAGACTCGTCGCACCAGATATGGGCATGGCGGGCCGAGACGTCGTCGGTGATGCCGCCCTCCTCCGTTGCCAGCGCGCCGATCTCAACGCCTTCCTCACTCGGCTGAATCCAGCGCGGGACGCTCACCACGTAGCCGTTTTGCACGCACAGCAGTCCCAGCGGATGCGCCGGCGCGACCTCGTGCTCGCCCGCGACCGAAGATGTGCTCAGCGAGCGCGGCGTCGACGTGTCGCCGCCACGGGTCGCATGAGCGCGGCGGCTCGCCCGACTTGGAACTAAGGCGGGCGTGAGAGCAAACGGCATAGGGAACGAATCTTGCGGATGTACTCCTCGACGTCAGGCAGGTAAGCCCCACGAAGTCACCGGGGAGGCCCAAGCGGCCCGGCACCACTTCCAGATTCTGACCAGGGCGAGTCGTTCGCCGGTGGCTGAAGGCTCGCTCCCACCCAAAAGGGGAGATTCGCGTTGTTCCCCAATCGCTCTCGCATCTTTCATTTTGCTCGAGGTGGGCTATGAAAACTTTCCTGGTGAAAGGCGGCGATTGGTTTCCTTTCTTTCTAGAGGAGCGCGCCTGTAATCTGTTTTCATCCTAAATCAAGTTAAGATCGGACCTTCCAGAGGCAAGTCGACTCAAACTGCGAGGCTCCATGTTGGAATAAAGAGCGCTGTCGAAGTGCCAACAACACAAAGCTTGCCAGTCTCAAATAGAACCTTTTGGGAGTCCGATTGGGCCGCACACCGAATCCCCGCTGGTGGTTTTTTATAGCTGCGCGACAATAAACAAGGTTAGTGCCAGTCCAGCATGAAATTGAGGAACGTATGCATTTTTTCTCAGTAAGTGATCGTCGTTACTGCTTCGATGAGGTCACTCGCAATTGCTTTCAGGTTGACCAAGCATCAGAAGATGCGCTTCGCATATTTGAAGCATCGGGAAGAACGGTCAACTCGAAGTTGCTAACAAAGTCACTTGCTGCGAAAGGCTACGACCAAACGACCATAGCAGAACTTGAAGACGACATTGATGAGTATCAACGATTGTCTGAGCGGACTTTCTTAACAAAAGACACGCCTCGAAAACTTAGATCCATCGAACTCCACGTTTCACATGCATGCAACCTTGGTTGTAGTTACTGTTTTGCCGGTAAAGGAGATTATGGAACGTCTCCTCTGCTGATGACAGACGAGATAGCCTTCAAGGCGGTCGACTACCTCGTCGCAAGTTCATCGGAAAACGAAACGCTTGCGATCGTCTTTTTTGGTGGGGAACCCATGATTAACGAGCCGCTGATATGGAAAACGGTCGACTATTCAAAAAGAATATACCCCAATAGAAACTTTACCTATTCTATTACGACTAACGGAACGCTTTTGAATGACACTGCTGTGAATTCTTTCAAGGAGCACGGGTTTTCTGTTCTGATTAGTCTCGATGGTACAGGATGCAAGCACGATGCATCGCGCCCGTACAAGACGGGAGGCGGCTCTTTCTCCGATATCGACAAAAACGTTCGTCGTTTTTCCGAGTCGTTCCCCTTCGGCGCAAGAGCGACCTTAACAAATAATAACTGTAACCTTGTTGAAGACTATCTTCAGTTTAAAGAGATGGGCTTCAGAAGGATTTACTTCTCGCCCGTGAGCTCATTCGATGAGAATATCAAACTCGAAGAACACTCATTAAACAAAATCAGGGCGGGCCTAATAGATTTGGCGGATCAATATCTCAAACAGATTGATCAAGGGGAAAAGCCCTTGTTTAGAACATTGAAAACTGCAGTTGATTTGATTATGAGCAACAGGATCGCCTTTGTCGGATGCGGGGCTGGCAGGCGTTTTATTTCCGTGACTCCCGAAGGGGACGTATACCCCTGTCACAGGTTTGTCGGGATGATGCGATTCAAAATGGGCAACATCGTCACCGGAATTGACGAAACTAGGTATATTGAAAACTGGAGTCAGGGTGTCGAAAAAAGAATTGACTGTACGGACTGTTGGGCTCGGTCTTTCTGTGGTGGGGGCTGTAGCTGGGAGGCTGCAGACGAGCACGGCTACTTGCCCAAGAGTCTACACCCTGCATCATGTGAATATAGAAAAATGTGCTACGAGATGGCTTTTGACCTTATTTCCCGCCACTCATCTTCGCAGGAGAAAAATCAACGAGAAGCTACTGTATCGGAATAAGCGGTTCAGCGCATTGCTGTCACCATTGTGGAGGTGTTCGTTCTTCTGATTACCGTCTGCGAAGCTTATTGCTACATTCGCCGAAACCATTCTAGAAATATGGTGAACTAGACATCTTGGTTTGTTATACACAATATTGAGGTTTTTCTGCACTCAAAGGGAGGTAGTCGTGAAGCATATTCATCCGATTAATCCAGGAAGTGGCGACGAGGCAGGCGTGAAGCCGATGTCTTTTGACTGCCTCTTGGGCATTACTGACATCTGTACTGTTTATGATAAAGCAGATGGCTGTGGTGCATACGATTACTGCGACTATGACATGGATGGCGGCAGCATCTGCGTTGTAGATCACTGTGGCATTGATCAAACGTAGTCTCTAATTGGATTAAGGTGAGGAGCTGTTATGAAGCATATCCATCCTGTTGGTTCAAATGAACATCCTCCCGTTGAGCCTTGTTGTCTTGGAGTTGATATATGCAATTTTTACGACATCGCCGAGTGCCCTGTTGCGGATTGGTGCTATGTCGATAAAGAATCAAGCTGTGTTTTGCCAGCAGATTGGTGCGATCCAGTTGACGAGTAGTTTTGTGGCTAGGAACTATTTGGTCCAATTCAGAATAAGATGGGAACAAATACCAAAATCTCGTGTCTGGGAGGAGTTATGCCATTATTGCAAGGTCTCGTTGGATTAGCCTTTATACTTGCGTTATATCTGGCACCTTTTTTAATTCTATTCTTCATTATCCGACTCTTTCTTCGGAGAAAATAGGAGTGTCACGCAAACATTAGCGTAGCTTTCTTCCAATATGAGCCGAGCATTGGCAAGTGGAATAAGAAGCCCGACCGTTCGCCACATGAAAGTGATCGGACGGGCTTCTCTATTTAACCCGGGCCGCCACCCATAGCGGCTTTCCAAGCGTATTCTCAGTGCAAAGCAATCGTCAGTTTAATCCTATGCGCTGATACCGCATTTCATTTGTTCGGCTCGAATTCTACGGCCTGGCAACCCTCGCACTCTCCGGCAAATGGATTGAACGCGAAGGCAGAGATGATGTGTGCGTGGACATCGAGGCTGCTGTAGGCAACATACTGGGACATGGACCCCCGCTGCGCGTGGTATGCGGCCCGGCATATTCATTGCCGTCCAACCCCGTGTAGTTGCAGCAAAGGGTGGAACCTCAATGCTCAGCTCAGGCTTATAGGACAAAATGTGTGTCCACGTTGGGGGCATCGGCGCAGGTCGATGCCCCTTTTTCAGCCGTTTAAATTCCGTGCCCGCTTTTAACCGCTCGGACAGAATGTGTGTCCGGTTGCCTGTCGTTCCCGCAGGTAGATAACCTTTTCCGGAACCGTTAAATATCCTTTCGGAAGAGGTGCCCATGAAGGCCGTTTATTGCCCCTACTGCGGCGGTCGGACCAAGCGCAACGGCAGGACCTCATCGGGGTCCCGGCGGTGGAGGTGCACGGCCTGCGGCGCGTCGACGACGGTGAGGTACGACGACACCGCGGCGAGGCTGGACGAGTTCCTCGGGTGGCTCCTCTCCAAGGACTCCCAGGCGGCGATGCCGGGCGGCGGACGGTCCTTCAGGCGCAGGACGGCCGAGTTCTGGGAGGTCTGGCCCATGCCCGTCCCCGACGGCGAGCTGCACCGCGTGCTCCACGTCGACGGGATCTGGGTCGCGCGCGACCTCGTGGTGCTCATATGCTGCAGCGGCGAGAGGGTGGTCTCCTGGTACATGGCCAGGTCCGAGAACTCGAGGGCGTGGTCGGCCCTCATGTCGCCGATCCCGGCGCCCGAGGTGGTCGTCACCGACGGCGGGAGCGGGTTCGCCAAGGCCGTGCGCGAGACCTGGCCGCGCACCAGGGTCCAGAGGTGCACCTTCCACGCCTTCTCGCAGGTCAAGCGCTACACGACGACGCGGCCGAAGCTCCAGGCGGGGCGCGAGCTCTACCTCATCGCGCGCGACCTCATGGGCATCGAGATGTTAGCGCTACTGTAAAAACAACCAATTTCGCCATCGCACTTTAGCCGATTCCG
>CABSYR010000002.1:0-124882 GCA_902481895.1 uncultured Collinsella sp. | reverse complement strand
GTCGTCAGCTCGTGTCGTGAGATGTTGGGTTAAGTCCCGCAACGAGCGCAACCCCCGCCGCGTGTTGCCATCGGGTGATGCCGGGAACCCACGCGGGACCGCCGCCGTCAAGGCGGAGGAGGGCGGGGACGACGTCAAGTCATCATGCCCCTTATGCCCTGGGCTGCACACGTGCTACAATGGCCGGTACAGAGGGATGCCACCCCGCGAGGGGGAGCGGATCCCGGAAAGCCGGCCCCAGTTCGGATTGGGGGCTGCAACCCGCCCCCATGAAGTCGGAGTTGCTAGTAATCGCGGATCAGCATGCCGCGGTGAATGCGTTCCCGGGCCTTGTACACACCGCCCGTCACACCACCCGAGTCGTCTGCACCCGAAGTCGCCGGCCCAACCGTCAAGGGGGGAGGCGCCGAAGGTGTGGAGGGTGAGGGGGGTGAAGTCGTAACAAGGTAGCCGTACCGGAAGGTGCGGCTGGATCACCTCCTTTCTAGGGAGACACGTACAGTGCCGATCGGAGTCGAGCCGAGCTCCTCCGACCTGGAAGACAACCTACGGGGCATCCCGCCCCGGTCTGCAGTTCAAGAACTCACAGTACCCGGCTCCGAGGGCCCCCGCCGTCTCAGGCGGACGGACGCCTGCGGGGCACCTTGAGAGTTGCATAGCGTTTTAGTGAATCAAAATCGAATCACAACCATCTAACTCGATTCTCGAGTTAGCGACCACAGACATCATTTACATGACTTGTCTGCAGGAAAGAAAGTGATTCGCATCCATATCACGATCGTGAATGTATGATCGATACCCAAATATCAGGAATATTGAGATTTTTTACTCGTAGACCTAGCAAGATTTGTTAGATGAAGATATTAAGGGCACACGGTGGATGCCTTGGCATAGGAAGCCGACGAAGGACGTGGCAAGCTGCGATAAGCCGCGGTGAGGGGCAAGCACCCTTCGACCCGCGGATCTCCGAATGGGGGAACCCTGCTGGGGTCGAGCCCAGCAACCCCGAGCTGAATCAAATAGGCTCGGAGGAGGCAACCCGGGGAACTGAAACATCTAAGTACCCGGAGGAAAGGAAATCAACCGAGACTGCGCGAGTAGCGGCGAGCGAAAGCGCAAGAGCCTAAACCCGTGCGCGTGTAAGCCTCCAGGCGTTGCCGCACGTGGGGTAGTGGGACCCTCCGTCCCGTCGCTGGAGCGGCGGGGTCGGGTCAGAAACCCTCGGTCCAGGGGAACCGGCTGGGAAGCCGGGCGATACAGGGTGAGAGCCCCGTACCCGAAGGACCGCGGGCCCGAGAGAGGGATCCCGAGTAATGCCGGACACGTGAAACCCGGTATGAATCTGGGGGGACCACCCTCCAAGGCTAAGCACTCTCCTATGACCGATAGCGAACCAGTACCGTGAGGGAAAGGTGAAAAGCACCCCGAGAGGGGAGTGAAACAGTACCTGAAACCGTGTGCCTACAAGCAGTCGGAGCAGCCATGCGCTGTGACGGCGTGCCTTTTGTAGAATGAGCCAGCGAGTTGCGGTTGGCGGCGAGGTTAAGGCAAGAACCGAGCCGCAGTGAAAGCGAGCCTTTAAGATGGCGATCAGTCGCCAGCCGCAGACGCGAAGCCGGGTGATCTATCCATGGGCAGGCTGAGGCAGAGGTAAGACTCTGTGGAGGGCCGAACCCACTTCGGTTGAAAACGGAGGGGATGACCTGTGGATAGGGGTGAAAGGCCAATCAAACCCGGAGATATCTCGTTCTCCCCGAAATAGCTTTAGGGCTAGCGTCGCGCGTTCACCGCCGGAGGTAGAGCACCGGATGGACGAGGGGGCTTCGCCGCCTACCGAATCCAACCGAACTCCGAATGCCGGCGGCCCAGAGCGCGGCAGTCAGAGCATGTGGGCTAAGCTGTGTGCTCGAGAGGGAAACAGCCCGGACCGCCCGCTAAGGTCCCCAAGTTCCAGCCGAGTGGCAAAGGATGTGCGTCCGCCCAGACAACCAGGATGTTGGCTTAGAAGCAGCCATCCATTCAAAGAGTGCGTAACAGCTCACTGGTCGAGTGGACATGCGCCGACAATACACGGGGCTAAGCTGGACACCGAAGCGGCGGGATTTTAATTCATTAGAATCGGTAGGGGAGCTTCCCATGGGCGGAGAAGCCGGAGGGCGACCGACGGTGGAGCGCATGGGAGTGAGAATGCTGGCATGAGTAGCGAGAGACGAGAGAGTAACTCGTCCGCCGTGAACCCGAGGTTTCCTGGGCAAGGCTAATCCTCCCAGGGTCAGTCGGGGGCTAAGGCGAGGCCGGGAGGCGTAGCCGACGCGCAGCAGGCAGACATTCCTGCACCGCGCACGCGGCGCTACGACCGACGGGGCGACGGATGGGGGTGGCTCGGCGGGGTTCTGGACGTCCCCGTGATGGAGCGCGGCCCGCGGACCAGGGAAATCCGGTCCGCATCGAGGGCGAGGCTCCGGACGAAGCACTTAAGCGAAGCGAGTGAGCCCGAGGTCCCTAGAAAAACCCCTAGGCAGGCGCGTGCGCGCCCGTACCGCAAACCGACACAGGTGGGTGGGTAGAACATACCGAGGCGATCGGGTCAACCATGGTCAAGGAACTCGGCACAATGGCCCCGTAACTTCGGGAGAAGGGGTGCCCGCGCGTACGTGAACCGGCTTGCCCGGGGAGCGGAGGCGGGCCGCAGTGGAGAGGCCCAAGCGACTGTTTACCAAAAACACAGGACTCTGCAGAAGCCGCAAGGCGACGTATAGGGTCTGACGCCTGCCCGGTGCCGGAAGGTCACGCGGAGGAGTTAGCGCATCGCGCGAAGCCCCGAAGCCAAGCCCCGGTAAACGGCGGCCGTAACTATAACGGTCCTAAGGTAGCGAAATTCCTTGTCGGGTAAGTTCCGACCTGCACGAAAGGCGCAACGACTTGGGCGCTGTCTCGACCATGGACCCGGTGAAATTGCACTGGTCGTGAAGATGCGACTTACCCGCGGAAGGACGGAAAGACCCCGTGAACCTTCACTGCAGCTTGGCATTGGCCGCTGGTCCCGCGTGTAGAGGATAGGCAGGAGGCATCGATCCGGAGGCGCCAGCCCCCGGGGAGCCGCCCTTGGAATACTGCCCTCGCGCGACCGGCGTCCTAACCCGAGGCCGTCAACCGGCTCGGGGACCGTGCCAGGCGGGCAGTTTGACTGGGGCGGTCGCCTCCTAAAGGGTAACGGAGGCGCGCGAAGGTCCGCTCGGGACGGTCGGCAACCGTCCTTTTGAATGCAAGAGTACAAGCGGGCTTGACTGCGAGGCCCACAAGCCGAGCAGGTGCGAAAGCAGGCTCTAGTGATCCGGCGGCCCCGAGTGGGTGGGCCGTCGCTCAACGGATAAAAGGTACTCCGGGGATAACAGGCTGATCTTGCCCAAGAGTCCACATCGACGGCAAGGTTTGGCACCTCGATGTCGGCTCATCGCATCCTGGGGCTGGAGCAGGTCCCAAGGGTACGGCTGTTCGCCGTTTAAAGCGGTACGCGAGCTGGGTTCAGAACGTCGTGAGACAGTTCGGTCCCTATCCTCCGTGGGCGCAGGAGAATCGATGGAGGCTGCCCCCAGTACGAGAGGACCGGGGTGGACGCACCTCCGGTGAACCGGTTGTCGACCAACGGCACGGCCGGGTAGCCGCGTGCGGCGCGGATAACCGCTGAAGGCATCTAAGCGGGAAGCCGTTCCAGGGATTAGTTCTCCTTCCGGTAAGGGCCCAGGTAGACTACCTGGTCGATAGACGGCAGGTGCAAGGCTGGCGACAGCCTCAGCCGAGCCGCACTAATCGCCCGAGCTCTTCCGGAACCGCACCTCGCGGCCCGCGGGACATGCGCTCTTAGGCGCGGTCCGGGCACGAGGATGCCCCCGAGTCGAATCTTTCCTATGCGCCATGCGGCCCCCAGGGCACGTGAGAGAGACACCGGACACCGTAACGGTGGGCGCCGCCCACCGGTCAGCGGCCAGAGCATGGGGGGCACGCCCGGTCCCGTTCCGAACCCGGAAGCTAAGCCCCATCGCGCCGAGAGTACTGCGGGGTCAGCCCGTGGGAGGCCAGGGCGCCGCTGACCGGTGGACGGCACCGAGCCGTACGCTTGAACTGAGAAGGGGGAGGCCTCGCGGCCTCCCCCTTTTTTGCGTTTACGGGGCATAAATGACTCAATTACACCAGACGATCTTATCGTTTTTGGTATTGAGCCTTTATTTAAAGAAGATAAATCGAATAACAAGGGCAACTGCTATGACCGCAATGATCAAAAGCAGGATTGTCAGTCGATGCTGCTTGCGTCGTTTACTTGTCGAAACGAAGATTGATTTTCCCTGTTTTGGCGTTTCGAGATAGCGAGCCGAATGCGTCAAGGTTTGCTTTGGTCGAGGACCTCTTTGTTGATGAGTGGCGGATGCTTTCATCGGCTCATCACTAGCTGCGCTGTTTTTAGATAATGGTGCGTCTTTCAGATATACGGGGTCTCCCGAGGCGACGCCCATATGTTTACGTCCCGTTTGGGCATCCTCGAGCGTTTGATATCGATTTCTCGTCACATACTCGGGCTCCGGATCATTAATGGGCTCTTGCGAGATGTGGGGGCGATGGAACCGTGGCGGCTGCGTGGAAGTATCTTCCCCCTGCGTCGGCATAAACATATTGTTCTGGTTTTGGTCGTCCATGATGCCCTTTAGCTCGTTACCAACAACGTGTACGCGCTCATTGTAAGCCCCTTGCTATTTGTAGCTGTGAACATACTTGTTATTTAAGCTCTGGTTCAAAGAACCTTAACCTTATTAAAACCTGAGTCAAACACACTTAGATATGCTTATAGTACTGGACTCAAAAAAACTTTATAGTCGATGTATATATGAGCATCGGGTGGGCATATATAAGAGCGTCAAAAGAAGTCCCAGTCACCTAGAAGATGACTCGGCAGTCCTATAAAGGAGTGGTAAACATGGCAAGCATGGTTCCTTATCGTTCGGTTTTTGGCGTTCGTCCCTCTGCAAGCTCGCTGTTCGATCTGTTTGATGATATGAGCGACCTAGCGAACAACTCGATTGCCTCTAAGGCGTTCCCCGTTGACGTTGAGGATAAGGGCGATGGCTATGAGGTCAAGGCGTATCTGACCGGCGTCGCCAAGGACGATATCGATGTCGAGCTTAACGAGGGCCGTCTGTCTATTAGCGTGAATGTCGAGGAAGACGAGGAGAACGAGGGCAAGAACTTCCTGCAGAAGGAGTTCAGCTCGTACAGCGCGACCCGTGGTGTGTATCTTAAGGACGCTTCGAGCGAGGGCCTCTCGGCTAAGTACGCTGACGGCATCCTGACCGTTACGGTTCCCAAGATCGTCGAGAAGAAGAACGTTACGAAGATCTCCATCGACTAACTTCGTTGGTGTTCTGAGCTATTAAAAGACAGCAAAAGGGGCTGGGAAGCGATTCCTGGCCCCTTTTGCTGTCTAGGAAAGCCTATTGAATGGTTACTGGCCGATACTGGCTTGCGGGGCGTATCGAGAGTTTTCGCGATCCTTGGAGAAGGGTGGCGGAGCTGCCGACCTCGTCATCCAGGGTTGCGGCTAGAGCTTTGGCATAGCTTTTGACGGTAAGGCTCGGACGATTGTTATCTTGGCTGATATGCATGGCAATGAGCTGTTCGGTGCGATCGGTAACAAGTTCGCGCGCGGCTTCGGCGGCTTGGTCGTTGGAGAGGTGTCCCCTTGCAGACAGGATGCGCTCCTGAAGAAAGCGGGGCTATTCTCCCTCGCGCAGCATGGTCACATCGTGGTTGCTTTCGAGCGCAAGGACTCGACAATCTTTGAGGGTGTTCATGGCTTGGCTCGATAGTTCTCCGGTGTCGGTGGCAAAGCCGATTGAATCATCGAGAGCATTGAATCGATAGCCGACAGGATTGATGACATCGTGTGATGTTGAGTAGGTTTGCACCTGGATGCCGGCAATGGATAGGGTGTCACCGGGATCGAATTCCTCGACAGGCAGATGCGAAAGACTTTCTTTGCTCGAAAGTGTGCCCCTGCTGGCAAAGAGGGGGCCGTGCCAGTGCTTGCACCAGACATCGAGGCCCTTGATGTGATCGCTATGCTCATGAGTAATGAGAAGAGCCGAGACGTTGTCTGTCGAGAGCCCCAGTTCTGCCATGCGCTTTAATGTCTCGCGGCGAGACAGTCCGTCATCGACCATAATGAGCCCCCGGGGGGCTTCGATGAGCGCACAGTTGCCTTTTGAGCCGCTGCCAAGGATATGAAGGTGCAGACGAGACATAAGATTCCAAAGGATACAATGGGTGCGAACGAATAGAGGAGGAAGCAAATGCCAACGGTATCTCAGCATTACGGACATCATGCTGCATCGCGGGCTGATGATAAAGCCCTGGCAATGCGGCAGACGGCTGCCCCCGTGGTGCTCATGGTATCAGGTGGTGCGGACTCGACGGCTTTGCTCCTTATGGCGTGCACATCAAAGTTGGATATTCTGGATGGGCGCGGTGTAGCCCCCATCGCGCGCGAGCGACTGCACGTGCTGCATGTGAACCATCATCTGCGCGGCGAGGCATCCGATGGCGACGAGGCCTTTGTGCGCGGCCTATGCGCACAATATGGTTTGCCGCTGTGTGTTGAGCATGCCTATTTTGATAATGAATCGGGCAATATCGAGGCGGCTGCCCGCGAGGTGCGGTATGCCGCGGCGCGAAGGTATGTTCGCGAGCTCTGCGCCCAGACGGGGGCACCGCGAACGGCGGCTCGTATCTGCACCGCGCACACGTCTTCGGATCGCGCGGAAACGTTTTTGATGAACGCGATTAAGGGTTCGGGGCCCGCTGGTCTATCGAGCATTCCCCGCCGAAGGAATATCGTGGTGCGTCCCTTGCTCGACCTGACTCATGATGAGCTCGTGGGCTATCTGCAGGTGCATGGTCAGCCGTGGCGAGAGGACGAGAGCAACGAGGACGTGTCGTACTTGCGTAACTACGTGCGCCATCGAGTGATGCCGGTGGTGGCGCAGCGCAACGCGAGCGTCTGTAAGACGATTGGCGCCGCTTGCGAAATTCTGGGCGATGAGGACGCCTTTCTTTCCCAGCTTTCCGCACAGGCGTTTCGAAGCTGCCTGCGTAAGGAGGCGGCGGGTGCACTGGTCCTTGACGCCCGCCGACTGGCCGCGGCCGAGGTGGTAATTGCCCGGCGCATGGTGCGACTGGCAATTAAGCGTATCGACCCCGACGCTCGCCCGGAGATGCGGCATGTGGAGCGCGTGCTTGCCTGTGTTGCCGAAGGCTCGGGTTCGGTCACGCTGCCGGCGGGAATCGATGCGCGCGTGGAGTTTGGCATGCTGTCATTCAAGGCCCCGGCGGCGCGCGAGGGGTTAGTTGCCGATTGGATCACCATTCCCGGTCGATTGCCGCTGGGGGCGGGCCGCATCCTGGTGGCAGAGCCGATAGCCGTCAAGCCGGGGTGCGATATTGTGCGCCGTGCCCGCGAACTTGCGGGTGCCGGAGGGGTGGTCGCTATGGTGGATGCCGCGACGCTGGGCTTTGCCGATCGCGATAGCGAACGGATGCTCGCCGGCTCGCGCGGGGAGATTCCCGCCGAGGCGCGTTTGGCGCGTCTGTGGGTAGACGGTCCCGCGCCGGGGGATGTGATGTGTCCGTTGGGCATGAGTGGGCGAAGTAAGAAGGTGTCCGACCTGCTCAACGAGGCTCGTATTCCCGTTTCTGAGCGCGCAGGCGTTCCTGTGGTGAGAACGGCTCCGGGAGGTGCCGTGGTATGGGTCGCAGGCGTTCGCGCGGACGAGCGTTTTAAATGCACGGCCGCAACGCGCGTGGCGTATCTGCTTCGTGTGGTCGATGCGGAATAGCGTCCCGCGTCAGCTATTCTGTGCGACGTTGACGGTATTCCCGCGCTGATGGCGTACGGGCTGGAAAATATACCCCGTGCGCTGCTAGAATGTGAAGCTCGCGTCCATACGGCGGTGTGTGGGCGATAAGCACAAGAAAGGGTTGTCATGGCTTCTCAACATCCGGATATCGAGAAGGTTCTGTTTACGCAGGAGGATATCGACGGTATCGTCTCTCGCCTAGGCGAGCAGATTACTCGCGACTACGCGGGTAAGGATCTGGTGCTGATTGCGGTCCTGCGCGGCGCCGTGGTCTTTATGGGCGACCTGATGCGCAAGATCGAGCTGCCGACCAACATCGATTTCATGGCTGTTTCGAGCTATGGCGACGGTGTGAAGTCCTCGGGTATCGTGCGTATCATTAAGGACCTGGATATCGACATCCGCGGTCGCGACGTGCTGATCGTCGAGGACATTCTGGACTCGGGCCTGACGCTCAAGTATCTGATGAAGAACCTCGAGAGCCGCAAGCCCGCTTCTCTGGAGGTCGCCGCCTTCCTGTGGAAGGACGTTGAGGACCGTACCTCGGCCATCACGCCCAAGTATGTTGGAACCCATTGCCCCGATGCCTTTGTGGTGGGCTACGGCCTCGACTATGCCGAGCGCTATCGTAACCTTCCGTATCTGGGCATTTTGAAACCGGAGGTTTATTCGTAAGATGCCCGACGACCGCAACGATAACAATTCCCAGACTCCCCGGGAGCCTAAGATCCCGGGGGTGCCCGGAGGCAAGAAGCCCACGCGTACGGGCTGGCTGTATTTTATTTTGGCTTGCGCGCTCCTGGGCTACGCCTTCTTTAACATGGGCTCCGGCTTTGCCAATTCCAGCAATACCGTTAAGCTCGCGACGAGCGAGATGGTGAGTGCCATCAAGCAGGATCGCGTCGAAGATCTGACCTATACGGTTCAAGACGGAAGCGTGACGGGTCATTACTGGAAGACGAAGAAGGACAAGGGCGATACGAGCGAGCTCAAGAGCTTCTCCTCGACCTATGTCGGCTCCGATTCGCTTGCCGAGCTTATGGCGGAGCACCCCGATACCAAGTACATCGTCAACACCAATGATCCCGATTTTTGGGGCGACCTGGCGATGAGCGTGCTTCCAACGATCGCCCTGATTGCCATCATGTTCTACTTTATGCGCCAGATGATGGGCGCCAACAACAGGAACATGCAGTTTGGCAAGACCAACGCCAAGACCAACGAGGCCACGCGCCCCAAGGTCAAGTTTGAAGACGTTGCCGGCGTGGACGAGGCGGTCGAGGAGCTCGAGGAGATCCGCGACTTTTTGAGCGATCCCGATCGCTATCGCAAGCTGGGCGCCAAGATCCCGCGCGGCGTGTTGCTGGTTGGCCCTCCGGGCACCGGTAAAACGCTGCTGGCCAAGGCCGTTGCCGGCGAGGCGGGCGTGCCGTTCTTTAGCATCTCGGGTTCCGACTTTGTCGAGATGTTCGTAGGTGTCGGCGCCAGCCGTGTGCGTGACCTCTTTAAGGAGGCCAAGTCCCAGGCCCCGTCGATCATCTTCATCGATGAGATCGATGCCGTGGGACGTCAGCGCGGAGCCGGCTTGGGCGGCGGCCACGACGAGCGCGAGCAGACGCTCAACCAGCTGCTGGTCGAGATGGACGGTTTTGAGGAGAGCGAGTCGGTCATCCTGATCGCCGCCACCAACCGCCCCGACATTCTGGATCCGGCGCTGCTGCGTCCCGGCCGTTTTGACCGTCAGGTTACGGTCGACCGTCCGGACGTGAAGGGCCGCGAGCAGATTTTGCGCGTGCATGCCGAGAACAAGCCGATGGACGAGGACGTTAAGTTTGAGAAGCTCGCCCAGATGACCGTTGGCTTTACTGGTGCCGATTTAGCGAACCTGCTCAACGAGTCTGCGCTGCTGGCCGCTCGCCGTCATCGTTCCGTGATCTCGATGGACGAGGTCGAGGAATCGATGGAGCGCGTGATTGCCGGACCGCAGCGCAAGGGTCGCGTGATGACCGAGGCCGAGCGCACCACGATTGCCTACCACGAGAGCGGTCACGCCCTGGTGGGCCACATCCTGGAGCACTCCGATCCGGTCCACAAGATCTCGATCGTCAGCCGTGGCCAGGCGCTGGGCTACACGCTGCAGCTTCCGCAGGAGGACCACTTCCTCAAGACCAAGAACGAGATGCTCGACGAGCTTGCCGTGTTCTTGGGCGGTCGCGTTGCCGAGGAGCTCATGTGCGATGACATTACGTCGGGCGCGAGCAACGATCTGGAGCGCGCAACCAAGATGGCGCGCGAGATGGTCACGCGCTTGGGCATGAGCGAGGAGCTGGGCACGCAAGTGTTTGGCGAGGCGCAACATCAGGTGTTCCTTGGTCGCGATTACGCCGATCACCAGGATTACTCCGAGGAGACGGCGCGCCGCATCGATATCGAGGTTCAGCGCATTATGCGTGAGGCCCATCGTCGTGCGGTCGAGATCCTGGACGCCCGTCGCGATCAGCTCGATCTGATGGCGAAGGTGCTGCTTGAGCGCGAGACCGTCGAAGGCGACGCCGTGAACGCCCTGCTCGACAACGAGTGGGATGCCTACCTTGAGCGCGAGGGTGATATCCTGGCGGCCAAGGAGGAGCGCAATGCCAAGGCGGCCGGCATGCCGACCAAGAAGCGCGCGCCTCGTATGAGCGAGGAGGAGCTGGCGGCTGATGCCGCGGCCTTTGCGCAGGCGGCCATGCAGGAGGATGCCGAAGCCGCATCCGATGGTGCTGACGATGACCATGCCGTCAATGCCGGTGCCGACACCGACGCCGACAAATAGTCTTTGTGGCGAAAGCCTCCGCGGGGAAACCTGCGGAGGCTTTTTTTGAGCGATATTGGGCCATCTGTTGATTGGGGACAGACTTAAATGAGCGTTTTCACGCATTTAAGTCTGTCCCCAATTAACATTGCTGCGGCACTTTGCTCGGCTAAAGCGTACAATAGCGCCTATGCGAAAGGGGAACAGATGATCAACGAAACTATGTATGCTCGCGGCGCGGAAAGCTCCATCATCCGTGAGATTTTTAGCTATGGCCTTGAGCGCAAGGCGCAGATCGGTGCGGAAAACGTATTCGATTTTTCGCTGGGCAATCCGAGCGTTCCGGCGCCCGCTGCTGTGGCTGAGTCGATTAAGAAGGCCCTGGAGCTGCCGAGCGACCAGCTGCACGGCTACACGCCCGCACCGGGCCTGCCGCAATGTCGTGCCGCTGTGGCCGAATCGCTCAACCGCCGCTTTGGCACGAGCTATGAGGGCAAAGACGTATTTATGACGGTGGGTGCCGCGGCTTCGCTCACCTGCACGCTCAACGCCGTTACGAACCCGGGCGACGAGGTTATTGTTATCGCCCCGTACTTTCCGGAGTATCGCGTTTGGATTGAGAAGGCCGGCTGTACGTGTGTTGAGGCGCTCGCCGATGAAGATACGTTCCAGCTGAGCGTGGACAACGTGCTCAAGGCGATCAGCGATAAGACGGCGGCCGTCATCATTGACTCTCCCAACAATCCGACCGGTGCCGTATATACATGCGACACGCTGACGCGACTGGCCAATGTTCTGCGCGAGGCCAACGCTCAGCGCGATCCCGAGAATCCGATTATGCTCATCTCGGATGAGCCGTACCGCGAGATTGTGTACGGTGCCGAGGTGCCTTGGGTGCCCTCGATCTACGAGCACACCATCGTGTGCTACTCGTATTCCAAGTCGCTGTCGCTGCCGGGCGAGCGCGTGGGGTGGATCTTGGTTCCCAACACCAATCCGCAGGCTGCCCGTCTGATGCCGGCTGTTGCGGGTGCTGCCCGTACGCTAGGTTTTGTATGCGCACCGGCACTCTTCCAGCGCGTAATCATCGATTGCATCGATGAGCCGAGCGATGTCGAGGCCTATGCGCGCAACCGCACCGCGCTTACCGACGCACTAGCGGAGTACGGCTACACCTATGTTGAGCCGGATGGTGCATTCTACCTGTGGGTGAAGGCGCTGGAACCCGATGCGAATGCGTTTTGCGAGCGTGCAAAGAAGTATGAGTTGCTTGCGGTTCCCTCGGACAGCTTTGGTATGCCGGGTTGGTTCCGCCTGGGCTATTGCGTGAGTTACGAAACGATTATCAATTCGCTACCCGCTTGGAAACAGTTGGCGGACGAGTATCGTTAAAAGTAAAGCGCTCTGCCTACAATGTTTTACGTGAAACGGGGTTTGGTGTTAAGCCAGACCCCGTTGTCATGGACGTTGTGTCTTTGGGATGGAGTGGTTTTACGACTATCGAAGGCTATGCGTACAATGAATATAAGCGACGGCCGTGCCAGATAAGGAGACCTGATGCCCTACCTGCTTTCTTGTGACATTCATACCCATACGATATTCTCTGCGCATGCATATTCGACCATTGAGGAGAATGTGTACTGGGCGGCAGAGCGTGGCCTGCAGGTGCTCGGATCTGCCGACCATCTGAGCTCTATGGTTACGGCTTGCCCCAATGACCTGCGCAGTTACCAATTCTTTATCAACCAGGATATCTGGCCGCGCATTTGGAGCGGCGTGCTGGTGCTGCGTGGTGCCGAGGCCGATATCGTTTCGCTGGACGGAAGCCTGTTTGGCGAGGACACTCCTGTCACGCTCGATATTGCCGGTGATTCGTACAGTCGTCAGCATTCGCTGTTCGATTTGGTTACGCGAAATTTGGATTATTTGGTTGCGAGCGTGCATAATCCGCAGATTGCTGAAGGCGCGACGCTGGCCCAGACGACCGAGATGTATATCAATGCCCTGGAGTACCCCAAGGTGTTCATGCTGGGTCACACGGGGCGTTCGGGCGTGCCGTTCGATATCGACGAGGTGCTGTTGGCGGCTAAGGCCAAGCACAAGATTATCGAGATCAACAACCATAGTCTTGAACACGGTGTCGACACTGAGCATTGGGCCGTATGCCGCAAGATCGCCGAGCGCTGCGCCGAGCTGGGCGTGGGCATTGGCGTGTCAACCGATGCCCACATTGGCATGGCCATTGGCAAGCTCGATCACGCGCGCAAGATGCTCGACGAGATTCACTTCCCGCTAGATTTGATCGTGACGCGCGACCGCGAGACGCTGCTGCGCGAGATGGCGGCAGCCGGCGTGTGCGATCTGCGCAATGGGATGTAGCGGAGTTTATAAACCAAGCGAAGGGGGCGGCCCAGGCGGGTCGCCCCCTTTCTTGTCCCAAAAATCTACTGAGGTCGGTTAGCGGCGTTCGAGGACCGCTACGGTTTCGGTGTGGTCGGTGTGAGGGAACATGTCGACGGGCGTGATCTTGAGCAGGCAATAGCCTCCGTCGAGGAGCTGATGCAGGTCGCGCTCTTGAGTTACGGGGTTGCAGCTGATATAGGTGATGCGGCGCGGCTTAAGTGCGCAGGCGGCCTCGAGGAACTCGGGGGTAGAGCCGGCGCGCGGCGGGTCGATGGAAAGGACGTCGACGCGCTCGTTGTTATCTGCGGCATCTAGGATGTAGTCGGTGGCATCGTCGGCCATAAACCAAGCGCTGCGGGTGAGGCCGTTGAGCTCGGCATTGCGACGTGCGTCGGCAATGCCCGCCGGGTTGCGCTCCACGCCGAGCAGCATAATGCCGACACCTCTGTCCTGGGCATCCTTCGCGGCGCACAGACCGATGGTGCCGCTGCCGCAGTACGCGTCCATAAGAATGTCACCCTGCTGCAGGTCCATGCCGTCAATCGCGAGCTGATAGAGCAGCTCGGTCTGCTGCGGATTGGTCTGATAGAACGCGGTAGGGGAGATATCGAATTCGCAACCGAGCAGCTGGTCGCGCATGCACTCGACGCCATAGACGACACGAGTCTCCTCACCCAAGATGGCGTTACCGGGACGGCCATTGATATTTTGGGCAACGGTGACGATATGCGGATCGAGCGCCGCGACGGCTTCAAAGAACTCCTGCGCATGCGGCAAGTCACGCTGGGCGGTCACGAGCGTAACCATGACCTGGTCTGTACGCCAACCGCAGCGGACGACGGCATAGCGAAGCAAACCAAGATGCTTGTCCTCATTAAAGGCGGGAATATGCAGCCGCTCAGCTTCGCGTGCGATGCCGTTGAGAATCTGACGGGCACCCGGCGCCTCGACAGGACATTCGGGCACGGCAACGATCTTGTGCGTGCCGCGCTCAAAGAAACCGCAGCGGACAGCGCCCTCCTTGCCGGGAGCAAAGGGAGTGGCAGCCTTATGACGAAAGCCACGCGGCGCAGGATATTTACCCGGGTCGCCCAGGGTGACGCCCATACCGCGAATAGGGTCAACGGCGATACCCTCGCGCTCACAAAGCGAAGCAAAAAGCTCCTCCATGGCAGCCTGCTTAGCTGCCAACTGCTTTTTATAAGGACGATTGAGCGCCGTGCACCCACCACAAGATTTCATGATCGAACAGGGAGACTTGGGGTCCACAGCCTTACGCGCAGACGAAACCGGATCTTTATGCGGGCGCTTGGTGCGAGTCTGAGGCCCTTTATCCCCGCCTCGACGAGAGCCGGGACGCTTGGCCTTAGCCTTGCCCTTAGCCGACTTACCCCTCGCGTCCTGAGACGACTTTGAATTATTGGAAGATTTCTCCTCCTTCAACCCCTCAGCTGCCTCCACCAAAGCACGACGAGCCCTACGCTCCGCACGAGATTCTGCCATCGATAACCCCACTAATTTATAAATTTAAAGCTACAAGCATTGTACCGTGCCAGGCCAACAGACGATATGCAAGCGGTTTATTGGTGTCAGTGATAAGTCCAACAACGGTTGCCCGCCGCGCGAGGGGTGCGGGGGTTAAGTTTATCGCGAGTTCCGCACGAACAGGAGGCCACTTAATGTGGCCTCCGTCGTGAGCAGGACTGTAGAGCAGGAAACTTAACCCCCGCACCCCTCGCGCGGCGGGCAAACTCATCTTGTGCTCTATCACGCTAAAGTGTATGATTCTGAACGTTACATGATTCACTTTACCTAACTAAAGTGTCATCAAGGGGGAATACCATGAACACCGATATGTCTCGTCGTCAGTTTGTTGGTCTAGCCGGCTCGCTCGCCACGGTGCTTGGCCTTGGTCTTGTCGGTTGCGGCGGTGGTGCCGGCAAGGGCTCCGCTGCTGGCTCTGCCGCGGCCAAGGATGTGAAGGGCACTGCGGAGTCCAAGAAGCTCGTGGTGGGCTTTGATAAGTCCTATCCTCCGTACGGCTTTGTGGGCGACGATGGCGAGTACACCGGCTTTGATCTCGATCTGGCCAAGGCTGTTGCCGATAAGCAGGGCTGGGAGGTCAAATACGAGGCCATCGACTGGGATGCCAAGGATACGCTGCTTAACTCGGGCGCCATCAACTGCATCTGGAACGGCTTTACCATGGAGGGCCGTGAGGACGACTACACGTTCTCCGAGCCGTACATGCTCAACGAGCAGGTGCTGGTGGTAAAGAAGGATGCAGGCATCAAGAGCTGGGACGATCTTGCCGGCAAGACCGTGATTACCCAGACCGATTCCGCTGCGCAGGATGTGCTCGAGGGTGACCAGAAGGATCTGGCGGCGACGTTTGCCACGCTCGACACGATCGGCGAGTACAACACGGCCTTTATGCAGCTCGAGAGCGGCGCGGTCGATGCCGTGGCGTGCGATCTTTCGATTGCCCAGTATCAGCTTGCCGCCAAGCCCGATGCCTATACGCAGCTTGATGAGCCGCTGTCCAGCGAGCACTACGCCGTTGGCTTTAAGCAGGGCGACACCAAGTCGGCCGACGCCGTGACCGAGTCGCTCAAGGCACTCTATGAGGACGGCACGGTCAAGGACCTGTGCGACAAGTATGCAGATTATGGTCTTTCCTTCGACAACTGGGTTCTGAAATAGCGGCTTTCCCAGGCACCCGATTTTGCCGTTCAAACCGTCGCTTGCGTACATTTAGTACGCGGCGCTCCTCTTTCACGGCAAACTCGAGCACCTGGAAAACCCGCTTTAGCATTGGGTTTGCTGTTCTGTTGTCGCGAAAGAGAGCTTAGGTTGTCTATTCAGGTCATGATGCAGATGCTCGGCCAGGGATTCTTGGTCAGTTTGCAGTTGTTTGTGCTGACGCTGCTGGGGTCGATTCCGCTGGGAATTCCCGTGGCGTTTATGCGCATGAGCAAAATCGCGCCGCTTCGCTGGATTGCGCGCATCTATATCTCGGTCATGCGCGGTACGCCGCTCATGCTGCAGATGTTTGCCATCTACTTTGCCCCGTACTACGTGTTTGGCATTTCGCTCACGCCCGATTCCAAGTGGACGGCGTGCGTCGTGGCGTTCATCATCAACTACGCCGGTTACTTTGCCGAGATCTATCGCTCGGGCCTGCAGTCCATTCCGCGTGGTCAATACGAGGCGGCCGAGGTGCTGGGCTACTCGCGCGTGCAGACGTTTCTGTATATCGTGATGCCGCAGGTCGCCAAGCGTATTCTGCCGGCGATGGGCAACGAGATCATCACGCTGGTCAAGGACACGTCGCTGGCGTTTGCCATTGGCGTGGGTGAGATGTTCTCGACGGCCAAGGCGCTGGTCGCCTCGCAGGTGAGCATGGTGCCGTTTGCGATCGCGGCGCTGATCTACTGGATTTTTAACTTTGTGGTCGAGATGCTGCTGGGCGCCGCCGAAAAGAAGCTGGACTATTATCACGACTAGATCGTTCCGCCGTTCTAACGAACGGCGGACTGCTCGACGCTGCGCGTGTGCCTGACGGCCAATCTGCTCCTCAAACCGTCGCTTGCGTACAGAAGTACGCGGCGCTCCTCTTTCGGAGCACATTGTCTCGCCAGTCACACGCTCGCTGTCTTTTTAAACACATGGAGGTTCCCGTGTCCGGAACGGTAATGAATATAGCGAACGCGCGCAAGGCGTTTGGCGGCAATGAGGTGCTCAAGGATATTTCGCTCGAGGTCAAGCGTGGCGAGGTCGTGGCGATTATCGGGCCTTCGGGTGGCGGCAAGTCCACGCTGCTGCGGTGTGCCACGCTGCTCGAGACACTCGACGGAGGCTCGCTCTCGTTTGGTGACCTTGCCGTTGCGACGGATGCGGGTTCGGGCGCGGTCTATGCGAAGGGCGATGTGCCCAAGCAGGCGCGCTCGCGATTCGGCCTGGTGTTCCAAAATTACAACCTGTTCCCGCACTATACCGTGATGAAAAACATCATCGACGCGCCGATCCGCGTGCTCAAGCGCCCGCGCGAGCAGGCGGAAGCTCGTGCGCATGAATTGATTGCTCAGATGGGGCTTGTGGGCAACGAGAACAAGGTTCCGTGTGAGCTTTCGGGCGGTCAACAGCAGCGCGTGAGTATTGCCCGCGCCCTGGCGCTCGATCCGGAAATCTTATTCTTTGACGAGCCGACCTCGGCGCTCGACCCCGAGCTGACGGCCGAGGTGCTGCGTGTCATTAAAGACCTTGCCGCGCAGAATATGACGATGGTGATCGTGACCCACGCGATGCAGTTTGCGCGCGATGTTGCCGACCGCGTGGTCTTTATGGATGGCGGCCGCATTGTCGAGGAGGGTCCTGCCGAGCAGGTCATCGACCATCCGCGTGAGCAGCGCACCCGTGAGTTCTTGAGCCGTATCGAGGGATAGGCTCAGGTATTTACTCAACTATTAATTGAGGCGAAGCCGCCGCAGGTCTTACGGTCTGTGGCGGCTTTTTGTTTGCATCGACGGGGTTCAATAATCGCCTCACAAGCTTGTCTCTTCCTCTCGCCGCCTGTATTCGTACGTGCGCCGAAAGGTATGCATGGACAGCCGCCCGTGAGGGTAGGGTGGTGGCATAGGACATTTGGAGGGTGAGTCGGCTCGGCTGCCGACCATGCTGCTCCCGGGATGGCACCGACCGCGAACTCTCCCCGTTGGCGTCGCGCATTGCGCGCGGCCCTGCAAGGAGGTCATCATGGGTGCTCCCAAGACCGGTAACGTAAGGAACGTGGTGCTCGTAGGCCAAGGCGGGGTGGGCAAGACTTCACTCGCCGAAGCCATGCTCCACCTTTCCGGCAAGACCGCCCGCCTGGGCGGCCACGACGGCACCAAGCCCACGCTCGACTATGACCCCGAAGAGGTTAAGCGTGCGTTTTCCATCTCGACGACCATCGCGCCGATCGACTGGAAGGGCGCGCGCATCAATGTGCTCGATGCCCCGTGCTACCCCGATTTTATCGGCGACGCCTTTGCCGCGATGAGCGTCTGCGAGACGGCCCTGTTTGTGGTCGACGCCGAGGCCGGCCCACAGCCTACGACGGTTAAGCTCTGGTATGCCGCCGAGGACCTGCGTCTGGCGCGTGCGGTGTTCGTAAACCGCCTGTCGCGCTCCGAGGCCAGCTTTGCGACCACGATGGACCTGCTGCAAGAGCGCTTTGGCACGCGCCTGGGCGCCGTGACCCTTCCCTGGGGCGAGGGCGAGGACTTTGACGGCATCATCGACCTGGTGCGCATGAAGGCGCGCCATTGCAACGGCACCGAAGCCGTTGAGTCGGAGATTCCCGAGGAGTATCGTGCCCAGGCCGAGGAGGCCCATGACCATCTGTGCGAGTTGGTGGCCGAGGCCGACGATGAGCTGATGATGAAGTACCTGGAAGGTGAGGAGACGCTGACGCAGGAGGAGCTTGAGGGCCTGCTGTCGAAGGCGATCGCCGAGCGCATCTTTGTGCCGGTCTTTGCGGGCGATTGCATTAAGGAGCAGGGCGTCAACTCGCTGATGGACGACATCGCCACATACTTCCCGGCGCCGACCGACTACGGCGAGATGCCGCTTATCGACGGCGATTCGCTCAAGATTTCAAGCGACGATGATCGTCCGGTGGCGTTTGTGTTTAAGACCCTGGCCGATCCGCAGCAGGGTCGCATCAGCTTTATTAAGGTGCTGACGGGTACGCTTGAGCCGGGCCTTGAGCTGGTCAACGCGCGCACGCGCAAGGGCGACCGTCTGGCTCACCTGTATGTGATGTGCGGCCGCGACATGACCGAGGTCGGTCACGCCTATGCCGGCGACATTATCGTGGCACCCAAGCTGGCGGCCGAGACGGGCGATACGCTCTCGATTACCGGCAAGGTCGAGGCTGCGGCGTTTAAGTTCCCCAACTCGCAGTACCGCATTGCCATCGAGGCCGAGAATCGCGGGGACGAAGAGAAGCTCTACACGTTTATCGAGAAGGCCTGCAAGGCCGATCCGACCATGAGCATCGATCGTGACGAGGAGACCGGCCAGACCATTATCTCCGCCGTGGGTGAGGCGCAGGTTTCGGTGCTGCTCAACCGTTTGGAGGACCGTACCAAGGTCGTGGCCAAGAGCGTGCCGATCCGCATTCCGTATCGCGAGACCATCCGCCGCACGGCGAGCGCCCAGGGTCGCCACAAGAAGCAGACCGGTGGCGCCGGTCAGTACGGCGACTGCTGGCTGCGCGTGGAGCCGCTTATTGGGCCCGACGGCACGAGCGACGGCTACGAGTTTGTGGATGAGGTCGTGGGCGGCCGCATTCCGCGCTCGCTGATCCCCGCCGTGGACAAGGGCGTCCAGGAGACCATGAAGGACGGTATTATTGCCGGCTACCCGCTTACGGGCATTCGCGTGGCTGTGTACGACGGTTCGTATCACAGCGTCGACTCCAACGAGATGGCGTTTCGCGCGGCGGCTCGCATCGGCCTGCGCAAGGCATGCGCCGATGCCGATCCGGTGGTGCTGGAGCCCATCGAGGAAATCACGGTGACTATCCCCGAGAGCTACGCCGGCGCCGTGATGGGCGACATCTCGGCATCGCGCGGTCGCGTGACGGGCATGGAGACCGATGAGCGCGGCGACACCGTGGTCATCGCCCAGGCACCTCTCGCCGAGCTGACGGATTACTCGACGCGCCTGCGCTCTATCACGCGCGGCACGGGCGACTTTACCATGAAGCCTGCTGGCTACGAGCAGGTTCCCTATGACGTTCAGGCCAAGCTGGTCGAGCGCTATGAGGAGGGTCGCGCCAAGTAGCGTGTGGCGTTGCCTGTAATATACATGCCGATGCAAGGGCCGCTCTGGGCAATCCAGGGCGGCCCCTTTTGATCCCTAGGGGGCGGAGGAAAACGGATCATGGTAGGTTTTGGGGCAGCTTGGTCGGCCCTAGTCTCCCGAGGCCTGATTGCGGCCGGTGGCGTAGTCGATCTGCACATGCGGCTGCAGGTTGTAGCAATATACGTGGAAACAGAGGGTCCTGCCGTGGTCCTCGACCGATTGCGCCTCAAGGCGCACGCCACGGCAGACGAGTTCCTCTTCGTTATACATGGGCGTGACGCGATAGAGAACATGGTTGCCCGTGTCGTGGATGTAGTTGAGAATCTGCTCTTCAAACGGTAGCATGCCCGTCTCGTTGAGATAGCGCGTGCCGGTGAGGAGATTCTTACGGTTGGCGTTTTCGCCGCAGAGCGACCAGGCGATAAGGTGGCAGCGGTTGTAGAGGCTCTGGCCCGGAATAAAGTCGTAGCGCTGCTGGCGCCAGCCGGCGGGGTGGATGCGCGAGATATCGCCGCGCTTGCCCTGGCCGAGCGATTCGGGGCCTACGCAGGCGAGCGCTTTGCGGGTGCGGCCCAAACTGTCGAGCTTGGAGAACTTCTTAAAGCAACCCTCTTCTGTAGCGCGCTCGTATTCATCGAGCGTGAATGATGGTGTGCCGAGCGGGTGCGTGCTGTCGGCGCGAAGGGCAACGTAGGGGTTGCCGGCGTAGTCGGGAATGCTGCTGAGATAAACACCGCGGGCGCGGTTGAGGTCGGGGTTTTCGACCTCGTCGATGGGGGTGGCGGCGCTGCCTGTGGAAGTGTCGTCACCGGTGTCAATTGCGGCGGATTCAGAGCCATCGTCGGAGTCCTCGGAGCTGGCTGTTCCCGATTCGAGCCGGGCGACCAGGTCTGCCTCGTTGCCGGTGCGCTTGGGACTCTCGTTTTGCTTCTCGGCCAGAGCTACTGCCTGTTCATCGCTTTGCGGCGACAGCAGCTTGGGAGCTCCGTCGAGCGATCCCGTAAACAGCGCAAACCCCAGCACCACGGCGGTGCCGATGGAAAGGACTTGCTTGTAGGCGGACTTGCGCGACATTGAGGCTCCTGGATGGACGGTTGGGAATCTACCAGTCTAGCAGGAGCCACCGAGGGTCGTTCTATCGAACAAATACTCAAGATTTGGGATAGACGCTACAGATTCATTTGTCTCATATGGAGCTGCGGCAGTTGTTGATGTGGGGCTATTCGGCGTTTCCCCAGATAAAACCTGCCAAAATAAGCCTGTCCCTTTTTGGCAGGTTAATCGTGAGTTATTTCACCGCAGCTTAAGGTACGGTTGGGATGTGCGCACTTTAAAGAGAGGAACCCATGATTAGAGAGGTCGCGTTCGTCTCTCTAAATGTCTCTCTAAAATAAGATGCTTATCTCTCTAAAGTTAGAGAGATAAGCTATACTTTAGAGAGATAAATCTATCGTTTTAGAGAGACGGAATGCCAATGCTGCTGGATGAACCTCTTGGCCTTATTGTTGAGCGCCTTCGCAGGCGGGGGACTGATGACGCATCGGTAGAAGTTAAAGCCTGCACGAATAAATTGAGCGCAGACGTATGGGAGACAGTGAGCGCTTTTGCGAACACTGCGGGTGGGCTCATTATTTTGGGCCTGAACGAAGCCGAAGGATTTGTTCCTTCGGCTAACTTTGCTATCGATAGGGTGCGCGATCAGTTTGTTTCGGGTATCGGAGACGGAGGCTCAGCGGCAGTGGTGACCCATGCGCCGCGGTACGAGCTTGATCGAGGCGAGGTCGACGGGCTCCAGGTGCTTCTGGTGCGCATCTTTGAACTTGAGCTTAAAGCGAAGCCTTGCTATATCGGCGCGCGCGGCGTGCAGAACGGTAGCTACAAGCGCGTGGATGATAAAGATATCAAGATGTCACCCGCTGAGCTATATGAGCTGCAGAGTGCGTTGCTTCCGAGCGATGCAGACGGCACGGTGGTTTCGGAGGCAACGGTCGAGGATTTGGATCCAGATGTCGTGCGGTCTATTATCGCAAATCGCCGGCTGCAGACCCCGCGCGTTTTGCGCGGGGCCGATACGCTGGAAAAGCAGCTGGTCAGACTCAATATCACTACAAAGGATGGTGCCGTGAAGCTCGCGGGGCTTCTGTCGGCGGGAATTTACCCCCAGCAGTTCTATCCCAAACTGATGATCGATGTCGCCGTTCATTCCGATGTGGAAAAATCTGCACCCGGGCAACCCCGGTTTATTGACCGCCAGTTGTGCGATGGCCCGATTCCGGCTTGCATCGAAGATGCCCTTGCCGCGATTGGACGAAACTTGCGCAAAGCGACGATAGTGCAAGGCGCTGGCAGAAGGGAGGATTGGGAAGTTCCCCAGGAGGTTTTGCGCGAGGCCTTGGCAAATGCCTGCATCCATCGAGAATATTCGCCCATGTTTGTGGGGCAGGCCGTGAGTGTCGATATCTATCCAGACAGAATAGAGATCAAAAACCCTGGCGGGCTTTGGGGCGGAAAGACGGTGGACAATCTTGCAGACGGGGAATCGCGCTGCCGAAACCCAAAGCTCATGAGCCTAATGGGGGCGACGCCGTTAGAGCATGCCGAGGGGGCCGTTGCGGAAAGCCAGGGATCTGGTATCCCGGCTATGATTCGCGAGATGGAGTCTCGTTCGCTTGGCAGGCCGAAATTTATCGTTAAGGCTGATTCGTTTACGGTGCTGCTTTCCCGGCACGGGGCGGAGCTTGCTGAAAACCGCACGTGGATTCAGAGCCATGTGGGCGCCGAGCTGACGGATCGCGAAGAAACATTGCTCATGTTTATGCGGGAGCATGGGTGCGTATGCGATGTTCAAAAAATACGAGAGGCCCTGAAGTGGGATTCGGATGACATTCGTCTGATCTGCGGGGACCTTGTCGATAAACATGTCCTGTCAAAATGTGGCAAAGACACGTTTGAGATTATCGATATGAGCAGAGAACCGTCAGCTTCGACAGCGGATAGGATCCTGGAGGCTCTCAGCGCCGAAGTGGATATGACGGCGCGAGAAATAGCGGTTGCATCGGGGGTCAAAATTTCGTCCGTCCGCTACCATCTGCCAAAAATGGCGGATAAAGGGCTCATCGAAGTAATGGGTTCATCGACGAGCCGCAACCGCCGCTATCGGAAGAAGTAGATGCAGCCGAGTCGCCCCTCTTGTGTCTCTCGAAGTTAGATGGGTGCTAGGGGGGCGACTGCCTCGCGATATTTCCCCAGATAAAACCTGCCAAAACAAACCTGTCCCTTTTTGGCAGGTCAGTTAACGCAGTGCAGGTTGAGCATATGCGAGCGAGCGGGCTCCGGGTGCGGCAAGGTGACGTGAAACAAGCGGGCGCTGACCTTTTGGTCGCGCCCGTGAAGTTGAACGTCAGATTGCCGTGCCCGGAGCCCGTGCAGCGCCGAGCAGTTGCGCCGTTTGTAAAACGGCGCAACCTACAGGTTCATGTTGCCGTGGATGTAGGGGGTGACCTCAGGGGAGATATGGTCGCAGCCCAGCTCGCGCAGCGCGGACTCGATAACGGCGGGCAGCGGGGTCTTGCCCTTGTCGTCGATGGCGGCACCGCCGAGGGCGGCAATCTTGGCAACATCTGCGGGTGCGGCCTCGATATGCATGCAGCCGCTGATCAAGCGCGCGCGTACCTGTGCCAGATCAAGATCGTGCAGGTAATCCTCGCAGGCGCGGATTAAATCGACCTTCTCGCGCGTAAGCTCCTCGCCCGTGGGAACGCGCGTGGCAAGACATGCTCCCGCCGGCAGGTTCCAAACGGGATAGCCCCATGCGCGCAGCAGCTCGCGCTCTTCGTCCTTGGTAAAGCCGACCTCCATAAGGGGTGAGCGTACGCCGAGCTCTTCTGCCGCACGCATGCCGGGGCGGTAGTCACCGCGATCGCTTGCATTGCTGCCATCGATGACGGTGGGAAAGCCGAGCGACTTGGCGTGGTTGACGATGGCGGTAAAGCCGGCGTGCTTGCAGTGGTAGCAGCGATTGGCATCGTTGCAGGCTACCTGGGGGAGCTGCAGCTGATCGACCGAAAGATTGAGCACGGGGAGCTTAAAATGCGGCCCCTCATTGGCCTGTCCATCAACGGACTGCTCAAACGAAGCCTGTTCGGGCGTGCCGATGAGCGGCGTGGTGAGATGGACGAGGAGGGTATTGGTAGGCATGATGCGGGCGCAGACCGCGGCCAAAAAGCTGCTGTCGACACCACCGGAAAAGCCGATGGCGACGCGTCCGTATGCCAAAAGCAGCTGCTCGAGTGCTGCGAGTTTGTCCTGAAGCTCCTCTGCGGGTGCGGCGGTGTCTGAAAGCATGAAAGTTCCTTACAGTTATTAAAGCTCGGATGAAACTATAATCCCACCGAGCTGCTTGTCATAAGACTTCCAGCTATGTAACGAAAGTGCAATATGCTATATACGTTATATACAAGCTTGTAAAGTGCGGTAGAGTGGCAGTAATGCAATCCGGCGAGGGGGACCGATATGATCAAGGCTGTTATTTTTGACATGGATGGAACGCTGGTCGATACCGAGCGTTTGGGGATTAGGGCCTGGAAGGCAGGCGCCGCTGAGCTGGGGCTCGCGATTGATGATGCGCTGATCCATCAGTTTATCGGTCGCACGCTACCCGATGTCATGGACATCCTCGATAAGCATTACGGCAGCCACGAGACCGCCGAGGCGATCTATGTCCGCCACAAGGAGATTCGCGACGAGATGGTCAAGACCGATCTGGAGCTTAAGGCCGGCGCCGCCGAGTGTCTAGACGAGCTGCTGGCGGCGGGCTATCACGTGGGCCTTGCGACGTCGTCGCGCCACGTTACCGCCGAGCGCAACCTTAAATCATTCGGTCTCTTTGACAAGTTTGAAACGGTGACCTGCGGCGAGGACGTCGTGCACGGCAAGCCCGACCCCGAGATGTATCTGCTCGCCTGCGAGCGCGCGGGCTTTACTCCCGAGGAATGTGCCGTGGTCGAGGATTCGCGCAACGGCTGCGTCTCGGGCATTACGGCTGGCTGCCACGTCTTTGCCGTTCCTGATATCGTGCCGCTGCCGCAGGACGTGGTGGATGGCTGCGAGGCCGTGCTCGATACGCTGTTCGACCTGGCGGCGGCAGTCAAGGCCGTGCGCTAGACAATTGCGGTGTTGAAACGAGCGATTGCTCACGTTTGCGCTCAAGCAAAAGGGGCCCGGCAATGGTCGGGCCCCTTTTGCTTGAGCGGCGACTTAGCATACTTGCGTGCGTGCTATAGATACGCACCGAGGTTGATGGCCGTGGCGTCGGTCTGGCTGCTTGCCTGGGTGCTGGCGCGTTCCAGCAGGAACGGCCGCACGAGTTCTTGGCGGTTGATGTCCTCGATGGCCGTGACCGCGGTGACGGTGCGCGCGGCAGAGCCGATGTGGACGTGCTTGGTCTTTGCCGGGGCCTTGTTCTCGATTTGCTCCATGAGCAATTGAACGCCCTTGCGGCCAATCTCGTAGCCCGGGGGCGCTACCGTAGTGAGCGGGACCGATCCACTCCAAGCGAGCGGGTTGCCATCGCAGCCTGCTACGCGTACTTGCCCGGGGACAGAGATGCCCTTGTCGACCAGCGCCGAGATAACGCCCGAGGCCAACACGTCGGTCAGGCCGACGACAAAATCGGGGCGTTCGTTCGCGGGGCGCTCGGCGATTTGGGCACCGATGCCGTAGCCGTCGGCAGCGGTATTCCATTCGCCAGCGTCGATGACTTCGATCTTGATATCGGGGTGCAGGGCGAGGGCCTTGTGAATGCCAAGCACGCGTAGGGTGAGCTGCATAAATGCTGCTCGGCCGACGACGACAATATGGTGTGCGCCGCGGGCGATGGCGAGCTCGGCAATGATGCGACCTTGGGCCTCGTTGTCGGCCGCTACGTAGTAGCCGGGCTCGGAACAGTGGATGTCCAGATGGACGATCGGCACGGGCATTTTAGTCATGGCCGGATGCCAGTCGGGGGACGCCATGGGCTGAACCATGACGCCGGACATCTGCGTGCCCATAAAGTAGCGCAGGTAATGGTCCTCGAGAATATCGTCGTTATCGGCGTTGGCGATGAGCAAGTCGTAGCCGTGCTTGCGGGCCTCGTTGTGGGCGCCGCTGGCGATTTGGAGCGAAAAGCCGTGATCGAGACGGGGGAGCACCAGGCCAAAGGACTTGGTGGCGCCGCCCGCGAGCTGACGGGCGCTTTGGTTGGGCAGGTAGCCAAGGCGATTGATGGTCTCGTTGATGAGCTTGAGGGTCTCGGGGCGCAGCTTTTCGGGGTGGTTGAGCGCGTTGGAAACCGTGCCCAACGAAACCCCGGCCTCGCGCGCGACGTCGCTGATTTTTACCTTTGCCATAGCGGCCCCTTTGATGCGTTTCAAGTACAAGCCAGATTGTAGCATCCCAAACCTACCAAAAAGGGACAGGTTTATTTTGGCAGGTTTTATCTGGGGAAACGCCGTTGCTAGCGCGACCACCACGAAGGTGCCTGTCCCCATTGTGGTGGTTTGGACCGGCTGGACGTGTGTGCATCGGGTGGTATCTAAGTTGAGATACCACTTCTGGTATATCAGCTTGCGTTTGCGTGAGTACAATACTCGAACGTTATACGTCTCAGCGCCCCCTGTGCGTGGACGTCTTGCAGTCACGCGAACGAAGGGATTTATCCTATGTGCGGAATCGTCGGCTACACCGGCTCTGATATTGCAAAGAACATCCTGGTCACGGGCCTCAAGCGCATGGAGTATCGCGGCTATGACTCCTCGGGCGTCGCGCTCGAGGTGGGCGAGGGCGCCGCGGCACACCTCGACGTCATCCGCCGCGTGGGCAAGGTCGCGGGCCTGGAGAGCGAGCTTTCCAACATCGACAGCGACGCTACCTGCGGTATCGGCCATACCCGTTGGGCCACCCACGGCAAGCCCTCCGTCGTTAACGCTCACCCCCACACCAGCTGCGACGGTCGTATCGCCATCGTCCACAACGGCATCATCGAGAACTTCGCCGAGCTGCGCGAAGAGCTGGAGGGCCGCGGCCATCACTTTAAGAGCGAGACCGATACCGAGGTCTTCGCGCATCTGATCGAAGAGGCTTATGCCGAGGCGCACGACCTGATGGCCTCCGTGCGCGAGGCGTGCACCCACGTGGTAGGCGCCTATGGCTTGGCCGCCGTGTGCGCTGACGAGCCCGGCGTGATCGCCGTGGCCCGCAAGGATTCCCCGATCGTAGTCGGCGTGGGCGAAACCGGCTCCTATGTTGCTTCCGATGTCATCGCGCTCATCGACGCCACCCGCGATGTCGTGGTGCTCGAGGACGGTCAGTTTGCTAAGCTCACGCCCGCAGGCGTCGAGTACACCGACGAGGCCGGCAACGTTATCGAGCCCAAGGTCACCCACATCGACTGGGACCTGGACATGGCAGAAAAGGGCGGTTATCCCGACTTTATGCTCAAGGAGATTCACGAGCAGCCGCGCGTCGTGCGCGACACGCTGGTTGGTCGCATGACGCCGGCCGGCGAGCTCGATATCGACGAGCTGGGCCTTTCGCTCGAGGAACTCAACGACATCGACCGCGTCTACGTGATCGCTTGCGGCACCAGCTATCACGCTGGCCTCATTGCCAAGAATCTCATTGAGGGCTGGGCTCGCATCCCCACCGAGGTGGAGGCGGCCAGCGAGTTCCGCTATCGCAACCCCATCATCACGCCGACGACGCTCGTCGTGGCCGTGTCCCAGTCGGGCGAGACGGCCGACACTCTCGCCGCCATCCGCGACGCGCGCATCAAGGGCGCCAAGGTCTTCGGCATCACCAACGTGGTGGGCAGCCCCGTGGCGCGTGAGAGCGACGGCGTCATCTACACCAAGGCCAACAAGGAGATCGCGGTCGCCTCGACCAAGAGCTTCATCGGCCAGGTTGTGAGCCTGACGCTGCTGGCCCTGCTGCTGGCGCAGGTCAAGTACCGCCTGACCACCAAACAGGCACGCATGCTGTTCCGCGAGCTTTCCGATACTGCCGAGCAGATCCAGTGGATTTTGGACACGCAGACCGATGCCGTGCATGAGGCTGCCCTGCTGTGCAAGGATGCGCAGTCGGCGCTGTTCGTGGGCCGCGGCATGGGTGCCGCTATTTCCTACGAGGGTGCGCTCAAGCTCAAGGAGGTCAGCTACCTGCACGCCGAGGCCTACGCCGCCGGCGAGATGAAGCACGGCCCCATTGCCCTGATCGACCCGGGCTTCCCTGTCATCGCTGTGGCCACCAAGAGTGCCACCTACGACAAGACCGTGTCGAACCTTATGGAGTGCAAGGCGCGCGGTGCCAAGGTCATCGTCGTTGCCACCGAGGGCGACGAGGAGATCAACAAGATCGCCGACTGCATCATCCGCGTGCCGGCAGTCCGCGACGTGTTCAGCCCCATCACGGCGAGCGTTCCTCTGCAGCTGCTCGCACGCGAGGTCGCCATCCTGCGCGGCTGCGACGTCGACCAGCCCCGTAACCTGGCGAAAAGCGTTACTGTCGAGTAGTTGGTTCCGCCGTTCTAGCGACTAAGGCCCGGCTCCGCATTTGACGGAGCCGGGCCTTGTTGCATTTGCACAGATAAAACCTGCCAAAATGAACCTGTCCTTTTTTGGTAGGTTAGCGGAGCTTGCTGGTCTCGAAGTACTCGGGGAACTGGTCCAGGACCTCGGTTTGGTTGCGGAACATCATGTGCAGGTGCTTGCTGACCAAAAAGCTCGCTTCGATGGGGTCGCGACCGGCGATAGCGCGGCGAATCTGCTTGTGCTCGTTCACGATGTCCTGATTGTCGAGAACCTGCGTGGCAGCGCGCAGCCAGCGGAAGCGCTCAAGGTCGGCATTGGTCTCTTCGAGCCACGACCACACGGTGCTGCGACATGCGATGCTAAAAATCATGTGATGCATGAGGTTGTCGCTCAAAAAGAAGCCGATGCGATCCTCTTCGGCCATGGCCTTTTCCTGCAGCACGATGGCGCGGTCGAGCTGCTCGATGCCAGCCGACGTGGCGCGCGCGCAGCACTCCACGATCACCTGCTTTTCCAGATGCTCGCGGATGTAACAGGCACTCTCGGCAAGGGTGAGGTTGATGGGCGAGACGTAGGTACCGCTCTGGGGCACGGTGCGCACCAGGCCTTCCTGCGCCAAACGAACTAAAGCCTCGCGCACAGGGGTGCGCCCCATATCCAGGTCGTCGCAAAGTTGCTTGACGCCCAGCTTTTCGCCCGGCTTGTAGTCCAGGTAGACGATTTTGCGTCGAATGGTGTGGTAGGACTGGTCCTGTAGGCTCGTTTCCTGCTCGCCGACGTGCATCGATTCTTCCATAGCGCCTCGCAACTGTTCTATCAAACTCATATGTCAGTTGTTAATTATGCCGCGAATCAGCTCTCCGCGGTGGGTAATTCGGCTGTTGCCTGAGAACTATTGCGGCATCTTAGTCTGTGTTTGCGCAAGGCTGCGCTCAATGTTGCCGTATCATAAGCCGTCGCAAACGTGAAATAGAAAGAAGGAATCCCATATGCAACTGGCAAATATCGTACGCGAGCGCTGGAAAGGCGTCTTGTTCTGCCTGATCATCGCTATCCCCGCGACGTTGCTCGGCAAACAAATTGAGGTGGTCGGCGGTCCGGTATTTGCCATCCTCTTTGGTATGGTCCTGGCGCTCGTCTTTCCCAAGAATCGTCGCGAACAGCTCGCCGCCGGCGTTACCTATACGTCCAAAAAAGTCTTGCAGTACGCGGTTATCCTGCTTGGCTTTGGCATGAACCTCTCCCAGATTCTGTCCAAGGGCGCCCAGTCGCTGCCGATTATCGTGGCGACAATCTCGACCTCGCTTGTCATCGCCTTTGTGCTCTGCCGCGTCATGAACGTGCCGGGCAAGATCGCGACGCTTGTGGGTGTGGGTTCGTCGATTTGCGGTGGTTCTGCCATCGCTGCGACCGCACCCGTCATCGATGCCGACGATCGCGAGATTGCCCAGGCCATCTCGGTCATCTTCCTGTTTAACGTTATCGCGGCGCTCGTGTTTCCGACGCTCGGCGGCATGCTCGGGCTGACCAACGAGGGCTTTGGCCTGTTTGCCGGTACCGCCATCAACGACACCTCGTCGGTAACGGCTGCGGCGAGCGCCTGGGACAGCATGCATCCCGGCGCAAATGTGCTCGAAAGCGCCACGGTGGTCAAGCTCACCAGGACGCTGGCTATCATTCCCATCACGTTGGTCCTCGCATGCTGGCAGATGCATCTGGCACGCAAGGCCGGCGGCGACGCCAAAAGCACGTTCTCGCTTAAACGCGCGTTTCCCATGTTTGTGCTGTTCTTTGTGCTGGCGAGCGTGATCACCACGGTGTTTCAGCTTCCCGTGTCCATCACGGCGCCCATCAAGGAGCTGTCGAAATTCTTTATTGTGATGGCCATGGCGGCTATTGGTTTTAATACCGATATCGTTGAGCTGGTCAAAAAGGGCGGCAAGCCCATCGCGCTGGGCTTTTGCTGCTGGATTGGCATTGCGTGCATGAGTTTGGGAATGCAACACGTACTGGGAATCTGGTAGAGAAGTAGCTTGTTTGCGTGCTGCGTGCTTCGTGCTGGTGAGCGCATGCTTGCGGTGGAGCGATAGGAGCTCTTGCGGGTATGGCTTGTCCGCAGGTTTATAAGTCCCGAAGAGCTCTTATCGCCCCGCCAGGATGGCGATGCGGGGCAACACCTATACTCGCAGGACGGCGCTTTCTGCCCTATAGTGTTTGGTGAGCAATATCGTTCAATTTTGAAACACTCGGTCGTGCGACCGCCGGCGGTTGCACGTCGCTGCAGACAGGGGCAAATCATGGATAGCGATGCCAAGCTGAACATCTTGACCGATGCCCTAGCTGCTGCCGGGGCATCGGCATTGGCAATCGATGCGCGTGGGGACGTCGCGATCTCGACCATGAATGACGCGGCGCTTGAGCGGGATGTGGCGGCTTTTGTTGCCGAACGCCTCGACCGTATAGGAGACGGCGCGCGTCTTGTTATGGGGCGTGCGGGTACGCGCCTGAGCCTGACCGTTCGCCCTACCGACAAAGAGGGCGGGGGCCTTTGGGCCGTCGTGGTCCGCGAGGTGCGCGGTGCCGCGGCGCATGCGGGCGTCGAGTGGCTCAACGCCGACGAAGTTGAGGCCCGCTACGAATCGAGCGCGTACGGCATCGTTGAGGGAGCGGCTTCAGTGGCTGCACCGGTTGCCGAGAGCTACGCGCGCGGTGTGCCCCTTATGCTCGAGGGCGAGCTGGGAGCGGGTCAGGTCGAGATCGCCAAGCGCCTCTATCTGGACGGTCCTTTTGCCGATCAGCCCTTTGTTTCCGTCGCGCTCGATGAGCTCACCGAGCGCGGTTGGCGCCATGTGCTCAAAAGCTCCGAATCGCCGCTGTTCCAAACGGGGCTGACACTTTGCATTGAGGGCTGGAACGCGGTTGGTCCCCAGCGCCTTCGCGAGCTCGTTTCCACGATGGCCGACACCGCGTTGGCGACGCGCTGCCATGTGGTGCTGACGGCGAATGACATGCCGGGCGGCAGCGAAAGTGATCAAGCCGCCTTTGTGTCCGAGCGCTTCGCCTGTGCGGTGAGCGTGGCGCCGGCAATCGCCGAACAGGGAGCCGCGTCGACGAAGGCTGCGCGCTATTTGGAATATCTCGCTGATGCATTTGGAACGGCAGCGCCCACGCTGTCTGTCGCGGCGACGAAGACGCTCGATGCTTACCGCTGGCCGCGCAATTATCTGCAGCTCCGCGAGGTCTCGGAACGACTGTATATATTGGTGGGGGCGGGCACGGTGGACCGCGCTGTGGCGGAGGAAGTGCTCGCCCAAGAGGACGTGATTAAGACCGCAACCTTTGGCGCCCCGACGCTCGAAAGTGACCTGTATATCCTGCGACCGCTGGCCGATACCGAGCGAGATATCGCGCATCTGGTTGTAGACCATCTCCACGGCAACCGAACCCGTGCGGCGGAGGTGCTGGGCATAAGCCGTACAACGCTGTGGCGCTTGCTGAAGGACGATGACCGTTGAGCGAGGCGCCCGTGACCGCACGCGACGCGTGTGCTACAGTCCAAAGCGTTATTGTTTCGATTTGGTTACGGCGTGCGAGGGCATATGGCTGAGACTTCAAAACCGAGCCGCCGAAGGCGGAGTGCCGCGCCGGTCAACCGACGCACAACATCGGTGACGTGGGGCAAACACGCCTCGGGGTTTGATGGCTCGTTCAAGCGCACTAAATACGGCTATCCTTCGGCAAGCGCCCGCTTGGCAATGCAGGCAGAGTCCTCGCTGTGGGGCCGCAAACGCGTGGTGGGCTCAAAGCTCAAGCACGACGGAACGCTCGGCTACATCAGCCGCGGGGCGGCTCGCCGCAGCGGGCTCAATCCCGCCGGCTGGCATCGCTACGTGCCGATCGTGGCCGCCGTTGCAGTGATCGTCATCGCGCTCGCTGCGCTCGGATATGCCGGCGGTGGCGCCAACTTGGACGCAGTGTTTAAATCGCCCGAGCTCGCGCATGCAGGCACAGAAGTTGTCGAGGGCGCACAGACCCAGACAGGCGTCGCGCCCCAGCGCGGTATCGTTGCGGCGGCCTCCACCATCGCAGATGCTCAAAAGGACGAAGGCGAGCAAGGTAACGACGCCGAAACGACCCAGACGAACGAAACGACGACAACGGCGACGTCAATATAAGTTACGAGTGGGGTAGCTAATTTGGGACGGGGCTTTTTTAGCTGCCCAAGACAGTGGCTCATTCGATGTCAGTCGCCAAAAGCGAGCGAGCCGCATTTGCGCCAAGGTGACGTGAAATGAGAGGGCGCTGACCTTCTGGTCGCGCCCTCGAAATTGAACGTCAGATTGGCGTGAATGCGGCCCGCGCAGCGTCAACGAGCCCGCCGTTCGGTAGAACGGCGGAACTAATTACCTTACGTAGACGACGTTGTCGCGGCGCGGTTTTGCCTCGGGTAGCGTGTCCTCGGCGTAGCCAAGAATGCAGTTACCGACACCGCGCAGGCTGCCGTCGGCGGGCAGGCCCCAGCTGGCCAGCAGCTCCAGGCCCTCGGGCGAGTCAAAGACCTCATGCGCGCGGTGAATCCAGCACGAATCGACACCCAGTGCATAGGCGGCGTTGAGCAAGTTGCCCATGGCGAGCGAGCCGTCTTCCAGATGTGTGGGCACGCTGCGGTCAACCAGCACCACCACAACGGTCTTGGCGCCATAGAAGGGGTCGCTGTTGCTGCCCATGACCTGGGCGTTGAGCTGTGAGAGACGCTCGACGGTCGCGGGGTCGGTGACGGCGACAAACGTCACCGGCTGGCGTCCCATGCCGCTCGGTGCATATTGGCCGGCTTCGATAATACGTGCAAGCTTTTCGGCCTCGACGGGACGATCGCTGTAGTTGCGGCAGCTGCGACGGTGAATGAGTGCTTCGATAGTCTCCATGGTGTCTCCTTGCGGTGGCGTTGCAGATGCCTCGTTCATACCCGCCGGGCTTAAACGATAGACGGTCAATTGCCCGGCCAAAAGGATAGATTCCAATTGGGAAAGTAGGTTTGCATAAAAGTACCTTCAGAATGTGACAAACCGGTGGGATGGTTAAACGTTTTATCCCGTCTACCCTGCGGTTTTTTACCACTTGCCTAAATGATGCGCGCATAAGCTCTGATAAAGGTTTTACTAAAGGAGCACCAACGTTTATCAACGCGCCATGGTGGCGCCGGGCCAGGAGGTAACATCATGTTCCAGGCTGGAGATGTCGTCGAGACCGACTTCGAAGGATTTCTGAAGCTGCTGCGTTCCAAGACGCGCGCTTTCGTGTCAATCAACGATCACGAGTACTACATCACGCACACCGATGGCTATTGGCGTGTTCAGGATTGCGAGGCCCTCAACGATAAGGGCCACTTTACTGACTGCTCCGAGCTGGTCAACACGGTCTGCGAGGTCGTCGAACTGCCGTGGATCTGCGGCAAGAGCCTGCACGACAGCTTCTCGGGCGCCACGGTCTACGAGGCCGTCGCTGCCTAACAGCCAACAATCGATATTCTCTCGCAACCGCCGGCGCCGCCCCCGCGCCGGCGGTCTTTTTTGTCGATATGCTTATGTAGAGCCGACCATAAACAACGAGCTTATTGACGATAGTCAAAACTCGGACTAATGTAGAGATATAAATTGGTCAAAACTCGGACAATCGAATGGTGGGAGAGATGAATAGTGCAGTTAGCTTGGTCGATTTCGACCGGATGCTCAACGGGCTTGACCGTATCTATTCGGAGTTCGCACGCACCTGCGGTCTTTCGGACTGCGCCTACTGGATGCTCGTCGACACGAGTGCAGCGGGCGGAAGCGTTGCCGTGAGTCGGCTGACGAGTGAATGGTTCTACAGCAAACAGACCATCAATTCGGCGATTAAGACGCTTAGGGCGCGAGGGCTTGCGACGTTGGAGTTTGCCGAGGGCAGTCGTAAGAACAAGGTTGTGCGACTGACCGAAGAAGGCGTGCAGTTTGCCAAGCGCTACGCATTGCCGGCGCAAAAAGCCGAACAACAGGCATTCGAGGCGCTCGAGCCGTGGGAACAGCGCGAGATCATGCGCTTGGTCGGTAAGTTCTCCCATGTTCTTAACGAAGAGTGCGAGGCATTTAAACGGCAAGTGGCCGCCGAGAACGAGGCTGACGATAAGGGCGAGGGGGACGCATGCGACTCTTAATGAGGTTTATGAGGCCGTACCGCGGGCTGATTGCGGTGACGCTGTTTGCGGTGCTGATAGATAACGTCGGTACGCTGTTGGTTCCTACGATGCTGGCGAACATGGTCAACACCGGTATTACCACGGGCGATGTCGACTATATATTACGCAACGGCCTGTACATGCTTATCGCGACCGGCATGGCCAGCGGCGGCACGGTGCTGGGCTGCTATCTTTCGGCGCGCCTGGCCGCCAACGTGGCCTGCGATATCCGCAATGCCGTGTACGACAAGTCGCTCGAGCTGTCCGCCAGCGACTTTGAGCGCTTTGGCACGGGTTCGATGATCACACGCTCGCTCAACGACATCAACGTGATTCAGCAAGCTGTCCTTCAGACGATTCAGCTGGTGCTGCCGGTGCCGTTCTTGGCCGTGGCAGGCATCATTTTTGCTTGGTTCATCGATCCCGCCATGGGCACGCTGCTGGGCGTGGTGGTTGCGATCGTGCTGGTGGCGGCGGTCTTTACGGTGGCTAACGCCGCGCCGATCTTTATGCGCCTGCAGAGCTTTATCGACCGCATGAACGTGGTGCTGCGCGAGAACATCGTGGGCGTGCGCGTCATCCGCGCATTTAACAAGGAGCGCCACGAGGAGCAGCGCCTGGACGAGGTGTTTAGCGATTACGCGGCCAACGCCATCAAGGTCAACCACCTGTTTGTGGGTCTCGACAGCTCCAGCTTCTTTTTGATGAATATCGCCGAGGTGGCGGTGCTGTGGGTGGGCGGCAACCGCGTGGGCGTCCACGCCATGCAAATCGGCAGCATCTCGGCCGTGCTGGAGTACGCGATCCTGATCCTGTTCTTTGTGATGACGGCGCAGATGGTGATTCTGACGCTCCCACGCGCCGCCGCATGCCTGAACCGTGCGCAGCAGGTGTTGGAGATTGAGCCGAGCATCGTGGACGGCAAGCGCACGCTGGACACGTGCGCGGCGGAGTCTGTTGACGGTGCCGACGCGGTGGCCGTGTTCGACCACATGTCGTTCCGTTTTGACGATGCCGACGAGGATACCCTGTGCGACCTGAGCTTTGCCTGTCGCCGTGGCCAGACCACGGCGATTGTAGGCTCGACGGGTTCGGGCAAGTCGACGGTGGCCAAGCTCTTGCTTCGCTTCCACGATGCCACGAAGGGCGCCATTCGCCTGAATGGCATCGATCTGCGCGACCTTTCGCAAGACGACATCCGCGGGCATATCGCCTATGTGCCGCAGAAGGCGTGGCTGTTCTCGGGTACGGTGGCGAGCAACCTGCGCTTTGGCAACGAAGACGCGACCGAGGCTGACATGCTCCATGCGCTGGAGGTTGCCCAGAGCACCTTTGTGCTCGACCAGCCCCAGGGGCTCGATACTCCGGTGGCCCAGGGCGGCACGAACTTTTCGGGCGGTCAGCGTCAGCGCCTGGCGATCGCCCGCGCACTCATGAAGCATGCCGACCTGTATATCTTCGACGACAGTTTTTCGGCCCTGGACTTTAAGACCGATGCCGCCCTGCGCCATGCGCTGCAGGACGAGACGCGCGATGCCGCGGTGCTCATCATCGCCCAGCGCATCTCGACTATTTTGCATGCCGATCAGATCGTGGTGCTCAAAGACGGCGAGATCGTGGGCCTAGGCACGCACGACGAGCTCATGGAAACCTGCGAGGTGTACCGCGCTATCGCGGAATCGCAGATGAAGGGAGGTGAGTAGCATGACCGAGAAGCTCAAGAAGCAGGCCATCGCCGAGGATGCCGCGGTTGCAGAGACAGTTGAGGAGACGGGCGCCACACCCGGCCTGGACGAAGCCGCCAAGGCGGCGGAGCGCGAGGCTCGCCGCCAGGCACTCTACGAGGAAAACGAGCGCGCCGAGGACGAGCGCGCCCGCGCCGAGGCGGAACGCATGCGCGACGTTGACGACGAGGACGAGGACGAGACGCCCCGCGACACCTGGGCGACGGTGCGCCGCCTGTGGAGCGAAGCCGCCGGCGACCATTGGCGCTTCTATATCGTGTTCGCGAGCATCGTGTTCTATGTCATCTTTAACACCGCGGCGCCGGCTTACAGCGCCCGCGTGATCGATGAGCTGTGGGGGCACATGAAGCTGGCGTTTGCCAACAACACTACCTTCAGCATTACCTGGGAGAATTGCGGCAGGACCATCTTCATCTACTTTATGATCTGGACCGCCGCCGCCTCGTTCTACGCACTCCAGAGCTTTTTGATGTCGAGCGTTGCCGAGCGCCTCAACCTGCGCCTACGCAACCGCATCGCACAAAAGCTCAACCGTCTGCCGCTTGCCTACTTTGACGCGCATCGTCCCGGCGAGGTCGTCAGCCGTGCGACCAACGACTTGGACAAGATGTCCGAGAGCATGCAGCGCGGCTTGCTGCAGCTTCTGGTGTCGATCGGTACCGTGGTGGGCGCCGTGAGCGTGATGTTCGTGTTTAGTGTGCCGCTCACGCTTGTATTTTTGTTCTTTACGGCGCTTTCGCTGCTGGTGACGAAGGTCGTTTCGCGCCGCACGCACGATGTGACGGGCGAGCGCCAGGAGTGGGTGTCCAAGATTACGAGCGCGGTCGAGGAAGGCTACTCGGGCCGTCTGGTAATCCGTGCGTTTAACCGCGAGCGCCAGAGCTCTGCCGAGGTGCACGAGGCTTCGAAGGAGCTGGCGCGCGTGAGCACCAAGGCCGACTTTATGATTAACGCCGTCGGTCCCGCAGTGCGCTTTATCGGCCGCTTGGCGCAAATCGTGATTGCGCTTGTGGGCTGCAGCATGTTGGTTGCCGGGCATATGACCGTCGGCGTGTTCCAGGCGTTCTTCCAGTTTATCTACGAGGCATCCGAGCCCATGACGCAGCTGTCGTTTACCTTTAACTCGCTGCAGAGCGCGCTGGCGAGCGCCGAGCGCGTGTTCGACCTGCTCGACGAGCCCGAGATGGAAGCCGATCCGTTGCCGGCGGCCGCCGCCAAGCTGCCGGGCAAGGTGGAGGGCCGTGTTGCCTTTGAACACGTGCGTTTTGGCTATGCGCCCGACAAGCCGCTCATGCGCGACGTGTCGTTTGCCGCCGAGCCGGGCCAAAAGATCGCGGTGGTGGGAACCACGGGCGCGGGCAAGACCACGCTCATCAATCTGCTCATGCGCTTCTACGAGATCGACGGTGGTCGCATTACCCTCGACGGCGTGGACACGAGCCGCATGGATCGCGGCGAGCTGCGCCAGCAGTTTGGCATGGTGTTGCAGGACGCCTGGCTGTTCGATGGCACCGTTGCCGAGAACATCGCCTATGGCTGTCCCGAGGCGACGCGCGAGGAGATTGTCGCGGCTGCACGTGCCGCTCAGGTCGACTTCTTTGTGCGCACTATGCCGCAGGGCTACGACACGCATGTGGCTAACGATGCCGAGAGCATCAGCCAGGGCCAACGTCAGCTGCTGACCATCGCGCGCGTGCTGCTCAACAACCCGGCGATTCTCATCCTGGACGAGGCGACGTCGAGCGTGGACACGCGCACCGAGCTCGCCATCGGCCGTGCCATGGACGCGCTCATGCGCGGGCGCACGAGCTTTGTGATCGCGCACCGTCTGTCGACGATCGTCGATGCCGATCTCATCCTGGTCATGGATCACGGCAATATCATCGAGCAGGGTACGCACAAGGAACTGCTGGCTGCCGAGGGCGCTTATGCCGACCTCTACCTAAGCCAGTTCGCATAAGGAGACAAAGGGGCAGCCCCGCATATCACATCGAAAAGAAGGCGCGCCGGGGGCGGATTCCCTGGCGCGCCTTTTGTGTTGGCGTCAATGTTGCCGGTGGCCGTCCGCTTCTAGCGCTCGTCCACGAGCTTGGCGACGAGGGCTTTGAGCTCGGCCACCTCTTGCTCGAGTTCCTTGACGCGACGGGCGTTTTCGGTGATGCCCTGACGGTTGAGGGCGCTCTGCTCGGCGGCATCGTCGGGCATGTACTCGCGATGCTGCTTGGCGTCGAAGCTCTCCTCGAACACGCGGCAGCCGTTGCGCTTGATGATGCGCCCGGGCACGCCCACGACGGTGCAGTTGTCGGGCACGTCCTTGACGACGACCGAGTTGCCGCCGATTTTGACGTTGTTGCCGATGTGGATGTTGCCAAGCACCTTGGCGCCCGTGCCCACCGTGACATTGTTGCCCAGGGTGGGGTGGCGCTTGCCGGTCTCGTTGCCGGTGCCGCCGAGCGTGACGCCCTGGTAGAGCACACAGTTGTCGCCCACGATGGCAGTCTCGCCAATAACGACGCCCATGGCGTGGTCGATAAAGAAGTGCTTGCCGATCTGCGCGGCGGGATGAATCTCGACGCCGGTGATGTGGCGGGTGATTTGCGAGAGCACACGGGCAAGCGATCGATGGCCGTGTTCCCACAGCCAGTGCTCGGGCACGTGGTTCCACTTGGCGTGCAGGCCGGGGTAGGAAAGGAAGATGACCAGACCGTTTTGCGCGGCGGGGTCTTGCGCCTGGACGGTCTTGATGTCCTCACGAATGGTATTGATAAAGCTCACCGGCCGCCCTCCCTTAGCACCGTGACAATGCAATTCAATAAAGTATAGCGATTCGCTAGGGATTAGGAAGGGCGATCTTGCTTCGCTTTGGGCGACAAGTGTCAGTTATGCAAACTTGCTGGTAATGAAGTAAGACTTTTGAGGGGTTTGGCCCGTGCTCGCATCGCAACCGTATACTGGTCAACTTGGACGTGTCCGCGCCCACAACTGAGAGGTTTTACTTCATGGGTTTCATCAATTTTATCGCCGAGCTGCTTAAGGACCCGCGCACCGCGATCGCCAGCTGGATCGCCGCCGGCCCGCTCATGGCCTACGGCTGCGTGTTCCTAATCATCTTTATCGAGACGGGTGTGGTGTTCTTCCCGTTCCTTCCCGGCGACTCGCTGCTGTTTGCCTCGGGCTTCTTTGCCCATAATGGCGGCTTTAACATCGTGGCGCTTCTGGCCACCGCATGGGCCGCAGCCATCCTGGGCGATCAGTGCAACTTTATGATTGGCCACTTCTTTGGCCGCAAGATCATCGCTTCGGGCAAGGTAAAGGCCATGACGCCCGAGCGCATCAAAAAGTCCGAGGATTTCCTGGATAAGTGGGGCCATCTGGCCATCTTCCTCGGCCGCTTCTTCCCGTTCATCCGCACCTTTGTGCCTTTTATCGCCGGCATGGGCGGCATGCACTGGCGCAACTTTGTCGTCTTTAACGTGCTGGGTGGCATTACCTGGTCGACGGTCTTTACGCTGCTGGGTTACTTCTTTGGTGGCATTCCGTTTGTGCAGGAGCACTTTGAGCTGCTGATCATCGGGATTGTCGCCGTGTCGATCATCCCGACCGTGGTCGGTCTGGTTAAGGCTAAGCTCGGTAAAAAGAACGCCTAGTCCGAGCTTGTTTTCGGACGTTAATTCCAAGGCCCGTCATCGGATTCGATGGCGGGCCTTTTGTGTTGAAGGCAAATGAAAATACTTTACTTAGTTAAAGAAAAGCGTTTTATCCAAGGCGTGCGGGGAGTACAATCACCTGCATGCGAATCGACGCGCCATCGGCTTTGATGCTGTCCGCGTGTCCTGCCCGGCTCTACGCTTCCGGGCATGCGACGTTGCGACGCGGCCGGCTTCGGTCCTTGCGTGCGGGTTCGCGAGTATGCAACCGTGTATGTAAGGAGCGACATATGACTGTCGAGAAGAAGGATATCGATTGGGGTAGCCTCGGCTTTGGCTACATGAAGACCGATTACAGCTACGAGGCCCATTGGAAGGATGGCGAGTGGGACGAGGGCGGCCTGACCACCGACCACACCCTGCATGTCTCCGAGTGCGGCGGCATCTTCCATTACTGCCAGGAGGTCTTTGAGGGCCTGAAGGCCTACACCGCCGAGGACGGCAGCATCGTCTGCTTCCGTCCCGACATGAACGCCGAGCGTATGTATAACTCCGCGCAGCGCCTCGAGATGCCCCCGTTCCCCAAGGACAAGTTTGTCGAGGCCGTCAAGCAGGTCGTCTCTGCCAACGCCGCCTGGGTTCCGCCTTTCGGTTCCGGTGCAACCCTGTATGTGCGTCCGTTTATGATCGGCTCCGGTGACGTAATCGGCGTGGCTCCCGCTCCTGAGTACACGTTCCGCATTCTCGTGACCCCGGTCGGTCCGTACTTTAAGGGTGGCCTCAAGCCTGTCAAGCTGCGTGTTTCCGAGTACGACCGCGCCGCACCGCACGGCACCGGCAACATCAAGGCCGGCCTGAACTACGCCATGTCCCTGAAGCCCACGATGGAGGCTCACCGCGAGGGCTATGCCGAGAACCTGTATCTCGACTCCGAGTCCCGCACCTATGTCGAGGAGACCGGTGGCGCCAACGTCCTGTTCGTGAAGGAGGACGGCACGCTTGTCGTCCCGCAGTCGCACACCGACTCCATCCTGCCCTCCATCACCCGCCGTTCGCTCGTTCAGGTTGCTCAGGACCTGGGCATGACCGTCGACCAGCGTCCCGTCGAGTGGGCCGAGGTCAAGGCCGGCACCTTTGTTGAGTGCGGTTTGTGCGGCACCGCTGCCGTTATCTCCCCGGTCGGCGAGATCGACAACAAGGTCTACGGTGCCGACGAGACTGTGACCTTCCCGGCTGGCTACACCGAGATCGGTCCTGTGATGAAGAAGCTCCGCGAGACCCTGACGGGCATCCAGTCTGGTGCTGTTGAGGATAAGCACAACTGGGTTTACACCGTCGCGTAATTCGTCTTACCTGCCCGGGCGGAGAGCAAGTCCCCTCTCGGCGCGTCCTCGGACATGCAAGAAGCCCTCGCTGCGCACTTCGTGCGGCGAGGGCTTCTTGCGTCCTGCGGAATGCGCCGGGAGGGGACTTGCTCTCCGCCCGGCGGGCTCGGCGTTGCCACAGCGGGCAATAATTAATCTGAATAAAGATGGTGCGCGGCCTATTGACCGCGCTTTTGTTTTGGTTCGCGCCATGTGGGGGTGGTGGCGACGTGCATTTTTGCGAGTATTCTGCAATCGAAGACCCCTGCATACCGGCCTCGGGCGAAAAATCGGGATTTCTCGATGTTTTCTACGAATGATGGGCGGGGTTATGGGCTGACAGCGTTTGATTTGCAGGGATATTCGCGGTCTTTGGCATTTATCGTGGCGCCCGAAGCCCTTGGTTATGCTGAATACTCCCAAAAATGCACGGCGCCTTGAGGGGGACCTTCGCGACAAAGGAAACCGCCCCGTCGAAGTATGCATTCGACGGGGCGGTTTATGCATATACCCGATTAAGGATACGCTGCGGATCTGTTAGAACTTGACGGTCGGTGCCTGGCGGGCAGCTTCGGCGGCCTCGAAGCCCTGGCGCTCCTTAAACTGGAAGATGCCGGCAAAGATGACGGCCGGGAAGGTCTGGATGGCGTTGTTGTAGCTAAGCACGCAGTCGTTGTAGCTCTGACGCGCGTAGCTCACCTTGTTCTCGGTGTCCTCGAGCGTGGCTTGGAGCTGCGTAAAGTTGGTGTTCGCCTTAAGATCGGGGTAAGCCTCGGCCACGGCGAAGAGCTGGCGCAGCGCACCGGTCAGCACGTTGTCCGCTTCCATCTTGGCCTCGGGTGTGGTGGCGCTCACGGCGGCGTTGCGCGCGTTGACCACGGCGGCAAGCGTGTCCTGCTCGTGTTTGGCGTAGCCCTTGACGGTCTCGACCAGGTTAGGGATCAGGTCGTTGCGGCGCTGCAGCTGCGTGTCGATGTTCTGCCAGGCGTTATCGATGCGATTGCGCTTGGTGACCATGTTGTTGTAGATGCCGGCGATGGCGCAGACAATCACAACGACAACAACGATACCGATGATGACGGGAATCATGGTGTCTCCGTTTCGAATGGCCGCGGCGTCTTCCGCCGGCTGCCGTTGGTGTAACGCTACTAGTATACCCGCAACCTTTGGCGATACCGAACTTTCCGGTAAGCGTTATGTTTCCGCCAAGGTAAGGCCATTCGCCAGGGGACGGGCGATACAGGTGTAAGATATGCGACAGATTAGTGAGCGTTGTCTTCTCCTTGAGGAGGGCGATATATATGGACCTTCGCATCAAGAAAACCTATCGGGCCCTGTTCGAGGCCTTTACCGAGCTGCTCGAAGAGCATCGGTTTGAGGACGTGACGGTTGCCATGCTGTGCGACCGCGCTATGATTCGTCGGACGACGTTCTACAAGCACTTCCGCGACAAAAACGATTACTTTGCCTTCTATATCGATGAACTCATGTCGGGCCTGCCGCAAAAGCGGGCCGATGCGGATGGCGCGGAGGGCGCCGAGGACGTACGCGCGCTTCGCCACGAAGTGTTCGCCGATGCCATGGATCTGATTCTGGCGCATGAGCAGCTCATGGATAACATTTTGGCGAGCAGTATGTCGGGTATGCTGACCAGCATGATTTGCGACCGCATCGCACGCTCCATACACGGGCGCGTGATGAGTGCGCTTGACGAGGACGCGCTCGCGCCCGTATCGCTCGAGACGACGTCTGAGTTTGTCGCCGGCGGCATTATTCGGCTCTTTACCATGTGGTGGGAATCGGGTCACGTACTAGAGCGCCGATCCGAAATCGCCGACGTGGTCGATGCGCTGTTCGAGCGGACCATGACGCCGGTGAGTCACTAAGAGTGGCGGAGAGAGGGGGATTCGAACCCCCGGAACGCTCTCGCGCTCAACGGTTTTCAAGACCGCCGCATTCAACCGCTCTGCCATCTCTCCGTGAGTCGTAATGATAGCATCGTTTTGGGTTTGCAACAGGGAAGGCGAACGATGACGAGCACCGGAATCGATGAGAAGTTCATGCGCGAGGCGCTGGCGGAGGCGCGTGCCGCTGCGGCGGTGGGTGAGGTGCCGATCGGCGCCGTAGTGGTGCGCGCGGGTGAGATCGTCGCGCGGGCGCATAATCGCCGCGAGCTCGACCAGGACCCTTCGGCGCATGCCGAGTTTGCGGCCCTATGCGCCGCCGCTCGGTCGCTCGGTCGTTGGCGCCTTTCCGATTGCACGGTCTACGTAACGCTCGAGCCCTGCTGCATGTGCGCGGGGCTTATGGTTAACGCGCGCGTGGGGCGCTGCGTGTACGGCGCGTCCGATGCTAAAGCGGGCGCTCTGGGGTCGCTATACGACCTCAACGCCGATTCGCGCCTGAATCATCGGTTTAATGTGACCGCCGGCGTGCTGGCGGACGAGTGTCGTGAGGTGTTGAGCAGCTATTTTAGTGGGCTGCGTGGCACCGATGGTGCTGGCTGCGGTTGTGGGGCCGATCTTGAAGCGCATGCCGCCCACGCCGAGGCGCTTGCGGGTGTTGGGGATCTCGCTGACGGGACGCTCGACTTTGGCCCCGTGCAGCGGCGGCCCCGTCGTGTGCTGCTGGCGATCGATTCCTTTAAGGGCAGCGTGTCGAGCTCGCAGGCGGAGGCGGCGGTTGCCGAAGGCGTGCGCCGTGTGTGGCCTGATGCCCAGGTAAGCGCGCTGCCGCTGGCAGATGGTGGCGAGGGAACGCTCGACGCCATCGCCGCGCGCGGTGGCGAGGTCGTGGCATGTGAAGTCGCAGGCCCCTTGGGCGACCGCGTGTCTGCCCGGATGCTGGTGGACGGCGAGCACGAGTCAGCTGTAATTGAGATGGCCGAGGCGGCGGGTATTGGGTACTCGCCCTGCACGGAATCGGCGGCGCTTGCGGCTTCGACCTATGGTGTGGGCGAGCTCATGCTTCGTGCGGTTCGCGCGGGTGCAAAGACGATCTATATTGGTCTGGGCGGCAGCGCCACCAACGACGGTGGCGCCGGCATGCTGCAGGCGCTGGGCGCCCGCCTTGTCGATGAGTGTGGCTGTAATATCGCCCCCGGCCTCGCGGGCCTTGAACGCGTTGCGAATATCGATTTGGCACCGGCGCTTCGGGCGCTAAATGGCACGCGTGTCGTGGTGCTTTCCGATGTCGAGAATCCGCTCGTGGGGCGTCGTGGGGCACTTGCGGTGTTTGGCGGGCAAAAGGGCCTGTCGACAGACGATGTCGAAGCGCTGGGCAGGTACGACAGCTGGATGGTCGGCTACGGCCGCCTGCTCGATGCGGCGATTACCGGGGTGCGGGCTCAGGGGTTGTTGCGCGTGCCCGAGGGCGTGCGGACATTTGGCTCGGTGCTCGGCGTGCCTGGCGCGGGCGCGGCAGGTGGCTTGGGTGCCGCGCTGCTGGCGCTCGGTGCTGAGTTGCGTTCGGGCGTGGAGACGGTGCTCGATCTGATTGGGTTTGACGAACGCGTGCGCGATGTCGACCTGGTCATTACAGGCGAGGGCAACATGGACGAGCAATCCGCTGCCGGCAAGGCGCCGGTGGGCGTGGCCCGCCGTGCCAATCGCTATGGCAAGCCGGTAGTCGCCGTCGTGGGCGGTCGTGCTGACAACCTGGATACGGTGTATGGACAGGGTATCGACTTAGTTTTGCCGATCTGTCGCAAGCCCATGGACCTGGAGCAGGCGCTCGATCCCCAGGAAGCCACAACCAACCTCATCTGCGCCGGTGAAGCAGCCGCCCAAGCCTACGACCTCGGCCGCATCTAAAAGCAGTCAAAAAAGCCCCGTTCCAAATTAGCTGTCTTGCCCCATCGGGCGGGAGCGGGTAATATATATCGAACGCCTAGCGCGTTCGATGGGTTCGGATGACGACATGTTCCGAATCTGGTCAGGTCCGGAAGGAAGCAGCCATAAGGAGCCTCTGTCGGGCATCCGGATCCATCGAGCGCGCTTTTTTGCGCGGTTTTTACCGCTATCCAAGATTCTTCTGTAACGAGTTGCTTACGCATCTCCAGGGTTCTCCGTACTATCATGAATCAGATTGAAGAGAGATGATGATAGGGAGCGCCTATACATGATTGAGCTGCTCAGGCGTTTTGGTGGTAAGTTTCGCCGGTATATGGTGATTGGCCCTGCGTGCAAGTTGATTGAAGTGATCTTTGACCTGCTTACGCCGCTCGTGATTGCCCAGATGATTGATAAAGGTATCGGTGCGCACGACGTGAGTGCCGTCGTCCACTACGGTATGGTGCTCGCCGCCATGGCCGTGATTGGCATCTCGTTTACGCTCGTCTGCCAAAAGATGGCGGCGCTCACCTCGCAGGGCATGGGTACTGACATTCGCGGCGCACTCTACAAGCACATCAACAAGCTGAGCTATGCTGAACTCGATCGCTTTGGCACGCCGTCGCTCATCACGCGCATTACCAACGACGTCAACCAGGTGCAGCTCGCCGTGGCGCTGGGCGTGCGTATGCTCATCCGCTGGCCTTTCCTGGCGGTGGGCTCAATGGTCGCGGCCCTTGCCATCGACCTTAAGCTCGGCATGATCTTTTTGATCTGCACTCCCGCTATCGGCCTGGTGTTTTGGTTTGTCATGGCGCGCTGCATCCCGTACTACAAGCAGCTGCAGGCAAAGCTCGATCGCATCGCGCTTATTTGCCGCGAGGGACTTTCGGGTGCCCGCGTGGTCCGGGCGTTTGTGCGCGAGGGTCACGAACGTGAGCGTTTTGCCCAGGCGGCCGATGACCAGGCGCGTGTCGCAATCGCGGTGGGCAAGCTCTCGTCGATTCTCAACCCCGTCACGTTTTTGGTGATGAACCTGGGCGTGTGCGCCATCCTGTGGGTGGGCGGCATCCAAGTCAACGTGGGCGAGCTCACGCAGGGCCAGGTCATGGCGTTTGTGAACTACATGACGCAGACCCTTACCTCCATCGTGTATGTTGCCAACTTGGTTGTAGTCTTCACCAAGGCGAGCGCTAGCGCTTCGCGTATCAACGAGGTGCTCGACTGTGTGCCGAGTATCACGGACGGGGGCAACCAAAAGCTGGATCTTTTTGCGATCGGAAATGCCTGCATGCTTAAAGAAGACCGGTGTTCTCCCAGTGCTTACATGGCCGACAAGCATCCGCTCGTCGATGTCGTGCCGCCTGCCATCGAGTTTGACCATGTGAGCTTTTCGTTTGGCGCCGGAGCCGTTAACGCCGTTGACAACGTGTCGTTTTCTGTTTCTGTGGGCGGAACGCTCGGCATTATCGGTGGCACGGGTTCGGGAAAATCGACGCTCGTTTCGCTGATTCCGCGCCTGTACGATGCCTCGACGGGAACGGTTCGCGTTTTCGGCCGCGACGTGCGCGCGTGGAATCTCGACCAGCTGAGGGAGGTTATCGGCATGGTCCCCCAGCGGGCGAGTCTCATGAGCGGAACGATTCGCTCCAATCTGGCATGGCGTCAAAGGACGTGCTTTATGGATGATGTGCTTTGGGATGCGCTCGAGACGGCCCAGGCGGACGATTTTGTACGGAACCTGCCGGACGCCCTCGATGCTCCCGTCGAGGCAGGCGGCAAAAATTTTAGCGGCGGACAACGTCAGCGCCTGACAATCGCGCGTGCTCTGGTGGAATACCCGCAGATTCTCGTTATGGACGATTCGGCATCGGCGCTCGACGTAAAGACGGATGCGGCTCTGCGCCGTGCCGTGCGCGAACTCGCAGGAAGAGCTCCGGTGTTTTCGAGGGGCATCCCCATGACAACCGTGATCGTAAGCCAGCGCGTCTCGACCGTGCGTGACGCCGACATGATCTGCGTGCTCGATCACGGCTCGGTCGCGGGCCTGGGCGCGCATGACGAGCTGTATGCGACCTGCCAGCTCTATCGCGAGATTTGCCAGTCGCAGCTGCGTCGCGAGGAGCTCGAGGGCCAGCAGGGGAACGCGACGCCCGTGTCCGCCCCGATCGCCTCCGCATCCGTCTGCGCAAAGGAGGGCTGCTAAATGAATCCGTACACTTCTTCCGGCTCGGTCGCCACGATGACGGCCAACGTGTCCGGCAACGATAGCCTCAACGACCTGGGCGATGGCCCGCGCCGGCCCGGCGACCCCGAACGTTATCCCGTGGATGCGGTGACCCGCCGCCTGCTGGGCTATGTTCGCCCGCACCGCGTCTCGTTTGCGGCATCGTTTTTGAGTGCCGCCGTTTCGGTAATCTTGCAGCTCTATACGCCCATCCTTATTGGCGAAGGCATCGACCTTATCGTCGCCGCCGGGCAGGTGGACTTCGACGCGCTACTGCCGCTTGTCACCAAGCTCGCGATTGTCGTCGTAGGTACCGCGGCTTTCCAGTGGCTGCAGGGCTATTGCGTCAACCGCCTGTCCTACGAGACGGTGCGCGACATGCGCGTGGAGGCGAGCGACAAGCTCAGCCGCATGCCGCTCAGCTTTATCGACAGCCACGCCCACGGCGACCTTATGAGCCGCGTGGTCAACGACGTCGACCAGGTGGGCGACGGTCTGCTACAGGGCTTTACCCAGCTTTTCACCGGCGTTATCACCATCGTCGGCACGCTCGCGTTTATGCTCTCCATTAACCTGACCATGACGCTTGTGGTGGTGCTCGTCACGCCGCTTTCCATTTTTGCCGCTGGCGCCATCGCCAAGCTTTCCAACAAGAGCTTTACGGCCCAGCAGCGTATTCAGGGTCAGCTCGGTGGTCATATCGAGGAGTATGTGGGCGAGCAAAAGCTGGTTGATGCGTTTGCCTACGGCCCGAACGCCCAAGCGCGCTTTGACGCGCTCAACGCCGAGCTCTATACGGCAGGTGAGCGTGCACAGTTTATGGGTTCGCTCTCTAACCCCGGTACGCGCTTTATCAACAACATCATCTATGCCGTGGTCGCCGTGATCGGCTGCGTGGGCGTGATCACGGGCGTGCCGGCGGCGCTTACGGTGGGTGGCGTGCAGATTTTCCTGTCCTACGCCAACCAGTACACCAAGCCGTTCAACGAGGTCACCAACGTCATTACGCAGATCCAGACCGCGTATGCCTCGGCGCGTCGCATGTTTGCGCTGCTCGATGCGCGCGAGCAGGAGCCCGATGCGGCGGATGCCGTGGAACTTACCGCCCCGCAGGGTGAGGTGACCTTTGAGCATGTGGACTTTAGCTACGTGTCCGACCGCAAGCTGCTGCAGGATATCTGTATTGAGGCCAAACCCGGCATGCGCTTTGCCCTGGTCGGCCCCACGGGTTGCGGCAAGACGACGCTCATCAACTTGCTGCTGCGGTTTTACGATATCGATGCCGGACGCATCATGGTCGATGGCCGGTCTTCGCGTGACTACACGCGCGCAAGCCTGCGCCGCGCCTTTGGCATGGTGCTGCAGGATACGTGGCTGTTCGAGGGCACGGTGGCGGAAAACATCGCCTACGGCTGTCCCGACGCCACGCGCGAGCAGGTTATCGAGGCGGCCAAGCGCGCGCATGCGCACAAGTTTATCGTGCAGCTGCCAGGCGGCTACGATACGGTCATCGGCGAGGACGGCGGCACGTTTAGCCAGGGTCAAAAACAGCTGCTGTGCATTGCGCGCGTTATGCTCACCGATCCGGCGATTCTGCTGCTGGACGAGGCAACGTCGAGCATCGATACGCGTACCGAGCTGCAGGTGCAGGCGGCATTCGACGAGCTCATGGCCGGTCGCACAAGCTTTGTCGTGGCGCACCGCCTGAGCACCATCCGCAACGCCGACTGCATTCTGGTGATGCGCGACGGCCAAATTATCGAGCGCGGCACGCACGACGAGCTGCTAGCGGCAGGCGGCTTCTACGCCGAACTCTACCGCAGCCAATTCGCCCAGTGAGCAAGCCCGTGGGGCAAATTAATCAGGTTTGTTTGTCCCATAGAGCGATCTTGTTATATAGCGTTTTACCAGCGCGTGAAACATTTTGACGATACTCCGTGACACAATTTGACGGCGTTTTGTGAAACAGTTTTTCGGCCATTCGTGAAACGTTCTGCGGCGGTTTCAATCCGAAGTACATACTGTTCGAAATCTGTCCAAAGATGTCGTCTGCGTCGCCAATCGACAGACGGTGGTTTACATCTGTCACGTTAGTACTAAGATATTCATCTAATAAATTGCATTAGTGGCTTTAGTTTTGGGGGAAACGAGGCAACGTGACTATGACGTGCTCTTTGGTGGTTAACAGCAAGAGCGGTAATACCAGGATGGTTTCGGGCGCGATCAAGCGCACACTGCAGGCTGCGGGCGTTGAGTTTGTCCATGCCGCGGCGTTGAGCGACGATGCGGATGCAGATCAGGTTGCGCTCGAGGCGCAGGGCGCCTGCGCGGCCGACACGGTGCTCGTCGGTTTTTGGTGCGACAAGGGCGCGTGCACGCCTTCGGTTGCCGCGCTGCTCTCCGCTCTGCACGGCAAGCGCGTTTTCCTCTTTGGTACCTGCGGTTTTGGCGCTGACCAGAGCTATTATCAGCAGATTATCAATCGCGTGACCTCCAATTTGGCCGAGGATGCCGAGCTTGTGGGTTGGGCAATGTGCCAGGGCAAGATGGGTCCCGCGGTCAAGCAGCGCTACGAGGCCATGCTCGAGCAAGATCCCGACAATGTCCGCTTTAAGATGCTGCTCGATAACTGGGTCGCCGCAAAGGATCACCCCACCAAGGAAGATCTGGACAACATGGCTGCAGCCGCCAAAAAAGCCGTGCTGGGGGAGTAGCTCCCATCGCTGACGGCGGTCGGTCCATCTTTCTAAATGAAACGTCCTCCCGGGCGTCGGGGCACGAAGTTCCCTGCTCTACAGTCCTGCGCAAGACGAAGGCCACATTAAGTGGCCTTCTTTGCGTGCGGAACTCGCGATGAACTTCGTGCCCCGCCGCCCGGGAGGACGCCTCTTTATTGATGGGAGGCCTGATAGGTCGATGGTTCCGTGCCCGGATGCGTCCAAAGTGGGACGGGCTTTCCGGATGGGCAGGCTTTCGAAAAATGCGTCCCGGAATTTGCCTTTGGAATGGGACGTAGTTTCCCGTTGAGGTGCTTTGCGGAAAGTGCATCCCACTCTGGGCGGTCGAAGTGGGACACACTTTCCCAAAGGCGCTCCAACGGGAAATTGCGTCCCATTATTCGGTCAAGAAACGGGATGCATTTTCCCAATGAGAGCAAAACCGGAAAATGCATCCCACAATCAGCCCTCAAAGTGGGACGCCGTTTCCCAATGAGGCTCAAGCGGAAAATGCATCCCGGAATTTGCGCTCAAAGTGGGATGCGGTTTCCGGTTGAGGGTCTAAGGGGAAAATGCGTCCCAGAATCGACGCTTGAAATGGGATGCAGTTTCCCGATGAGGCACTCGACGGAAAATACATCCCAGAAATGGCCTTTGAGCTGGGATAAGATTTCCGCGGCATCTCGGATTCTCAAAAATGAGACACGCCGTTGGCGAAAATGAGACACGTGATATCGGGCATCGGATGTATCATTTGCAAAAATGAGTCCACTCCACTCGAATAAAGCGAGGTCCCTCATGTACGTTCCACACCCCCGTATCCGTAGGCTGTCGAAAATCCCGCTTGTTGGGACGGCGGCGCTTGCTGCGTTGATCGCCACGAGCGCCGCCTGCTTCACGGCCACGCCCCAGGTTGCCCAGGCGGCAGACGCGCCCGCAATCACCGATATGACCGAGCAGGATTATCAAGCCCTGGGTCTGGGCACGAGCGAGGACATTCCGGCCGATACCGTTGGCCCCTATTCCACTGATACCCCCACGACGTTTGCCACGCGCAGCGAGGTCTATATGGCAGCTAACGGTAGCCATGGCAATCGCTACACTCTGCGCGACAAGCTCGAGAACGTCGAGCGCGGTGACATTGGCGGCAGTAGCAAACTCACCGATGGCTATGGAAGTGTGTGGGGCGCCGCAAAGTTCTGGCAAAACGTCAACAACTTCGATACGAACAGCGATCTCTACAAGCATAGCGACTACGGTGGCGGCACCTGGTCGTACCTAAGCAACAATGAGTCCTCAACAGTACTCGCCAACGACAACAACGGTTTCTCGGGCATTCACGCCACGAGTGTTGAGTTCTGCAGCGACGCCAGCACGGGCAAAAAGAGCCGCGTTGCCGAGCTCCGTGCCTACGGCGACAGTTCCTCCACGACGATTGACGGCAAGTCATACGCCGGAAAGGTTGAGCTGGTCCTCTACTCGTTTAGCAACGGGCGTACGCGCACTCTCGACACACACCTGCCGGTGACGGTCAACACTAATATGATGTACGAAGGCCGTTTTAAGTACCTGGATGCCGGTTACCTGCAAGAGCACGACGCCGTCTTTGATGTCGAGGCGGGCGATGTCGATGGCGACGGCGTCGACGAGCTTTTTGTCTACGCGGGCTGCTATGTCGACGAGAACGGCGTGCGCAAGGCTGTAGTCGACATGTATGACTTGGAGGGCGGCAACTGGAAGCAAAGCGTCGTCAAGATCGATGCCGGTAACGCCGCGGACTACACCACGCACAACAAAGGCGGGAACGACTCCTGGACGCAGCTTCAGTCAGCTCCTGTCGTTTCGCTAGCGGCCGGCGACCTCGATCGCGATTTTTGCGATGACCTCGCCATCGTGGTCTCGGCACCCTACGGCAAGAAGAATATTGATAAGTCGACGCATTGCGAGCTGTTTTCGTGGGATGCATCCAAGGGTGCGCTCGTCCATGTCGATGCTCTGGGCGACGCGGGCGCAATCTCCCTCTCCGCGAACGGCAAGACCATGGTCGCTGCGAATGCGACGTTCGGCACGTTTGCCGCCTACGATGAAGAAGGAAAGAAGACGGGTGAAACCGTCACGGGCCTTATTCTTGCGGGCTATGACTGGTAACGCAGCGCTTTTGATTACGGCGCTTCTGACGGCAGCAAGGGGCTGTACGGCGCGCTGTACCGCTACGCGTATTTTGACTCGGAGTCTGGCGAGTTCAAGCTTTCCGATTGTAAGGAATACAGAGACGGGCTCCTCGCCTCCTATGGGCTGATGCATGTGCCCAACAGCGCATGGAAGGATAGCGCTCAGGATAAGCGCTATCCGTGCACCTTGGCGCCTATTGCCCTTGCCACTGCCAACCTTGACGGCCTGTCCGAGCAGCTGGCGGTTGACGAGGTGCTCGTGGGCGGCGATGTGTTCCGCGACTTTGCCTGCAACACGGCACAGAGCGGGGCTCAGGGCTTGGGGTCCATGGTCGGAACCATGAGCATGAGCGGTCAGCAATACAACAGCAGCAACAAGCATGACCACAAGGGTATAGAACAGGTGTGGATCAGCGACGTCAAGGCGGGCAGCGTCTCGGGTTCGGACCGCTATAACGAGAGCTTTATCGCCGTGGTGGGCAAGCACCGCGACGAGGACCTGCGCAAGAACGATGACTACTATTGGATGACCGCCTCGCATTTTTCGCTCGACGAGAACGGAAAGGTGCGCCGCGGCGAGGAGCAGGTGATTAGCGAGAGCAACCGACGCGGCACTACCTACGGCACATTTATCTCGCTCGCGCTGCCCGATGTCGACAACGACAGCGTCAAGATCACGTACAAGGACCGCTACAAGGTCTATACCAACCCGCGCGTGCTTGCCGTGCTGCAGGATGCGCCCTATGTTGAGGATCTGGAGCAGGCATACGGCTATCTGGTGTTGGGCGGCACGTCATACGGAGAGGAAAAGGGCACGGGGACATCCCAGGGCTATACCATTGGCGCCGAGTTGGGCGTTGCCGTCGAGGTGCAGACCGGTCCGCCCCTGGTCGCGATGAATGCTTCAGTCGATTTTGCCGCCGAGGGATGCTATGACTACCGGAGCGAGCGCACGGTCAGCGCAAGCGTAAGCTATGAGTCGCATGCCGGCGAGGGTGACAAGGCCGTGCTCTACACGATTCCGATGGTCTATTACGAGTATGAGATCGAAAATGAGGAAACTGGTGGCAAGGGCGTGATGGCGGCGCCCGTGTCGCTCGGCGCGCAGACCTCGGTCGTTAATGTCGAGGCCTATGACCGCATTGCCAAACAGCACAATATGACGCCGCTCAGCTACTTTTTGACCAACCGGTCGGGAGAACCCGGAACCTATCAAACGACGCTCAACGGCGAGACTCCCGTTGGGGATTCCTTTGGCCTGGGCAAGCCTGGCGTAACGCGCGCCTACACGCACGATGGGTTTAACGGCGCCGCCGCGCAGTCGGGGGCGAGCATTGAGCAGACCATCGAAGTCGAGGAGGGCAAGGAGCAGGAGCTCGAGCTCGGCTTGACGCTGAACGGCAGCGTTGTCATGGGCGCGAAGCTCGCAAAGCACGAGTTGTTTGGCGGCCTGTGCTTTGGTGCCAACGCCGGCTTTACTACGGGTAACTCCTCGAGTGAAGCGACCGAATACGGCGGCACCGTCGACAACCTGCCCGAGGCCGCGCAGGGCAAGTACGGTTTTGTGTGGCGTCTGGGCGTCAACGCGGTGGATGTCGACAAGTTCGAGGCAGACTCGGGCGACAAGCTCGGCACCAAGGACACCGACCAGTTCTGGATCGTGGGCTATGACGTTAAGGACGTCGAGATGCCTGACGCGCCGGCCGTGACGGGCTTTACGGCAAACGCCGTCGATTCGACCAGCGTTACGTTTAGCTGGGACGATGTACTCGCAAACAAGAGTGGCTTTAGCTACGGCGTGGGCATGCTGCAGAGCAATGCGGCGGATGCGGTCGTCAATAGCTGGAAGATTGCCGACAACACGCAGACCTCGCTCAAGTGGGATGGGCTGCAGCCCAATACGGAGTATCGATTCGCCATCGCCGCCGTTAAGAATGGATCCACGACCGAAACAGGTATTCGCTCGGCAATCATCACGGTCAAGACCATGCCCGATGGCATGACGATGACCGTGAGCGGACCTGCGGCGGATGCTGCGGAGGGGTCGGATCTTGGATACGACTCTTCGGTTGAGCGCGCGGCGGGAAGCCACCTGACGCTCTCGGCGATTGGCCATGTGAAGCAACTCGGTGCCGACGATAGCGAAACAGGGCTGGCACCGACCTATATGTGGTACCGCAAAGGCCGCGGCGAGACAGAGTTTAAGCTCGTGGGTGCCGATGGCAACCTCGCGGCTGGAACGGCCTCAAAGCTCGAGATTGACCTGACCGCAGACGATGACGGTGCGCAGTATTACTGCCACGTGGGATACAACGACGTGGGCCTCGACACCGGCACGACGCTCGTGAATATCGAGGCCGAGGAGACGGCGCCCACAACGGTGAACGCCACCCCGATCCGCACGCGCCGCCTGTTCTCACAGGCAAGTGCGGGCGCCAAGAAGTTCCTGGACCATACGCTGGTAAACACCGCCGGCCCAACCGATTCCGAAGGCTCAAAGGACCCCGAGACTCCTGAGACCCCGACGAACCCGGACAAGCCCAAGTCCGACAACGGAGCTAAGACCGACACCAAGGTCAAGACTACGACCACAGCGAAGAACCTCGCAAACACCGGCGACCAAACATTCGCCCTAGTCGCCACCGCAGCAGCAGCGGGAGCAACGCTCGTAGTGATAGCCCTCATCATGCTGATCAAGCGCCGCAAGACCCACTAGTAGCCAGTCGAACATATCGACAACCCAAAAACCCGGGTAGCCAAAAAACAGGCCACCCGGGTTTTCTGTTGAGTGGAGACTCCGCAAGCGGAAACTGCATCCCACAATTAGCGCCCGGAACGGGATGCGCTTTCCGGTTGAGGGGCTCAGCGGAAAATGCGTCCCAGAATTTGCAATCGGAATGGGATGAAGTTTCCCAACGGGGCCACAAGCGGAAACCGCATCCCACTCCGGACGTGAATTCCGGGACACAGTTTCCGGATGTAAAAAAGGCCACATGACGTGGCCTTCAACTTATATATGTTGCGGGTACCCCCATGACAAGCCGCGCTCCAACAACAGGGCGTCTGTCCGGGCGGAGGCATATAAGGTTCATCGCGAGTTCCGCAAACAAAGAAGGCCACATAATGTGGCCTCCGTCTTGCGCAGGACTGTCCGAGCAGGGAACCTTACATACCTCCGCCCGGACAGACGTTTCAGTTATGAATTCGCAGCTAGCAGCTACTTAATCTTGGTCGTACCCGGTGCCAAGTTGGGGTCGATCTCGTTGGCCTCGGTCTGGAAGTGCTCGGTGTACACGTTCTTGCCGTCGCGGAACATCTCGTAGTACTGCATCTTGGCGTAATCCTCGCGCGCCTTGGTGGCGGCTGCTGCGGCGGCGTCGTCACCGGTGACGTTGGAGGAGAGCGCCCAGCGCAGGCTGGCGTCCTCGTAGCCGACCGAGTTGATGGCGGGCAGCGACTCGCGCAGCGTCATGTGCGCTTTCTGGTAGTCGGAAAGCGGGGCGCCGATCAGCTGCATAAGCTGCGTGGACAGGTAGTTGGTGGACAGGTCGTCGACCTCGCTCGTCTGGTCGCAGCCGGCAACGTCGTAGTTGGCCCAAATGATGTAGTCAGTCTGCCACAAGCGCTCCTGGTGGGTGGCGTCGTCCTCGTCGGTAAACCACTTGTCGTTGAACTTGGACGGGAAGAACGGCTGGTGGTCGCCCCAGAACACCACGACCACCTTACGGTCGAGCTTGCTCAGGGCGTTGAGGAAGTAACGCAGCGCCTGGTCGGACTGCTCGATGCACGAGACATACTCGTCGACATCGGACAGCGTGCCGTCCTCGACGGTCTTGGTGTCCAGGTCGGTCGTGTCGATATTCAGGTGCATTTGCTTGTCGACCGGCACCAGACCCGTATCGTAGCCCGAGTGGTTCTGCATGGTCACGTCGAAGATAAACTGCGGATCGGCGTTCTGGTCGAGCAGCTCGAGAATCTTGTCGTAGGTAGCCTGGTCGGTCACCATGCCGCGCAGGGTGTCGGCGCCCTGGAAATCGTTGATGGACAGGAACTGGTCAAAGCCAAAGTCCTTATAGACGTTCTCGCGGTTCCAGTTGGTGGCGTGGTTGGGGTGCATGGCCGTGGTGGAATAGCCGAGCGATTTGAACTGCTCTGCCAGGTTCCCGGTCGTCTCCATGTTGTAGATGGTGTAGGGGTACACGCCCGAGCCCAGGTTGGCCATGGAGTTGCCGGTCATAAACTCAAACTCGGTATTGGCGGTACCGCCGCCGTAGGCGCTCACATAGAGCTTGCCGCGGCTGAGGCAGTTGGACAGGTTCTTAAAGTACTGCGGGCCTTCGTAGCCGGCGCGCATGTTCTGGTAGATGGAAAGGTCTGAGAAGGTCTCGTTCATGATGGCGATGACCGTGGGCTTCTCGCTTTCGAACTGCTCCTTTGCGGCGGTGCGCTCGTCACTCTTGGCAGCGTCGGACTTGTCGTAGGCCTTGGCGTACTTTTTGAGCGTGGCCTTGGCATCGTCGACGGAGTAGTCGGCGGGTTTGGGCGGCTTGATGGACTGCGCTGCGCTAATGAAAGCGGGCAGGTAGCCCTCGCGCCAGTAGCTCTCGAGCGGGCGCCAGGTGTAGACGGTGATGCCGAGGGTGTTGTAGTAGTCGATGAGCGTGACGTGTGCGGTCACACCGCCCAGGCACAGCACGGCGACGAGCAGGTTGGTGAGCAGCATGCGCTTGGCGTTGGCGGCGCCCTTCTGACGGTGCGGTGCCACCAGGCCGGCGTACTCGCACAGCAGCATGGCGATGGCGGTAAAGCCCATGGACAGCACGCAGAACAGCGAGATGGAGAAGGTGTAGCCGGTGCCGGCGACCGCGGCGGCGGTGGAGATGGCCGAAAGGTCGCCCGGCTGGATGGGCATGGATTTAAACGTGATGACGAAGAACTCGGCAATGCCCAGGATAAAGAGGGCAAAGGCCAGGACCGCGGGAGCTGCGCCGTGGCGCTGGAACAGGAAGAACAGGCCGACCATGAGCGTGGTGATGATGGCCCACTCGAGCAGGATGCACAGGGGGTAGACCCAGGTAAAGTCGTGGTTGGACGATACCTCCATGCCCAGCAGCGCAAAGACGCCGGCGAGCAGCAGGCACAGGACGGCGGCGACGAGCGGTTTGCCCACAAAGGCGCCGCGCAGGCGGGCGAGTTTGCCGGTGGGGGCGGGGGCGTCGGGCCCGGCGAACGCAAAGACGCGCGGGGCGATGCGGTCGCGGGCGATGCTGGCCCAAGCGCAGCCGGTGAGGATGGCGTTGGTCAGGATGAGCATCACAAAGGCGAGCGGCTCGTTTTGCGCGACGAGGCCAGTAGCGCCCCAGACAGTCAAAAAGAGCTGGAACAGGCCGAAGGCGACGCTCCAGGCGAAGGCGCCCTTGGCAACGGTGCCCGACTGAGCGCGAATGGCCTTGGCTTCGCGCAAAACAAGGTAGACGGTCGCCGCAAGACCGACGAGCGAGATGGCGGCAGCGAACATGCTGAGACTCCTCACAAACTTAAAACCTACGAAAGCGGGGGTTTACCCGATTGTTACCTAAATATGCGCTGCATTTGCGGGCTGCGCACAACAACCAGCCATATTAACGCGCATGTGCGGCGGTGTGGCGCAATGTAGTGGCGGCCTGCGCGATAATGGACGGGAATTACACGGAAACGTAAAGGCTTCTTAAAGAATTGGCGAGGATAGAGCTATGGGCGAGCAGGTTTGTATGACGGGTGCCGAGTGCTGCGACGGAGCTGCGGGCGTGGATGCGAACGGTTATCCGGTCGAGACCACGGGCAATGCGGTGCTGGACATCTTGGAGCATCGCTCGTCTACGCGTGCCTTCGCGCGTGATGACGACGACCGTCCCGTGGCGGTGACCGACGAGCAGCGGGCGGCGATTCTGCACGCGGCGAGCCGTGCGCCGTCGGCAGGCGCCATGATGATGTATTCCATCGTGAGCATCCGCGAGCAGGCTACGCTCGACCGCCTGGCCGACCTGTGCGACCACCAGCCCATGATTGCCAAGGCGCCCTGGGCACTCATATTTGTGGTCGATTATGCCAAGTGGATCGATCTGTTTGAGCACGTGGGCTGCTTTGAGCCCGAGTTCGTCGAGCGCACGGGCAAGGCGCCCCGCCGCGCGCCGGGTTTGGGCGACTTTGCCATCGCGGCCCAGGACGCCGTGATCGCCGCGCAAAACGCCGTGGTTGCCGCCGAGGCCCTGGGCCTGGGGAGCTGCTACATCGGTGATATCGTCGAGAATGCCGAGGAAGTTGCCGAGCTGCTCGATCTGCCGCCCTATACCATGCCGCTGTCGATGCTCATCATCGGCACGCCACGGAAGGAGCGTCCGGCGGTAGCGCACCCCGTGATGAACCTGGTGCACGAGGAGCGCTACTGCCGCGCTGACGCCGCGACTATGGATGCGCAGGTGGCCGAGATGGACGCGATGTTCCGTCCACATGCCCGCGAGGTGGGGGAGCGCGTCGTGGACATCTATACCCGCAAGCACACGAGTCCCTTTATGGCCGAGATGAGCCGATCCATGGAATGGTGGTTCAAAAACTGGCTTGGAAAATGACGAATGTGACAAAGGGGCAGTCCCTTTGCCACATTCCATATCGCCGCGGTGGCCTAAAGGCCGTATAAATGTTTATCTAGCTGGGAAAACAGTGCCATTCAAACATGGGCCGATTACCTATAATTCCTTCGAACATTAAAGTTGGGAGGAAACCGGCTTATGGAACAAAAGGCCAAGGAGGCAGCTTCGCACGCTGCGATTCCCGTGAGCATCTCGGCGATGCTCGTCACGCTGGGCGTGGTGTACGGCGATATCGGCACCAGCCCTATGTATGTAACCAAGGCGCTCGTTGCCGGCAACGGCGGCATCGGAAGCGTCACGGAGGAGTTCGTGCTCGGCGCGCTCTCCCTTGTCGTGTGGACGGTCACGCTGCTGACCACCATCAAGTATGTGCTCATCTCGCTGCGCGCCGATAACCATGGTGAGGGCGGCATCTTTGCCCTGTACAGCCTGGTCAAGCGCTGCGGCAAGTGGCTCATCATCCCCGCCATGCTGGGTGGCGCCGCGCTGCTCGCCGACGGCATCCTGACACCTGCCGTTACCGTTACCACGGCCATCGAGGGCCTGCGCACCATCCCGGCGGTCCATGCCGTGCTGGGCGATGACCAGGGTCGCGTCGTCGCCATTACGCTCGCCATCATCATCGTGCTCTTCTTGGTACAGCGCATCGGTACGGCCAAGATCGGTCACGCCTTTGGCCCCATCATGACGCTGTGGTTCCTGTTCCTGGGCGGCACGGGTCTGTTCTTTGTTTTCCAGCACCCCGCCGTGCTGCTGTGCCTCAACCCGGTGCGCGGCATCGCCTTTTTGCTGAGCCCCAACAACCACGCGGGCATCATGATTCTGGGCAGTTGCTTCCTCGCCACCACCGGTGCCGAGGCGCTCTACTCCGACATGGGCCACGTCGGCCGCGGCAACATCTACGCTACCTGGCCGTTCGTTAAGTGCTGCCTGCTGCTTTCCTATATGGGCCAGGGCGCTTGGCTTATGAACAACGCTGCCAACCCCGAGCTCATGGGCATTGCCGACCTCAACCCGTTCTACCAGATGCTCGCCCCGGGCCTGCGTCCCTTTGCCGTAGGCCTTTCCACCGTTGCGGCCATCATTGCCTCGCAGGCGCTCATCACCGGCGCATTCTCGCTGGTGTCCGAGGCCAGCCGTCTGGACCTCATGCCGCACATGCAGGTCTTCTACCCTGCCGAGACCAAGGGCCAGCTCTACATCCCCATGGTCAACAACGTCATGCTTGTCGGCTGCGTCATCGTGGTGCTGCTGTTCCAGAACTCGGCGCATATGGAAGCCGCGTACGGCCTTGCCATTACGCTGACTATGATGTGCACCACGCTGCTGCTCTTCTTCTACCTGCACGAGGAGCGCAAGCTCAAGGTTGCTCCGTGGATCTTCGCGGCCTTCTTCCTTTTGCTCGAAGGCTTCTTCTTCGTGAGCTCGCTCACCAAGTTCTTCCACGGCGGCTATTTCACCATCCTCATGGCTGCACTCATCATGGGCATTATGGTGTGCTGGTACAACGGCACGGCGGTCGAGCAGCGCCAGTTTACGCTGCTGCCGCTGCGCAGCTACCTGCCGCAGCTCAAGCGCCTGCGCGACGACGACCGTTACGAGCGCATGAGTGACAACGTCGTGTACCTGACCAAGGACACCCATACCGACTACATCGACCGCGATATCGTCTATTCGATCTTGGACAAGCATCCCAAGCGTGCCCGCGCCTGGTGGTTCGTGAATGTCGAGACCATGGACGAACCGCACACCTTTGCCTATTCGGTCGAGACGTTCGGCACCGACTACGTGTTCCGCGTGCACCTGTACCTGGGCTACAAGATCAACCAGCGCGTCAATGCCTACCTGCGTCAGGTTGTTCAGGACCTGGCTGCCACCGGCGAGCTGCCGCCGCAGACGCATGACTACTCGGTCTACAAGGATCCGGGTAACATCGGCACGTTCAAGTTCGTCCTGATCCGTAAGCTTCTGGCGCCCGAAAGCGATGTGGAGCCCAGCGAGCGTACGGCCATCACGCTCAAGTACATCATTCGCCGCGCCGCCGGCACGCCCGCGCGTTGGTACGGCCTGGAGAACTCCAACGTGAGCTTTGAGTACGTGCCGCTGTTCACCAAGTTCAAGGCCGTGAACAAGATGCAACGCCTGGCTCCCAACGAGCGGCCGTAGACGTCGGCGGCTACACGGAGTTGGTTTTTGATGGATAAGCATGAGGCCGGGGAGGTAAACATGGATACAAAGGCGCTCGATGGCCGTGAGGCGGTGGTCGAAATGGTGCGTGAGGCGCGCGTCGACGCCGCCGAAGATCGGTTCTTTACGAATCGTGCCAACATGGACATGGCCGACCGCGTGATCTCGATCGTGGCACTGGTATTTGGAGCGGTGTGCGTGTGTGCCCTGCTCGCGCACGTGCTGTTTGTCTAGCGACCGCCGGTTGCAAAGGCTATACACTTGGAACCACCACAAGGGAAACCACCACAAAGGTGCCTGTCCCTTTGTGGTGGTTTTTGTTTTTGAGAGAGGGGCGGGACGCTGATGGACGTCCGTACGGACGGCGATATTGCCGATAGCTTTTGGTGGCGGCGCACAACGCTGACGCGCCGCACTCCTCTGTATGACGCCTGCGTATCGGTGGGGCTGCTGGTCGCGGCGACGATTGTGGGCGCGCTACTCGACCATCCGGGTCTCGCGCCGAGCATCATGATCGTCTATGTGTTCGCCGTTCAGCTGTGCGCATTCTTTACCTGGAGTCGCCTGTATTGCTTGCTGAGCTCGGCTGCCGCCGTGGCGCTCTACAACTTTTTGTTTGTCGACCCGCGCTACTCGCTGTCGCTTATCGACCGCGGCTATCCCGGCATGTTCTTCATCATGTTCGTGGTCTCGCTTGTGTCGAGCTCGATTGCGTTGGCCCTGCGCCGCGCCTTGGCACAGGCTGCCGCCAGCGACCGCCGCACGCATATGGTGCTCGAGACCAACCGCATGCTGCAGCGGTGCGCCGATCAGCATCAGATCGTTCACGCCATGGCCACGCAGCTGGCGCGTCTTTCGGGCTGTCCGGTCGTGTGGTACAGCGCCGACGCCGAGGGCGATGACCTGCTGCCGCGTGCGACGTACACAGCCGTGGGCGATGCCGCCCCGGTGCACGAGCCGGCGCCGCAGATGCCGCCGCGGCTCTCGGCGTCCGCCTATGTGGGAACGCCGCTCGACGCCACGTTTGGCGGCTCGGCGTTTTATGGCATCTACCTGACGGTTCGCACGGGCGACGGCTTCGTGCGCTCGGGCGACCCCGGCTCGGTGGTGGGCGTGCTGGCTATCGTTGCCGAGCCCGACGTGCTGACACATGAGGAGCGGACACTTGCCGATGCTATCGTGAGCGAAGGCGAGCTGGCACTCGATCGCGCCCGCGCCATGGAGGCCCGCGAGGAGGCGGCGGTGCTCGCCAAAAACGAGCAGCTGCGCGCCAACCTGCTGCGCTCCATCTCGCACGATCTGCGCACGCCACTTACCAGTATTTCGGGTAATGCCGACGTGCTGCTCGATCAGGGCTCGACCGGCACCGCGGTGCTCGACGCCCAGACGCGCCGCGGCCTGCTTCTATCCATTCGCTCGGATGCGCTGTGGCTCAACGCCACCGTCGAGAATCTGCTCGCTATCACCAAGCTCGAGGGTGGCGGTATGCGCCTGTCGACCACGCTCGAGCTCATGGACGATATCGTCGAGGAGGCGCTGCGCCACGTGAACCCGGCCGTGCGCGAGCACGACCTTAAGGTGGTGGCGTGCGACGAGCCGGCGCTCGTCAACGTCGACGCGCGCCTGATGGTGCAGCTGGTGGTCAATCTGGTGAACAACGCCATCACCTATACGCCCGCAGGCTCGCATATCATGATTTCGATTAGCGTCAACGATGGACGCGTGGCGTGCTCGGTGGCCGATGATGGTCCGGGCATCGCACCCGAGGACCGCGAGCGAATCTTTGAGTCGTTCTACACCGCCAACCACGGTCTTGCCGACAGCCATCGCAGCGTGGGCCTGGGTCTTTCGCTCTGCCGCTCCATTGCGCTGGCGCATGGCGGTAGCATAGAGGTTGCCGCGGCGGACCCGCACGGCTCGGTCTTTACGATTGAGCTTCCCGTCGCCGACGTTTCGTTTGATAAGGAGTAGCGCTGTGCCGAACTCTGCCGTAAAACCGCTCATCTTGGTCGTTGAGGACGATCCCGCCGTCCGCAACCTTATTGTTGCCGCGCTCGAGGCGCACGGCTTGCGCCATATGGCTGTGGAGACCGCCCATGCCGCCATCGCCGCCGCCTCATCGCAGGCACCGAGCATCGTGCTGCTCGATCTGGGCCTGCCCGATATGGACGGCGTCAAGGTGGTGGAGTCGGTGCGCGCATGGTCGGGCATGCCGATCATCGTGGTCTCGGCGCGCAGCGAAGATGCGGACAAAATCCGCGCGCTCGATGCCGGTGCCGACGACTATCTGACCAAGCCGTTTTCGGTCGAGGAACTGCTCGCGCGCATTCGCACGACGCTCAGGCGCCTTTCGTATGCGCAAACGGGTGGCGTTGTCTCCGAGGGCTCGTTCGATACCGGTGAGCTGCATATCGATTTTGATGCCGGCATTGCCACGATGGATGGCGAGGAGTTGCACCTGACGCCGATTGAGTACAAGCTCCTGTGCCTGCTGGCGCATAACGCCGACAAGGTACTGACGCACCAGTTTATCCTGCACGAGATTTGGGGCACGGCAACTAAGAGTGACCTGGCAAGCCTGCGCGTCTTTATGGGTACGCTGCGCAAAAAGATCGAGTTCGACCCCGCGCATCCGCGCTATATCCAGACGCACGTGGGTATCGGCTATCGCCTGGTCACCCAAGGGTAGGACGGCGTCCGCCATCCCACTGTGAGTTGCGGTGAAATACGGTCTAAATTTGCCTAATTCCAGGCAAAACAGTCCGTATTCCACCGCAACTTTGTTTATTTGCCCTTGGGCTTGCTGGCGTAGAACTTCTTCTTTTTGGACTTGCCGGCAGGGGGGGGTTTGCCGGCAAAGTTTGATTTGCCGTTGCCGGCCTGCGTGGGCGCGGGCGCTGCTGCACGAGGCTTGCGCGCCTCGGGGTTGCGCAGCTCCTCGGTTCGCTCGGCAATCTCCTCGGCGCTAAAGCCGACCTCGGCCATGGCGTCCTCGATGGGCAGTCGGCGCACGATATAGCAGTGGTGCACCTTCTGGTTGCGCGCGAAGTCCTCGGGGATGGTCTGTGCCGTAATGTCCTCCAGCACGACGCCCGCGCGCGCGAGCTTGCGCGTTTCGGGGCGGAAGCCGCGCAGGTTGCAGCTAAAGATGGCATGTCCGCCCTGTGCAAGCAGGCGAGATACGCCGGCCAAAAGCTCAACATGGTCGCGCTGGACATCCCAGGTGCGGCGGCCCATCTTGGACGAGTTCGAGAACGTGGGCGGGTCGACAAAGATCAAGTCCCAGCGGTTGCGCGTCTGGCGCTGGTCGCGAATCCAGGCGAGCACGTCGTCGCGCACAAAATGATGCTGCGGACCAACAAAGCCGTTCTGGCGCATATTGCGCTCGGCCCAGTCCAGGTAGGTGTTGGAAAGGTCGACTGTCACGGTTTCCTCGACGCCGCCGTCGGCCGCATAGCAGGTGGCGGTGCCGGTATAGGCGAACAGATTGAGGAAGCGGCGTGCCTGTTTGGCGTGTTCGCGCACCAGGTTGCGGGTGACGCGGTGATCCAGGAAGATGCCCACATCCAGGTAGTCGTCAAAGTTGACGGCAAAGGTGAGCCCGCCTTCTTCGATGAGCGGCAGACGCCGGCGCGCGATGTTGGCGCGCTCGCCCGATCCGCTCTTGCCGGCGCCCTGCTTGCCGTACTGCGAGCCGCCACGCGAACGCATGCGGGCCTTGGCGTGCACATGCTCGGCCGGAACATCAAGGATGCGCGGCGCGATGGCCAAGATGTCGAGCATGCGGGCCTGGGCCAGCGCGGGGTCGATGGTCTTGGGCGCGGCGTATTCGGCGATGACGAGCCAGCGGCCCGGCGTCTGCGGGCAACCCTCGTACAGGTCGATGGCAGCGGAGTAGTCGGGCAGGTCGGCATCGTAGACGCGATAGCAGCTCACGCCCTCGCGCTTGGCCCACTTGCGGCGCAGACGGGCATTCTTGCGCAGGCGGTTGGCGAACTGCTCGGACTCCGGGATGAGCACGGGCAGCGGCTTGCCGTCGCCCAAGTCGAGCGTGGCGGCAGGTTCGGGCATGGAGGAAGCGGCGGCTTCGTCGTTGGCTTCGTTGGCATCCGCAACCTCGGCCTCGGCATCCGCGCTGGTCGCAGCCTCAAACGCTGCAGCGGCGTGGTCGAGTGAGGGCCAAACCTCAAGAGCCGCCTCCTCGTTATTGGGCATGACGGCGATCGAGCGCTCGGGCTCGGCGTGGAGCGCGCGGGCCAGCAAGCCGTCGCGGGTGAGAGCGGCGACCGGCGCCGAAGCGAGCTCGGGGGCGCGGCGCAGCTCGCCGATGAGCGTCATGGCATCGTGCATGAGCGAAAGCGGGGTCTCGGTCGTGTCCGCGACCAGGGCGGCACCGGCGACGGCGCCCGCATGGTCCAGCACGGTGGCGGGCTTGGCGGCACAAAAGTCGACAAAACGCTTGTAGCCGGCGCACTTGACCATGCGCTCGGCAGTCTTGCGGGCGGCGGGGTCGATGTCTACGGCCACGATGCGCGCCTGGCGCTCGCGCGCTGCCGCCTCGCGCTCGCGCGCCTCGGCAAGCAGCTGCTCCCACAGGACAGCGTCGTGCAGCTGCCAGCCCTCAAAGCCCCAGCGCTCGCGTGCGGCGCCCGGGGCGCGGTCGGTCAGAATGTTCACGGCCTCCAGCAGCAGACCGCCGCCGGCGCACGAGGCATCGATCAGCGTGGGAAGGGCTTCGTTTTCGTAATCGTCGGCCGTCAGCTCGCGCTCGCATAGTGCGGTCCAGCCGACCTGCGCCAGCACCAGGGCGGCGTAGTCGGGGCGCAACACGTGTGCGCCCTCGCCGGCACGAGTCGCAGCGGGCGGCAGACGCTTGAACAGCGGGTCGCCCGAAAGGTCCAGGCTGATGCTCGCGCGGCGCTGACGCAGCGAAAGCAACAGGTGAACATCGGGGTCGGCGGCATCGACGTCGGCGCGACGGCCCGTGGTCTCGGCCAGACGGTCGCACAGCGCGTCTTTGGCGCGCAGGGCCGAGAAGCGCGTGTTGCGCAGCTGCTCGGTCACGCCGCGGGCGGTGATGGCGATGGTGGCGCCGGGGCGGATGATGGTCTCCCAGGCGATGTCGTAAACGCTATCGTACAGTTCATCGGCATCCTGCGCCTCAAAGCGCCCGAGTACCACGAACACACGGCTCGCCAGGCGCGACCACAGACAGGCGCGGTAGCCTTCTTCGAGCTCGCCCTCAAATGTAGCGCGGCCCTTCAGCCGGCGAACATGCGAAAGCCCGAGGCGTTTAAGCTCATCGGCGAGTGCGGACTCAAAGCCCTCGGGGCAGCTTGCGTAAAATTCCATGGGTGACCTCTCTGGTTGCGTCGCTCCATTATATGATGGATACTTCGTTTACTCTCGCCCCCGAAAGGAACCCATATGATTGATGCGTGCCCCGATTCCGCCGTGCTCTTTTTTGACGTGGACGGCACGCTGACGTCGTTCGATCCCGACAACATGACCGACAAGGACTTTTCGGCGGTTCACCCCTCGCAGGCGGTCGTCGAGGCGTTTCATCGTCTGCGCGACGCGGGACACCAGGCATTTATCTGCACGGGTCGTCCCTTGTGGCTGATTGCCGATGGCCTGCGCGCGCTGAACCCGGCGGGTGTCGTTGCCATGGCGGGAGCGACGCTCGAGGTCGAGGGCCGCGTGGTACACGAGGACTGCTTTGATGAGGACGTTATCGAGGAGCTGGCACGCCGTATGGCCGCGGCAGGGATTGAAGCCTTTTTCGAGACCAACGTGGCTACCTTTGCCCTGGAACCCGCGGGTGTTGAGCAGCCGTCTCTGATCGGCACTTCTGTGGTGCACAGCGCCGAGGAGATGCGCGTCGACGGCCGTCTGCGCGTGGGCAAGGTGTGCATCGTCGCGAGCTACCTGGCTCGCGTAGCCAACGATGACGGCTTTATCGATCGCGAGTTTGAGCTGTGCAACACCGGTGGTCAGAATCGCGAGCTGAGCCCCAAGGGCATTGACAAGGGCGTGGGCGTGGCGCGAGCGCTGGAATACCTGGGTCGCACCGGCAACGCGCGCACCTTTGGCTTTGGCGATTCCGGCAACGATCTGGGTATGCTCGCCGCTGTCGAGACGGCCGTGGCCATGGGCAACGCCATGCCCGAGGTCAAGGCGCTCGCCGACTACGTGACTGATGATGTCGCACACGACGGCACCGTCACAGCGATGCAGCATTTCGGCCTCATCTAATGGATCCCGCGTTCTGACGTTTGCCCAAACTGCGACTCTTTGCTTTTGCATGCTCAATCGATTTATCAATCCAAACACTGAGGTGTTTATACCGTTCGCCGAGAAGATAAAAAACCGCAGCTCACGCTTTGATAAACGTAGGTAAAGTGTTTAGCAGTTTAACGCCCGTGTGCAAGCGAAAGGAATCAGGCAGATGGCAATCAAGGTGTTCGCTGACGGTGCAAACCTCGAGGGCATGCTCGACATGTACGAGAACGGCAACGTTCAGGGTTTCACGACCAACCCGTCCCTTATGAAGAAGGGCGGCGTGACGGATTACCGCGCGTTTGCCAAGGAGGTCCTGGCCCACATCACCGATGTGTCCGTCTCGTTTGAGGTCTTTGCCGACGACGTCGAGGCCATGGAGGTCGAGGCGCGCGAGATCGCTACCTGGGCAGATAACGTCTACGTCAAGATTCCGTGCGTGACCACCAAGGGCGAGTCCACCGCCGAGCTGGTTCGCAAGCTTTCGGCCGACGGCATCAAGGTTAACGTCACCACCATCTTTACGCCTATGCAGGTCGACGAGATGGTCGAGGCCGTTGATGTCGAGACGCCGTCCATCATCTCGCTCTTTGCCGGCCGCATCGCCGACACCGGCGTCGATCCCATTCCGTTTATGACGGAGTCGGTCAAGAAGGCCGCCGCCAAGCCCAACTGCGAGGTCCTGTGGGCATCCACGCGCGAGCTCATCAACATTTACCAGGCCGAGGCCTGCGGTTGCCAGATCATCACGGTGCCCAACAGCATCCTGGCCAAGCGCAAGAACATCGGCCGTGATCCGTACGAGGTCTCGCTCGACACCGTCCGTGGCTTTGCCAAGGATATCGCCTCGCTCGGCTTCCATATCCTGCCGTAACGCGAACACTGGCTGCGCCGCGGGTTGTTCGCCCCGGCCTTTCCTTTCCCTATCGCTCACGCGCTTCGCGAGGGTCGCGCTAGGCAAAGGAAAGGCCGGGGCTGCCGGCACGAGCTTGCCAGCAAGTTGGCGCTTGGCTTCCATATCCTGCCGTGGGCAAAGGTACCCCCGCCTGCGCCGTGCAAAATCGAGAGTATTCAGCAAGGTAAAGGTCTTTATCAGTTAACCGAAGCATGGAACGGCCCCCGTTTTGGCTCTGACGACGCTAAAACGGGGGCTGTTTTTTGCTTTTTCGTCTCTGAGGGGCACCCGGAACGGTGGAATTTGCAGAATACTCGCGATTTTGCACATCGCTACAGGGGGTACCTTTGCTTTGGCGGTTTACTTGCCCTGCACCATGGTGAGCGAGATCTTCTTGCGGTCGCGATCGACCTTTTCGACCCACACCTTGACCGTGTCACCGACGCGCACCACGTCGCTGGGGTGCTTGACAAAGCGGTTGGCCAGTTTGGAGATGTGCACGAGGCCGTCCTGGTGCACGCCCACGTCGACGAAGGCGCCAAAGTCGACGACGTTGCGCACCGTGCCCTTGAGCTCCATGCCGGGTTCCAGGTCGTCGATGGAAAGCGCTGAGCGGCTAAAGACCACCTCGGGTGCGTCATCGCGCGGGTCGCGACCGGGCTTCTTGAGCTCGTTAACGATGTCGATGAGCGTGAGGGTGCCGCAGTTCAGGTCGCTTGCCAGCGCCGAGATGCTGCCCAGGCGGCGCTCGATGTCGGGCACGCCGCCGCGGCTGAGCTCGCTTGCTTTAACGCCGGCGCGTTCTAGGACGGACGTGGCCACCTCGTAGCTCTCGGGGTGGACGCTTGTCGCGTCGAGTGGGTTCCTGCCGCCGCTAATGCGCAAAAAGCCCGCGGCGTTGAGATATGCCTTGGGTCCCAGCTTGGGGACCTTCTTGAGCTGGCGGCGATCGGTAAAGGCGCCGTTTTCCTCGCGGTAGGCCACGATGTTTTTGGCCACGCTCGGCGTGATGCCCGATACGTATCCCAGCAGGCTCGCGCTCGCGGTGTTTACGTCGACGCCCACGCGGTTGACGACGTCCTCAACCACGTGGCCTAGGGTGCGCGAAAGCTCGGTCTGGTCAAGGTCGTGCTGGTACTGGCCAACGCCGATGGACTGGGGCGGGATCTTGACGAGCTCTGCCAGCGGGTCCTGCAGGCGGCGGCCCAGGCTCATGGCGCCACGCACGGTGACGTCCAGGTCGGGATATTCCTGGCTGGCGAGCTCGGAGGCGGAGTACACCGACGCGCCGGCTTCGTTAACGATGGTGTAGCGAAGGCTGGGCGCCTGCTCGGCAATGAACTCCGAGACGACTTCCTCGGTCTCGCGGCTGGCGGTGCCGTTGCCGATGACGATGGTGTTGACGCCGTCCTTTTTGACGAGGCGGGCGAGCTCGCGCTTGGTGCCGGCGACGTCGTGGCGCGGCTTGGTGGGATAGACCACGCCGTGGTCGAGCAGCTTGCCGGTCTCGTCCATGACGGCGACCTTGCAGCCGGTGCGGTAGCCCGGATCGAGCGCGAGCACGCGGGCGCCGCGCACGGGGCGTGCCGAGAGCAGGCCCTCGAGATTCTTGGCAAAGATATTGATGGCCTCGGTCTGCGCGCGAACGGTGAGTTTGGCGCGGGCCTCGCGCTCCAGCGAGGGGGCCATGAGGCGCTTGTAGCCGTCGGCGATGGCGGCATCGAAGACGGGCGCGAATACGCCCTGGCGTCGGGGCCAACGGCTGCCGAGGCGTGCCGTGGCGGCGGCGCCGTCGACGTTCACGCGCACGCGGAGCTTGCCCTCGCGCTCGCCGCGGTCGATAGCCAGCACGCGGTGGTTGGGTATACGGCGCAGCGGCTCGTCAAAGTTGTAGTAGGGCTCGTAGGGGGTCTTCTCGGCGGGGTCTGTGGCTTCGACGACGATATCGGCGGTGTTTTGCGTAAAGGCGCGCAGGTCGGCGACGTTCTCGGGGTCCTCGGCCACCGTCTCGGCCACGATGTCCGCCGCCCCGGCGAGCGCCTTTTCGGGCGTGTTGAAGCCGGCGTCCTCGTTGACGTAGGCCGCGGCGGCATCGAGCGCGCTGCCCTTGGCCGAGGCCTGCATGATGATCATGTTGGCAAGCGGCTCCAGGCCTGCCTCGCGGGCCTTCTGCGCGCGAGTCATGCGCTTTTTGCGGTAGGGCTTGTAGAGGTCCTCGACACGCTGGAGCTGCGTGGCCTCGCGAATTTGCTGTTCGAGCTCGGGCGTAAGTTTACCCTGGGCGTCGATGAGCAGAATGACGTCCTCTTTGCGCTGTTCAAGATTGCGCAGGTAAGACAGGCGCTCGTCGAGTGCGCGCAGGGCGACGTCGTCCATGCCGCCCGTGGCTTCTTTGCGGTAGCGCGAGATAAAGGGGATGGTGTTGCCCTCGTCGATGAGCTTGACGGCTGCCTCGACGTTGGCGGCCTTAAGGTTGAGCTCACGGGTGAGCTGGGCGATAAGATCCATGGGACTCCTTGCGTTTAAGGTGCGTTTGCAACACAGGGCTACCAAGGATACCACCCGTCCCAAAAGGCTGTTTTGGGGCCGCGCCACGAAAACGGTCTATCTACTACGTTTGAACCGTATGGGTCGACCATCCCCCGGTTTTCCGAGAATACGCAAGCCGTCTACCTGCGGTTTTTATTTCGCGAAATTTGGCATGGTTAAGGGCGATCGGTTAAACGTAGTAGATAGGCGCGTTTCGTGGCGAACGGATCAAGCCGAGGTGCAAAATAGCCCCCGCCCCAGAAAAATCGTCGGCAAGGTAGCAAAATGCCCCGCGGACAGGAGGCTGCTCGCGGGGCAAAGAAGAGGGGCTTGTTGGTGGCGGACCGAAGGGTTCGGCATGGGGTTTCTGCCGCGGCCGCTCTTAAGGCATTACAGCTCGACGAGCTGGCCGGTCTCGGCGGCCTCCTTGATGGCGTTGAGAAGCGTGAGCGTCTTGACGTTATCGGCGGGGGTCACGACGGGCTCGACCTCGCGGCGGACAACCTTCACAAAGTGCTTGAGCTGCATCTTGTGCGGCAGTGCCGGGTCGACGGCCGGAATCTCCATCTGCAGCGGCTTGTGCCAGTTAGAGGGGCCGTCGTAGGAGAACTGGTGCAGGCGGGGCAGCGACAGGGCGCCCTTAGTGCCGCCGATAAAGTAGGCGTCGGCGTCGAAGGGGCGGTACTGCGGATCCTCGCGGGCGGTGGCCTCCCAGTTCCAGGGGCTGGCGGTGGCGTCGGAGATGGTCATGCTTGCGAGCGCGCCATCGGCAAAACGGACGTTGACCACGGCGGAGTCCTCGGTCTCAAAACCGCGGGCGGCGCTGGACTGCATACCCTGGACGGCAACGGGCTCGCCCAGCAGGTAGCGGAGCAGGTCGACGTCGTGCACCAGGTTGACCAGGATCGGGCCGGCACCCTTCTTGCGGCGCCACTCGACATCGAAATACTCGTCGTTCTTATAGATCATGTAGTGGAAGCTCGACACGGTGAGCTTGCCCAGCTCGCCGGACTCGATGATCTCCTTGGCCTTGTTGACGAAGGGGTTGTGGCGACGGTGCTGGCCCACGAGCACGGGCACGCCGGCGGTCTCGGCCTCGGCAGCGAAAGCCTGGGCATCCTCCAGGTCGTTGGAGATCGGCTTTTCGACCAGCGGAACGATGTTGCGCTTTACGGCCTCGCGGGCAACGCCCAGGTGCAGGTCGTTGGGGGTGGCGATAATGACGGCCTCGGGCTTGACCTCGTCCATCATCTGGGCGGGATCGGTGTAAAACGGCACGCCGGCGGCCTCGGCCGTGGCGCGGGCGCCCTCAAAGGCGTCGGCGATGGCGACGAGCTCGGCCTCGGGCTCCTCGGTGACAAAGCGGATGTGGTTGCGGCCCATGGCGCCGGCGCCGATAACGGCAATGCGGACGGGGTTGAGCTCAGACATTTCGACTCCTTAATATTGTTGACCGGTGGAATGTGACAAAGGGACTGTCCCTTTGTCACATCGGTAAAACTAGGCGGATTTCTTCTTGCTGTCGGAGACCATCATGTAGACGGTGAGCACGACGGCGATGGCGGCGATCACGATGGCGCCGTAGAAGGACTGCTGGTAGGCGGCGCTGCCGGCCTCGGCGTGATACAGCACGGCGGTGATGGGCTGGCTGATCCAGGTGGAAGCGGCATAGCCTAAAAACATGATGCCGTAGTTGACGCCGATGTTGCTGGTGCCAAAGGCGCCACCGGTGAGCGGCGGGTAGATGACGAGCAGGGCGCCAAAGCTAAAGCCGAGCAGGGCGAGCGCCACAAAGAACATGGCCTGCGTAAAGCTCATCGACATGATGACGAGTGCGACGATGGTGACGACAAGGCTGATGAGCAGCGACTTATAGGCGCCGAGCTTGTCGATGATCTGGCCAAAGGACAGGCGGCCGACCAGGTTGGCGCAGGTGTTGACGGAGACCACCACACCGCCGAGGGCGACGGCCGCGGCGCTCGTGGGATCGGCGAAGAGCTGGACGGCGGCGATGGAGGCAACCTTGCCCACGAGCAGAGTACCGGCGGTGGCGGCAAAGGCGAAGGTGACGATGAGGACCCAGAAGCGCGGGGTCTTGACCATCTCGCCCGGGGTGAGGTCGCCGAAGGTGCCGGCATGTGCGCCACCCTTGGGGGCCTCGAAGCCCTCGGGCAGCCAGCCGGCCTCGGGGGCCTTCAGGAACAGGGCGGAGGCGGCGATCGTCACAAAGAAGATGACGCCGAGTGCCTTGAGGGCGCCAAAGATGCCCAGGCTCGGGATGAGCAGCGAGGCGAGCACTGGGGACAGCACGGCGGGGCCGGCGGTCGAAGCGGCCAGGGTGATGCCGGAGGCAAGGCCCTTTTTGTCGATGAACCACTTTTGACCGGTGGTGAGCGCGGGGTTGTAGCCCAGGCCGTTGCCGATGGCGGCGACGAGCGAGAACCACAGGTAGAACTGCCACGGCTCGGTGACGGTGCCGGACATGAACCAGCCCAGGCCGTAGCACACGGCGGCGGCGATAACGACGTTGCGCGGGCCGATCTTATCGGAGATGCGGCCGGCGAAGATGCCCGTCACGGCCATGATGGTCTGAAAGACCGGGAAGGCCCAGGTAAGAGCGCTGGACCACTCGGGGTAGACGGCGAGTAGGTTCTTGCTCACGACGGAATACAGCGCGATGGAGCTGATGAAGAACATGGTGACGCACGCGGCGGAAAGCACGACGGCGCGACCCTTGTTGGAGTTGGTGGAAGCCATTGGACTCTTTCTGATCGATACGGGGGAGGAGCGGGCGTGTCCGCGGGGCCTCCCTGTCAGGTTGGATTACTGGTCAGTCGGCTTGGCGACGCCGGACTCATCGGACCAGAGCTCGACACCCTTGTTCTTAAGGTAGTTGTCGGCATAGGCGCGACGGCCGCCGGGCTTGGCGGTGAGGTCGCCCATCATGTTGGAGAAGCCGCCATCGACCTTGATGGCGTCGCCGGTGGTAAAGTCCGAGCGCTTGGACGCCAGGAACATGACGGCGTTGGCGATATCGCTGACCTCGCCGATGCGGCGCGTGGCGATGAGGCGGCTGCGGCTCTTTTCGACCTCGGGGTCGGCGTAGAAATTGGCCGACATCGGGGTCTTAACGAAGCAGGGCTCGACGCAGTTGGAGCGCACGCCGTAGGGGCCCCACTCGGCAGCCAGCATCTTGGACATCATGTTGACGCCCGCCTTGGTGGAGCTGTACACGCCCGAGAACGTCTCGGGGGAGTGGCTGGCGACGGTCGAGATGTGAACTAGGCGGCCCTGGCCGGCCTTGATCATCTCGCGACCAAAGCGCTGCGAGGTGATGAAGTAGCCGGTGAGGTTGACGTTGAGCACCTGCTCCCAGTCGCTCAGCGGCAGGTCCTCCATGGCGGCGAAGCGCAGGATGCCGGCGGTGTTGACGAGGACGTCGACGCGGCCGAAGTCGGTGATGGTGGCGTCGACGGCGGCCTGAACCTCGGCCTCATCGGTGGCGTTCATCTTGTAGCCCTCGGCGTGGATGCCAAACTCGGCGGCGAGGTCGGCGGCTGCGGCCTTGACCTTTTCCTCGTCCAGATCGAGCAGGACGACGTTGGCGCCGTTGCGGGCGAACTCGCGGCAAATCTCGACGCCCATACCGCCGAGCGCGCCAGTCACGGCGCAGACATCGCCCTCGAGCTTAAGCCAATTGCTCATAGGAACTTCCCTTCTTGTGCCTCCCGGTGGGTCGCTCCCATTAATCGACCCACGTGGTTTTCGCTGGTTATCGTATGCTTTACATTTGCGCAGGTGAATTGCATATTTGTTAGAATGGCGTTAACCAATGGTTTATAGCTCGCAAGACAATGCGCCTTTAATTGAGTGTGTGACCTGCCAAAAAGACCCCCTTCGGCAGTGCATGGGCATACGTCTGGAAACAGGAGATTGACGTGTACGATCGACGACTCGAGGCCATATCGGCCGCCGCTGAGTTGGGAAGCTTCTCGCGGGCGGCGGCAAAATTGCGCGTGTCGACCCCGGCGCTCGTCAAGCAGGTGTCGGGCTTCGAGGCCGAGTTTGGCATCACGTTGTTCGAGCGCTCGCATTCTGGTGTTAAGGTGACGCCGGCAGGTGCTCTGCTGGTGGACGATGCACGTTCGATCATGCGGCAGTCCGAGGACGCGCTACGCCGTGCCCGACGCGCGGCGGGCGATGGCGGGGCCGTGCGCCTGGGCGTGTCGATGATGTGCCCGGGGCGCCAAACGCTGTCGATGTGGTCGGACATCCACGATCTGGAACCATCGCTGCGATTTGAGATCGTGCCGGTAAGCGACCTCTATGACGAGCGCGAATCCGTCATGCGCAGCTTGGGCCGCGAGGTGGATGTAGTGCAGTCGAGTTTTTCTACTCCACGCTGGGGCGACGCCTGCCAAAAGCTTCGCATCGTTAACGTGCCGTTTTATATCGACCTGCCGCGCACGAGCCCGCTGGCGCGCAAGACGCGCATCACAGTTGCCGACTTAGAGGGCATGCGCCTGCGCGTGCTCCGTCACGGCAACGACGCTATGGACAGTCTGCGTATCGATCTGTTGGCCGACGGCGGCGTAGACGTGATCGACGTGGACAGCTTTGACTTTGCGCTCTTTAACGAGGCAGAGGAAAAGGGCGACGCGGTGCTCACCTGCGGCGCATGGTCGGGGGTGCACCCGGCCTTTGTGGGCGTGCCGTTCCTGTGCGGGCGAGAGGTGCCGGTCTTTCTGCACTACCCGCTCGAGCCCACCCTCCAAGTCCAAAAATTCGTCAACGCCATGGCCCAACTCCTCAACTAGCTCATTTGGGACGGGTTTAGCGGTCCTCGCGTTGCAGCCCGGCTGCCTCGGCTGTCTTTACGCGGTTCTTGTCGATGTACATGTTTTTGTCGGCTTGGGAAAAGAGCTCGCGCATCGTAGGCGGTTCATCAAAATCACTGGAAAGCGCGAAGCCCACCGCATAGCTGATGGGCATGTCGGGGTGAGCCTCGGAATACTCGTTCACGTTCGCACGGACCCGAGCGAGACAGGACTCCACGGCAGCCCGATCGGAATCCCGCAGCACCGCGATAAACTCATCGCCGCCGTCGCGGCCCACAAAGCACGTCTCGGATGCCACACTTCCCAGTTGTTGGGCAAAAGAGCGAATGTATTCATCGCCCTTCTCATGACCGAAGTTGTTATTGACCGTATGCAGATTGTTAAGGTCGAAGACGCACACCGCAACGGGCGCCTCCGCGGAGACAGGCTGCTCCTGCCCCAAGACCTCCTCGCACTTGTTCTTGTTGGGTAGTCCTGTGGCTTCGTCGAGATAGACTTTGTTCTGCAGTTCGCGATTGAGCGCGGCAGTTCGCACCGCGCGAACAAGTTCGACCGCAAAGGTCGCCACCAAGCCCATGATGTCGATGATCACCAGGCCCTCGAGATAGTTGAGCGCCGACGCCTTCTCCTGAGAGTAGTCCTCCGCGAGTCGTGTAGCATCGTCACAAATACCAAAGAACTCCTCGCTCATCGCGATGATATCGGTGTTCTCGTAGCCGACTTCACGCACACGGGCAATCTCGGTGCAAAGCTCATCAAAATAATTTGCAAGCTCGGTCATTTTTGCCTGATACTCATCGTCGTCGAGACGGACGAGGTTGAGGTCGTCACTTCCGTAACGCAAACCGTTGATGTATGAATCCACGGCTTTGAGCAGGTCATCTTGAGGCTGGCCCGCATCCTCGAGCTTAACGATTCGCTGCGTGGTACCGCGCACCAGACCGGCGTAGTTGACCACACGCGCCGTGCCCTGGATATCGGAGACGAGCAGCATAACATTGATGAAGAAGAAGATGAGAACTGCCGTGAGCACCATCATGAGCAGGCGCACCGCCTGGCCGGCCTTCTTGGCGACAGAAGTATTCACAAGTTCACTCCCCTAAATGACAAAAGAACAGGTAGCACGCAGTGTGCTGAAATTCATGGGTGGTTAACTCTACCATATGGGCCAGCAGCCTCAAACTGCAGCAGACGCTCGTCCAAATTGGCGTGACGCTTGCCTTGTTGTTCTTGACCTGGCCGCGCTATCGGACATGCTTCTGGTCTTGGATCACCATGGGAAAGCTCATCCCGTTTTGTGCGTCTAGAGTGGGATGCGGCTTCCCAAAGGTGCCGTTAGGGGAAATCACATCCCGGTTTACCCCCTTGAAATGGGATGCCGTTTCCCGGAGGGGGTCCAGCGGGAAACGGCATCCCATTTTGGGCCCGAAAAGTGGGATACGGTTTCCGGCCGGCATGAAAAAGCCTCCGCAGCTCGTGTGGCTGCGGAGGCTTTATTCGTTGCGGCGCATTGTGTTTGGGTCGCTGAGATGAGTCGATTTGCCCCGAAAGAGGAGGGCATTGACCTTAGGGTCATGCCCGACGAATGAGCGGCAAATCGGCCATCTCGGCGAGCCGAACTACTCCAGCTCAAACGCTCCGGTGTAGAGCTGGTAGTAATACCCGCGCTTGGCGATCAGCTCGTCGTGGTTGCCGCGCTCGATAATACGGCCGTGGTCCAGACAGATGATCGCGTCAGAGTTGCGCACGGTGGACAGGCGGTGCGCGATGACAAACGTCGTGCGGCCCTCCATGAGCTTGTCCATGCCCGCTTGCACGATGGCCTCGGTGCGGGTGTCGATGGAGCTCGTGGCCTCGTCCAGAATCATTGCCGGCGGATCGGCGACGGCGGCGCGTGCGATCGAAATCAGCTGGCGCTGGCCCTGCGACAGCTGCGCGCCGTTGCCGGTGAGCATCGTGTCGTAGCCGTCGGGCAGGCGGGTGATAAAGTCGTCCGCGCCCGCGAGCTTGGCCGCCGCGATGCACTCCTCGTCGGTGGCGTCCAGGTTGCCGTAGCGGATGTTATCCATCACGGTGCCGGTGAACAGGTTCACGTCCTGCAGCACCACGCCCAGCGAGCGGCGCAGATCGGCCTTGCGGATCTTGTTGACGTTGATGCCGTCGTAGCGGATCTTGCCATCGGCGATGTCATAGAAACGGTTGATGAGGTTGGTGATGGTCGTCTTACCGGCACCGGTGGCGCCGACAAACGCGACCTTCTGGCCCGGCTTGGCAAACACGGACACGCCGTGCAGCACCTCGTGGTCGGGCGTATAGCCAAAGTCGACGTTGTCCATGACCAGGTCGCCGCGCAGCGGTACGTACTCGATCTCGCCGGTTGCGCGGTGCGGGTGTTTCCACGCCCACATGCCGGTGTGGTGGTCGGCCTCCTCGAGCTGCCAGGTGTCGGGGTTCACCTGCGCGTTGACGAGCGTCACGTAGCCTTCGTCGGCCTCGGGTTCCTCGTCGATGAGCTCAAAGATGCGGTCGGCGCCGGCGAGGCCCATGACCACGGCGTTGATCTGCTGCGAGATCTGACCGATCTGTCCGCAGAACTGTTTGGTCATGTTGAGGAACGGCACCACGACGGCGATGGACAGCCCCATACCCGAGATGCTCAGGTTGGGCACGCCCAGCGCCAGGAAAATGCCGCCGGCAAGGGCCACCAACACGTAGAGCAGGTTGCCCAGGTTCATAAGGATAGGCATGAGGATGTTGGCGTACATGTTGGCCTTCTGCGAGACCTCGAAGAGCTTTTCGTTGCGCTCGTCAAAATCGGCCTCGGCGGCAGACTCGTGGCAGAATGCCTTGACGACCTTCTGGCCGTTCATGACTTCCTCGATATGGCCCTCGACCACGCCGAGCTCGGTCTGCTGCGCAATAAAGAAACGCGCGGAGTTGGAGCCGAGCAGCTTGGTCATAAAGGTCATAAAGACGACGCCGGCCACAATGACCAGGCACATCCACACGCTGTAGTACAGCATGATAAAGAATACCGTGACGATGACGATGGTCGTCATGAGCAGGTTGGGCAGCGACTGGCTGATCATCTGGCGCAGCGTGTCGATGTCGTTGGTGTAGTGGCTCATGATGTCGCCGCGCTGGTGCGTGTCGAAGTAGCGAATCGGCAGGTCCTGCATGCGGTTGAACATCTTCTCGCGCAGCTTCTCGAGCGAGCCCTGCGTGACGATGGCCATGGCGCGGTTCCAGAAGAGCGAAGACAGGATGCCGACGCCGTAGATGCAGGCGAGGGTAGTCACGAGCTGTGCGATCTTGGGCTGTGCGGCTTCCCAATCGCCCGACTGCCACGATTCGCTAATAATCTGCAGGGCGCTCTGAAGGAAGGTCGCGCCGATGGAGTTGATGATGGCGCAGAGCACCACGCCGACGACGACGAGGGGCAAAAGCACGGGGTAGAAGCCAAAGAGCGTCTTGATGAGGCGCGACATGGTGCCGCCCTTGCGGTTGAGCGCGCGCTCGGCGGTCGTTGCCTTACTCATGTGCCTCGCCTCCTTCCTGGGTCTGAGCCTGCGTTGCGGATGCCTCGGTGTCGGCCTCGACGGCCCCTTCGCCCTCGGCAGACATCTTGTTTTGCGAGGTAAAGGTCTCGCGGTAGATCTCGCTCGTCTTAAGCAGCTCGTCATGGTTGCCGATCTGCGCGATGCGGCCGCCCTCCATGACGATGATGCGGTCTGCATCCTGTACGGAGCTAATGCGCTGGGCGATGATGAGCTTGGTCGTGTTGGGCAGATAGCTTGCCAACCCTGCGCGAATCTTGGCGTCGGTCTTGGTGTCGACGGCGCTGGTGGAGTCGTCCAGGATCAAGATCTTGGGGCGACGCAGCAGGGCACGCGCAATGCACAGGCGCTGCTTCTGACCGCCCGAGACATTGGAGCCGCCCTGCTCGATCCAGGTGTCGTAGCCCTTGGGGAAGCCGTCGACAAACTCATCGGCGCAGGCCAGATGTGCCGCCTCGCGGACTTCCTCGTCGGTGGCGTTCGGGTCGCCCCAGCGCAGATTCTCGGCGATGGTGCCGCTAAACAGCACGTTTTTCTGCAACACCATGGCCACTTGGTGGCGCAGCGCGTCTAGGTCGTAGTCGCACACGTCCATGCCGCCCACGCGCACGGTGCCCTCGGTGGCGTCGTACAGGCGGGCGATGAGGTTTACGAGCGTGGACTTGGCCGAGCCGGTGCCGCCGATGATGCCGATGGTCTCGCCGCTCTTAATGTGCAGGTCGATATCGTCGAGTGCCTGGCGCTTCGCATGCGCGGAATACTTAAAGCTCACGTGGTCAAAGTCGATGGAGCCGTCGGCAACCTCGAGCACGGGTTCGGCGGGATTGGCGATCGTGGGCTCGGCGGCCAGCACCTCGGTAATGCGGTGCGCCGATTCGTCGGCCATGGTCACCATGACAAAGATCATCGACAGCTGCATCAGGCTCATGAGGATCTGGAAGCCATAGGTAAAGATCGAGGAGAGCTGGCCCACGTCGAACAGCGTGCCCTGGCTCGTGATAATGAGCTTGGAGCCCAGGTAGATGATGACGACAAACGCGCCGTTGACGCAGATGTTCATCATGGGGTTGTTAAAGGCCAGCAGCTTCTCGGCGCGGGTGAAGTCCATCTGGACGTCGCGCGCAGCGGTCGCGAACTTCTCCTTCTCAAAGTCTTCGCGCACATAGCTCTTGACCACGCGCATGCCGGTGACGTTTTCCTCGACGGACTCGTTAAGGGCGTCGTACTTGTGGAACACGCGCGAGAAGATGGGGCGCACCTTAAAGATGATAAAGAACAGTCCAAAGCCCAGCAGCGGAATGATGACCAGGTAGACCATGGCAACGCTGCCGCCCATGATAAACGCCATGGTAAAGGCGAAGATCAATACCAGCGGCGCACGCACGGCGATGCGGATGATCATCATAAAGGCCTGCTGCACGTTGTTGATGTCGGTGGTCAGGCGCGTGACGAGCGAGGAACTCGAGAACTCATCGATGTTGGCAAAGCTGAACGTCTGGATCTTGTAGAACAGGTCGTGACGCAGGTTCTTGGCGAAGCCGCAACTCGCATGGCTGCAGGTGACGCCGGCAGCGGCGCCAAAAGCAAGCGACGTAAGCGCGATGAGCACCAAAAAGCCCGCGGTGGGAAGCATCTCGGCTACGGTGGCACCGTCTTTGATGGCGTCGATTAGGTTGGCGGTGATAAATGGAATCAGCATCTCGCAGAGCACCTCGCCAAGCACGAGCAACGGCGTGGCAACGGTGACTTTCATATAGTCGCGGATGCTTCCCATGAGGGTTTTAATCATCCAGTTCCTCCCAGGTTACACGGATTTTATCGAGCATTTCGGCGAGGTCCTCACGCTCGTCGTGGGTGAGCGCGCTAAAGGCCCGTTTTCTAAAGCGGATGCGGGCCGCCTGGTCGATGCGGGCGTTTTCCCGGCCGGTTTCGGTCAGGCGAATGGTGAGTTGCCGTCGATCCTTGGGGTTACGGCTGCGCTCGATGAGACCGTTGACCTCGAGCTTGGACAGGATCTCGGAAAGCGACCCCGGCTTGAGGTCAAAGTGCATGCCGAGTTCCTGCTGCGACATCTCGCCGCCGGGCTGCTTGGCCAGCAGGCAGATGATGGGCGCCTTGCCGGACACGCCTCCGCCATGAAAATGCATGTAATGGCCGCAAAATCCCAGGCCATTGAGGATGCGCTTGGCAAGCTTGTCTTCCGAGCTAACCGCTTCGGGTACATCCGCCGGCTGTGACGGGTCGCCGCCGGGCTCGTGCGAACAAAGGCTAAGAGGTTCATCGCACATGAATTAGTGCCGCTCCTTTCTTTAGTTAGGTAGTGGAATTGTTTCGTGCCTAACCAATCTAGGAGCATGAGAAATGAATGTCAAGGTACCAAACTAGTGGTTACGCGGTTTTACCAAACCGCGTAACGGCTCGACGCTGCAAACCCGCCAGAGCGGCAATCTGCCTTTCAACTTCGGCGGCATGACCAGAAGGTCAATGCCGCCTTGTTTCAAGGCACCTTGCTCGCTCTGGCGGGTTTTCGCTGACTTCGCCAAAACATCGGCGTTGCCTTGATTCAAACTTGCCAAAAGGTAGTCGTTGGGGACGTTCTTGTTTGACTAGTCGTTTAAGAACGTCCCCAACGACTACTTGGGGACGGAGGAAAAGGGATCATTTTCCGAAACCTTTCCGCAACAATTTGCCCTTCGCACTGCTCGACTCCGCTCGCAACGTCCCCTGCGCTACACTTAGTTGCACTGTGGCGCCGTTGCGCCGCGCCCGACCTAAGGGGGACTCTCATGAAGAATACTCAGCTGCTGCTGATCAACGATATGTGCGGATACGGCAAGGTCGCGCTTTCCGCCATGCTGCCGGTGCTGTCGCACATGGGTTACCGTATCCATAACCTGCCGACGGCACTTGTGTCCGATACGCTCAACTATCCCAAGTTCTACATCCACGACACCACCGAGTACGTGCGCCAAAGCCTCGCTATCTGGGAGGAGCTCGGCTTTGAGTTCGACGCCATCTCGACCGGCTTTATCGTGACCGAGGAAGAGACGCGCATCATCTCGGACTTTTGCCACCGCCGTGCGCAAAAGGGCACCAAGGTGTTCGTTGACCCCATCATGGGCGACAACGGCAAGCTCTATGCGGGCGTGCCCGAGTCCACAATCGGTCTCATGAGGCACCTGCTCGAGTGCGCCGACTACGCGGTTCCCAACTACACCGAGGCCTGTTTGCTCACCGACACGCCTATCGTCGAGCAAATTACGCCCGATGAGGCCCGCGCCCTTGTGGACGCTGTGCGCGAGCTGGGTGCCAAGTCGGTGGTCATTACGAGCGCCGTAGTCAATGGCACGAACGCGGTTATTGGTTACGACCATGTGGCGGGGGAGTACTTTACGATTCCCTTTGAGCTCATTCCGGTCTATTTCCCGGGCACGGGCGACACGTTCTCGGCGGTGCTCGTCGGCCGCGTTATGGCAGGCTGGAGTCTGCAGCGCGCGACGTCCGATGCCATGCGCGTGGTGGCAGAGCTTATCGAACGCAATGCCGACCAAGAGGACAAATCGGCCGGCCTTCCCATCGAGGCCTGCCTGGATGTGATCGACCATGAGTAACGCCGGCGAGGGCGGCATCAGGCCTGCGGGCGAGAGCAAGCCGCTCGGCGCGTCGCGTGGCAAGCGTCCGCGTATCCGCGTGAGCTGCGTGGACCAGCTGGGTGCGTGCCGTTGTCACCATGGTCACAAGCCGGGCGACGTTTTTGACTTCGACCGAGACCGCGGCAAGGTGTGCGCCATGGCCTGCCATGTGGGCTTTCCCTATATCGATATCCTGCGCTATGGCGGGACCGTGCCTGGAAACGAGCCCGGCACGGCAAAGTTCTGCTGCCCCGAAGTCGATACACTGAACGTCTGGCTTGCCGAGATCGTTGACGAGTAGTCGAGCGCAATGTGGCAAAGGGACAGCCCCTTTGCCACATTCGCCGGTGGTGCCCCTTCTCTTGCTTATAATCTCAAATCTCTGCATTTCATTTGATTTTAGGTTCTAAAAATTCTGCGTTTCATCGATAATCAAGCGTATAAAACTTTGCATTTCATTTGATGACACTGAGGAGAGAGCCTATGCTGCGCAGGAAAATAGCGGCAGAGCTGGAGCGTTGGCTGAAGTCTTCCGAGCAAAAGGCCTTGTTCATTACGGGTTCTCGCCAGATTGGCAAAAGCTATTCGATTCGCGCATTTGGCAAAGCCAACCATGCAACCTACATCGAGCTTAACCTCATGGAAAATCGCCAGGCAAAAGATGCTCTTCTCGAGGCGCGGGATGCCGATGATTTCATCAGCAGGGTGACGCTTCTTTCGGGAAAGTCGATTGCACCAGGCAAAACGCTCGTGTTTATCGATGAGGTCCAAGAGGCCCCCGACATCATGACGATGGCAAAGTTCCTTGTTGAGGACGGGAGGTGCCGTTGGGCGTTTTCGGGGTCAATGCTCGGGACTCAGTTCAAGGGCGTCAGGTCCTATCCCGTGGGGTATGTCCACGAGCTTAGGATGTTCCCGCTCGATTTTGAGGAGTTTTGCTGGGCAATCGGGGTGAGCGAGGGGGCTCGTCAAACGATACGTGATGCGTGTATCAGCGAGAGGCCCATTCCTGATTACATTCATGACGCGATGATGGCAAACTTTAGGACCTATACCGTTGTCGGCGGAATGCCGGAGGTCGTGCAGCGTTTTCTTGACACGCGGGGCGACCTTGCCTCTGTTCGTCAGCTGCAGTCAGAGCTCAACGAACAGTACCGACGGGATATCTCCAAGTATGCAAGCGGGCGAGCCCTTCAGGTGCAGAGCATCTACGATCAGCTCCCCATTATGCTCGAGGGCGAAAACAAGCGTTTCGTGCTCAATTCCATTGACCCCAAGGCTCACTACGAGAAGTATCAGCGAGATTTTGTATGGCTTGTCGATGCCGGCGTTGCTCTCAAAGCCGATATCGTAACCGAGCCAAAATCGCCCCTGCTCAAGACGGCACGGCCATCGCAGTTCAAGCTATATCAATCGGATACGGGCATGTTGATGGCGCGCTACCCCGTTGGAGTCGCCCAAGCGGCGTATCTTGATAGCAAGGAGCCCAACCTGGGCGGCATTTACGAAAACGTGGTGGCCCAGCAGCTGGCTGCCCAAAATCGCCAGCTTTACTACTATCAGACAAAAAAGCGCGGTGAAGTGGACTTTGTGGTCGATGGGCCGGATGGGACGGCTGTTCCGATCGAGGTTAAATCGGGCTCCTATTACCACGCGCACGCTGCGCTCGGTCATGTGCTTGATACGGCTGAATATGGCGTAAGGCTCGGGATTGTTTTCTCGAGAGGCAACGTTGAGCGCAACGGAGCGGTTCTCTATTTGCCGCTATATGCGACCTGGGCCCTTTCGGATGTTTTGGGCGACTCCTGTGCCGAGGGGATAAAGTTGGAGGTCAAGCCGGTCTAGGGCCAGTCCCGGATGTGACAAAGGGACAGTACCTTTGCCACATTCATAAGCGTGGATTTATGAGCGTGGATTTTCTCCCACCGAGATAACGAGCGTGGATTTTCTTCCGTTTAGAGCGCACTCGAACGCTCAAAGTGGGAGAAAATTCACGCTCGTTTTATGCCGATGGCGTGACCCGTGTGTCCGCGCCGCCCGAGCGCCTACAGCTGCTCAAGCATAGCGGTGCAACCGGCGAGTACATCGCGGTAGGTGGCGTCGAAATTGCCGGTGTACCAGGGATCGGCCACGTCGCCGGGGCGATCGGTCCAATCGAGCAAGCGCGTAATCTTGACGACGGGGTCGTCGCCAAAAATGCGACGCAGGCCGCGCGCGTTCTCAGCATCCATATATACAATGTGGTCCCAGTCGCCATACTCCGCGCGACGCACCTGGCGGGCACGGTGCGCGACGACGGGAATCCCGACTTCGCGCAGCTTGGCGACCGTGCCATGATGCGGCGGGTTGCCAATCTCCTCGGTCGAGGTCGCAGCGGAATCGATGACAAACTCCGTCTCGCGCCCGGCGCGCCGCACCAGCTCGGTAAACACCGACTCAGCCATCGTCGAGCGGCAGATGTTTCCATAGCAGATGAACAGTACACGTTGCATATGCGGTTTCCTTTCGATCGCCATCATCGAGCTCGAGTATCGCATCTACGCCTGCGCCATCGCCCTCTTGCGTTCCCAGCGAGCCAACTTAATCGTCACCAGCGTAAGCACCCAGGCCACAAGCGAGAACGCGGCACCCACTGCGCCTACATATGCAATGCCAACGCTGCTTACCACGGCGCCGCCCACTGCGGTGCCAAACGAGATGCCGACGTTAAACGCCATGGGCTCAACCGAACTTGCGAGTACCATCGACTTGGGATGGCGGCTGCGTGCCACGTCCATAAAGTGCGTGATGCACGACACCGAGAACAGGTACATGAGCAGCGCCAGGCTAAAGACAAAGACCAGCGCGAGCGGCATGGTGCCGCCCACAGCAAACAGTCCGAGTAACGCTGCAGCCTGCAGCACAAACGTCACGCGTAGCGCCTTCATGCCAAAGCGCGCATCGATCCATCCGCCCAGGATGTTCGAGATCAGGCAGAACACGCCGTAGGCCATGAGCGTGGTACTGGCTTCGACCGTGCCCATGCCCAGCACCTGCTCAAGATAAGGCGTCACGTAGCCGTAGAAAACGTAGACCGACCCCACGCCAAACAAAAAGATGAGCATGCCGGTGATGATGCTCGGCTCGCGTAGCAGACCCGCCTGCTCGCGAAAAGTGGCGGGCTCGTCGGTTTGCCCAGCGCGCGGCATAAACGCCACGAGCGCTCCGCAGATCAGAACGGCAAAGGCCAGCGTGCCGTACATGGCCACGTGCCAATCGAGCGTGTCGGCCACAAACTTGCCGATCGAAGTGACAAAGACCATTGCCACGGAAAACGCACCATATACCACCGAGATGGCAAGCGAAGTTTGCTGCGGAGACAGAAGCTCGGGGATGTACGTCACGCCCACGGCGAGCAGTGCGCCCGAGACGGAGCCCAGGATGATGCGCGAGATGAACAGCACCTGGAAGTTGGGCGCCAACGCCATGACCAGGTTGCCGAGCACAAAGACGACGCTATAGCACACGAGCAGCTGGTAGCGGCGGAATCGCCCCGTGCTGAGCGCGAGCACTGGCGTCGCGATAGCGTAGATCAGTGCGAACACGCTAATAAGTTGGCCTGCGGTGGCAAGCGATACGCCGAGTTCCGTCGCCAAGTCACTTTCGATGCCGATGACCACGAACTCGGAGCAGCCGAGCGAGAATCCCAACAGCACGAGCAGCGCCAGGCAGAGCTTGGTGCGCGCGGGGGAGAGCGCGGCGGCGGTTGACTTACTTTTTGGCGTGGTTGCGGCGGTCAAGGTTGTCACTCCAATGTCGCATGAATAAGCGGGATTCAATCCCTGCAACTCTAACAGAATGTGACAAAGGGACAGTCTCTTTGTCACATTCGCGGCGTGGTTGCCGCCCAAACCGTCACAACATTCGATGAAAATCTCGAAAACGAGGAAAAGCGTCGAATGTTGTGACGGTTTTTGTGTCCGGCGCGGGTGAGCTTCGGTGTCGTCTGGGGGTATAAAACTAGCGAATGTTTATTTGCGAGGCCTAAGGGGCGCCCCGTATGGATATCGATAACTTTGAATGGTGGTATAGCGAGGGTGAGGCTCCGGACGAGGGGTGGGACGAGCCCACGCCGCGTGACGTCTCGAGCGACGAGGACGAGACCGGCAACGACGTCGCCGCCGACTCGGACGCCGCCCTCGACCCCGTCGAGCCCCTAACCTTTGAGCAGGCTTGGGCCCAAGCCGAGGCCGATGAGGCTAAGGCCGATGCCACGGCCACACTCGGTGAGCCGGCGGACATGTCCATCTCGCCGGCAAAGATCCCGCAGCCGCGTCACACCATCGACCCCGACAGCACGGCATCCTTCAGCATTCTCGACGTGCCCGCGCAAGGCGCCCAGGCGCCTGCGCCCACACATCGCCCCGACCTGGCTCGTGAGGAAGACACGGGCCGCCGTTCTCCGCTCGGCCCCATCCTCATCGCCTTCATGGCCGGCGTTATCGCCTGCTCGGCAATCGGTAGCGTTTGGAGCCATGTCGAGCAGCAGCGCCAAGACGCCGCCAAGGTCGAGATGTCCGTCGAGCAATCGCTCAGCCGCACGCGCTCGGTGCATGTGTCGGTCGAGGTTAAGGACGGCGCGACGTGGGATACCGCGCGCGGCGACAGCCAAATGCTCGTCCATATCGTGGGCCGCACGCTCAGGGGACAAGCAATCGACGAGTACCAATACGTTAATTCCGAAGGTGACGGTATCGAGCTCAAGCCCGGCGACTACGAGCTCACGGTCGATGAGCCGCCCGTCGCCACCGACGGCACGCGTTACCGCGCCTCAAAGCGCATGGTTCCGGTGAGTTTTAATTCGCAAGCACCCGATACGGTCGATAGCACGCCGCAGGGCGGGTTTGACCTTTACGCTATTGCTCAATAACTGCGCCCGCCGCTCAACCCCGCCGCCAAGAGTGGGACAATATCCCTCGACACCGTTGTTCACTATTGGAGGAAGTAACATGTCCACCGTCACTACCATCAAGCGCGGCGGCCTTACCGCGGCCATCGATTCCATGGGCGCCCAGATCACGAGCCTTGCCCTCAACGGCAATGAGTATCTGTGGCAGGGCGACCCCGCCTTTTGGGGCAAGCACGCGCCTATCCTGTTCCCCATCGTGGGATCGCTGCGCAACAACACGGCGACGTCTGCGGCCGGCACCTGCGAGATGGCGCGCCACGGCATCGCGCGCATTGTCGAGCACAAGATCGTCGAGATGTCGGAGGACGGTTCGTCCGTTACCTACGAGCTCACCGACACGCCCGAGTCGCTCAAGGCCTTCCCGTTCCACTTTAAGCTCAACATGACCTATGCCCTGACCGGCGACGCCACCCTCACGCAGACCTTTGCCGTCACCAACACCGGCGACGTGGACCTGCCGTTCTCGGTGGGCGGCCACCCTGCATTTAACGTGCCCGCCCCCGGCGCCGAGGACGAGGCGTTCGAGGATTACGAGCTGGCGTTTACCGAGGCTTGGACTAACGAGGCCCCCGTCATCACGCCCGATGGCCTTATGACGTTCGAGGGTAGCTACAAGGCCCCCGATAACTCGGACGTGCTGCCCATCACGCACCGCAGCTTCGATAACGACGCCATCATGTTCACCGATACCCCGGGCTCCACGCTCACGCTGCGCGGCCGCAAGTCGGGCCACGGCGTCAAGATCGACTTTGAAGGCTTTAAGTACATCGGCGTGTGGTCTGCCGCCAACGACGCTCCGTTTGTGGCGCTCGAGCCTTGGACCGGTCACACCACCATGTCCACCGAGGACGACGTCTTTGAGCACAAGGTCAACACCATCACCTTGGCCCCCGGCGCTACCGATAAACGCAGCTTTAGCGTCACCTTGCTCTAGAGGTTCCGCCGCTCGGTCGATGCTGCGTGCCGTCCAGAGCGATAATTTGTCATTCAAAAGGCAAGGCATAGACCTTCTGGTCATGTCTTGTCTTTTTCATGCCACTTGTTCGCCCTGGATGGCGCTCGCTGGCATTGTCAAAACATCGGCGTCCTCAATGACTACCGTGTGTCTATTAATTTTTCGAGCTTGTTCTGCGCTGCTGGTCGCTGGCGTATATCCTGTTAAGCCGTCAGCATACGATTCAACAGGGAAGGCAGATTATGCATTCTCCCCAACAGTGCGATGCGCAGCGCCAGCCGGTATGCAGCCGTCGCATCTTTTTGGGTAGCGCTCTCGCTGCGAGCGCTACCGTTGTCGCCAGCGCGCTCGCCGGCTGTCAGCGCCCGTCTACGCTCAAGGTGGTTCAGCCCACGACGGGTGGCGGTCGCGACGACCTGTCCGATTCCGTGATCGGCAAGGATAAAATCCGCATCGGCATGGAGGCGGCCTACGCCCCGTACAACTGGCAGGTCTCCGAGGCCAGCGAGTACACCATTCCCATCGACAACGTGCGGGGCGCCTATGCCGATGGCTACGACGTTCAGATCGCCAAGGTTGTCTGCAAGGCCCTCGGCGGCGAGCCCGTTGCCGTTAAGCAGAGCTTTTCGGGCCTCATCGATTCGCTCAACAACGGCCAGATCGACCTCATCATTGCCGGCATGAGCGCCACGCCCGAGCGCGAGGAGTCCGTCGGCTTTTCCGACCCGTACTTCATTGGCTACTTTGGCCTGTTCGTAAAAGAGGGTTCCCCCTACCAAAACGCCACCAAGCTCAGCGACTTCAGTGGCGCCACGGTGCTCGGCCAAAAGGACACCATGCTCGATACCGTTATCGACGAGATTCCGGGCGTTGTGCACAAAAACCCGGTCGATTCGGTTCCCACGGTGTTCTCGAACCTGCTGCAGGGCACGTGCGACGCCGTGACCTACAACACCGAAAACGAGAAGGGCTATATGGCCCAAAATCCCGGTATCGTCCCCATCCATTTTGCCGAGGGCGAGGGCTTTAAGCAGGAGGTCGCGGCAAATGTCGGTTGCCGCAAGGGCTCGGACAAGCTGCTTAAGCTCATCGATAAGACGCTCAAGGGCATTAGCCAGGAGGAGCGCGACCAGATGTGGGACGCGTGCCTCGACCGTCAGCCGGCATAGGGAGGCAGCATGAAAACCATTAATCGCCTGGCCTCCTTTATCAAGGCCGACCACCGTTATGTCTACCTGGGCACGAGCGTTATCGCGGCACTCGGCCTGGCCGCGAGCCAGCGCAACCCCACGCCGCTGAGCTTCTTGGCTCCCACGGGCGTGTTCCAAGATTGCCTTTGGGCGATTCTTTGGGCCTGGCTCGTCGTGTCGGCGGCGGCGCTGGTCACCAAGCTTATGCACTGGAGCGACTATCGCGAGAAGTCGCCGTTCGCGTCCGATCGCTTCCGCCGCGGCGCGCGTATGGGCAGCTACGTCGTGGTTGCCATCGCGGCAATCTTCTTTATCGACCGCTGCGTTATGTCGTTTATCGATCTGGTGCGGGTGAGCATTGTCTCGGACTCCAATCCCAGCGACTTTCTGTCGAGCCTGGTCTACATGACCTACAAGAGTGGCGACTTCTTTATCCGCGGCATTCAGATCACCATCGCGCTCGCGTTTTTTGGCACCATCATCGCCTTCTTCCTGGCGCTGTTGCTGGTGTTCCTGCGTATCCAGACGTTCGACCGCGTGGACAATGACCTCACGCGCTTCTTTAAGAGCATCGGCCGAGGCTTTGCGACCGTCTACTCCACCATCGTACGCGGCACGCCCATGATGGTGCAGGGCCTGCTCATCTACTACGCGGGCTTTACCGTTCTGCGCGGCATGGGCTTCGAGACGGCGCAGGCCAACCAGATCTGGAGTACCTTCACCGCCGGCCTCGTCACCATCTCGCTCAACTCCACCGCCTACATGATGGAGGTCCTGCGCGGCGGCATCGAGTCCATCGATCCCGGCCAGGCCGAGGCGGCGCGCTCGCTGGGCCTGTCGCAGTGGCAGGCCATGCGCAAAGTCGTGTTCCCCCAGGGCATTAAAAACGCGATTCCGGCGCTCACCAACGAGCTCATCATCAACATCAAGGATTCGTCGGTGCTCTCGGTCATCGGCGTGTTCGACCTTATGTACGCTACTACCACGGTCGCTGGCGTGTACTATCGCCAGATGGAAGTCTACTGCGTGGCGCTCGTGGTCTACCTGATCCTGACGCTCGTGGCGAGCCGCCTGCTCGAGGCCTTTGGCAAAAAGCTCGGTGCCGAGGCTCCGGCCACGCTGCCCAGCTCCAACTAGGCGCAAGACGAGGAGATTCATCATGGCAGATACCGTTACTACCGGCGCTGCGGCCGCGCAAACCAAAGAGCCGCTCATCCGCGTTGAGGGCCTGCGCAAGAGCTTTGGCTCGCTCGAGGTGCTCAAGGGCATCGACCTGGCCGTTAGCCCCGGCGAGGTCGTCACCATCATCGGCGCCTCGGGCTCGGGTAAGTCGACGCTGCTGCGTTGCCTCAACCTGCTCGAGACTCCGGACACGGGTCACATCTGGTTCCACGGCCAGGATCTCACGGCCGAGCGCTGCAACATCAACAAGCTGCGCGAGGACATCGGCATGGTGTTCCAGGGCTTCAACCTGTTCAACAACATGGATGTGCTCGACAACTGCACGCTCGCGCCCGTCACGCTCAAAAAGATGGGCAAAGATCAGGCCGAACAGGTCGCGATGGAGCATCTGGCGAGCGTGGGACTCGAAAAATTCGCCCATGCCGCGGTCGGCCGCCTGTCCGGTGGCCAAAAGCAGCGCGTTGCCATCGCGCGTGCCCTGTGCATGAACCCGCAGATCATGCTGTTTGACGAGCCTACCTCCGCGCTCGATCCCGAGATCGTGGGCGAGGTGCTCGACGTTATGCGCAAGCTCGCCGCCGACGGCATGACCATGGTCGTCGTTACCCACGAGATGGCCTTCGCGCGCACCGTGTCCGACCGCGTGGTCTTTATGGATAAGGGCGTGGTGCTCGAGGATGCCGCGCCGGCTGAGCTCTTCGGCAATCCCAAACACCAGCGCACCCGCGAGTTCCTCTCGCGTTATCTCAACGACAAATAATGCAAGCGAACGTGGCAAAGGGACCGCCTCTTTGCCACGCTGTTTTTGGAGGAAGGCATGGCCGAGGTTTGGCGCTTCTTTGCGCACGAGGATGATTTTGCCGATATCGACGAGGTCGGCGCGTGCGAGCGCCTGGGCCGCGTGCTGTCGTTTCCGACGATTTCGAGCATGGATGCCCAGACGGTGGACTGGCAGGCGTTTGCCGACCTGCGCGCCTATATGCAGCAGGCCTGGCCGCGCGTGTTTGCGGCGGGCGAGGTCGAGCTCATCGACCATTCGCTGCTCGTGACGCTTGCCGGCACCGACCCCGCCCTCAAGCCGGTCATGCTCATGGGCCACATGGACGTGGTTCCCGTGGTGCCGGGCACCGAGACAGACTGGACGCACAATCCCTTTAGCGGGCACGTGGACGACACCTATATTTGGGGTCGCGGCGCCATCGATATGAAAGACCAGGTCGCAGGCATCCTGGAGGCCGTTGAGTATGCGCTGGCGCACGGCTGGCAACACGAGCGAACCCTGCTGCTGGCTTTTGGCCAGGATGAGGAGACCACGCAGTGCGGCGCGGGTGCCATTGGCCGCGCGCTCGAGGAGCGTGGCGTTGAGCTTGAGTACCTGATCGACGAGGGCGACTATCGTATCGTTGCGGCTGCCGAGTACAGCGCGGGTGAGGGTTGGCTTATGCATGCCGATCTTGCCGAGAAGGGATATGCCGATATCGTGCTCAGGACGAAGAGCGAAGGCGGGCATTCTTCCAACCCTTACGGCGGCACGTCGCTCGAAGTGCTCAGCCGCGCTATTGCCGCGATTTGCGATATCGAGTGGCCGGCGCGTGTGACCGATCTGCTTGCCGCGCAGCTCGTCGAGCTGGGGCTTTATACCGCAGACGAGATTGCTGCCAGCAAGGATGCCATCGTGCGCGACTGCCTTGCCAGCAAAAAGCTGTACCCGCTTGTGACCACCACCTGCGCGCCCACGCAAATCGAAGGCGGCAGTACCGGTGCCAACGTAATGCCGCAGGATATGTGGGCAAATATCAACTTCCGCATGCTCGAGGGTACGAGCGTGGCCGATGTCGTGGCCTGCTGCCGCGAGGCCGTTGCCGCCGCTGGGCTCGCTGACCGAGTCGAGGTCGAGCTGGGCCCCGGCAGCTCCGAGCCCTCGCCGTCCCCGCGCGTGGGCGGTCCGGGGCTCGAGGCCGTCCGCGCCATCGCCGCCCGCTATTTCCGTGATCCCAAGGGGACGGAGGAAAACGGATCGTCTGCGGTGGGCCAAGAGCCGATGAGCATTGTGCCCTCGACCGTGATTGGTGCAACCGATGCCGCCAACTACCAGCGCATTTGTCACGAGTGCATCCGCTTCTCCGCCTTTGTGGTCGACGATGACGAATGTGACCGCGGTGTCCACGGCACCAACGAGCGCATCACCCGTCGCGCCTACCTCCAAGGCATCCGCTTCCTCATCGCCCTGCTCCACACGCTCTAGAATGTGACAAAGGGACTGAGCCGATTTCATCGGTAATGAGACAAAAACTGTCATAGAAAAAGACTAAGATATCTTAAGAGACATATGCTGGGGTTGGTATTCCTTGAACGACTGCGGGCATGTGCCAGACTGCCTCGGCCCCCCGGGGAGTGCCCGGGCAGGTCGCCGTGTGACTGGGGAGGAAATTATGCAGGAGCTCAGAGAGATGACGTCTCGACTCGTGAATATTGCTACCGGGGGTGTCTAAGCAGGGAACTTCCTGGTGAACATCGGCCGCGCGAGCGGTGGTCCGTCATGTCTTATGGCCGCCGTCGTGGGCTGCGCCCGGTTTCGCCATATGCGATTGTTCTGGCCCTCGCCGTCGCGCTGACGGTGGGTTTCTTCCTGCCGACCCGTGCGGAAGCAGCGTTTCCGGACCACACGGTCACGACGACTTCGCCCTCGGGGACGACGATCAACCTGTTTGATTACTGGGTGAATCCCGATGACCATCTGTCGGTTTCCGGCAACGGCGGCATCAACGCAAACCACCTGTTCCAGTTCAAGGATCAAGGAGCCAGCGAGGATCTTAACAAGTATACGGGTGGCTCCCAGGTCCGCACCGGCATCGTGAACAACGTTCTTGCCGGTGGTTACCCGAGACTCACCGACCGCTGGAAGGGAGAATCCCTCGGCTACCTGTTTGATTCCTCCGTCCATACGGGCAAGATATCCCATATGGGTGTGACGGGTTTGTTGCGGGTCAAGGGCGGCTACTACGAGTATGACAGCTCGCAGAACTACGCGGCGTACAACGCCAATAAGAATGCATTTGATGTCTACAATGCTGCCGGCGTTAAGCAAGCGGGGTCTGGGCCTCAGACAGTAGGCCAGTTCTTCCCCTTCGATGCGGCCGATGAGGTATTCAAGGAAGCGGACGGCAAACTCGTCCCGAACGGCATTACGTCGCAGAACGTCGCTGACCCTCAATATAACGGTAACAAACCCCTCAACCATTATTTCGGCCTCTCAATGTCCACGCGATTCGTGCAGCCGAAGGATGGCAAAACGAACGCTGGCAAGCCCATGACCTTCGAGTTCGCCGGAGACGACGACGTCTGGGTGTTCATTGACGATGTCCTCGTGGGCGACATTGGCGGCATCCACACCAGTGCTGATCTGACCATTAACTTCCAAACGGGCGACATCAGCGTTAACAATTCCGCAAATGGTACGCTGGAAAGCAAGTTCAAGGATGCGGGGCGGGATATTTCGGGCTTCAACGGCAAGACCTTCGCTGACAGCACCAACCACACGCTCAAGTTCTTCTACTTGGAGCGTGGCGCCACCGACTCCAACATGAGGCTCAAGTTCAACCTCGTGACGGTTCCCGAGTCCGACATTATCAAGTTCGACCAGGATGGCGGTCTGGTGGAGGGTGCTCAGTTCGCGCTGTACAAGACAGACGGGAGCTTCGCTGACACGACCGCCAATCCAAATAACCTACTTGGCTCCGGCACCACGAACGCGAATGGACAACTGACGCTCACAAATAAGGCGGACAACGGCGTTATCAACTTCGATGACCTTTATAAAGAGTATCATTACAAGTACTACCTCCTGAAGGAAACAAAGGCGCCCAACGGTTACCGCTCGAGTCTCACGGCGACGGATGGCAGCATACAGCTCGAGTACGTGCCCGCGAGCGACAAGAACGACGCGGGCGGTGTCATCATCAACCGCGGCGGTATGGACGCGGGCAGCGTCGTGTGGAAGACCGGTGCATTCGCCGCCGCGAAGGAGACCATCACCGCGCCGCCGACCGTGTACAAGGCAAATAATGACCTGACGAAGTCCAACGAGACCGTCAACCTGGACTCCGGCATACTGTTCGCTGTGGTGCTCAAGCGCGATAAAAGCGCAGGCACGGGTATCACAGATCAGAACAATTGGTACGCCGTGTCGGGCGACCCATCGACGGGAGCGGGGTACACCCTCGCCGAGAATCCGAGCAAGGCCGGCGCTATCGAGGCGGCGAAGAAGGACCTGCACGCCTTCACGCTCAACACGAGCGGCCAGTACCAGGTAGAGATTCAAAATCTGCCCGGCGACATCTCCAAGTACTACTACCTGCTGAGCGGTAATGACCGCAAGAATGCCGAGTACACGGTGGCCATCTACCATACAAAGGCGAGCTCGATCGGCGACGCGACTCCCGAGAACACCGTCCACGTGTACAGCGACGACATCACAGACGGCACGAACTTCAAGCGACAGTCCGCCATGCGCTTGCTCGTCACGAACATCCAGAATCGCCTGTTCGTGCAGAAGACCGATACCGAGGGTAAGCCCGTTGACGGGGCGAAGTTCGCCCTGTACACCTCCAGCCAGGTGACTACGGAGAACGGCAAGGTCATGCTCAATGGCGAGCGGACCCCCTACGACACCCTGACGACGGGGTCGGTCGACTACCCGGTCCTGCTCGAAGGTGCGGGCATATTCCCGAATACGAGCAACGGTAACAGGCCGCTCGTGAAGGGGACCTACTTCCTAAAGGAGGTCTCGGCGCCCGAGGGCTTCCTGCTTAACGACACGCTTACCAAGGTGATTGTGGACGATTACGGCGTCCATGCCGATGCTGGTACGGACGATGACGGTGTTTCGACGTTCGTGGGTCCGGGCGCGCTCATGAAGAGCCTGGGCCAGTTTGGCGCAGAGGGTGACATCGACAACACGCTCACGTGGATCAAGGGCCAGCGCCAGACGTCCGACGGCAAGCTCGACGGCAACGACAACCTTTCCTGGAACAATGACGCCAAGGGCGGCGAGGATGAGGTGCACCTCAAGTACGGCGCCAACGGACGTGTCTACCAGTATGGGCCCACCGAGGAGGGTAAACCTTATCGCTTGGAGACCGAGACGGGCTGGATACGTATGGGTATCATGCAGGACGAGCGGCCCAAGGGGACCACGTCGAAAGGTGCCCGTGCCAATCTGGGCGACATGAACCTGAACGCCCTGTTCACGGGCGCCACCTGCGTGCGCGTGGCGAACGAACGCGAGGCGAGCCTTGAGGTGACGAAGAAGGTTGTCGTGCCCAATGGCCTGACGGGCAATAAGGACGCAAAGTTCACCTTCAAGTTCACCGTGCCTGATGGGAAGACCTACAAGGCTGCAGTGTTCAAGAACGCTGGGGCCGCAAGCGAGAAGCAGGTCGGCGATATGTTCGACCTGACGAACGGTCGCGAGCAGACCATCACGGCCGGCCAGACGATCCGCGTGTACGGCCTCGCCGAGCACGACGCCTACACGGTGCAGGAGCTGACCGGTACGGACAAGATGCCGGCCGGCTTCACGCTGACCAAGCGCGAGCAGGGCGGCAACGCCCTGAGTGGCGAGGGCGACAGCATCTCCGGCACGATCGCAAAGCAGAACGTCGACGGCACACTGGCCGACGCCAACAAGCTGGTATTCACGAACACCTACAGCGTAAAGTCGCCGGTGACGCTCACCAATGCGTTCTGGGCGCAGAAGGTGCTCCAGGGCCGTGACTGGAAAGATGGCGATAGCTTCAAGATTTACCTGCGCGCGGACAAGGGCACGCCGATGCCCGACGGTGCCGAGAATGCACCCGTGAGTGGTATGAAGCAGGTTGTGAAGACCGTTGAGAACGGGGACAAGTTCGACTTCGGCGAGATTGAGTACACCAAGCCCGGCACCTACACCTATCTCATCGCCGAGGCCACGCCGTCTCAAAACGACGCTAGCTGGCTGCCCGGGTTCGGGTATTCAAGCGCTTCCTACCGCGTCACGGTGACGGTGAGCGATAACGGCGACGGCACGCTGTCGCAGCCGGCAGTCAAGATGGAGCAGACCTACACCGACGACGGCGTGAGCCATGAGGACAACCCGATCAAGGTCGCTGACAAAATCGCCAAGATCACGAACACGTACCGACCGAAGGGGACCTCGGTAACGCTCAAGGCGAAGAAGCGCTTCACAGGTGGTGAGCTCGCAGGGAACGACTTCACGTTCCAGCTGCTCGACAACGACGGCAAAGAGCTCCAGGCTGTCCAAAACGACAAGGACGGCAAGGTCGCCTTTGCAGCCATCGACTACGCTACGCCGGGCGATCACGACTACGCCATCAAGGAGGTTGCCGGCAACGACTCGACCATCGTCTACGACGCGAAGGACGTGAAGGTCCACGTCAAGGTCACCGACGAGAAGGGCGAGCTGAAGGCGGTCGCCACCTACGACGGCGAGAAGGCCGTGCCGACCTTCACCAACTCGAAGCCGACGGCCGACGCCACTATCGAGGCGACGAAGACCCTCAGGGGCAAGGACCTGACGGCTGGTGCGTTCACTTTCGGCCTATATCAAGGCGACACGACTACGGTTGATCCCATCCAGACTGTCCAGAACGACAAGGACGGCAAGATAAAGCTCATCCTCACCGGTCTGACCATAGGCGAGTACGACTACACGCTCAAGGAGGTCGCTGGCGGCGATTCGACCATCACCTACGATTCCACGGCGGTGAAGGTCCACGTCTCGGTGAAGGCGGACGGTGACAAGGCAAAGGCGACTGTCACTTATGACGACAGGAATGACGCCCCGACCTTCACCAACAAGTACCAGCCTGCCGAGACCTCGGCTACGCTCACGGCGAAGAAATCGTACGTGAAGTCCGACAACACGCAGGCCACGCTCAAGGGCGGCGAGTTCACCTTCGACCTGTACGAGGGCGACCTGACGGCTGAGCAGCTGAAGGGCAAGCAACCCATCCGGAGCGCCAAGAACAGCGAGGACGGCACCGTCACCTTCCCGGCCATCGACTACACCAAGGCCGGCGAGTACAAATACACCGTCGCGGAGCAGGAGGGCGACCTGTCCCACGTGACCTACGACGCTACGGTGCACCATGCCGTGGTGAAGGTCATGGACAATGCCGGCAAGCTGGACGCCGCTGTTACCTACGATGGTGACAAGGCCAATGCCCCCACCTTCACGAACACCTACACCGCAAAGGGATCCGTGGAGCTGACGGCGACCAAGATCGTTGCGGTCGCGCCGGGCTTCACGCACGACACCAAGCTGAAGGGCGGCGAATACACGTTCGAGCTGAAGGACGCCGACGGCAAGGTGCTCGGCACCACGACGAACAAGGCCGATGGCACGGTGAAGTTCACGCGCAAGTTCACGCTCTCCAACCTGGGCGGCGCTGCGAGCAAGGACTTCACCTACACCATCGCGGAGAAGCCGGGCACGGAGCCGGGCATGGTCTACGACACCCATGCGCTCATCTACAAGGTGACGGTCGCGGACGATGGCACCGGCTCGCTGACGGCCACACCGCAGGTAACGAGTGGAGACAAGACCTTCACGAACACGTACCACCCGAAGGAGACCTCGGTAACGCTCAAGGCGACGAAGCGCTTCACGGGTGGCGAGCTCGCAGGGGGCGACTTCACGTTCCAGCTGCTCGACAAGGATGGCAACGTGATCCAGACCGTCCAGAATGACAAGGACGGCAAGGTCGCCTTCCAGGCAATCAGCTACGACACGCCGGGCGATCACGACTACACCATCAAGGAGGTTGCCGGCAACGACCCGACCGTCGTGTACGACACGAAGGACGTGAAGGTCCACATCAAGGTCTCCGATGAGAAGGGCGAGCTAAAGGCGACCGCCACCTACGACGGCGAGGCCGACGTTCCGACCTTCACCAACTCGAAGCCGACGACGGACGTCACCGTTGAGGCCACGAAAGTTCTCGCGGGCAAGGACCTGACGGCCGATGCGTTCACCTTCGGCTTGTACGACCAGGACGGCAATGAGGACGCTCGCGGCACCAACGATAAGAATGGCAAGGTCAAGCTGACCGTCAAGGGCCTGAACCTGGGCGAGTACGACTACACGCTCAAGGAGGAGAAAGCCGGCCAGACCGTCGACGGCGTGGCCTACGACGCCAAGGAAGTCAAGGTCCACGTCAAGGTAGAGCAGAACCAGGGCGACAACAACAAGACGAAGGTGACCGTCACCTATGACGGTGCCGCTACGGCTCCCACCTTCAACAACACCTACGACGCAAAGGGTTCCGTAATCCTGACGGCGACCAAGATCATCAAGGTTGCGGACGGCTTCGACCACACGACGAAGCCCGCGGACGGCGAGTTCACCTTCGACCTGAAGGACGCTGCCGGCAACGTGCTCGACACCGCGAAGAACGATGCAAACGGCAAGGTCAGCTTCACGCGCGAGTTCCAGCTCTCCGACTTGGACGGCGCCGCGAGCAAGGACTTCACCTACACCATCGTGGAGCAGCCGGGCGCGGAGCCGGGCATGGTCTATGACAGCCATCCCCTCACCTATACGGTGACGGTCACGGACGGCGGGAACGGAGCACTGAATGCGAAGGCGATCGTGACGAGCGCATCCGGCTCGGATACCTTCACCAACACCTGCCAGCCGGCCGCGACCGGCCTGGCCCTCGGTGCGCAGAAGAGCTATGTGAAGAAGGACGACAACACGCCGATCGTCCCCAAGTGCGGCGAGTTCACCTTCGATGTGTACGAGGGCAACCTGACGGCTGAGCAGCTTGCCGGGGCCAAGCCCGTCCGGACCGCGACCAACGGCGCGGACGGAAGTGTTAACTTCGACGCCTTCTCCTACGCGAAGCCGGGCACGCACGAGTACACCATCGTGGAGCGGAAGGGTGATCTGGCCTACGTGACCTACGACGCCGCGGTGCACCATGCCGTGGTGACGGTTGCGGACAATGCCGGCACGCTGCAGGCGAGCGTCGCCTACGACGGCGCGGACGCCACGAAGCCCACCTTCACCAACACCTACAAGGCGAAGGCGACGAACTCCGGCGCGATCGCCCTCACCAAGAGCGTTGACGTGCACGACGGCAGCTATCAGCTAAAGGCGGGAGACTTCGCCTTCGAGCTGGTGGGGTCTGACGGTACGGTGCTCCAGACCCAGAAGAACGACGCCAAGGGCAAGGTTTACTTTAACGAGCTGACCTTCGACCATGCGGGCACCTTTCCCTTCACGGTCCGTGAGGTGCAGCCGACGGACGGCGCGCCGGGCGTGCCGGGCGTGACCTACACCGGCAAGACGTACACCCTGACCTACGTGGTGAAGGACAACAACGACGGCAAGCTGGTGGTAGAGAGCTCTACGGTGAAACCGAGCGAGGGCACCGAGAACGGCGTCACCCCCAATACCATGACGTTTGCGAACAGCTACCAGCCGGGTCAGACCTCCTACCAGATCTCTGGCACCAAGGTGCTTGAGAATGCCGACCCGGCCACCACGCGGACGCCCGCCGATGGCGAGTTCACATTCGCGCTGATTGACGTGGCCACCGGGCAGGAGATCGACCGGACCACGAACGTGGGTAAAGCGTTTACCTTCAAGGCCATCTCGTACACCGCAACTGGTTCGCATGCGTACCAGGTGAAGGAGGTTGCGGGCCAAGATGGCACCATCACTTACAGCGATGCGGTGCTGGACGTAACGGTGAACGTGACCGATGACGGCAGCGGCCAGCTGACCGCGACGGCGAACAAGACGGCTGCGGATCTGACCTTCACCAACACCTACACGCCGACGGCAACGACGGCGACGATTACCGGAACGAAGGCCCTGACCGGCCGCGACCTGGCCGAGGGCGAGTTTTCCTTCGACCTGAAGGACGCCGCCGGCAACGTGGTCCAGACGGTGCAGAACGGCGTCACCTACGACACGACGGTCTTTACCGCGACGGTGACGGTGACGGAGAATGCGGAGACGCACGCGCTGGAGGCGCAGGTTGCCTACAGCAAGGGCGGCAAGGCTGCGGATGCGGTGGCGTTCAGCAACAGTTACGCGCCGGCCGCGACTGAGGTGAAGCTGGGGGCCTCCAAGGTGCTGAGCGGCGAGGACCTGAAGGAAGGGCAGTTCTCCTTCCAGCTGAAGGATGCCGACGGCAAGGTGCTGCAGACCGCAAAGAACGCGGCGGACGGCACGGTGGGCTTCGAGGCGATCTCGTACGACAAGCCCGGAACGTACGCCTACAGCATCTCCGAGGTGGACGACGGTCAGAAGAACGTGACGTACGACGCGGCCGAGCACCGGGTAACGGTGACGGTGACGGACGACGGTGCGGGCCATCTGGTGGCGACGGTAACCTATGACGGCGCCGTGGCGCCGGTGTTCAAGAACACGTACACGCCGCCGACCACCCCGCCGACGGAGCCGCCCACCAATCCGCCGAGCAAGTCACCGGTGCCGAAGGAGGAGAAGCCGGGTCTGCCGTATACGGGCGATACCAGCTTGTCGCCGATGGCCCTGGGTGGCATCGCGGGCGGCGCGGTGGTGCTGATCGCCGCAGGCGTTATCCTGCGGCGCCGGAACCGGTAGCTACGGCGGCCGAGAAGGGCTTTGATTGAGGGCGGGTGGTCGCAGGGCGCGGCCGCTCGCCCTTTTTGGTGAAAGGCTATGTTAACCCGCCGTTTGCACGTCCGGCTCCAGATGGAACTCGTACTCCGGCTCCATCATCTTCTTCCGGATCTTTTCGTAGCGCCCGTCGTCGAGCTGCTCGCGCATGAGCGACGTCCTGTCCCCGACGCGTGCGGCCTCGCGCAGCCATCTGAACCACATCAGGCAGCTGTGGAGCCTGCGGGTCGATACGCCCTTGAACCTCTCGAGGAAGTGGCCGAGCGAACCCTGCGCTTCAGCATCCTCTGGACCGTGTCCCGCTCGTACCCGGTGAGCCTGCCGTGGGTCCTCGGGACCGCCCTCGCGGCGCCCTTCCCGCCCTTTCCGGACATGGCGTCCTCCGATCTCCCGGGGCCGGCCGATCCGGCCCTCAGGGTATCGGATTCCCAAATTTATCCGTATATGTGCGGATGAATGCGGGAGGCGTTCGGATGAAGTTGTATTCAAGGAAAGAGACTGACCCTTTGTCGCATTCCGTGCGGGTTATATGCAGGTATGCCTGCGCACGCTATCATGTATGGGTTAGACCGCAACTATGTACCTCATACGCGAAGGGATGCGCATGTATCTGAAGATCGACATGTTCTAGCTGGGCTTACCCCCGCAGTGGCGCCGCGCGCCCCATCAACTCTGCCGATTTTCGCCTTCACGCACATAAAGGAGTCCCGCCATGCGCGACAAGCTCGAAAAGATCATTAAGGCCTACGAGGAGCTCGAGAAGAAGCTTTCCGACCCGGCCGTCGCCTCCGACGTCAAGGAGTTCACGCGTCTCAACAAGGAGTACGCACACCAGTCCGACCTCATCGCTGCCTCGCGCGAGTACATCGGCGCGCTCGATGACATCGAGGCCGCCAAGGAGATGCTCCGCGACACCAGCGATGCGGACGAGAAGGAGATGCTCCAGATGGACATCTCCGAGAACGAGGAAAAGCTTCCCCAGCTCGAGGAAGACATCAAGTACATGCTCATCCCGAGTGACCCCAACGACGACAAGAACACCATCGTCGAGATTCGCTCCGCCGCCGGTGGCGACGAGGCAGCCATCTTCGCCGGCGACTTGTACAAGATGTACCAGCGCTTCTGCGAATCGCGCGGCTGGAAGACCACCGTGCTCGATTCCAGCCCCAGCGAGGCCGGCGGCTTTAAGTCCATCGAGTTCAAGGTCGAGGGCGACCGCGTCTACTCCGTTATGAAGTTCGAGTCCGGCGTGCACCGCGTCCAGCGCGTTCCCAAGACTGAGTCCCAGGGCCGCATTCAGACTTCCACGGCTACCGTCGCCGTACTTCCCGAGGCCGAGGAGATCGACGTTCAGATCAACCAATCCGACCTGCGCATCGACACCTACTGCGCCTCCGGACCTGGCGGTCAGTGCGTTAATACCACCTACTCCGCCGTGCGCATCACCCACCTGCCCACTAACACCGTGGTGCAGTCCCAGGAGCAGCGCTCCCAGATCCAGAACCGCGAGGTCTGCATGCAGATGCTGCGTGCCCGTCTGTACGAGATGGAGCTCGAGAAGCAGCAGGCCGAGCTCGGTGCTGAGCGCCAGAGCCAGATCGGCCATGGCAACCGTTCCGAGAAGATCCGTACCTACAACCAGCCCCAGGACCGCGTGACCGATCACCGCATCGGTTTCAACTCCACCTACAACGGCGTCCTTCTGGGCGATCAGCTCGGCACTGTCATCGAGGCACTCGCCGCCGCCGAGCGAGCCGAGAAGCTGGCGCAGGCTGTGTAGTGGGTTACGCGGTTTTGCCAAACCGCGTAACGGCTCGACGCTGCGCGCCGCCCAGAGCGACATTTTGTCATTCAAAAGGCAAGGCATGACCAGAAGGTCTATGCCTTGCCTTTTTCATGCCAACTTGTTCGCTCTGGACGTCGCTCGCTGGCATTGCCAAAACATCGGCGTTTTCTTGGTTGTCAAATGATCCGTAGGGAGTCATTGGGGACATTGCCTTGATATTTTATTCAGTCGGCTGTGATGGCATTTTAGTCATTGGGGACGTTCTTAAATGACTAGGTTGGGTAAATTACTTTTCGAATTTATTTAATTTGCTTTGTTGGAAATTAAGCTATTTACCTGCTTAGAGCAATTAAGGGCATTCATCTGTTATTGAAAATATTGCTCGAAAAATCGTCCAAGAAGTCGCGGGGTGGTTTTTACCGCGTTGTTCGTCAAGTGATTTGGCAAGTTCTTGGTTAGATATTGGTCAGTTTTGGGTCAACCTTGCCAAAAGCTTGACGAATGCAAATCTAGACGTCGGCGAATGAACACTTTGAGCGAGCCCGGTGCAAAATTCTGGGCTGATTCTCGATAATCGCCTTCAATCGCCCCTTGCCAAGCGCTGGCCTCGCGTACAATCTGCTCCGACATTCGCGCGCCGTCCGGCGCTTAAGAGGGGAGGGCCCCATGGCAAACGAGATTTGGACCATCAAGCGTTGTCTCGAGTGGACCAAGGAGTACCTGGCCGAGCGCGGCGAGGAGCACCCCCGTCTTTCTGCCGAGTGGCTGCTGTGCGCCGCCACGGGCCTGGCGCGCATTGACCTATATATGCGTATGGACGAGACGCTTAACGCGGCCCAGCTCGAGACCATGCACGCGGCCGTTGTTCGTCGCGCTAAAGGTGAACCGCTGCAGTACATCACCGGCAGCACGCAGTTTCGCATGATCGACGTCGCGTGCGCCCCCGGCGTGCTCATTCCGCGTCCCGAGACCGAGATGCTCGTCGAGGAAGTCCTCAATTATCTGGATGCCGAGGTGCTGAGCCCCGAGGCTGCTGCCCGTCAGCGTGTTGAGCTGCCTTGGAACGATGAGGTCGAGGAGGCACGCAAGGCTGAGGCCGCGCTGGCAGACGAACGCGCGACCGCCGAGCGCCGTGCCGCCAACCTGACGGCCGCCGATGAGGCTGCGCTGGGTAGCGACGTGCTCGGCAGCCGTGCCTATGCCGAGGAACTGGCCGACCGCGAGGCCGAGGAAGCCGCCGCGCAGGCAGCAGAAGCCGAAGCCGCGGAAGCCGCCGAGTCCGAGTTCGACGAATACGGCATCGCCATCGAGGGTGCCGACCAGGAGACGGCTTTAGCTCAGGATGCCGCTGCGCCTGCCCCAACCGAGCCCTGCACTGCCCGCGTTCTCGAGGTCGGCTGCGGCACGGGCTGCATTTCGCTCTCCCTTGCCTGGGAGCGCCGCGGCCACGTCACCTGCACTGCTACCGATATCGAGCCGCGCGCCATCGACCTTGCTACCAAAAACCGCGACGCCCTCGGCCTCACGGCAGATGAGGTTGCCTTTAGCCTCACCAACCTGGTGAGTTCCATTCCCCGCGAAGAGTGGGGCACCTTTGATGTGCTCGTCTCCAACCCACCTTACATCCCGACCGGCGTCATGCGCTCGCTGCCGCACGAGGTCAAGGACTTTGAGCCCGACCTGGCGCTCGAGGGCGGCGCCGACGGCCTCGATATCTTCCGCCGCCTGCTCAATGCGGCGCCTTACATGCTGCGCGCCGGCGGCCTGTTTGCCTGCGAGCTCTACGAGGGTGCCCTCGATGCCGCGGCCGAGCTCTGCCGCCAGGCAGGCCTTTCGGACGTGCGTATCGTCCACGACCTCACCGATCGTCCCCGTATCGTCCGAGCCATCGTCACCGAGCCCAAACAGCGCCAGTAATATTTATTAACTGGTTAGCAAAAATTATAAACTAGTTTATAATTAGGACGGCTGAAAGAGGTCGGCCCATGCAACCTCCTACCTTTCGGGAAATCATTGCCCTACTCAAGCACGATGGATTCGTGAAGGTCGCGCAAGTCGGTAGTCATGCTAAGTATGTTTCTGGCGATCGTGTTGTCACCGTGAACGGCTCTGGTGGTGATCGACCAAAGAAGGGCACGTGGGCAAGTATTCGTCGCCAAGCTGGATGGTAGTTGGAGGCAAAATGAGGCAGCGATTTACCTATGACTGCGTTCTCATAAAGGAAGACGACGGTTACTGCGCCAGCTTCCCGCAGATTCCCGGCGCCTTTGCCGATGGCGATACGCGCGAAGAAGCGATTGCCCATGCCGCTGAGGCGCTGATGGCGTTTTTGGCCGACGACCTCAACAACGGTTTGATTCCGGCAGGGTACGAACGCTCGGCCGAGGTCGTGGCCCTTTCAGTCGAAATCGACCACGAGGACGCTCGGGAAGCGGCGTGCCGAACATTTAAAGACGCAGCGCTGGATCTCAAAGTCTCCGCTCCGCGGATTACCGCGCTGGTCAAAGCCGGAAAGCTCGATGTTGAACTCGTCGACGGCCGTCGGATGATAACGATAGACAGCATCGAGCGCTATGCCGCCCAAAGACGCCACGCCGGCAGGCCAAAGAAGTTCGTCGCAGTCCAATAACCCCCTCACTTTCACCGATTACTAGAGCCGCTCACCAAACCAACATGCGCTCTGGGCAAATAGGCTGAATGTTTCGTGCGAGAATGCCCCTCAGTAAACAAACTTTCACCAGAGCGTAAGGGGCTGGCATACACATGCAGACGGTCTATCGGGTATACGAGGGAACGCGCGAGCCGCATCGGCTCGCCGTCGAGCGCACGGCCGAGGTGCTCGCCCGCGGCGGCCTGGCCTTGATCCCGACCGAGACCGTCTACGGTGTCGCCGTGGCAGTCAACGCCTTCTCGGACGCCGTACCCCAAGATACAAGCGAATTCCCATCGTGGCCGCGCGATCCGCAGGCCACCGTCAACGGCGCCGCGGTCCCTGCGCTCGGTACCGGCTACCGCCGCATCTTTACCCTCAAGCAGCGCAAGCTCACCCAAACGGTCGCCTGGCTGGTTGATAATGCCGAAGCACTCGACCGCTATGGCGTGGATATCCCCGAAGAGGCTCGCGTACTCGCGCGACGATGCTGGCCGGGAGCCCTGACTATCGTGGTCAAGGCGGCCCCCTGCGTGCCGACCTTTATGCGCGCCGCCGACGACACGGTGGCACTTCGCGCTTCGGCCTCGCCCGTGGTGCAAGCGCTCATCCGCGCCTGCGGCAGCCCTCTTGCCTGCACCAGCGCCAACACGCATGGCGCGCCCGCGCCGGCAAGTTTTGTCACGGTGGAGGAGCGCATCCTGGAGGGGGTCGATGTTGCCGTCGACGCCGGCGAGACCCCGTGTCGCGACGCCTCGACCATCGTGTCGTTCCAGCACGGCGGGCTCCAGATCCTGCGCCAAGGTGCACTTCCCGCATCAGAGATCGAACGGGTCCTGTCCGACCCGATGCAATAGAAAGGTGTAAGCGATGTCGTTGAATCTGGGCAGCCTGGGCATGGAAGATGCCTCGTTTAACTTTGGCGGTTCCTACATCATGGCGCTCGACTGCGGCACCACTTCGGTACTTGCGACCATCGTCGACGAGTACGGCTGCATCGTCGCGCAGGCACGTCGTAGCGTCAAAACCAGCTTCCCGCGTCCCGGTTGGATAGAGCAAGACCCCATGGAGGTGCTTGCCAGCCAGATCGGCGTGATGATGGAGGTCCAGTTTAAGAGCGGCATCCATTCTGACCGCATCGCCGCCATCGGTATCTCCAACCAGCGCGAGACCACGGTGGTGTGGGACCGCATAAGCGGCCAACCCATCTATAACGCCATCGTGTGGCAATGCCGTCGCACCGCACCTCTGATCGACGAGCTGGTCGAGCGGGGCGCAGAAGAGCTGGTGCGCTCCCGCACGGGACTCACGCTCGATCCGTATTTCTCGGCTTCCAAGGTGCAGTGGATCCTCGACAACGTCGACGGTGCGCGTGAGAGCGCGGCGGCGGGCGACCTCATGTTCGGCACCATCGACACCTGGCTCATCTACAACCTTACCGGCAGCCAGGTCTTTGCCACCGACTACACCAATGCCAGCCGCACGGCGCTCTTTAATATCCATACGCTCGATTGGGACGACGACCTGCTGGCGCTCTTTGACGTTCCACGTTCCATGATGCCCGAGGTTCGTTGGAGCTCGGGCGACTACGGCCGCGTTGCGAGCGACATCATGACCAACATGCCGCCCATCATGGGCGTGGCGGGCGATCAGCAGGCGTCGCTGTTCGGCCACTGCTGCTTCCATCCCGGCCAGACCAAAAACACCTATGGCACGGGTTGCTTTATGCTCATGAACACCGGCGACGAGGTCGTCGAATCCAAGAACGGTCTGGTCTCCACGATCGGTATCGCCGCGGACGGCAAGATCAGCTATGCGCTCGAGGGTTCTATCTTTGCCGCCGGCTCAACCATGAACTGGCTGCGCAACAACATGGGCATCATCTCGAGTGTGAGCGAGTCCGCGCAACTCGCCGCTTCGATCAACGACAACGAGGGCTGCTACTTCGTCCCCGCCTTCGCTGGCCTGGGCGCTCCCTGGTGGGACCCGCGTGCCCGCGGTATCGTGTGCGGCCTGACCGGTGCCTCGAGTCGCGCGACCATTGTGCGTGCGGCCTGCGAGTCCATGGCCTACCAGAGTTATGACGTGCTGCGCGCCATGGAGCAGGACGTGGGACTTTCGATTGAGCGCCTGTCCGTCGATGGCGGCGCCTCACGCAACGAGTTCATCATGCAATTCCAGGCCGACCTGCTGGATATCCCCGTGCTGCAATGCGAGACGGTGGAGACCACGGCAATCGGCGCCGCGTACTTGGCGGGTCTTGCCGTCGGCTATTGGGAAGACCTGGAAGAGCTGGAGCAAAATGCCCAGATCGTTAGGACCTTCCTTCCCCACATGTCCGCCGAACGCCGCGAGCAAAACCTTGCGGGCTGGCGTGATGCAGTCAGGCGCTCGCTCAGCACCGCACAGTAGGGCTGTGATGGTCTGCTCGATATAACAAACCGCTAAACTAATGCATGGCGTGCGGCGGCAACATTGCTTCGCGCCTTGTCAGCAAGGCCGTTTTGCGGCCGCAACGAAAGGGGCAATCAACCCATGACCGTCACCTACGACGCGTCCCGTGTGACGCTTGTCGACCACCCGCTCGTCCAGCACAAGCTGTCGATTCTGCGCGACAAAAACACCGGCACCAACCAGTTCCGCCAGCTCGTGCGCGAGCTCGCACTTTTTGACGGCTACGAGGCCATGCGCGACCTGCCCATGGAAGACGTCGAAGTCGAGACCCCCATCACTACTGCCACGTTCAAACAGCTCGCCGGCAAGAAACTCGCCATCGTGCCCATCCTGCGTGCGGGCCTTGGCATGGTCGACGGCATCCTCGACCTGGTGCCCTCCGCTCGCGTGGGCCACATCGGCATGGAGCGCGACGAGGTCACCCACGAGCCGCACGAGTATTACTGCAAGATGCCCAAGGATATCGACCAGCGCATCTGCCTGGTCGTCGACCCCATGCTCGCCACGGGCGGTTCGGCCGAGATGGCCATCAGCTACCTGCGCGAGCGCGGTGTCAAGGACATCCGCATGCTGTGCATCGTCGCCGCGCCTGAGGGCCTCAAGTCACTGACCGAAAAGGACCCCGACGTACATATTTATACGTGCGCCATCGACGACCATCTCAACGAGGCCGCCTACATCGTTCCCGGCCTGGGCGACGCCGGCGACCGCATCTACGGCACGCTGTAATCTCTGGGCCATACCGGCTAACGTCGAAAATACGAAGAAATGGTGCGCGCGGGCGAGCAAAAGACGTCCACGCGCGCTCCTGTTAACGGACGTTTTGCGCTGAGGGGTTCGAGAAAAACGTATTACCGTACCTGCGGCATAAAGAAGGTCTTAAGAAAACGAACAGGTGCGTATTAACCGATGCTTTTTCGGTTGTACTTTAGCGATTGGCTCGTACAATAGTCACCAATGTTTGGCGGGAACTGTCCTGTGAGGCGATAAAAAAGGAAAGTGAGGACGCCAGTGTTTCAGATAGCCGATCTGCTCGCTATCGTTGCAGGTGCCATCGCGGGCGCGATTGCCTTCCTTCCGTTTGTCTTTACGCTCAAGCCGGTTCTTGACGATAAGCAGAATGCGGACATGCTCAAGGGTATGGTGAGTCTCGCGGTCTCGGCAATCGCGTTGCTTGTCTTTACCTTGGTTGTGTTTGTGTTGTTCGGAGAGGCATTTCGCATGTTCCTCCTGGGCGAGGCGATCGGCTTCGTGGCCTTTATGGCCGCCTGCGCGGTTCGCGTCGCCAAGGCGCTGCGAGATCCTCATGAGGTCGAAAGGTAAGTCGTGGAAATTTTTGAAAAGCTGCCTGATGAGATTAATCATCTGGTCAGCGAGTTCAGCTCCACCCCTGTCGTGGGCGATCTGAGCTGCGGCATCACGCAGTACTCGTTTTGGCTGATCGTCTCCACGATCGTGCTCCTGATCGTCCTGGCCGTGTTCAAGAAGAAGCAGACCCTGGTTCCCAAGGGCTTCTTCGTCAACGGTTTCGAGTACATCATCGAGTACGTCGAGAACGATATCGGCAAGGGCGTCGTGGGTGAGAACTGGAAGAAGCACTTCCCGTTCCTGTGCTCGCTTTTCCTGTTCATCCTGATCAACAACATGATCGGCCTGATTCCGGGAATGAAGCCCGGCACCGGCGCAATCGGCTCCACCGCCGCGCTCGCCATCTTCGCCTTCGTGTACTTCATCTACTACGGATGCAAGGCTCACGGCGTGATCGGCTACATCAAGAGCCTCGCTCCGCAGGGCGTGAGCTTCCCGATGAACGTGCTCGTGTGGGTCGTCGAGCTTTTCTCGACCTTCCTGCGCCTCATCACGCTCGCCGTCCGTCTGTTCTGCAACATGTTCGCAGGACACGTGGTCATGGGCTCGTTCGCCATCATGGCGAGCATGTTCATGCAGCCGCTGCTTCAGCAGGTTTCCGCGGCCCACGCCGTCGGCGCCCTGCCTTCGCTGGCCTGGCTTGCCATTCTCATCCTGATCTATGCGATCGAGCTTGTGGTCGGCGCCATCCAGGCTTACGTCTTCACGGTCCTTACCGCCGTGTATGTCTCCGAGGCAGAGGAGGTCGCGGAGGAGGAGTAGTCTTCCGTTCGCGCCTTAAAGGTAAGGCAATTCGTTAAACCGCCGGTGCCCGTACCCATGGAGCCCGGCAGTTATAAAAAGGTTATCCTGCGTGAAATAAGACACGCACGACAAAGGAGGAATCGTGGGAGTTATCGGTTACGGTCTCGGTGTTATCGGCGCTGGTCTTGCTATCGGCCTGTCTGCTCTGGGTGCTACGGGTGCTATGGCCCGTCAGCCTGAGGTCCAGGGCCGCGTGTTCACCGTCTTCATCATGGGCTCCGCTTTCGGCGAGGCTCTGGCTCTGATCGGCTTCGTTGTCGCGCTGATCGTTAAATAGCACGGAGCGTCAAGTATGAATCTTTCATCCCAGAAGAGCGCGATCGCACTCTCCGCGTCCGCGGCCGCGCTGCTCATGCCGGTTTCCGCGTTCGCCGAGGACGGCGCCGCCGGTGCGGACATCCTCATCCCTAAGATGGCGGAGTTCATCCCGGCGCTTATCGCCTTCCTGATTATCTGGATCGTGCTGGCCAAGGTCGCCCTGCCGGGCATCATGAAAACCATGGAGGAGCGCGGCAAGAAGATCGAGGAGAGCCTCGACGAGGCCGAGAAGACCAAGCAGGAGGCTATCGCCAAGCGCGCTGAGTCCGACTCGATCGTCACCGACGCCCGTCGTCAGGCTGCCGACATCGTTCTCGAGGCCCGTAAGGACGCCGAGTCCGAGCGTGCCCGTATCATCGAGGCTGCTCACAAGGAGGCCGAGGAGATCATCGCCAAGGCCCATACGACCGTCGAGGACGAGCGCAAGTCCATCTACGCCGGTGCCGCGAGCTCCATCGCCGACCTGTCCGTTGCCGTCGCCACCAAGATCGTGGGCGAGGCACTCGAGGACGATGCCGAGCAGAAGAAGCTCATCGAGCGCTACATCCAGGAAGCAGGTAGCCTGAATGCCGACTAGCCGCTATCAGGACAAGGTGCTCGAGACCTACGCGCGTTCCCTTTTGGAAGCCGCCAAGGCCGAGAACCATGTGTTCGAGGACCTCGAGATGATCGAGCGCTTGGCTTCTGCCAGCCCCGAGATCATCGCCGTGCTCGACACCATGTCCAAGCGCGACCAGCTCGACCTTCTTCCCAAGGTGGCAGCTGCCTTTAAGTATGTTGCCGAGGAAGACGAGGATGTAGTGGGCGTGACCGTCACCACGGCGATCCCGCTCGACGACGAGCTGCGTCAAACCATCACTAAGAAATGCGAGCAGGACTTCGGCCGCAAGGTATTCCTTATCGAGCAGGTCGACCCGTCTATCGTGGGCGGCCTGGTGCTCGAGGCCCGCGGCGAGCGTCGTGACATTTCCGTCAAGACGCAGCTGCGCATCGCGCAGGAGACCCTCGCAAACTCTGCTAATTCGTACGGAGGTGAAGCCTAATGTCCGAAACCCTCAATGCCCAGGATATCGCCAAGAAACTGCAGGAGCAGCTCACGAGCCTCTCCGCGACGGTCGATACGCATGAGGTTTCAACGGTCGACGAGGTAGGCGACGGCATCGCGCGCGTCTCCGGCCTCAAGAGCGCCATGGCAGGCGAGCTTCTGGAGTTCAAGAGCTCCGATACCGGTGAGACCGTCTTCGGCCTTGCCCAGAACCTTGACCGTGACGAGGTCGGCGCCGTTCTGTTCGGTGCCGTCGACTCCATCAAGGAAGGCGACGAGTGCCGCACCACTGGCCGCGTTATGGATATCCCCGTGAGCCGTGCCATGCTCGGCCGCGTCGTCAATCCGCTCGGCCAGCCCATCGACGGCCTGGGCGACATCGTCGCTACGCACCGTCGCCCCATCGAGTTCAAGGCTCCCGGCGTCATCGATCGTACCCCGGTGTGCGAGCCGGTTCAGACCGGTCTGCTCGCTATCGACTCCATGGTGCCTATTGGCCGCGGTCAGCGTGAGCTCATCATCGGTGACCGTAAGACCGGTAAGACCGCCATCGCCATCGACGCTATCCTCAACCAGCGCGGCAAGGGCATGGTCTGCATCTATGTCGCCATCGGCCAGAAGGCCTCCACGGTTGCCAACATCCGCGAGACCCTCGCTCAGCACGGTGCGCTCGACTACACCATCATCGTTTCGGCCACCGCTGCCGATTCCGCCCCTATGCAGTACATCGCGCCTATGGCCGGTGCCGCTATTGGCGAGTTCTTTATGTACAACGGCGAGGATGGCAAGCCCGCCAGCGAGACCAACCCCGGCGGCCACGTGCTCGTCATCTACGACGACCTGTCCAAGCAGGCTGTGGCCTACCGTCAGATGTCGCTGACGCTGCATCGTCCGCCTGGACGCGAGGCCTATCCTGGCGACATCTTCTACCTGCACTCTCGTCTGCTCGAGCGTGCCGTCAAGATGTCCAAGAAGAACGGTTACGGCTCCATGACGGCACTGCCGATCATCGAGACCCAGGACGGCGACGTCTCGGCCTACATTCCGACCAACGTCATTTCCATTACCGATGGTCAGATCTACCTGCAGTCCGAGCTCTTCTTCCAGGGTCAGCGCCCGGCAGTCGACGTGGGTATCTCCGTGTCCCGCGTCGGTGGCGATGCGCAGACCAAGGCCATGAAGCAGGTCGCCGGCAACCTCCGTCTGGACCTCGCTTCCTATCAGGAGCTCGCTGGCTTTACGCAGTTCGGCTCCGACCTCGACGAGGCTACTCAGAAGCAGCTGACCCACGGTGCTCGCATGACCGAGCTCCTGAAGCAGCCGCGTTACAAGCCGTTTGAGGTTGGCGAGCAGATCGTTACGCTGTTCGCTGGCAACGAGGGCTTCCTGGATGACCTGGAGATCGCCGACGTGCTGCCTTTCCGTGCCGAGCTCATCGAGTACATGGACAATGGCTTTGGTTCGCTGCTCGACAAGGTTCGCGCCAAGAAGATCGATGATGACACCAAGGCTGAGCTCTTGCGCGTCATCGGCGACTTCAAGCAGCAGTTCATGGCCAAGCACCATTCGGATGTTTCTGGATCAGAGGAGAACTAAGCCCCATGGCCAACCTTCGCGACATTAAGAAGCGAATCTCCTCGGTTACCACGACCAAGCAGATCACGCGCACGATGGAGATGGTCTCTACGGCCAAGATTCGTCGTGCCCTCGATCGCTCCAAGCAGGCCGAGCCCTATAAGGAGGCGCTGACCGACGTCATGTTGACGGTCGCCGGCGACGCCTCCTGTTCGGGCACCGATCCCATGCTGCAGAAGCATGAGAGCGTCAAGCATGGCCTGATTGTCGTTATTGCCTCGGACCGCGGCCTTGCCGGCGGTTTCAATACGACGGTGGAGCGCACGGCCGAAAAGCTCGCCGCTTCTTGGGCGAACGACGGCATCGAATGCGAGATCATCGCGTGCGGGCGTAAGCCGGCCACGTATTTCCGTGACCGCGCAAACGTTGTCATGCACTTTGAGGGCAACTCCTCTGAGCCCGATTTCAATCAGGCCCGCATGATCTCCTCTCATATCTGCGATGCGTATCGTGCCGGTGAGCTTGACCGTGTCGAGCTTGTCTACCACCACGCCAAGAACCGCGTGGATCAGGAGCTTCGCGTCGAGCATCTGTTGCCGCTCGACCCCGAGATGATCGCTATGGCCCACGGTCCGCGTAAGAACGAGACCGACGCCCCTAAGCGCATCTCGTCCACGTTCGAGTTCGTGCCCTCTCCCGAGCATGTTCTCGGCAAGCTTGTGCCGTCTTATATCCTGACGGTCATCTACCAGGCCCTGATCGATTCGGCGGCTGCCGAGCAGGGTGCACGCCGCAAGGCCATGCACTCCGCGACGGAAAACGCCACCGCGATCATCTCGACCCTTACCCGCACGTATAGTCGCGTGCGCCAGGCTTCGATCACGACCGAGATTAACGAGATCGTCGGCGGAGCCTCAGCATTGGAGGAACAGTAATGGCTAATAACACCGTAAAGCTTGCGGTCGAGGAAGCCACCAAGAAGACGACTGCCGGTGATGGTCGCATCGTGCGAATCATCGGCCCTGTCGTCGACGTCAAGTTTGACGGCGCGGTGCCCCCGATCTACAACGCGCTCACGGTCGAGGCCGAGACCCCGATCGGTCATCTGAGCACGATCCTCGAGGTTGAGAGCCAGCTTCCGGGCGGCGTCGTCCGCACGGTCGCCATGTCCTCGACCGACGGCCTGCAGCGCGGCCTCATCGCCACCGATACCGGTGAGCCCATGAAGATGCCCGTTGGTCCCAAGACGCTCGGCCGCATTTGGAACGTCATGGGCAAGCCCGTCGACGGCAAGCCCATGCCCGAGGTGGAGGAGTTCTACCCCATCCACCATGCAGCGCCCCGTTTCGACGAGCTCACCACCAAGACCGAGATCTTCGAGACCGGCATCAAGGCCGTCGACTTGCTCGAGCCCTACATCCGCGGCGGCAAGACAGGTCTGTTCGGCGGCGCCGGCGTCGGCAAGACCGTTCTGATCCAGGAGCTCATCAACAACCTCGCCCAGGAGCACGGCGGCACCTCGGTGTTCACCGGCGTCGGCGAGCGTACCCGCGAGGGCACCGACCTGTTCCTCGAGATGAGCGAGTCTGGCGTTATCGACAAGACCTGCTTGGTCTATGGTCAGATGAACGAGCCGCCCGGAGCGCGTCTGCGCATCGGTCTGGCCGGCCTTACCACCGCTGAGTACTTCCGCGATCGCGGCCAGGACGTTCTGCTGTTCATCGACAACATCTTCCGCTTCTCCCAGGCAGGTTCCGAGGTTTCCGCACTGCTGGGCCGTATGCCGTCCGCCGTTGGTTACCAGCCCACGCTGGCAACCGAGATGGGCGACCTCCAGGAGCGCATTACCTCGACCAAGACGGGCTCCATTACCTCCGTCCAGGCTGTCTACGTCCCCGCAGACGACCTGACCGACCCGGCGCCTGCCACGACGTTTACGCACCTCGACGCCACCACGGTTCTTTCGCGTAGCATTTCGTCGCTCGGCCTGTTCCCGGCTATCGACCCGCTCGCATCTTCCTCCGACGCTCTCGATCCCTCGATTGTCGGCGAGGAGCACTACCGTGTCGCCGTCAAGGTCCAGGAGCTCCTGCAGGAGTACTCCGACCTTCAGGACATCATCGCCATTCTGGGTATGGACGAGCTGTCCGAGGAGCAGCGCCTTACGGTCAACCGTGCCCGTAAGATTCAGCAGTTCCTCTCGCAGTCCTTCCACGTCGCCGAGAAGTTCACCGGCAACCCCGGTGTCTACGTCCGCGTCGAGGATACCGTCCGCTCTTTCGCCGAGATTGTCGACGGCAAGGCCGATGAGCTGCCCGAGCAGGCTTTCCGCTATGCTTCCACGATTGAGGACGTGCGCGAGCGCGCCCGCAAGATGGGGGAGAAGTAGGTTATGCGTATCCGCATCGTGTGCCCCGTGAGCTGCGCCTATGAGGGCGACGCTGCGTTTGTGTCGATTCCGTCCACGGATGGCGAGTTTGGCGTTCTGCCTGCTCACTCCAGCGAGATCTGCACGATCAACCGCGGTTACGTTCGCGTTTCCGATAAGGCCATGGGCACTGTCGACCACACGTTTGCCGTGGCCGGCGGCTATGCCCAGGTTGCGGACGATGTCGTGACCGTTCTCGCCGAGCGCGCTTGCGATTTGGCGACCGTCGATGCCGACAAGCTTAAAGCTGATATTCAAGGTTTTGAAGAGAAGCTGGGTAATTTGTCGGAGGATGATGCACGCCGCGCCTACCTCTATAATGAAATCGCATGGTGTAAGCTCAAGCTTGCCCAATAGTCAAACGATTTAGCGTTCGACCATTTGCGAACACATCATGCCCGGGATGGCCCAGCCACCCCGGGCATGCTTTTTGAAAGGGTAGACCTTGGATATTATCCGCGTTGAGGGTGGCCACGCCATCGGAGGCTCCGTGCCCGTTTCGGGCGCCAAGAACTCCGCGCTCAAACTCATGGCGGCAACGCTTCTGGCGCCGGGCAAGACGACGCTGCAGAACGTGCCCGATATTTCCGATGTCCACGTGATGGGCAAGGTGCTCAAAGGCATGGGCGCTACGATCGATGTTCTCGACGAGCACACGCTCGAGATTGATACCTCTCAGGTCGATTCATGGGAGGCCCCCTACGAGCTCGTTGCCAAGATGCGCGCTTCCACCGCCGTCATGGGACCCCTGCTGGGCCGCTTCCATCGCGCCAAAATTGCCATGCCGGGCGGCTGCAACCTGGGTGCTCGCAAGATCGATATGCACATTCTTGGTCTTGAGGCCCTGGGCGTTGAGTTCGATACCGCCCACGGTTACATCAACGCTAATGCGCCCCAAGGTCTGCGCGGTACCACCGTCACGCTCGAGTTCGCCAGCGTCGGTGCGACCGAGAACCTCATCATGGCCTCTGTGCGCGCACAGGGCACCACGGTTATCGATAATGCCGCCCGCGAGCCCGAGATCGTCGATCTCGCTAACATGCTCAACGAGATGGGCGCCAAGATTGTTGGCGCCGGTACGCCCGTCGTGACTATCGAAGGCGTGGAAGAGCTCCATCCCGTTACCCATCGCGTGGTGGGCGACCGCATCGAGGCCGGTACCTTTATCGTTGCCGGTGCGTTGATGGCCGACGATCGCGGTGTCGACGTCACGGGTTTTTGCCCCATTCACTTGGGCATGGTGCTCAAGAAGATGGAGCTCATGGGTATCGACTGCGAGCGCGTCGAAGATGGCGTCCATGTGAACCGTGCCGAGCGTATCAAGCCGGTCGACATCCAGACGCTTCCGTTCCCCGGTTTCCCGACCGACATGCAGGCGCAGATTATGGTGCTCTCCGCCCTTGCCGACGGCAGTTCCGTTATTACCGAAAACATCTTCGAGAATCGCTTTATGTTTGCCTCTGAGCTGGTGCGCATGGGTGCCGACATTCGTATCGAGAGCCATCACGCCATGATTCATGGCGTCAAGGGCTTCTCGGGTGCACAGGTTACCTCGCCCGATCTGCGTGGCGGAGCGGCCCTCGTCGTAGCGGGCTTGATCGCCGACGGGACGACCGAGGTTTCGGCCATCCATCACATCAAGCGCGGCTACGAGCAGTTTGTCGAAAAGCTGCAGGCGCTCGGCGCGCATGTCGAGCATGCTACCGTCCCCGATCCCGTCATCTACTAATACAGGTTGCCTATGTTTAATAAAAAGCCCCTCGCGGATACCACCGCCCGAAGACCCTCAACTGGTGCGCAGGCCAAGATCTACAGTCGCGATAACGTGGCTCGCTATTCCGAGCGCGCTCGTCAACGTCGTCGTAGCCACACGATTCGTCGCGTCGCGCTCATTGTCGTGCTTGGCGTGCTGCTGAGTGCCACTACCGCTGCCGGCCTGTGGTTTGCCACCATTATGGGCAAGCTCGGCGATTCTAATGTCATTACCGACAATCTGCGTCGGGTTCTGGTTGACACCGATGAGGCAAAGGATCCGTTCTACGTGCTGCTTCTTGGCACCGACGGCCGTCCGGGCGAGGATACGTACCGTGCCGACTCGATTATCCTGGCACGCATCGACCCCACGCAAAAGCAGGCGACGCTCATTTCCGTTCCGCGCGACACCAAGGTCGAGTACAAGGGCGAGACCATGAAGATCAACGCCTGCCATACCGTTGGCGGCGCCGAGGCCATGGTCGAGGCGGTCAACGAGCTGTGCGGTGTTCAGATTTCCCACTATGCCGAGGTCAGCTTCGACGGTATGCAGGCGCTGATTGATTCGGTTGGCGGTATCGACATTAACGCAACCGATGATGTTGACGACCCCGAGCACCTGGATATTAAGATTACCGCTGGCCAGCAGCATATGGACGGTGCCACCGCCCTTACCTATGCCCGCTGCCGCTACACCTATGCCGACGGCGATTACACGCGCATGCGCCACCAGCGTCAGGTGCTTGGCGCCCTTGCCAACCAGATTCTCAATAACTTCGATGCCACGAAGATCTTTGGCCTGGTTAATTCGCTGTCCGATATGCTCGTAACCGATATGAGCGTTCAGGATATCGTGGCTACGGTCAACGCCATGCGCGGTATGGATGTCGACGGTATCTACTCGGCCAACCTGCCCTCGTACGCCGACGACAGCACCATGATCGACGGTGTGAGCTACGTCTTTGTCTACGAGGACGAGCTCAAGGAAATGATGGAGCGCGTCGATGCCGGCAAGGATCCCAAGGGTCCCAACACCATGGGTCTTTCCGACGGTTCCAGTTCTACGATCGGCGACCTGAACAACAACACGTCTGACGACTACGCAAACGGTACCGCAACTTCATCGGTCAGCTCTGACGATTCCGATGACTCAGGCGATTCGAGCGATTCGGACTACTACGAAGAGCCCACCGGCGACGGCAACGGCTACGAGGCCAACTATTAGAGTTACGCGGTTTTACCAAACCGCGTAATCAGTTGACGCTGCAAACCCGCCAGAGCGGCAATCTGCCTTTCAACTTCGGCGGCATGATCAAAAGATCAATGCCACCTCGTTTCAAGGCACCTTGCTCGCTCTGGCGGGATTTCGCTGTCGGTGCCAAAACATCGGCGTTGCCGGAACACTTGGCACTTGGGGACGTTCCTTTTGTGCCGGCAGTTTGGGACACTCCTTGCGTTAAGAGGCTGGCGTGCGTCAACCTATTCTCGTTGCAGTAAAAAAATCGCCCCGTTCTTGGTTGAGGACGGGGCAATTCGTCTTTTGGACTTGTGCAGCCAGGCTTATGCAAAGCGGGCGACGAGCTCCTGGAGCACGTCGGTCATCTTGACGAGCGAACTGACCGGGACGAACTCGTTGACGCCGTGGTAGCAATAGCCGCCGGTGGAAAGGTTGGGGCAGGGCAGACCGCGGAACGACAGCTGGGCGCCGTCGGTGCCGCCGCGAATCGGCAGCACTTGGGGCTCAACGCCGCAGGCAAGGTAGGCTTCCTTGGCAACATCAATAAGCTCGGGATAGTCACGAACGATCTCGGCCATATTTCGATACTGCTGCTTAATCTCGACCGTCACGCGCTCCTCACCCAGACGCTGGTTGAGCATCGAGGCGGCGGCATCAATAAGGTCGAGTTTCAGCTGGAACTTGGCGGCGTCATGGTCGCGGACGATATAGCGCGCTGTGGCGTGATCGACGGTCGCAGATACACCCTCAAGGTGATAAAAGCCCTCGTAGCCTTCCGTATACTCCGGGCGCTGCACGTAGGGGAGCAACGCGTTGAAGTCGCAGAACAGATTGCCTGCGTTGACCATACGGCCCTTAGCGTCGCCCGGGTGGATGGACTGGCCCTCAAAGCGGACGGTCGCCTCGGCGGCGTTAAAGCACTCCCACTCCAGTTCGCCGATGGGGCCGCCGTCGACCGTGTAGGCGTACTTGCAGCCAAAGGTATCGATATCCAACAGCTCGGCTCCGTGGCCGATCTCCTCGTCAGGGCAGAAGCAAATGCCGAGTGCGGGATGGGGCAGAGAAGGGTCCTGAGCGATACGCGCGACAAGCGACATGATCTCGGCGACGCCTGCCTTGTCGTCTGCGCCCAGCAGCGTGGTGCCGTCGCTGCAGACCAGGTCCTCACCCGCGAGGTCATTCAGGGCGGGAAGCTTGGCGGTACTCATGGCAACGGGCTTATCGTCAACCGTGCCGCAGACCAGGTCGCCACCTTCGTAGTGTACGATGTGCGGCTTCACGCCGGCGCCCGGTGCAACTTCGGTGGTGTCGAGATGGGCGATCAGGCCCAGGGCGGGCTTGTCCTCAGCGCCCGCACTTGCGGGGATATGCGCGCAGACATAGGCGTGCTCGGTCACGTGGGCATCTTCCGCACCAAGCTCGCGCAGCTCTTCAGCCAGCACGTTGGCAAGGTCAAACTGAACGGCGCTCGAGGGTACCTGGTCGCAGTTTGCATCCTCGGACTGCGTGTTGATCTGGACGTAGCGCAAAAAGCGTTCGAGGACATCGGGGCTCGTAGTGGTGTTTTCCATAAAGACCGCTCCAATCTTGGTCGTCGTGTGCAACAAGAACTCTAGCACGGTATGCCACGGCATACCACGACGCTTGGATGGGGTAGAATCAGCCATTGAATGCAGAAGGGACGGAAGATCATGGATACGACAAATAGCTCGCGCGAACTACATCTGACGGTGGCGAACGAAGACTACTTGGAGTGCATGGTTCGCATTGAAAGCGAAGAGGGGGAAACCAACGGCGTGCGATCGGTCGACATCGCGCAGCGCCTTGGCGTCTCCAAGGCATCGGTCAATAAAGCGGTTTCGGCGCTCAAGGCATCCGAGCTTGTCGAGCAATCGCACTACGGCAAGGTAATCCTGACCGATCGCGGTCGCGAGGTTGGCACGGCTATCTGGTACCGTCATCGCCTCATCCGCACGTTTTTGGTTCAGGAGCTCGGTGTCGAATTTGAGCGAGCCGATTCCGAGGCCTGCATGATGGAGCATGCGCTATCCGAGGACACGATGAGCCGCTGGCTCGCCTATCTCGAAAAGCAGGGAATCAGCGTCGAGGAATAGCGGGATATATATGGATACGAGTTATTACAACCGCTTTGGTGCCGAGGAACTTACGCGCCGCTTGTCGAGCGAGACCTTGTTGGCGCAGGGCCCCATGGGCAGTGTTCTGTTGAGTGAGTACGATGCCGCCGACATTCCACCGGCGTTTTGGAATCTGGCAGAGCCGCAGACCGTTTCTCGTATCCATCGCTTGTATGTCGCCGCCGGCGCGCAGGTGCTCATTACCAACACCTTTCAGGCATCGAGCTATGCCCTCAAGCACGACCAGATTGCGCCGTCCGTGGCGGAGGTCAATCGCGGGGCCGTCGACGATGCCCGCCAGGCGCACCCTCAGCTGCTGCTAGGCTCGATGGGCCCGATCGGTATTGAGTGGTTTGCCGAGGACTCTGCCGAGTATCGTGAAATCCGCGGCATTGCGCGCGAACAGGCGCACGCCTTGCTCAATGCAGGTGTTGACGGTCTGCTGATCGAGACGGTGACGTCTATCCGTAATCTGCAGCCCATGCTTGCCGGCGCCCTAGATGCCGCCAACGGCATGCCTGTTCTGGTGAGTTTTGTCGTTGACGATAAAGGCGACCTGTTGGGCGATGGCCTCAACATCGAGGCAGCCGTTTTGTACGCCGAAAAACACGGCGCAAATTCGGTTGGTGTTAATTGCTGTTCGCTTGCGGCCGCGAACGCGGCGGTGCCCAGGATGGTTGCATCGGCGACTACTCCCGTCACGGTGCGTCCCAACGTAGGCGATCCGGTCCAGACTCAGGATGGCCCCGTATGGCACGAGAACCCCGAAGCTTTCGCGCGCGCATGCATCGAATGGAGACATGCCGGTGCCGCAATGGTGGGCAGTTGCTGTGGAACCACGGCAATCACTACGGCCGCGATGGCCGAGGCGCTCGATATATAAAGGGCAAACCGCTCCATACGGGGCGGTTTTTTATTTCAAGACTTTAGTCCGCTGGCCGCGCAGCGGCCAGCTTTAAACCACCCGCTACGCGGGTGGAGACAAACGGCTTTACAAAGCCACCCCTCCGACCGATATTGACGATTGTTCAGGCCGTCAAGAATTCGAGTCGAAGGGGTGGTCGCCATGGCCCAGAAGGCCTACAGCCTTTCCCACACGAAGTGGATGTGCAAGTACCACATCGTGTTCACGCCGAAGTATAGGCGCAAAGTGATCTACAACCAAATCAGGAGCGACATAGGGGAGATCCTCAGGAAGCTGTGCGAGTACAAGGGGATCGAGATAATCGAGGGGCACCTGATGCCCGACCACGTCCACGTGCTGCTGGCGATCCCGCCCAAGTACAGCGTCGCGAGCGTCATGGGCTACCTGAAGGGGAAGAGCTCGCTGATGATATTCGACAGGCACGCCAACCTGAAGTACAAGTTCGGCAACAGGAAGTTCTGGGCGGAGGGCTACTACGTGTCCACCGTCGGCCTGAACGAGGCGACGATCGCCAAGTACATCAGGGAGCAGGAGTCCCACGACATCGCGCTGGACAAGCTGAGCGTGAGGGAGTACGAGGACCCCTTCAAGAGGGGGTGATCCTGCCGGTTCGACCGGCGCGCCACGGGCCAAGATGCACCAGGCCTGGACGAAGTCCGGGCCCGCGCCTTTAGACGCGAGCCCGGGGCCCGTGGGTTATACCCTAAGAGCAAACCACCCTTTTTAAGGGTGGTTCTGATTGCTTGCATGTCCTCGGCAGCATTTGCCCAAATGGTGAATGCTGGTGCCGGCAGGTTGCCGAGTGCATGTTGCGGGTATACCCCATGCGTACCATGATCCAAACACTGTGAGGTGTCTGCGCGTGTGCGCGATAATTCATTTTGGAACTGACGGTTGGCGCGCTCGCGCCGATGAGGACTTCACTGCCGATAACGTTGCCCGTATCGCCGATGCCGTCGGCGAGTTGTGGCAAAAGACCAATCCGGGCAAAACGGTATATATAGGGTTCGACACCCGGCCCCTGGCGCGCGAGTTCGCTGAGCTTGCGGCGGGCGTGCTAGCAGCGCACGGGCTAGACGCCGTGCTCGCTTCGCGACCTGTCCCGACCCCTGCCCTTACGTGGGCGGCGGCTTATGACGGTGAAGCGTGCGGCGCGCTCATGGTGACGGGGTCCCATCATCCGCAGGGCTATCTGTGCCTCAAGATTCGCATGGGTGACGGCTCGACCGCCAACCAGGATGTCATCGAAGAGCTCGAAGAGACTATGGCTCCCGAGCCAATGGGGATCGAGGGGCAATATCGCACCGCGGATATCATTCCTGACTATATGCAGGCGGTGGCATCGTTTGTCGATGCCGAAGCCATCCGCGCCGCGCACTTGCGCGTGGTTGTCGATCCCATGGGCGGCGCAGCCCAGGGCTATCTAGCCGACTTGCTGCGCGAGCTTGGCGTTGAGGTGCACGAGATTCACGCCGGGCAGGCGTCTGACCAAGAAGATATCTGCCCCGACCCCGTTGAACCGTGGGTGGACGCTTGCGAGCGCACGGTTATCGAGGACGGAGCTTGCGCTGGCCTGGTGACCGACGGCGACGCCGACCGTATCGGCGCGGTTGACGAGCGCGGCAGATATATACATCCGCATCAGATCATGGCGCTCGTTTTGGGCGACTTGGTTCAATTTCGTAATTTGGAGGGGCGCGTCGTCGTCAATCTTTCATGCTCGACGCTCGTGCGTCGCATTGCCGAGGCGCTTGGCTGCCGCGTGACCGTCAAACCAGTCGGTTTCAAATATATAGCGGCGGAGATGAAGAAGGGCGGCGTCCTCATGGGCGGCGAAGAAGCCGGTGGTATCGGCATCGCCGCGCATATGCCCGAGCGCGATGGAATCCTCGCCTGTCTGATTCTGTGTGAGCTTATGGCAAAGACGGACGCGCCTTTGGGCGTTCTGGTCGACCAACTCGAGGACAGTTTTGGTAAGACGAGTTACGGTCGACGCGACTTGCGCCTTGAGGCCGAAGATGCCGAAACGTTACGAACCCTGCTGCCGGGCGTAAACCCCAAGTCGATTTGTGGCAAGGTGCCGCAAAACGTTAGTCATATGGACGGCTTGCGTCTGTCATTCGAGGATGACACGTGGCTGCTGGTCCGTCCTAGCGGGACCGAACCAGTGGTGCGCGTCTACGCCGAGGGGTTCTCGGTGGAAGAACGTGATGAGTTGCTCGATGCTGGCTGTGCTTTAGCTAGGGGGACGTATCCGCTTTAACCATGAGACTGCCTTATATAAAGAGATGCTCGGCGAGCGGTAGTTAACGGCTGGCAAACGTTAGTCGGATCACAAGATGTGTAGGAAATGTGTACGCCCAGATTCCCGCCCACGGGGCCCCTCCGGTCTGGCAATATATCTCCTTGCCGCGCGGCCCGGTGCAACCGGGAACCAGCGCAGGCGTGCACCTTGAGAACCGGATACTGCGAGGATGGAC
>CABSYR010000001.1:0-148548 GCA_902481895.1 uncultured Collinsella sp. | reverse complement strand
AGATGTGTATAAGAGACAGCCTATCTTTTTAGTGCCCTCGGATTGGGTCATAGTGTCTGTCTGCGCCAAAACATCGGCGTTGCCGGGCCGGCACTTGGGGACGTTCCTTTTCTGCCGGCACCTGGGGACACTCCTTAGCCGTTGGGGGCGTTCTTAAACGACTGGTCTGGGCGGCGGCCGTGTGCTGCTGTCCGCGTGGCGGCGTATAATCGGCGGCAGATGACTTGAACGTTAGGAAACCATGACCGATAGCATGCAGCAGATGGCGCTCGACACGCTCAGCGCCTATTTTGGCTACACCTCGTTTCGCCCGGGACAGGACCGCATGGTCGATGCGATCCTTGCCGGTCGTGATGCGCTGGGTGTTATGCCCACGGGCGCCGGCAAGTCCATTTGCTACCAGGTGCCCGCGCTCATGCTGCCCGGCATCACCTTTGTGGTGAGTCCGCTGCTGTCGCTTATGGAGGACCAGACCCGTGCGTTGCTCGCGGCGGGTGCGCGACCCAGCTATCTCAACTCCAGCCTTACTCCGGCCCAGCAAAACACCGTGCTCAAGCGAGCGCGCGAGGGCCGCTACCAGCTTATGTACGTGGCGCCCGAGCGCTTGCTCGAGCCGCGTTTTTTGGCCTTTGCGCAGGAGGCTGCGGGTTCCGCCGGCATTGGCGTGCCGCTCGTGGCCATTGACGAGGCCCACTGCGTAAGCCAATGGGGTCAGGATTTCCGCCCCGCCTACCTGCAGATTCGCGAGTTCATCGATTCCCTGCCGCAGCGCCCCATCGTGGCGGCCTTTACCGCTACGGCGACCGAGCGTGTGCGCGCGGACATTCAGCAGATGCTTGGCCTGCAAAACCCCGCGACGGTAGTGACGGGCTTCGATCGCAAGAACCTCTACTTTGGTTGCGAGGAGATGGGCGACAAGGCCAAGACTGCCTGGGTGCGCGACTACGTGATCGCGCATTCGAGCGAGAGCGGCATCGTGTATTGTTCGACCCGCAAGACAGTTGATGCGCTGGCGGGCGAGCTTGCCGAGGCGCTGGGCCCCAGCGGCATTCGCGTTGGCCGCTACCATGCCGGCATGGGCAACGACGCCCGTCGCCAAAGCCAGCGCGCCTTTATCGACGACGATATCCAGGTGATGGTTGCCACCAACGCCTTTGGCATGGGCATCGACAAGCCCAACGTGCGCTACGTGATCCACAACAACGTGCCCGAGAGCATCGAAGCCTACTACCAGGAGGCGGGCCGCGCCGGCCGCGATAGCGACCCGGCCAGCTGCTACTTGCTGTGGAACGGCAACGATTTTCGCATGCGCCGCTTTCTGATCGACCGCGGCGATGCTGCCGATGAGGCGCTCGACGACGAGCAGCGCGCGTGGGCGCTCCAGAATCGATATCGTCTGCTCAGCCAGATGGAGGGCTACTGCAATACCACCGGCTGCCTGCGCGAATACATGCTGCGCTACTTTGGCGACGAGGCCGCGGCCGAGCATGCCGCGGCCAGTACGGGCGGCACCGCCACGGACGACGTCGAGAGCTGCGGCAACTGCAGCAACTGCCTCACGCAGTTCGAGGTCGAGGACGTCACCGATATGGCCCGCGCCGCCGTGCGCTACGTGGCCACGCGTCCCATGCGCTTTGGCAAGTCGCTCATCGCCGATGTGCTCCACGGCGGCAACACCGAGCGCATTCGCCAGATGCATCTGGACGAGGACCGCGGCTACGGTGAGCTGTCGAGCGAATCGGTCGGGCGCATCAAGGACATCATCGGCCAGCTGTGCGGCCGCGGTTATCTGGCCACCTCGCAGGGGCAGTACCCGGTCGTGGGGCTGGGTCCGCGTGCTGTCGAGGTCGAGGATGAGGCGTTCGCCTTTACCGTTAAGCGTCGTGCGTCCAAGCGCAAGGCCTCGGCCCGCGCCCGCCGCGCCGTCGATCTGCTGCGCGAGGAGGCCGAGCTGGATCAGCGCCCGCGTGTTGGCGACGATGCCGAGCTGTTCGAGCGCCTGCGTGCCCTCCGCAAGGAGATCTCGACGGAGCTGGAGATGGCGCCGTACATGGTCTTTTCCGACAAGGCCCTGCGCGGCCTGTGCCGCCTACGCCCACAGACGCGCGACGAGCTTATCCAGGTCAACGGCATCGGCGAGAAAAAGGCCGACGCCTTTGGCGAGCAGTTTATGGCGGCGATTGAAGAGTTTGAGTCCGAGCATGCACGGAATGGAGCATAACGATGGCATCCGATGATAAAACCGAGCGCACTGAGGTGTCCGCTGTGCCGCTGTACCAGCAGGTTATGGACGACCTAAAGGGTGAGATCGCGCGTGGCGTGTACGCATCCGGCTCGCGCATTCCTTCCGAGATGGAGCTCGCGAAGTACTACGGCGTGGGACGCATCACCGTGCGCCGCGCCATCGAGGAGCTGTCGCGCGCGGGGTATCTCAATCGCCAGCAGGGGAGGGGCACGTTCGTGTGCGCGCCCAAGCTCAAGCGCAAGATTGTCCAGAAGGGTGACGTTCAGAGCTTTTCCGAGGGTTGCGCTGCCAACGACATGGTGCCGGGTGCGCGCCTGGTATCGCGCACGGTGGTTGCGGCGACGCGCGAGGACGCGGCGTTCTTTGGCGTAGAGCCCGGCTGCGAGCTTATCGTGGTCGAGCGCGTGCGCACGGCCGACGGCATCCCCGTCATGCTCGAGAACAACGCCTTTGTGCTGGCTGACCATCCCTATCTGCAGACACTTGCCGATAAGGACCTCACCGATAACTCGATCTTTGCGCTCGTTGCCGAGCATTCGGGCCGCGCACCGCTCAAGTCCGACCCTTGCACCGTGGAGATTGCGCTTGCCGATGCTCAGGCGGCCCCGCTGTTGGAGGTGCCGGTCGGCGAGCCGCTCTTTTATATGGAGGCGTACTTTACCGATGAGGACGAGCGACCCTTGCTGCTCGGACGCCAAAAGATCGTGGGCTCGCGCTACGTCTTCGACATCTAACGTCCATAGATAGAACAACATAGAACAAATTTGCCGAGATGACTTCACAGGCTTTGTTACACGTGTTATAAATAGGACAACATAGAACGACAGCAGGTACGAGCAGCCGTCGCTCAAAGCCGCCCCACAAGGAGGAACATCAGGATGAACGCACATGATCTGGTTCAGGAAATCATCGAGCGCAAGGGTAAGATTGAGAATGTCTTTTGGATTGCTTGTGGCGGTTCGATGATTGACCTGATGCCGGCCAACGAGCTGCTCAAGCGCGAGGCCACCACGTTTACCTCGACGGTCTACACGGCACGCGAGTTTTGCCTGATGGCCCCCAAGAGCCTAGGGCCGAAGTCGCTCGTTATTGCCTGCAGCCACAGCGGCAACACGCAAGAGGTCGTCGACGGCTGCGAGATGGCGCTGGCGGCCGGTGCCGAGGTCGTTGCCCTCACCGACTGCGAGGGCTCCAAGATCGACAACGGCAAGTGGACCACCTGGGTCTACCCCTGGGGCGAGGGCGTGCCGCAGGCCGAGGTGCCTCAGGGCATCGGCGCTCTGATCGCCGCCGAGCTGCTCGACCAGCAGGAAGGCTACGAGGCACTCGCTGACATGTACGAGGGCCTAAAGCAGATGGATGCGCTGCTGCCCGCCGCCCGCGAGAAGGTCAACGCCGAGCTGGGCGCCCGTTTTGCCGAGCTCTGCCAGCAGCACAAGTTCTTCTACATCCTGGGCTCCGGCCCCAACTTTAGCCAGACCTACGCTATGGCGATTTGCTCGCTTATGGAGATGCAGTGGCAGCACTGCTGCTACATCCACTCCGGCGAGTATTTCCACGGCCCGTTCGAGGCTACCGAGCCCGGCGTGTTCTACTTTGTGCAGCTTGGCGCGGGCGAGTGCCGCCCCATGGAGGAGCGCGCTCTTGCGTTCCTCAACACGCACACCGATACGGTCATGGTGCTCGACGCGCTCGAGTACGGCGTGGGCGAGGTGCCTGCCAGCGTTCGTTCGTTCCTGGAGCCGATCTTCTTCTACAACATGAGCTGCGAGCTGCGCGCCGCGCGCGGCAAGGTCTTCGACCACAGCCCCGAGGTTCGTCGCTACATGGGCATCGAGCAGTACTAGGTAACGGGGAAAGCATTCACCTTCGATTCGCAAGCGTGTCGTGTGAGTCAAAAAAGCGGGCCGCGCCGGGGATTTCCGGCGCGGCCCGCTTGGTATCGCGCATAGATTGGTAAGGTTGCGGAGCCAGCGGCTTACTTGGCGTCGTAGGCCTCGGCATCCCACCAGTCGAGTTGGGCGATGTTGTCGCGGATGTGCTGGCAGCTCTTGTGGAAGCCTTCGAGCTCGTGCTCGGAAAGGTCGAGTGTGTAGACCTCCTCGACGCCCTCGGCACCGATCACGCACGGCAGGGAGGTAAAGATACCCTCCTCGCCATACTGGCCGGTCATAAGCGTAGAGGCCGAAAGCACGGCGTGCTCGTTGTGCAGCACGGCGGCGCAGACGCGCGCGGCGGAGTTGGCGACGGCGTACTCGGTGCACTGCTTGCCCTGGTAGGTCACATAGCCGCCCTTGCGTGCAAGCTCCTCAACCTCCATGTGGTCGAAGGCGTACTTGTCGGGGTTCTCGGCCTGAAGCTCGTTGAGGTTTTTGCCAGCGATGGTTGCGGCCTTAAAGGCAGCAAGCTGGCTAAAGCCGTGCTCGCCGATCATGTAGGCGTCGATGGACTTGGGGCTCACGCCGACCTTCTTGGAGATCTCGGTGCGCAGGCGGGCGGAGTCCAGACCGCAGCCCGAGCCGATGATCTTCTTGGGATCGTAGCCGGTCAGGTGCCACAGCTCGGTGCACACGACGTCGCAGGGGTTGGAGATACTCACGAAGATGCCGTCAAAGCCGGCGTCGACGATGCGCTTGGCAAAGGAGCGGGCGGCGTCGGTGGTAAAGAACAGCTCGCCGTCGCGGTTGCCGGCGGCCAGCGCGACCTTGCCGGCAGCGTTGACGATGACGTCGCAGCAGGCAAGCTCCTCGTAGTGGTCGTAGCAGTTGACGATCTTGGTGTTGTACGGGACAAACGAAAGGGAGTCGCGCAGGTCCTGGACCTCGGACGTCACCTTGGCCTCGTTGATATCGCACAGGTACAGCTCATCGGCAATGCCCTGCATGAGCAGGCTGTTGGCGACATGTGCTCCTACGTGGCCCTGGCCGACCACACCGATCTTACGCGTCTGGTACATATATGTATCCTTTCGGCCGAGTTTTTCGCATCGAACCATTGTAGCGTCCTGCTGCCACTTTGCTAGGCTAAAGCGCCATAGTTTTTTGGGCATGCCTTAATCTCTACTTTTGGAGCGATTTGGGCCGCTGACGGTATCGCTGGGCGATGTGCTCGCGTGGATGGCGCCGGTCGTTGTACCATAGCTGCAACTGACTCGTAAGGAGCATCCATGCCCATTCGCATCCCCGACGCCCTCCCTGCCGCCGCGCAGCTCGAGAGCGAGAACATCTTCGTCATGACCGAGTACCGCGCGCTGCACCAAGACATCCGCCCGCTGCGCGTGCTCATCCTCAACCTCATGCCCACCAAGATTGCCACCGAGACGCAGATCATGCGCAAGCTCTCCAACACGCCGCTGCAGGTGGAGGTGGACCTACTGCGCACCAAGACGCACGAGGCCACGCACGTGAGCGCCGGCCACCTGGAGACGTTCTACCGCACGTTCGACGACATCCGCGACATCCACTACGACGGCCTGATCATCACGGGCGCCCCGGTGGAGCAGATGCCGTTCGAGGAGGTCGACTACTGGCCCGAGCTCTGCCAGATCATGGATTGGTCCACCACGCACGTGCACTCTACGCTGCACATTTGCTGGGGCGCACAGGCAGGTCTGTATCACCACTACGGTATTCAGAAGCACGACCTGCCGGCAAAGGCGAGTGGCGTGTTCGAGCATTATCTGGTGAAGCCGCAAAGCCCGCTGGTCCGCGGCTTTGACGACCGCTTCTATGCCGTGCATTCGCGCAACACCGATGTGCGCCGCGAGGACGTAGAGGCCGAGCCGCAGCTTGAGGTCGTGGCCGTGTCTGACGAGGTGGGCCTGTACATCGTCAAGTCGACCGACAGCCGTCGCTTCTTTGTCTTTGGCCATCCCGAGTACGATACCGACACGTTGCGCCTGGAGTACGAGCGCGACGTGAAGCGCGGGCTCAACCCCCAGGTTCCGGCGCATTACTTCCCGAATGACGACCCCACGGCCGAGCCGCGCAACGTCTGGCGCAGCCAGGCTCAGTTGCTCTACACCAACTGGCTCAACTACTACGTTTACCAGACCACGCCCTACGACCTGGCCCGCGCCGGCGAGGAGCACTAGGCTGCGACTGTGGCCGTGGCTGATGTGACGGCGGTTAGGCGCTGACGATGTGGGGCAGCGGCAGGTCGTGGGCGTCGGTGGGAACGTGGCCGACGCGCTGTTCGTCAAAGGCGATGCCGATAATCTGACATGTGGCCGAAAGCGTGGGTAGGTAGCGGTCGTAGCAACCGCCGCCGTAGCCCAGGCGCGCGCCGATTTGGTCGAAGGCCACGAGCGGCACGATAATCATGTCGAGAACATCGGCAGGCACGATAGGGAAGCGATCGCTGTCGATGTCCATGGCCGTGAAGGCCCGCGTGGGGTGGGCGATAAACGGAGTCGCGGACGCATCGTCGACAGCAACTGCCCGCATGCATATGCGCTGGCCACAAGCTGTGGCTTCGGCTGCCGAGAGCATGCACGGATAGGCCACGCGCCAGTCGCGTTTGGCGGCCGCCGCGGCAAACGCGGCAGGATTGACTTCGGAACCCATCGCGGCATAGACGGCAACGGTGTGCGGTGCCGCGGGATCCGAGCGACCCAGTCGCTCAACAAGCCGCGCACAGATAACGGCAGACTTCGCCGCCCGCACATCCAAATCAATCGCATCGCGCCGGGCAATCACCGCTCGCCGCAATTTAGCCTTGTCCATCCCAACCTCCTCTAGCAAACCTGCCAAAAAGGGACAGGTTTATTTTGGCAGGTTTTATCTGGGCAAACAGCAAAACAACCACGAAGGGGATACATGCACCTTCGTGGTGGTCTGTGCTGTGATGGGTGTCTGCGGCGGTTTGTCTCGATCTGTAACAGTAACTCGGCAAAATTGGACTTAGATGTTACAGATTGAGACAAAGAGCTGGTGCCGTTCGGGAACGTCTCGATCTGTAACATCTGGAGCCGATATTGCCGTCTAGATGTTACAGATCGAGACAAACCGCCGCGGTGGGCTGCGCCGCCTCGCCCAAGCCGCAGAAAAAGGTAGATTTTCAGGCATGTCCTAAAAATCTACCTTTGTGCATTAGCCCAGCAGGTCGATGACGTTAAAGCCGGCGTTGCTCTTGGCGATGACGTCTCGGCCGCCAAAGACGCAGGTGGGCGACTCGGCTGCGATGCGCGTCACGTCGGCGCCGAGCGAGCGCAGCTCACCGGGCGTGGCGGCGAGCATCTGGGCGCGACGCTCCTCGCGCGCATGCGGATCGAGCCCGGCCAGGTAGGTCGTGTTGCGGCGCTTGGTGAGCGCGTATGGCTTCACCGGCGCGTCCATGCCGCTCACGCAGCTCACGATAAAGCCCTCAAAGGCGGCCTCGTCGGGTTCAAAGCTGCCAAGCCATGCGCCCGCGCGCTCCACGCGCTCAAGCGAAGGATCGATCGCCGGGTCGCGGTAGGTGTAGAACGCCGTCTGGCGCTCGCCGGCTGCGCGGAATCCGCAGCCGTACGCACCGCCCTTCACGCGAATCTCGTTCCACAGGTAATCGTAGGAGAGCGCGTTGGCAGCCACGGCCCAAGCGCCTGTCACGTCAATGCCCAGGCGACGCGGATCGCACGCACGCGCGGCAAAGCAGATGTCGCTGGGGATCACGAAAGCCTCGTGGCGGTCGCACGGCGTCGGCACCGCGAGCGCGCCGCGGTCGGCACCATCGCCCGCACCCAGCCCCAGGTCACCCGCGGCATCCCAGTACGCGTCAAAGTCCTCGTCGCTGCCGGTAAAGCTCGCCATGCAGCCGTCGGCCACAAAGACGCGGCCTGCCAGCTCGGTAAGCTTGGCGCGCAGGCTGTCCAGGCGCTCGTCAAAGTGCTCGAGCAGATCGCGCAGGAACAGATAGAAATCCACGCCCGAGAGCTGCTCACGCACCACGGCCGAAGGCGAGCTGTAACTCATCGCGCGACCGAGCGCCGCCGAGTGGCCGTTGTTGATAAAGCCTTGCTCAAGCCCAATGCGAATCTGCGTGAGCACGTCGCGCACGCGGTCGGCGTCGGCGTTTGCCAAAAGCGTGCTCGACCATACCTCGCGCGGCAGACTCGCCAGCGCATCGATCTTCTCGGACAGGGCGCCGGCGCTCACCAGCAGGTAGGGGCGCACGCCGTCCACGTCGGGCTGCGTCATGACTTCGGTCGTAAAGCTCAAAAAGCCGAGCTTGCCGGCGAGCAAGTTGTCGAGCTCCTCGGCCGAGTGCTCGCTCGTGGGCAGCTGTTTGAGCAGGCGGCAGAGCAGCGTCACATAGGGCAGGTCCTCAAAGGCGACGCAGCTCAGGTCGAAATACTGCATGGCGTAGGCCAAACGGTTGGTGGGGATGTCGTGGCGCAGACAGGGGATGGGCGCTGTCGTGTCCACGACCAGCGGCGGCTCGGGGCGCGCCTCGCCAATGTCGGACACGCGCAGGCGCGGCAGCGTGGCCTTGGCCTCGGGCGTGTCTTCCGCCTCCTGTGCGGCACGCAGCGCGGCCGTGCGCTCGACCACGTCGGCCAGCTCGGCATCGGTCATGGCATCGCGTTTGGCTGCCAGCTCGGCGGCCTCGGCACCCTCCGAACCCTCGGCGGCATCCACCGGCACCAGCTCGACCAACGCCATGTGGTCGTTCTGCAGCACCAGCTCGCGCAGCAGATCCTCAAAATAGCTGCCGTCCAGCTCGCCACGCAGTTCCTCGTACACCGGGCCGTACTTGAGCGCCAGCGTCGCGGCGTCGTCATCGTAGAGCCAGGTGCTCAGCGCGTCGCACGCAATGGCCACGCCGTCGGCGATGCCGTAGTCGCGCTGGCGCAGGTCGTACTCGTTGCTGCTGATGATAGCCTCCAGGCGCTCGCGCGGAACGCCGTGCTCGCACAGGTCGCGGCAGGCGTCCTGGAACACGCGACGCAGCTCGCGCGCTATGCCGGGCTGCGCGTTTTGCAGCATGATGAGCTCGTAGGGCTGCAGGCTCTCGGCCGCGGTGTAGCTCACCACGTTGCCGCCCAGGCCGGCGGCCAGAATGGCCTTCTTAACTGGTGCCTCGTTGGAACCCAGCAGTGCCTCGAACAGGATATCCGCCGCGATCGTGCGCTTGCGGTCGAGCGCGCTGCCCAGCACCAGGCCCAGGCCTACCAGGGCGTTCTCGGGCGTGGTGGCCATCTCGATGCGCTTGTACTCGCAGGTCACGGGCGCCTGCACGTCCAGCGGATTGGGCGCCAGCGTGGACGGGTCCTCGCCGGCGGCAACGGCAGCGTCCATGCGGCGGCTCGCGGCACTCGGCTGCGACAGATAACGTTCGTCCAAAAAGGCCAGTGCACGGTCCACGTCCAGGTCGCCGTAGAGCGTGATGTAGGAGTTGGAAGGATTGTAGTGGCGCGCGTGCGTGTCCAGGAACTGCTCGTAGGTGAGCGCGGGAATCGCGCGCGGGTCGCCGCCGCTCTCGTGCGCATAGGCGGTGTCGGGATAGAGCGCGGCGTTGACGGCATCGTCCAGCACACTCATGGGGTCGGACAGCGCGCCCTTCATCTCGTTGAACACCACGCCGTTATAGCGCAGCGTGCCCTCGCGCAGGCTCGCGAAGCTGTTACCGCCCTCGCCCTCGACGCCCTCCGGCAGGTCCAGCTCGTAGTGCCAGCCCTCCTGCTCAAAAATGGTGGGTTTGGTATAGATGGCCGGGTTGAACACCGCGTCCAGATACACGTCCATCAGGTTGTACAGATCCTGCTCGTTGGTGGTGGCAACGGGGTAGATGGTCTTGTCGGGGTAGGTCATGGCGTTGAGGAACGTCTGCATGGAACTCTTGATCAGGTCGACAAACGGCTCCTTGACGGGAAACTTGGCCGATCCGCACAGCACCGAGTGCTCAAGAATATGGAACACGCCGGTGGAATCGGCCGGAGGCGTCTTAAAGCCAATGGCAAAGGCCTTGTTTTCGTCGTCGCACGCCAGGTACAGCAGGCGAGCGCCCGAGGCAGTGTGGCGCAGCACGTAAGCGTCCGAGTCGAGCTCGGGCACGGTCTCGCAGCGCTCGACGGTAAAGCCATGGCAGGTGGCGTCGGGCACCAGCAGCGCGGCGGCTGCGGCGCGCGGGTCGGTTGAGGTGGTGGACATATGCAGTCTCCTTTGACGCCCCAGCGGGGGCGAATCGAGTCGAATCCTCGAGAGTATACCCATATGGGGCCGCGACTCTGCGGCGAACTGACGACGATGCCAGCGGATTGGGCATAGGTCCCGCGTGCCCGCCGCACGAGCGTGGAAAATTGGACACTCTCGATATCCGACCGTCCGAAAATCCTCGCTCGTCCATCGCTCGCGTATCTCTCGTCTCTCATTCGTCTCTAATATGAGAGATGACAGGAAGATGAGAGAAAAATATGAGAGATAACTGAGCAGCAAAGAGACAGGTAATCATGGTATTGTCTCAATACCGATTGTTCTACCAGCAAAAATATGTATAAATGAAGCAAATGGTAGACATTCCATCTCTATCTATCTCTTATCTCTAAGCCGAGAGATAGAGAGATAAATGAGAGATAATTACGAGAGATAACTGAGAGACGAGGGAAATCTATCCGCGGCATTCTCCGCGGGACCGAGCGAAAGGACGTGCAGATGAACGAAAACGAGCTGACCGGTCTGCTTGAGTCTTTAAGGCGTATGGGCTCGGATGATCTTAACGTCGAAGTGAAGGAGAGCGCCACGACGCTTTCCCGCGACGTGTGGGAAACGGTGAGCGCATTCGCGAACACTGCCGGCGGAACCATCGTGCTCGGAGTGAGTGAGCGCGCAGGTTTTGTCCCGGTTGAGAACTTCGAGACCGAGAAAGTGCTCAACCAATTTGTGTCAGGCATGGGTGATGCGGGCGGTCGAGGAAAGCTGGCCAATCCGCCCAAATACACGATCGAGCGAGTGGAGCTTCAGGGCGTCATCGTTCTCGTCATTACGATTGAGGAGCTCGATCCGTCGAGCAAGCCCTGCTATGTCATAGAGCGGGGCGCCCAGGGCGGCAGCTACAAGCGCATCGATGACAAAGATGTGCCGCTTTCATCGACCGAGGTGCTCGCATTGGCGTCATACGGTCGAGCGACTCCGAGCGATCGCGACGCGGTGGCGGGTGCGGGCGCGGACGATCTCGACGAGACGCTGGTCGACCGTACGATAGATCGGGCTTTCTCGTTGACGCCCCGGGCAATGCGCGGCGCGCCGGACAAACAAACGAAGCTGGAGCGCCTAAATATCCTTGATTCCCAGGGCAATGTCACCAAGGCTGGACTCCTAGTTGTGGGCACCTACCCTCAGCAGTTCTATCCCAAGCTCTTCATTGACGTGGCTGTCCATGCGGGAACTCAGAAGGGCATGGCGGGGTCGCTGAGATTCATGGACCGCACAATCTGTGAGGGAACGTTGGGCGAGATGATCTCGGATGCCGTCGCAGCCGTCGCCGAGAATTTGCGGCGAACCTCGACCGTCCAAGGCGTCTCGCGTGTCGACTCGCTTGAGATTCCCGAGGAGGTTCTGCGCGAGGCAATCGCCAACGCCGTAATCCATCGAGAATACGGGGATCGGTTCTGTGGACAATCGATTGCCGTCGACGTCTTTGACGATCGTGTCGAGGTGACGAATCCTGGCGGCCTTTACGGGGGAATGACTCGCGAGAGCTTGTTTGACGGCAGCTCCCGATGCCGTAACGCGACGCTTGTGAAGCTCATGTCGATTGTTCCGCTGCCGGATGGCGCAGGTTCGCCGGTTGAGGGCAATGGCTCGGGCATCCCGATGATGATCGATGCCATGCGCGCGTATGGTCTGGCCGATCCCCTGTTCCGCCTGGGATTCGATCGGTTCAAGGTCGTACTTTACCGTTCAAAGATCGAGCCGGTCGATCATGGCGGGGGCTTAATTGTGACGGCACTCAAACACTACGGCGAGCTGGGGACGCGTGAGCTGGCAGAACGCACGGGGCTTACAATTTCCCAGGTTAGGTCGCGCGTCAACGCGCTCATTGCTCAAGGCGAGCTTGAGCCCACGGCGCCGGCGACGAGCCGCAACCGCAAGTATCGACTGTCGGAGCGCGTGGGATAGATGCGTTAGTGGACGAGACGACCCAATAATCGACCCTCGATTGGCGTCCATTAAGGTAAAGCGGTTGTTGCCCAGCCGACGGTGATGCTAAAGACTCGGCTTACGCCGGCATGGCCCCGAACCCGTCTATCAAGAACAGCCTAAGAATCAGCTTGATGACATTTCCCGGTTTGACTTCGGCCGTGCCAAAGACGTGGCGCTCGGCGAGCTCGCTGCAGTATGCATAGATGTCGCGGATAAGGTCCGCGCCCGAAAGCGTAAACATGTAGCCTGCGTCCGAAAGCGCATTGGGCGCGGCGGGCAACTTGGCCATGTGGCAGAACGTTTGCAGGTCGGGCGCCATAACGTTCTGGTAGTCGAGGTGGCCGTTGGCATCCTGCGCGGCAAGCTCCAATTGGCGCACAAAATCCAGCGCCGCCGCTAACACAAAGCTCGGCGTAGGCGCATTGACGTCCTGGGTGGTCGCCACAAGCCTGCCCGCTGCCTGCGTGATAAGCCAGGCGACCTCGCGCTGGCAGCGCACGGCCTTGCGCGTAACCGGCTTGATGGACGAAGAAGAAACGCTCCCCTTAGGCGGATTCGAAGCAGCCATAAGACCCTCCCATGAACGACCCGGCCCAACAAGCCCGAATGAAACACGTGCTACATCAGTATACAGGGAAGTGGGGTAGCGGGGTACAAGCGCGCCAGCGGCAAACCGAGAGCATCAACGATGTGCCGATCGCGGAATGAGATCTCGTAATAATTGACTTCCGGCCATATTATTGAGGGGCATGACTCGCGTTCGTATGGTTGTAGGTGCTGGCGATGAACGACATTGACCTTGCTGTTCCGTTGATGGATGGACCAAGCTATGACCGCGCCTGCAGTCTCGTGCCTTCCGAATACGTTGAGGCATGGGAGTGGTTTCTGGGTGAGGAACAGCGCGGCGGCGTTTGGACCAGCCTTCCGCACCACACCAAGGAAGATAGCCCTCAGTATCAGTATCGTTTGAGAATTGGCTCGGTCTTCTTTCCCGTAACGCGGGATTCAGGGATCTTCTGGCCGGGCCAGGATCGGGTGAAGCAAGATCCCAATAAGATCTTTGCGCTTTCGGTCCATAACTCTAAAAAGAGCTTCTACACCGATGTGCCTCCGCTCTATTTGGACGATGGCACGTGGGTCATTAAGTATTCGGTTCAAGCGCCAGGCGCCGTTGGTTCTCGAGACCAAGGCTATAACCGTAAAATGCTCAACTGCATGGAATGTGGCGTTCCGGTCGGAGTCATATTTGCAACCGAGGTGGGCTATAAGGTGCTCGGCCTTGCGTTTGTTGAGCGGTTCGAGCCCGAAAACGGATGGTTTGTTCTGCACGGTCCTGTTCATAAAGGCGGACCGGACCCTCGTTTTGCACCCGACATGAGTTATCTGAAGCACATGCCCGTCGATATTGAGTTTGCCGGACAGGGTGCGACCGACGACGAAAAGGTCCGCTATGCGTTAAGGCGCGAGCGATTGGGGCAGCAATGGTTCCGCAAGCAGCTCGTTGCCGCCTATGACGGCCGTTGCGCGGTGTCGGACTGCGGCGTCAGCGAAGCTCTGGAGGCTGCACATATCGAGAATTACTCGGGACCCAAATCGCAGGTTGCCAGCAACGGTATTCTGCTTCGGCGCGACTTACATGCTTTATTCGATGCTCACCTGATTTCGTTTGAGCCTGTTTGCGGCGAATATCGGCTGTGCGGATCGTACCTGCTGGATAAGACCGGCTACGCTTCCTTTGCGGGTGCGACGCTAAGGCAGCCGAATGAGCGTCAGTGGCGACCCAATACGGTGTTTCTTGAGGCCCATCGCATTGAGTTCGATCGCTCGGAAAAGAAGCGTGAAAAGGCGGGGCTTCTGCCGTATTAGCGTATTTGGCTTTGGCATTCTTTGACGATCGTGTTGTTTGATCGGATCGCGTGGCGATGCAATCTCGCGCACGCCCGCCGGTGCATGCTCTTCCTGTTTTGTATAGCGAGAGGGGAGCGTGTATGAGCTGGCGAGGCGATATTGCGATGGGGAAGTACGGAAAACTGCCGTGTGCCCTTATAGACAACAATATGTTTCCGAGCGTAGAGGTTGATTGTGGGTCGTTTGTCGTCACCTGCCCTTGCTGTGGCTCGCAAATACAGTGTCTCGACATTCGGTTCATCGATGCGCGCGACAGACTCAGCGACGAAGTGAGAAAACAGACAGGCGTTCATATGCCGGTGTATCCGGAGAAATGCCCTGTTTGTGGCCTCGATATCGTGTATGACGCCGGCGACGAGGGATAGGTGATGCGGAGGAGCTGGCTGTGAAGGCTTCTCCGTCTCTACAAATAAATCCCCTCACCGAGTTGCTTGTGGAACTCGGCGTAATGGTCTTGTGCCCAGGTAAAGAGCGCCTGGTCAAAGTCGGTGCGTGTGGCTGGGAGGCCAAAGACGCCGGCAACTTCGACGCGTATAAACTCCAGTGCCGGCAGCTTGTTGATGGCAGTGAGGGCAAACGGGGACGAGGGCTCCTCGAACAGATGGCGGCTGCCTTGCAGCGCGTCGCAACTGGTGCACGTGTTGCCGAGCGACGGGGCTTTGGAGGCTCGCGCGCCTACGGACTTGTAGCCGCAGCGCTTATGAAGGTAGTCGCGGATCTCGCCCGGCACGCAGCCAAGAGCGGGCACGATGGCGAGTGCGTTGGCGTTGGCCGTGTCGATGGCAATGTGCCCGGCTTCGTTGGGCGCGTGCGCGATGGCGACGCTCTCGTCGTTATCGGTTCGATAGGGAATGCCGAAGGCCGCGACCGAGGTCTCTTTGTGACACTTCCAGCACTCGCGCTTGCCCAGTACTAGATATATATACGGCGCTGAGGGGTCGGATCGGTCAACACCGGGCAGCCACTCGGCAAAGGGCTCGGGGTTGACGCCGCTGGGTACATACCAGACCTTCTTGGTCCGGTCCCATTTGGCGCCCAGCGCCTTGGCTTCTTCTTTGTGCGAAAAGGGGACATCGAGCTCGGTGCGCATGGCGGCTCCTTGGTGCTGCAGGTGCAAGTGGCCCAAGGATACCGCAGGGCGCAGACATCGCGGCGTTTTGCTGAGAAGTTGCGGCTCGGATGGGTTCGAGACGTGTTGGTCTCGGCCTCGGTGACTATTGGGGCGGTTTTGATTGACTGCGGAGTCAGCCGGGATAGGCACTTGGGTCGCTGACGCGGTTTTGTGTATGGGCAGGGTGGTTGCTTGGGCGGTTGGAGCTGCCAGCTGATTTGGCGACATAAAACAAAACAGCCCAGAGGACATAGCCTCTGAGCTGCGAACATTTGGTGGGCGTTAGAAGATTTGAACTTCTGACCTCTTCCGTGTCAGGGAAGCGCTCTCCCCCTGAGCTAAACGCCCGATCAAGGGTGCGCAAGCGCGCAAGGGATAATATAACGGAGCCTGAACTCGGTGGCAAGAACATTTTTAAAAATCGCTTACATTGTGGAATTCGGGGGCTTTGCCATATCCATTTCAAAAGAGCCTGCTGCCGCGATTTGGCTGTCGCATAATGCAAGGCCATTGCGGTATCGAGCTACGGAAAGACGCCTGCGGAATTGTCCTACCGATAAGCGGACAAGCCTCCAGCTGGTGACTTTGCCGTGGTAAGGTAAGCCGAATTGTTTCCAGGCTGTTTCGGGGGAGTGGAATGAGCAAAGAGTGTGTCGAGCAGGTCGAAGGCGCAGGGGCTTCGGTGCCGATGACCGATATATCGAACATTGATGTGCCCGAGGGCGCCGACGAGCTCAGCCGTAGCACCCGCCGCGCCTGGCGCGACCGCCTTAACGATGCGTCGTCGCGCAAGATGATCACGGGCGTCTTGGCTACGCTGGCGGGCGGTTCGTTTTGGGGCTTCTCGGGCACCAGCGCGAGCTTTCTGTTCGATACCTACCACGTCGACACCTTGTGGCTTATGAGCGTGCGTCAGATTCTCGCCGGTCTACTCTTTATGGCCGTGGTTGTTACGCGCGACCGCGAGCGCCTGATTAAGCTCTGGACCACACCCGCCGATCGTAAGCAGCTGCTGCTCTTTACCGCCTTTGGCCTGCTGTTCAACCAGTTTTGCTATCTTTCGGCCGTGCGCCTGACGAACGCCGGAACCGCGACGGTGCTCCAGTGCCTGCAGCTCGTTATCATCATGGGCTACACCTGCGTGATCGATCGCCGCATGCCGCGTACTCGCGAAGTCATCGGCATTGGCCTAGCTCTGGGTGGAACCTTTTTAATCGCCACCGGCGGCGACCCCACCAGCCTGAATATCTCGCCGCTTGGCCTGGCAGCAGGTCTTATGTGTGCGGTCAGCGCCGCGTGTATGGCGGTGATTCCCGCCAAGATCCTGCCCGAATACGGTAGCCCCATCGTCACGGGCTCGGCAATGCTCACGGCGGGCGTGGTCTCGTGCGTCTTCGTGCAGCCCTGGGCGCATATGCCGGCGCTCGATGCCGCCGGTATCGAGGCGCTCGCGGTGTTCGTGGTTATCGGCTCGTTTTTTGCTTACATGCTCTATATGCAGGGCGTTAAGGACATCGGCTCGGTGCGTGCGAGCCTCATCGGAACTGTGGAGCCGGTTTCGGCGACCATCACCAGCGCCGTTATGCTGGGCACGGTGTTTTTGCCGACCGACCTTATCGGCTTTGCCATGATCATCGTGATGATGTTCCTCACGGTGTAGTTGACGCCGCCGCCAAGACAGAAAAGGTGTTGTGCCGCATTTTCGCCAATTGATGTCCGTGTCTGGAGTTTAGCTGTCGATGCCAAATATGTCATAAACTAATAGCGTTATTGACTTTTAGTATTGCGAGGACTCCTCTATGGCTGGTAACCACTTTAAGAACGGCGACGGCGAGCGCCCTGCAGTTCCGCCGCGTTCAAATGGGACTGGAAACGCTGGCGTACCGAGTGGATCCAGCCAAAACGGTGCTGGCAACCGTACGTCTCCGGGCGAAACGGCGATGTTTACCGCTCTGTACGAACAGTCTCAAAAGGCAAAACAGGCTGGTCGCGTAGGCAGGCAGACATTTTCGGGCGGGGCGGGCTCTGCGGCTTCGTCGGCCGGGGTTCGTCCGGCGCCAACGGGCGGTGCAAATGTCGCCGGCCCCGCTGACCCCGCTAACAACGCTCATCGCGCTCACAACGCCGGCCCCATCAACTCTGCCAATCCCGCCAATAGTGCTTCTTCTGCTGGAGACGCAGGGCTTACGGGTAACCTAGGCACTATCTATACGGGCGCTTCCGAAACCGGCACGTTTGCCCGTCTTGATGACGACGGTGCCGAGTTTAAGGGCTCGGGCTCTAAAGAAGATTATTACGATTTTGGCTTGAACTACGGCGGTGATTCCTCGACGAGCCCGACCTCGAACGGCCTGGTTCGCCATCGCCATCGCAAGGGCGAGCGCAAGAACCGCCGCGTTTCGGCTGTTGTCGCTGCCATCGTCGCGGTGGTTCTTGTCGCGTTTGGCGTGAGTGGCTTCATGCTGCTTAGCTCGGCAAAAACCGTGAAGAGTCAGGCAAAGGAAACTGTCGAGATCGTCGGTGGCCTTAAGGATAAGGTCACGTCGGGCGATTTTTCGACGCTGCCTGACGACGCGAAGAAGATCGATGAGCTCTGTAACAGCATGAAGGCGGAGACCTCGAGCCCGCTGTGGGCGGCGGCTTCGTTTATCCCGGTGTATGGCAGCGATATCAATGCGGCCCGCACCATGATTGACGCCCTGTCCGATGTCTCGAGCAATGCGCTGGTTCCCATGGCCGACAACCTCTCGCAGGCTACGCCCGGCAAGCTGTTCCAGGACGGCATGATTAACGTGTCCGCGCTGCAGGCGGTCGCCGATTCGCTTTCCAGTAGCTCGAAGGTGTTCAAGAGCGCCAACGAGAAGGTCCAGGGCATTGGCGATACTCATATTTCCCAGGTGACCGAGCTGGTCGATAAGGCCAAGGACGGCTTTGCCACCCTCAACGGTGCGGTTGACGCGGCGGAGAAGGTCGCCCCCGTCCTTCCCCAGATGCTCGGCGCCAACGGCCAGACGCGCAACTACCTTGTGTACGCCATGAACAACGTCGAGATTCGTGCCTGCGGCGGCTTTGGCGGTTCGCAGGGCCTGATTTCGGTCACCGACGGCCAGATGTCGATTGGCGAGTTTGTTCCCCGCATTGGACTCAGCGAGGATGAGGCAGTCGAGAGCGTCGACGAAGAGGATGAGGCGCTGTTCGGCAACCACAGCAACCTGTACAACTCGGGCAATACCTATTCGCCTGATTGGCCCCGCAACTCGCAGCGTGTCGCCGCGCTGTGGAAGTCCCAGTATGGGCAGGACGTTGATGGCGTCGTCGGCATCGATCCGGTGTTCTTGCAGTACCTGCTGGGCCTTGTCGGTAATGTCTCGCTGCCTGATGGTACGGTCGTCGACGGTACCAACGCGGCGAAGGTTCTCATGCACGATGTGTATTGGAACTATCCGGTCGAGGAATCGGACGGCATCTTTGCGGCTGTTGCCAGCGCCGCCTTCGACAAGATTCTCGGTGGCATCGGTGACGTCGACGTTACAAAGCTTGTCGGTGCATTCGAGCGCGGTGCCGAAGAGGGCCGTCTGATTGCTTGGATGAGAAACGATGATGAGCAGAATGCCATCAAAGAGACGGGCATTGACGCTTCGCTGCCCGATCCGGATGATCCGAGTGCCGATCCCGTTGCCGGCGTTTACTTTAACAACCTGAGCTTCTCCAAGCTCGACTGGTATCTGAACGCCGACACGCAGATTGGCCAGGGCATCAAGAACGGCGACGGCACGTGCTCGTATCGCATCACCGTTACTCTGACGAACATCATGACGCAGGAGGAGGCAGGCAAGCTGCCCGACTACGTTGCGGCGAGCGCACCCGATGCCGCGCGTGACGACGAACGCCTGAATGTCTCGTTGTTTGCCCCGACGGGCGGCAACATCAGTGACCTTACGGTTGAGGGCACCCAGTTTGGTCTTGGCGCCGCCACGTGGCATGGAATCCCCTTCTATTCGGGCACCGTTGACCTGCATGCTGGCGAGACGACGACGATCACGTATACGCTGACCACGTCGGCCGAGGCGGGGGACAAGCCGCTTACGCTGCGTCAGACTCCTACATGCCAGGCGGCTCGCGACAGCGCGTCGGCGTAGGGTTTTTCTGGTAGCGCAGATAATCGAGTACCATTTTGGGGCGGACAGGCAATCTGTTCGCCCCTATTTTGTAAGGAGAGCGCATGAAGTACTTTGGCACCGACGGCTTTCGCGGTGAGGCCAACGTTGGGCTGACGGTAGAGCACGCTTATAAGATTGGCCGTTTTGTGGGCTGGTATTACGGCGCCAACCGCGAGCGCAAGGCACGCGTGATCGTGGGCAAGGACACGCGTCGCTCGAGTTATATGTTCGAGGCGGCGCTGGTGAGCGGTCTGGTCGCGAGCGGTGCGGACGCCTATATGCTGCACGTGATCCCCACGCCGGGCGTAGCGCATCAGACTGTGGAAGGCTGCTTCGATTGCGGCATCATGATCAGCGCGAGCCACAATCCGTTTTGCGATAACGGCATTAAGCTCGTCAACAGTGACGGCTTTAAGATGGACGAGGACGTACTGGAGCTCATCGAGGACTATATCGATGGCAAGAGCGAGGTGCCGCTGGCAACGGGCAACCACATCGGCGCCACGGTGGACTACATGCAGGGTCGCAACCGCTACATTGCTTCGCTCATCGCCAGCGCGAACTTTTCGCTGCAGGGCGTCAAGATCGGTATCGACTGCGCCAACGGCTCGGCATCCTCGGTGGCCAAGCCGGTGTTCGACGCACTGGGCGCCGATGTGCGCGTGATCAATGCCGCGCCCGACGGCTTTAACATCAATGTCGACTGCGGCTCTACGCATATTGAGCGCCTGCAGCGCCACGTGGTGGAGCAGGGCCTGGATGTGGGTTTTGCCTACGATGGCGATGCCGACCGCTGCCTGGCCGTGGACGAGCGCGGCCGCGTGGTCGACGGTGACCAGATCCTGTACGTGTGCGGTGTGTACCTGAACAAGCACGGGCGTCTCTCGGGCGGTACCGTGGTGCCGACGATCGCCAGCAACTTTGGCCTGATCAAGTCGTTGGAGCTTGCCGGCCTGAGTGCCGTGACCAGCGGCGTGGGCGACCGTCACGTGTATGCCAAGATGCGCGAGGGCGGCTACAGCCTGGGCGGCGAGCAGACGGGCCATACGATCTTTGGCGATATCGAGCGCACGGGCGACGGCATTATGACCTCGCTGCGCGTGATGGAAGTGATTCGTGCCGAGCGCGAGACGCTCTCGCAGCTCACGGCTCCGTGCAAGCTGCTGCCACAGGCGCAGGTGGCCGTGCACGTGGCGGACAAGGACGCCGCGCTCGAGAATATGGGCGTGCAGAACGCCATCGCCGAGGCCGAGGCTGCGCTGGCAGGCGAGGGCCGCGTGCTCGTGCGCAAGAGCGGAACCGAGTCGGTTATCCGCGTGCTGGCCGAGGCGCCCGACCAAGCATCCGCCGATGCCGCCATGAAGCGCATCGCCGCCGCGCTGGAAGCTCTGTAAGGTAGTCATTGGGGACGTTCTTAAACGACTAGGTGGAAAGGGGACGCTGCGGATTGGTTCCGCGGCGTCCCCTTTGCGTTGGCGTGTCGGTTATGCCTTACAGCTCGTAGAGCGTGGTGAACTTGTCCTGCAGGTAGCTGCAGTAGTAACGGGCGTCAAAGTCCATGCCGCAGGCGCCCTTGATGAGCTCCGGTGCGTCTTTGGCGCGGCCCCACTGCCAAATGTGCTCACCCAGCCAGGCACGGACGGGCGCCAGATCGCCGCTCGCGCGGGCACCGGTGAGGTCGACGCCGTCGCGGCACATGGCCGGCACAAACATGGCGTCGTAGGCACTGCCCAGCGCATACGTGGGGAAGTAGCCAAACGAGCCGCCGCTCCAGTGCGTATCCTGCAGGCAGCCGTGCGTGTCGTCGGGGACGGGAATGCCCAGGTACTCATCCATAAAGCGATTCCAAAGCGTCGGGATGTCCTTGGCCGTGGCCTCGCCGGCAAACAGCATGCGCTCGATCTCGTAACGCACCATAACGTGCAGCGGATAGGTGAGCTCGTCCGCCTCGGTGCGGATCAACGACGGCTGCGCGATGTTCACGGCGCGGTAGAGCGTGTTCTCGTCCACGCTGCCATAGACCTCGGGCGCGTGACGGCGCAGTACCTCGAGCAGCGGGCCCATAAAGGCGCGGCTGCGACCCACGGTGTTCTCAAAAAAGCGGCTCTGGCTCTCGTGGATGCCCATGGAAGTGCCGCCCTCCAGGCAGGTGCGCGCATAGGCGGGGTTGACGCCCAGCTCGTACATGGCGTGTCCCGCCTCGTGGATGATGCTGTAGACGTTGGAGATGCAGTCGTCCTCGTAGATGTGCGTCGCGATGCGCGCGTCGCCTACGGCAAAGCCCTCGCTAAACGGGTGCTCGGTAAAGGCAAGCGTGGTGTCGTTCAGGTCCAGGCCGACGAGCTTCATCAGGTCAAAGCTCATGGCGCGCTGGGCGGCATCGGGCACGCGGGCGTGCAAAAAGTCGGCATCGGGCTGCTGGCCGCGCTCGCCGATGGCGTGCACGAGCGGCACGACCGTGGCCTTGACCTCGTCGCAAAACGCATCGAAGCTCTTGGTGGAAAGGCCGCGCTCGTACTGGTCGAGCCAAACATCGTATGGGTCGCGCTTGGGGTCCATGAGCTCGGCCTGATGCTTAAGCTGGGCGACGATTCTATCCACATAGGGCTCAAAGCTCGCCCAGTCATTGGCCGTCTTGGCCTTGTGCCACACGGCGTCGGCCTCGCAGGTGAGCCTGGTCCAGGCCTCGGCCTCCTCGGTGGGGATGACGCTTGCTTCGCGCTGGTCGCGGCCGAGCACGCGGATCTCGTCGAGCAGCTGCGGGTCGTCGATCTTGCCGCCGGCGACGGTCTCGCGCGCTAACGAGCGTACGAGCTCAACGGACTTCTCGCTGGTCAGTAGCTTGTGATGTTCGCCGGCAAGCGTGCCCATGGCGTCGGCACGGGCGGCAGCGCCGTTGGCAGGAGCAATCGTCGCTCCATCGAACTCGGCAATCTTGAGCAGGTACTCGCGGGTCCACAGCTTGCCCTCGAGCTTGCGGAATTTTTTAACGGCCTTATCGACCTTCATGCCTTTGGGCGTCTTGCCCGCTGCGGGCTTGGCCTTCTTATCGAGTTTCTTTCCCATACCATATCCTTGATCTCGCGAGCCGAGCGCCACGGATGGGCGCACGGCCAGTTTGCACAGCTACTTGCCTTGTACCCAGCGCGAACAAAACGGAACGCGGCGATGCGCTCGCGAAATGTGTTATCCTATAGCCCAATGCGTTGACGGAGAGGGTTTTGCCCGCCGTGTCGCCGGCAAGAGAGGGAAGGTCATGGGCTGCAAGCCTTCCTGCGGTGGCAAGGGCCAAGCGTTCACTCCCGAGCAGCGACCTCAACGGGCGCGCGGCCGGTGGCAGCGAAGCCCCAGTAGGGAAGCCGTGAGCCTCGCGACAAGGGGCGCAGAGTGGGCACGGCGGGCCAGACATCCGCCGGGTCAAACAAGGTGGTACCGCGGAATTCAACCGTCCTTGGGCAATGTACATGCCCGAGGGCGGTTTTTTGTTACCGAACCGGGCCGCACATCCGCAGCTATCGGGTGCTAGCCGCCCCGGCAAGCGAGATGCGCGAGAGACGAAAGGGAAGACATGAGTCTGATTGATGATCTGGTCAAACTCGAGGAAGAGGCCAAGGAGCTCGTCGCAGGCGCCGATGACGCCGCCAAGCTCGAGGCTGCGCGCGTTGAGCTGCTCGGTCGCAAAGGCCGTATCACCGGCCTGATGCGCATGATGGGCAAACTCGCCCCCGAGGATCGTCCCATGATGGGCAAGCGCGCCAACGAGATGCGCCAGCTGATCGAGGGCATGCTCGACGAGCGCACCACCGAGATGAAGGCCGCCGCCCTCAAGCACGCACTCGAGCACGAGGCCGTCGACATCACGCTGCCGGGCATCCGTCCGCAGATCGGTCACCAGCACCTGATCAAGCAGATCATCGAGGAGGCCGAGGACATCTTCTGCGGCATCGGCTACACCGTCGAGTCCGGCCCCATGGTCGATACCTCCTACTACAACTTCACCGCGCTCAACGCGCCCATGGATCATCCGAGCCGCTCGGCTCGCGACACGTTCTATGTGGTCGACAACAACCCCGGCAGCGTCGCGCATCCCGAGGCTCACGCTCACGGCGAGTCCGACGTGCTGCTGCGCACCCAGACCTCGGGCGTGCAGATCCACACCATGGAGTCGCAGAAGCCGCCCATCTACATGATCTGCCCGGGCACCGTCTACCGTCCCGACACGGCCGACGCCTGCCACCTGCCGCAGTTCAACCAGATCGAGGGCCTGGTCGTCGACGAGGGTATCACCTTTGGCGATCTTAAGGGCACGCTCGACTACTTTGTTAAGTGCATGTTTGGCGAGGACCGCAAGACGCGCTATCGCCCGCACTTCTTCCCCTTCACCGAGCCTTCCTGCGAGGTGGACGTGAGCTGCCACGTGTGCGGCGGCAAGGGCTGCAACTTCTGCAAGCACAGCGGCTGGATCGAGATTCTGGGCTGCGGCATGGTCGACCCCAACGTCCTGATCAACTGCGGCATCGACCCCGAGAAGTACACCGGCTTCGCCTTTGGTATTGGCGCCGAGCGCGTCGCGGCACTGCGCTACGATCTGCCGGACCTCAGAACGCTCATGACGGGCGATATGCGTTTTCTGAATCAGTTCTAGGCTGCGGCTTGCCCAAGCACGGCACCTCGGCGCTCATTCGTCGCTTGCGTACCAAAGTACGCGGCGCTCCTCTTTCGGGCCGATCTGCCGCACTTGGACAACCCTCGCTTTGTAAGGAATGTTCACAAAGTTGAAGTTTCCACCTGCATCTCTTCGCAGGCTTTCAGTATGAAAGGAGAGCTAGATGCGTGTTTCTTACGACTGGCTCAAGACCATGATCGATATTCCGGAGGATCCCAAGACCCTTTCGGACGAATATATCCGTACCGGCACCGAGGTCGAGGCGATCGACACCGTGGGCGAGTCCTTCGACCACGTGGTGACCGCCAAGGTGCTCACCAAGACCCCGCACCCCGATAGCGACCACATGTATGTGTGCTCGGTCGATGTGGGCGACAAGAATCTCGACGCCGACGGCAACCCCGCCCCGCTGCAGATCGTCTGCGGCGCGCAGAACTTCGAGGCCGGCGACCACATCGTCACGGCCATGATCGGCGCTGTGCTCCCCGGCGACGTCAAGATCAAGAAGAGCAAGCTTCGCGGTGTCGTGTCCATGGGCATGAACTGCTCCGCGCGCGAGCTCGGTCTGGGCGGCGACCACTCCGGCATTATGATCCTGCCCGAGGATACGCCCTGCGGCATGCCGTTTGCCGAGTACGTGGGCTCGAGCGACACCGTGCTCGACTGCGAGATCACGCCCAACCGCCCCGACTGCCTGTCCATGATCGGCATGGCCCGCGAAACCGGTGCCATCTTCGACCGCGATTTCCACGTTGAGCTGCCCGCCATCAAGGTCGAGACCGGCCGCGCGACCGACGACGAGCTTTCGGTCGAGATTGCCGACGAGGGCCTGTGCGACCGCTACGTCGCCCGCATCGTGCGCAACGTGAAGGTCGGCCCCTCGCCCGACTGGATGGTCAAGCGCCTCAACGCCCTGGGCGTGCGCCCGCACAACAACATCGTCGATATCACCAACTACGTGATGATGCTCACCGGCCAGCCGCTGCACGCCTTTGACCTCGACACCTTTGCCGAGCGCGATGGCCACCGTCGCGTGGTGGTTCGCGCCGCCCAGCAGGACGAGAAGTTCACGACGCTCGATGGCGAGGAGCGTGTGCTCGACGCCGGCATGGGCCTCATCACCGACGGCGAGCGCCCTGTGGCGTTGGCCGGCGTCATGGGCGGCATGGATTCCGAGATCGAGGACGATACCGTTGACGTGATGGTCGAGAGCGCCTGCTTCAACGCCGGCCGCACCTCGCACACCAGCCGTGACCTGTCGCTGATCTCCGACGCCTCCATCCGCTTTGAGCGCCAGGTCGACGAGACCGGCTGCGTGGACGTCGCCAATGTGACGTGCGCGCTTATCGAGGAGATCGCCGGCGGCGAGGTCGCCCCCGGCTATGTGGACGTGTTCCCCGCGCCCAAAACCATCGACAGCATCAAGCTGCGCCTGGCCCGCGTGCGCGCCATCTGCGGCGCCGACATCGAGCCCGACTTTATCGAGCGCTCGCTCACCCGCCTGGGCTGCACCGTCGAGTGCGACGGCGAGGACTTTATGGTCACGCCGCCGAGCTTCCGTCCCGACCTACCGCGTGAGATCGACCTGATCGAGGAGGTCCTGCGCCTATGGGGCATGGGTCGCGTCACGGCGACCATTCCGGCTGCCAAGAACCACATCGGCGGTCTGACGCGCGAGCAGAAGCTTACCCGCAAGGTCGGCGAGATCCTGCGCGCCTGTGGCCTCAACGAGACCACGACCTTTGGCTTTGCCGCCCCGGGCGACCTGGAGAAGATTGGCATGTCCACCGAGGGCCGCGGCTGCCCCGTGGTTCTCATGAACCCGCTGGTGGCCGAGCAGACCGAGATGCGCCGCTCGCTGCTGCCGGGTCTGCTGCAGTCTGTGGCCTACAACGAGGCCCACGGCACGCCCAACGTGCACCTGTACGAGGTCGGCAGCCTGTTCCACGGTCGCGAGAACGCCAGCCTGCCCAAGGAGACCAAGTCCGTGGCGGGCGTGCTCTCTGGCCAGTGGAGCGAGCAGTCTTGGACCATGAAGTACCGCAAGCTGCGTTTCTTCTTTGGCAAGGGCATCGTTGAGGAGCTGCTTGCCCAGCTGCGCATCGAGAAGGTTCGCTTCCGTCCCGTCGAGGGCGAGAGTTATGCCTTCCTGCAGCCGGGTCGTGCTGCCGAGGTGCTCTCGGGCGGTACCGTGCTGGGCTGGGTTGGCGAGATCCACCCCGAGGCGCGCGAGGCTATGGGCATTGACGAGGTCGTCGTTGCCTTTGAGCTCGACCTGGACAAGCTGATCAAGGGCGCCCGCAACCAGGAGAACTACCGTGAGTTCTCGCAGTACCCGGCCGTTGAGCACGACCTTGCTATCGTGGTCGACAACACTGTGACCTGCGAGGATCTTGAGCGTCGTATTACGAGTGCCGGCGGCAAGCTGCTCGAGGGCGTGCGCCTGTTCGATGTCTACCGCGATCCGGTCCGCATCGGCAAGGGCAAGAAATCCATGGCCTTTGCGCTTACGTATCGCTCCGACGACCACACGCTCACCAGCGAAGAGGTCGAAAAGGCGCACCAGAAGATCGTCACCAAGGTGTGCAAGGGCGTAAACGGCGAGGTCCGCGGCTAGGTCCTGCGCTGGGGTATGGGTTGGTGGCGACTGCTGCCGAATCCTACAAGACCGTTATGCTCGGTATAAGGCACTGCTGAGCCTGCATATATGACACGCGCATTACATAACGGCGTGCTGCTTTGTCGGCAGTGCGCCGTTTTGCTATGATAGCCCGCGGCGTGTTACGAATCTGACAATACGTAACACTGGCAAGGTGATTCAAGCGGCGTTGCAATTCTGTGCGCCGATAACCGGGAGGCGTACATGCACATTCCAGATAATTATCTGTCCCCGCAGACCGATGCCGTCATGGCGGTGGCGATGGTGCCCGTTTGGGTCCACTGCATCAAGAAGGTGCGCGCCACGCTCGATCGCGAGCATATGGCTTTCCTGGGCATCTGCGCCGCGTTCTCCTTCCTGCTCATGATGTTCAACGTGCCGCTGCCTGGCGGCACCACAGGCCACGCCGTCGGCGGCGCCCTCATTGCGCTGCTGCTAGGCCCCGAGGCCGCGGCTATCGCTGTCTCGGTCGCGCTGGCGCTGCAGGCGCTGCTGTTTGGCGACGGCGGCATCCTGTCCTTTGGCGCCAACTGCTTTAACATGGCCTTCGTGCTGCCGTTTGCCGCTGCTATCGTGTTTCGTGCGCTCAACAGCCGTTTGCATGGCAAGGGCTGGGGCACCTCGGTTTCGGCCGTCGTAAGCGGCTGGGTCGGCCTGTGCCTGGCGGCCCTGTGCGCGGCAATCGAGTTTGGTATTCAGCCGATGCTCTTTACCAACGCTTCGGGCGCGCCGCTGTACTGCCCCTTCCCGCTGTCCGTGGCTATTCCGGCCATGTTGATCCCGCATATGCTGGTTGCCGGCGTGATCGAGGGCGTGGCGACGGCCGCCATCTACGGTTTCATTAAGAAGACGGCGCCGAGTGTTATCGTCGGGCCCGAGGCCGTCGATGGACAGCTTGCCGGCGATGGTACTGCCAAGAAGACCTCGCTGGTCCCCACGCTCATTCTGGTCGCCGTGCTTGTCGTGGCTACGCCGTTCGGCTTGCTTGCCACAGGTGACGCATGGGGCGAGTGGGACGCCGAGGGCGCCGCGACCGCCGTTCAGGAGGCTGGTGACGACAGTCTGCAGGCTTCGGTCGGCCTCGATACCCCGACCTTTGCCGACGCTCTGCCTACGGGTGATTACCTGCAGGCCTATTCCGAGGAGCAGGGTCTTGGCTTTGCCGGTCAGGCTGCCATGTATATCCTGTCCGGCGTGATTGGCGTGGCGGTGCTTACCACCGCATTCCGTCTGATCTCGCTGACGGTTAAGGAAAGCGGTGCTCATGGCAATAGCCGAGCTGCCTAGCTGGCTTGCGGTCGAGCAGCGTTACGAGCCCGTGGGGGCTCGGCATCGCGTGATGCAAAAGAATGTCCTGCACCTGGCGAGCCTGCTTGAGCGGGTTCGCCTGGGTGGGGGCGCGCACGAGGGCGGGTCGATGGTCGACCGCGCCCTTTCTTGCGTTTCGGCTCCGGTGCGCCTGGTGGGGATGTTCGTCTGCGTCCTGTGCGTGTGTCTGACACAGAGCCCGCTGTACCTCATGTTGATGGCGGCCATTGCGCTGGTGCTCGTTGCCGTGCGCCCCGTACGCGGGCTGCGTGCGACCTTTGTGCCGGCGCTTGGCGCCGCGGGGTTCGCAGTGGTTCTGGCACTGCCTGCCCTGCTGCTGGGCGCTTCCGCTACGGGCGCCATGCTCAAAATTGCGCTTAAGACGTTCATTAACGTGTCGCTCGTGCTGGGCGTTTCGTGGACGCTCACCTGGAGCCGCATGTCGGCGGCGCTCAAGATGCTGCATCTACCCGACGAGGTCATCTTTACGTTTGATATGGCGCTCAAGCACATCGAGGTGCTGGGTCGCACGGCGCACAATCTGTGCGAATCGGTCATGCTGCGCAGCGTCGGTTCCGCGCCTGCGGGTTTTTCGCGCACCGATTCGCTGGCGGGTATCATGGGCATGACGTTTATCAAGGCGATGGAATGCAGCCGCGCGATGGACGAGGCCATGCTGTGCCGCGGTTTTGCGGGTGCGTATCCGGCGCCCGCGCGCGCCGGGTTTGGCTGGCGCGATGCGGTCTATGCGGCCGGCGTGGCGCTGCTGGCGGTGTTGTGCGCCGTGCTGTAGGCGCTGCTGGTTCCGGCTGGGGATGCAAATAGGGAAGGGCGACGTTTTGACGATCGATATGAATAGTGCGGCGGGCACGAACGGTGCGGGCGGCGCCGAGGTCGCGCCGCTCATCGAGCTGCGCGACGTGGTGTTCTCCTATGCGGGGCATACGGTTGTCGATGGCGTGTCGCTGCAGGTCGATCGTGGTGAACTCGTTGCCCTGCTCGGTCCCAACGGCTGCGGTAAGACGACGATTATGCGCCTTATTAACGGCCTTGAGCTCGCGGACGCAGGGGCATACCTGTTCGACGGGCACGTGGTCGATGCGGCGTTTCTAAAGGATTCCGCGGCCGCTCAGCGTTTTCATCAGCGCGTGGGCTTTGTGTTCCAGAATGCCGACGCCCAGCTGTTCTGCGCTACGGTGGGCGAGGAAGTTGCTTTTGGTCCCGCGCAGATGGGGCTGCCGGCAGACGAGCTCGACCGTCGCGTGCACGATGCCATGGAACTGTTTCAAGTTGCCGACCTGGTCGATGCCTCGCCCTATCAGCTTTCGGGTGGGCAAAAGAAGCGTGTGGCGCTGGCGGCAGTCGTATCGATGAACCCCGATATCTTGGTTCTCGACGAACCTACTAATGGGCTCGACGAGGATTCATGCGACATCGTGGTCAACTTCTTGCTGGCCTACGTCGCGGCGGGTAAGACGGTCTTGATGAGCACACATCACCAGGATTTGGTGCGACGCCTGGGTGCCCGTGCAATCTATATCGATCGATATCACCATGTGGTCGAGGCGCCTTCGCCGTCGTATGGAACCGAAAGCGGTGCTACGGACTAGTTGCTGCGTAGAGCGTGCGTAGCCGCCCGCGCGGCTTTGCCGTGATGGTATAGTTATCCAGGTTTTTTATGGGGGTGGCTATGCCAAGCTGGAACATTCATATCGCTCAGACGGAGCGTTTGCTGGAGCGCACCGGTGCGCTTGCCAAGAGCGTGCGCGACCGCAATGCCTTTTTGTTTGGCTGCGTGGTTCCGGATATTTTCGTGGGCTATATGGTCCCTGGCATCGCCGATCCCATCCCGTACCGCATTACGCACTTTGCAAAGCCCGAGCCTATCCCTAAGCCGCGCGAGCACGAGTTCTGGGATACCTATGTGGCGCCGCTGCTTAACGGCGCACCCGCGGGCGAACCCGCCGAGGCTACCTCGATTGTCGAGGAGCGCGAGCGACTGAATCGCGTGCACTATCCCCAGCGCTACAGGGATGCCGAGCCGGTTGTCGGTCCCGGCGCTCGTGAGCTCTCGCTTGCGTCCGAGGACGTGGCGCAGTCGTTGCTCGATTTGACACTGGGTGTCTGGTCGCATCTGGTGGCCGATACCGTATGGAATACGCGCGTGAATCAGTACCTGGAGGCGCACGGCGGCAAGCCGTGCGAGGAGTTCCGCATTAAAAAGCAAGGCGACTTTGACTGGTTTGGCAAGACGCTCGGGATCGTTTCGATTCCGCGCGCGACCGATCGCCTGTATACTGCGGCGACGCGTTTTGGTCAGTATCCCATCCATAAGGAGTATGTGCTCAAGACCATTGGCGTTATGCACGAGATTGTACGCGAAAACCCCGGCGAGCCCGACCATCCGCCATACCGCCTGCTGACCGAGAAATTCTTCGACGCAACGTTTACCGAGGTCATCGAGCTGACCGAGGCGGGTTTTGCCGCCCGTGTCGAATCGCCCGATGTGCCTGCGCTGCCCCTGATTGCTAGCTGCTAGCTGGCCGGCCCGGCAGTGAATAGCTCAACCCAATCGACAAGTAGCTCTTGCCGTAAGGTATCTTCGGCAATGCGCTCCTGTTTGGTCTTTGGGATGTGGGGAAGCCCGGCCTTTTTATGGATGAGCTCGGCTATGTGATCGAAGCTCTTCTTCTCCTTGATCTGGTCATAGGTAATTTGGATGACGTCGTAGCCCATGCTTGTGAGTGCGGTGGCGCGCTCGGCATCGGAGAGGCTCGCGGCTTCGCTGTCGTGGGCAGAGCGGCCTTGGCATTCCAGAATGACGCCCATGCTGTCGGTGGCGCTTTCGATGAGGATATCGGCGTAGCAGCAGGTTTTGTCATACAGCGAACGTGCGGCTTCACTGAGCGGGATGCGCGCGTTGTTGGCGATCTCGATGCCCTGGCCGCCCTCGTCGCGGGGGAGCGAGATAAGCATGGAGGTCTGTACTTCGAAGGGCGAGGCGGCCTGCCCCGTCATGTGCTCGGCCGCCCAGCGCAGTTGTTTGACGCCGCGCAGGCCTGCGGCTTGCTTGGCGAACGCGGCGATATCCGTTGCGGTAAGAAGCGGCGTGCGCTTCCACAAGTTGGTGTCATTGCCCTTGGTGTCGTTAACTCGCTCCCAGCCGCAGTTGGGTGGAATGAACTTAAGCGAAATAGCTTCATCGAGTTGTTGTTGCGTTCGCTCGCAGGGCTTAAACACTGCAAAGGAGCTGCACATCTCGTAGCACGCCATGAGTAACTGGTTGCGTGAGACCTGCGTGGCAAGGCTGAGCAGCGTGAACTCCGGTGAAGTGACATCAAATCCATGTTCAGTCTGTCTAAACGACCCAGGAGGCGGCTCTTGGGTTAGCAGACGGCTATGAAATAGCTTTCCGTTCGCGCGCTGTTTCCTTTCACTCACGGATCTCCAAACTGGTGTGCCGAGCAAGTCTTTAAATACCGGTTGTTTTGAGTAATGCACCAAGCGATGGTCATGGTCGGGCGGCAGGATTGCCGGATAGAGTCCCAGTATTTGGGGCGGGATGCGATAGTACTGAAAAGCCGTAGGTCCGCAGGCAAGAAATGACATAGCGATCCGATCGTTTGAGCGTTGTTTGGGCTAGAAAAGCTATCCGTTTCGGAAGTGCGGTGAAAAAGACAAATAGGTCAGGTACAAGCGGTATTTAAGCCAACTTTATCAGGGGTTTTGTTGAAATAAAAGGACTTATGCTCGGGGGTAAGCAATTTTTCCCCGCACTTCCGAAAACGCGGTTGATCTGGTTCTTGCTAAAACGATTTAGCAGCGTCGGTTAAGGTGTGGGTTTGCCACCGGGCGAACACTTTTAGCGCTTGGGGCTTTATTTTTTGGGCCTCGGAGGGCGGATTTCGCGCTTTTGGTAATGAAATGGGTGCGTGCCATGCCGTGCGGTAGGCATCGGTGCACAGAAAAAGGGCCCGGAAGGCAATGCCTTCCGGGCCCTTTGCAATGCAAATCTGCTTGCAAGTGCGATTTAGCGCACCTGAGCGACGTAAGCGACGTTGGTCGAGGAGACCTTGTCCTCGAGCTGGACGCTCATGCGGGGATCGCCGGCGGTAGCGACGGTCAAATCGCCAGTCTTGACGTAGCCGAGCTCCTTAGCGGTCTCGATCGCCTTGACGATCGTGCCGTTGACGGTGCCCTGGGTAATCTCTGCCTGGTGCGGGATGACGCCCCAGTACATGATCATCTGCTGGACGGCCCACTCGTGGCGGGAGAACGCGCAGATCGGCATGTTGGGACGGAAGTGCGAGATCAGGCGGGCAGTACGACCAGTGGTCGTCGGCACGGTGATGCACTTGGCGCCAACGGTGGTGGCCATGTTCACAGCGGACATACCCACAACGTTGTTGACGACGCGGGTGCCGTGAGCGTCAGCCGGAACCTCGAGCGGAGCGTGAGCCGGGAGGTACTTCTCGGTCTCGAGAGCAATGCTGGCCTGCATCTTAACGGCCTCGACCGGGTACTTACCGGCAGCGGACTCGCCGGAAAGCATAACGGCGTCGGTGCCGTCGTAGATGGCGTTAGCAACGTCGGCAACCTCGGCACGCGTCGGGCGCGGGTTCTGCTGCATGGAGTCGAGCATCTGCGTAGCGGTGATAACGGGCTTGTAGGCCGCGTTGCACTTGGCGATGATCTCCTTCTGGATGTGCGGAACGAGCTCGGGCTTGATCTCGATGCCCAGGTCGCCACGGGCGACCATGATGCCGTCGGAAGCCTCGAGAATCTCGTCGAAGTTCTCGACGCCCAGGGCGCACTCAATCTTCGGGAAGATCGTCACGTGCTCGCCGCCGTTCTCGCGGCAAAGCTTGCGAATGCCGCGGACGGACTCGCCGTCACGGATGAAGGAAGCGGCGATGTAGTCGATGTTCTCGGTCAGGCCAAAGAGGATGTCCTGACGATCGCGCTCGGTGATAGCGGGCAGCGAGATGTTGACGTTGGGCATGTTGACGCCCTTGCGCTCGCCGATCAGGCCGTCGTTCTTAACGACGCAGGTCATGTCCTGGCCGTCGACGGACTCGACCTCGAGGGCAACCAGACCATCATCGATCAGGATAAGGGAGCCCTTCTCGACCTCGGAGGGCAGAGCCAGGTAGTCGAGGGAGATGTGCTTAGAGGTGCCGTGGAAATCCTCGGACGTGGGCTGAGCGGTGACGACAATCTTATCGCCGGTCTTGACGGCAACCTTCTTGCCGTCGACCAGAAGGCCGGTGCGGACCTCGGGGCCCTTGGTGTCGAGCAGGATGCCGACGGGCAGACCGAGCTCCTTGGAAATACGACGGACGCGCTCGATGCGACCGTGGTGCTCGTCGTAGGATCCGTGCGAGAAGTTAAAACGGGCGACGTTCATGCCCGCCTTGATCATCTCGCGGATGGTCTCGTCGCTATCGCAGGCGGGACCCATGGTGCATACAATCTTGGTGCGCTTGTACATTCAGACCTCCATCTGACATCGTCTTGCGCTGATAGATAAACCATAAGAAATAAAACTGAGATGATTATAACGAAATGCCGACCGAATACCCCAAAAAATCGACCGTATGCCGAATTAGAAGTTCATTTTTTGCGGTAAAAACGGTACGTGAAAAATCTTTACCAACCGTTCTGACCGCTGCTATCTGGGCGATATTTCAGTTTGACGATGCGCCGAAGAAAAAACGTTTTATCAATGTTGAGCATCACACGGTCTGCATCGTTGCACTCGAGCCGTGTTTCCAATTGGAATGTTTTGGCTAGACGCACCGCTTTGGGGTACCATAGCTCCACTATCAACTGCCGCTCAGCACGGCAGCCTTGATGAGCCCTTGCCCTTCTCCTGGGAATTATGATCGGGCATCAATCTGCTGAGTGGCCCGAATCCCAGGAGGGGACTCTATATGCAAAAGGAATACCTGTCCGCCGCGGCGGAGGTACTCAGCGACCAAGGTGTCGATGAGAACCTCGGCCTGAGCAACGACGAGGCGTCGTCGCGCCTCGCCAAGACAGGCCCTAACAAGCTCGAGGAAGCCGAGAAGACGCCGTTGTGGAAGCGCTTCTTTGAGCAGATGGCCGACCCCATGGTCATCATGCTGATCGTTGCCGCCGTCATCAGCGCGCTCACGGGCATGGTCAAGGGCGAGGCGGACTTTGCCGATGTCGCCATCATCATGTTCGTCGTTATCGTCAACTCGGTGCTGGGCGTGGTCCAGGAGGCTAAAAGCGAGGAGGCTCTCGAGGCCCTGCAGGAGATGAGCGCGGCGCAGTCCAAGGTGCTGCGCGACGGCAAGCTCGTGCACCTGCCGAGCGCCGAGCTCGTGCCCGGTGACGTGATCATGCTCGAGGCGGGCGACTCCGTCCCGGCCGACTGCCGCGTGCTCGAGAGCGCCACGATGAAGATCGAGGAGGCCGCCCTTACCGGCGAGTCCGTGCCCGTCGAGAAGCATGCCAACGTGATCGAGCTCGCCGCCGGCACCGACGACGTGCCGCTCGGCGACCGCAAGAACATGTGCTACATGGGCTCCACCGTGGTGTACGGCCGTGGCCGCGCCGTCGTAGTCGGTACCGGTATGAACACCGAGATGGGTAAGATCGCCGGCGCCCTGGCCGAGGCCAAGGAAGAGCTCACGCCGCTGCAGGTGAAGCTTGCCGAGCTCAGCCGCATCCTCACTATCATGGTTATCGTCATCTGCGTCGTTATCTTTGGCGTCGATATCATCCGCCACGGCGTGGGCAACGTTCTTACCGACCCGACCGCCCTGCTCGATACCTTTATGGTCGCCGTCTCGCTCGCCGTCGCTGCCATCCCCGAGGGTCTGGTCGCCGTCGTGACCATCGTGCTGTCGCTCGGCGTGACCAAGATGGCCAAGCGCCAGGCAATTATCCGCAAGCTTTCTGCCGTCGAGACCCTCGGCTGCACGCAGACCATCTGCTCCGACAAGACCGGCACCCTTACCCAAAACAAGATGACCGTCGTCAAGCACGAGCTCGCCGCGCCTACGGAGAAGTTCCTGGCCGGCATGGCTCTGTGCTCCGATGCCCAGTGGGACGAGGAGCTGGGCGAGGCCGTGGGCGAGCCGACCGAGTGCGCGCTCGTCAACGACGCCGGCAAGGCGGGCCTCACCGGCCTGACTGCCGAGCACCCGCGCGTGGGCGAGGCCCCGTTCGACTCTGGCCGCAAGATGATGTCCGTGGTCGTCGAGACCCTGGACGGCGAGTACGAGCAGTACACCAAGGGCGCGCCCGACGTGGTGATCGGCCTGTGCACCCACATCTACGAGGGCGATAAGGTCGTTCCGCTGACCGAGGAGCGTCGTGCCGAGCTCGTGGCCGCCAACAAGGCCATGGCCGACGAGGCCCTGCGCGTGCTGGCGCTGGCAAGCCGCACCTACACCGAGGTCCCGGCCGACTGCAGTCCCGCCGCGCTCGAGCATGACCTGGTCTTCTGCGGCCTGTCTGGCATGATTGACCCTGTCCGCCCCGAGGTCGCCGACGCCATCCGCGAGGCGCATGACGCCGGTATCCGCACCGTCATGATCACGGGCGACCACATCGACACCGCCGTGGCCATCGCCAAGCAGCTGGGCATCGTCACCGATCGCAGCCATGCCATCACCGGTGCCGACCTCGATCGCATGAGCGACGAGGAACTCGACGCGCACATCGAGGACTACGGCGTGTACGCCCGCGTCCAGCCCGAGCACAAGACACGCATCGTCGAGGCCTGGAAGTCGCGCGACCAGATCGTCGCCATGACCGGCGACGGCGTCAACGACGCCCCGTCCATCAAGCGCGCCGACATCGGCGTCGGTATGGGCATCACCGGCACCGACGTCACCAAGAACGTTGCCGACATGGTGCTTGCCGACGACAACTTCGCCACCATCATCGGTGCCTGCGAAGAGGGCCGTCGCATCTACGACAACATCCGCAAGGTCATCCAGTTCCTGCTTTCGGCCAACCTTGCTGAGGTGTTCTCGGTGTTTATCGCCACGCTCATTGGCTTTACCATCTTCCAGCCGGTGCAGCTGCTGTGGGTGAACCTGGTCACCGACTGCTTCCCCGCGCTCGCGCTGGGCATGGAGGATGCCGAGGGTGACATCATGAAGCGCAAGCCGCGCAACGCCAAGGACGGTGTCTTTGCCGGTCACATGGGCCTGGACTGCGTGGTCCAGGGTCTAATCATCACCGTGCTGGTGCTGGCGAGCTTCTTTGTGGGCGTGTACTTTGACATGGGCTACATCCACATCGCCGATATGATCGCCGGCAATGCCGACGAGGAAGGCGTGATGATGGCGTTCATCACGCTCAACATGGTCGAGATTTTCCACTGCTTCAATATGCGCAGCCGTCGTGCGTCGCTGTTCACCATGAAGAAGCAGAACAAGTGGCTGTGGGCTTCCGCCGCGCTGGCACTGGTGCTGACGGTGATCGTGACCGTGCAGCCGACGCTTGCCGAGATGTTCTTTGGCCCTGTGACGCTTGAGCTCAAGGGCGTTCTTGCCGCGCTGGGCCTGGCCTTCCTGATCATCCCGCTGATGGAGATCTACAAGGCGATCATGCGCGCGGTCGAAAAAGAGTAGCGCACTCGTCCGGGCCCGCCCCACGCCCTTTCTCCCTCACTGGTCCTCGCGCTTTGCGCTGCGGGATCGTTCGGGAGAAAGGGCTTCCGGGGCGGGCCCTGCGGTGGCTTTGCTGGCTTTTCTCCCGTGCGGATGAAAAGGGCTGAGGGAAAGTTTGTGAGCCGATCGAGCGTTTGCTCGACCGGCTCTTTTTGATTTAGGGCTTTGCCCGGCCAGCTCTTTTTGATTTAAAATACCTGCTCAGTTGTGATTTATGGTGCTGGGAGGCGCTTGTGGGCAAGGCGAAGGCTAAGGCGAAGAAAAAGACGACGGGGGCGCGGGCTAAGCGCGATCGTCGTCGGAAGCTTGCGACCGAGGCCCCCGCATCTGCCGAGGAGCTGCTGGCAAGCGTGCCGGGGCTTGACGCGCTGCAGGACGTTCCGGCGTTTGATGACCTGCCGGTCGATGAAACCCAGCAGACTGCCTTTGATGATTTCTGCGCACATGCTGAGGAGCCCGAGCAGATGCAGCTTGGCGCCGTGGTGCGCTTAGATCGCGGGTTTCCGCTGGTGGCGACGGCCGACGATACCTTTCGTGCCGAGCATGCCGTGGGGTTTGCCAAGTCGCGCGGCGAGGACGAGGTGCTGCTGCCCGCCGTGGGCGACCGTGTGGCGGTGCGCCGCGCTCCCGGGCACGATATGGGCGTGATTGAGTGCGTTCTGCCGCGCCGTACGAGCTTTGAGCGTTGGCGCGGCCGTGCCCGCGGAGAGCGTCAGGTGCTCTGCTCCAACGTGGATAGCGTGCTAATCGTGCAGGCGCTCGGTGCCGGTGAGGTGCTGCTCGACCGCGTGGCGCGCTCGCTGGTGTTGGCGCTCGACTGCGATGCCGAGCCGGTGGTGGTGCTTACCAAAGCTGACCGCTGCGATGCCGAGGAGCTCGAGCGCGATCTGGACCGCGTGCGCCGCCTGGTGGGTCCGGACGTGCGCGTGATCGTGACGTCCTCTGCCGAGGGCCGCGGCCTGGACGAGGTCCGTGCCTGCGTGCCTGCCGGGAGCTGCGCCATGATCCTGGGCGAGTCGGGTGCCGGCAAGTCGACGCTGCTCAATGCACTGCTGGGCCACGATACGTTGGCGACCGGCGGTGTGCGCGAACGCGACGACCAGGGCCGTCACACTACCGTCGCGCGCGTGATGGTGGCGCTGCCGGGCGACGCCGGCGTGATCGCCGATGCCCCGGGCCTGCGCAGTCTACCGCTCGTGGGTCACGAGCGGGGTCTGGCGCGCGCCTTCCCCGAGATTGTCGAGGCATCGCGCGCGTGCCGGTTTGGCGATTGCACGCATACCCATGAGCCGGGTTGTGCCGTTCGCGAGGCCGAGGACGCCGGGCAGATCGACAGTCTGCGTTTGGAAACGTTCCAAAACCTGGCGTCATCCATGCGCGTGAGTGCTCAAATGCTCGATCCCGATGTCCATCTGTAATTGATTTTTCCTATGACAGCCGTCTCCCAACTGTTCGGGAGACGGCTTTTTTGCTGCGGAAAAGCCTCGAAACATGCAGTTTGCTGACGTGCTGGCCAAAACCTTGCCACGAGCTTGACGGGCTGGTCAGCTTTTGGTCAGCGATTGGTTTGACATCGAAAACCAAGATCGCGATTGCGCCGCTTTGCGCTCTGACCGCCCAGACAATGGTGGTACGGGCATTCGCCCGGCACTGCCATGAGAGGAGCGGCCGTGAACAAGAGCAAGCGCATCGCCATCAGTCTGGTCGCGGGCGTGCTCGCTGCTCTGCTCTGCATGGTTTACGGCTCGTCGATCCGCTCGCAAGCCGAACAGGTCCAGGCTGAGACCTTGGCCAAGTACGGTGGCGATCGCGTCGAGGTATGCGTCGCGGCGCGCGATATCGATGTGGGCGAGACCCTCGATGAGACCAATGTCATAACCCAGGAATGGCTGACGAGTCTGCTGCCGCGTGACGCGGCGACCGAGCTGCGCCAGGTGCGCGGCGACGTGACGACTTCGCGTATTCCCAAAAACGCCGTGATCTGCAATGTCTACACCAAGGCCGAGAGCCACAAGCTCGAGGTGCCTAAGGGCAAGGTCGCCGTTTCGGTGGCGGTCGATGCCGAGCACTCGGTCGGCGGTGCCACGGGCGTGGGCAGCTATGTGGACGTGTACGTGCAAAAAGATGGCGTAACCGATCGACTGTGCGGCGCGCACGTGATCGATACCAGTGAGAATTCCGGTGCCACGCGCGAGGGCAAGATCGAATGGGTGACGCTGGCGGCTGACCCCGAAGACGTCAAGGAACTGCTGGGAGCCTCGGGCAAGGGAACGGTCAGCTTGACGATTCCCGCCACGGCGCGCGGCAAAAAGAGCGGAGGCGACGAGTGATGAAGGCGATCTGGCTTGCGTGCTGCGCGTGCGGCGATTACGGGCTGTTGCAGCGGGAAGTCGAGGGCCGTGATGCGGGTGCACAGGTGCTTCGCGTGGGTGACCTGGACGGGCTGGTTTCCATGGCGCGGGCGTTTCCGTCGCGCCGCGGGGCTGCCATCATCGCGGCGTCTCTGTTTGATATCGAAGATGTGCGCAAGACTGTTGCGCGCCTGACGGCCGAAGGCCGCGTGAGTCGCGTGGTCGTGTTGATAGAAGTGCTCGATCCGTCGGATATCGAGGGACTGTTTCGTGCGGGGGCGACCGAGGTCATCGCTGCGCACAGTATATGCGGCAACGGGCGCGCGGGCGAGGGAGCGGTTGATTCCGATCGGCGCATGACGATTGAGCCCGATGCTTTTGTTGATAGGGAACCCGGGGCGCCTCGCGCTACAAGAGGCCCGCGTGTTGATGATTATGGAAAAGCGGAAGCCGAGCATGGTCGGCGCCCCCGGAACCCCCTTGTATACGATGACGCTGGAGGGCCGGCACAGCATGCTGGCGACTCCCCGGCTGTAGATATGGGATACGTGCACGGCGTGAATCTGGCGGATGAACTCGACGAAGTTGAGGGCTTTGCCGGGTGCGGCGAGTTGTCGCTGATGCAGCATGAGCAGATTGCACAGAACGAGCCTGCCTTGCAGACCGAACAAGCCGCCATGCCGGCTTGGACGCAGCGTGTGGTTGCGGCGGGGGAGACGGGGACGCTGTCGCCGACGCCCGCCCCGCCGCCTCCGATGCCGCCGGCAGACGCTGCCGCTCCGCAGCATCGAGCTCCGGTCATCTGCGCCATTTCGGGTTCGGGCGGTTGCGGCAAGTCGACGATCGTTGCCACCATGGCACACGCATCGTCGCTGTTGGGCTTGCGTGCCGCCGTGCTCGACCTGGACCTGATGTTTGGAAACCTTTACGACTTGTTAGGCGTCGATGCTCCGCGCGATATGGCGGCACTTATCGAGCCGTCGGCGGCGGGCGCGCTCACCGAGCCGGATATCGTAGCCACATCGATGCGCGTGGCGCCGGGCGTTACGCTCTGGGGTCCCGTCGCGGCGCCCGAGCAAGCCGAGCTCATGGCACGTCCGGTGGAGCTATTGCTTGATGTCCTGCGTCGCGAATCCGACGTGGTCTTTATCGATACCTCGGTCTTTTGGGGCGATGCCGTGGCGGCTGCGGTGGCGGCGAGCGACCGTTGCCTGGTCGTTGGCGATGCGGCGGTGTCGTCCGCGACATCGGCGTCGCGCGTCATTGAACTGGCAAGTCGAGTAGGTGTGCCGCGCACGCGCATGAGCGCCGTGTTCAACCGGTTCGGTGCGCGCGGGGCAGACGAGGACGTCGCCATGCGCTTTGAGATTGCCTGTGCGTTGAGCTCCAAGATTCGTATCGCCGATGGCGGGCAGGATCTCGCCGCGCTCATGGCGTTTGGGCGCGCTGACGAGGCAGTGGGGCAGACCAGCGCTTTTGCGACCAGCGTGCGCGAGGCCACGCGCGAGATGCTCGTGGAACTGGGGTGCGCCGTCGGCCCTTGGAGCGATATGGTCGCCGACCGTGCAATGCGCACCGAACGCCCGCGTATTCGCCTTCCCTGGTCGCGCGAGGGTGATCAGCGATGAGCCTGCAAACGAGGATTAAGGCTGCTGGCGCTGCAGCGGCGGCAGCGCCTGTAGATGCGGGGCGTCGCCGCGCGGTGAAACGACGCACCAAGCGCGCCGTGATGGACCGCATGGGTTACGACGAAGCGGCGCGTATCAGCGCCTATATCGACCCGGCACTTGCCCGCTCGGAATTGCGTCCTGCGGTGGAGGCGGCGCTCAATGTTGAGGAGCCGACCGATCTCGCGACGCCCGAGCGCGAGACTATCATCGACGAGATTTTGGATGACGTGGTGGGCTTGGGGCCGTTGCAGCCGCTCATCGAGGACGACACCGTTACCGAAATCATGATCAACGGCTGCCGCTCGGCTTTCTTTGAACGCGGCGGCGTCTTGTACCCCATCGAGCATGCGTTTGAGGATGATGAGCAGATCCGTGTGCTTATCGACCGCATCATCTCGCCACTTGGCCGCCGTATCGACGAGCGCAGTCCCATCGTCAACGCCCGCCTCAAAACGGGCTATCGCGTCAACGCGGTGATTCCGCCTGTGGCGATTGACGGACCGATTCTCACCATCCGAAAGTTCTCGGACCGCATCTGCTCGCTGGACGAGCTTGTGGGGCTGGGGTCGCTGCCGCTTTGGTATGCGCAGCTGCTGTCGTGCGCGGTGTCGCTGCGACAGGACCTGGCGGTTGCGGGAGGCACGGGATCTGGTAAGACCACCCTGCTCAACGCGTTGTCATGCGAGATTTCCACCGGCGAGCGCATCGTGACGATCGAGGACTCTGCCGAGCTCAAGTTTGCGCATCATCCGCACGTGGTGCGTCTAGAGGCGCGCGAGGCTTCAATTGAGGGCGAGGGCGCGGTGACGATCCGCGACCTGGTGACCAATGCCCTGCGCATGCGCCCCGACCGCATCGTGGTGGGCGAGGTGCGCGGTGCGGAGTGCTGCGACATGTTGCAGGCCATGAACACGGGCCACGACGGGTCGCTCACCACACTTCATGCGGGCTCAGAACAGGAGACCGTGGTGCGTCTGACGTTGCTTGCACGTTATGGCATCGATCTGCCGAGCGAGCTCATCGAGGAGCAGATTGCCATGGCGCTCGACGGCATCGTGATGTCCGAGCGCCACGCCGATGGCAGGCGTTTCGTCTCCTCGTATTCGGGGGTGCGTCGCGCCGCGTCGGGCGGCGTAGAGCTCGAGCGCTATGTGACTTTCGATGCCGCCGAGCGCACCTGGACGCTTGACCGCGAGCCGCCGTTTATCGCAGAAGGCCTGCGGTCGGGGACGCTCACACAAGAGGAGGTGGACGAATGGAGGTCGCTGTGCCCCTCGTCGTAGGGGGTTTGGCAGGGTTTTCTGTCGCGACGGCGTGCGGGGCGGAACCTCGTGTGCCGCAGGTACCGCCGGCGGAGCTGGCGCGTCAGGCGCTCGAGACGGTGGCAGAGAAGCTGCCGCGTGAGCTGGTGGAAAACGATCTGCTGAAAAAGATCGCCCGTTCGTGGGCATCGCTGGCTCCGGCGCGTCGCCTTGGCCTCGCGATCGAGGATGCTTCGGGGCGTTTGGCGTTTCTGCTGCTATCGAGCGGTGTCTGCTGCGTTTTGCTAACGATAGTGTCGCTATCGCCCCTCGGACTTGCCTTGGGACTTGTTGCTCCGTTTGCCGTTGGCGCCGCCCGGGATGGCTTTGAGAGCCGGCGCGAGCAACGCGATGTAGAAGAGGCCATGCCCGAGGCGTTTACCGCGCTTTCCATGTCGCTTGCCTCGGGACATTCGCTGGCCCAGGGCATGCGCTTTGTGGGCGCTCATGCGCAAGAGCCGATGCATACCGAGTTTTTGCGGGTGGCGGCGGCGATCGATTGCGGCATCTCGGCGACCGACGCGCTCGATGACTTGCTCGTGCGCATCGACGCCCCTGGCCTTTCGCTTGTGACCTTGGCGCTTAAGGTGTCTCAGCGCACCGGTGCTCCGCTTGCCGACTTACTGTCCGAGGCGTCGAGCATGGTGGGGGAGCGCATTGAGCTCAAGCGCCGCCTGGATGTTAAGACGTCGCAGGCTCGCATGTCTGCGCATATGGTCGCGGCGATGCCGGCGGGCATGTGCGCGGTGTTGGCGCTGCTTTCGGCAGATTTTCGTCGCGGTCTTGCGACGCCTGCCGGCGCGGGCGCTGTGGTGCTGGGTCTTGCCCTCAACGCCGTTGCCCTGGTGGTTATCCGGCGCATTATGCGGGTGGAGCTATGAGCGCCCCGGTTGCAGTTGCGGCTTGCCTGTGCGCTCTGAGTGTATTTGTCGCGACGGGTTTGGATCGGGCGGATGCACGCAAGATCGCAGAGGCCTGCAAGCGCGAGGCGGTGCTGGTCGCTGCCGCGGGTCGCTCGGTGGTCGATGCTCTGGCCGCGCGAATGAAGGGCGCGGTTGGAGCGGGCGGCCCGGCGCGAGTATCGCTCGGCGAAGTGTCCGAGATGATCGATGTTGTGCGCTTGGGTCTTTCGGCCGGTCTTTCGTTTGATGCGGCGCTTGAGATTTTCTGCGCCAACCGCCGGTCAGTGCTGGCTCTTCGCCTTGAGCGGGCCTGCATGGCGTGGCAGGTGGGCGTGGGCACGCGTGAGGACGAGTTGTTGGCCGCCGCGCGACCTGGACGTGCGAGCGCTCGAGACCTTTGCCATTACGGTGGGGCAGGCACTCGCCCTGGGTGCCCCACTTGCCGAGACGCTGGCCGCTCAAAGTCACGAGATCCGTGCGGCTCATCGCGCCGCGGTCGAGCGCGAAATTGAGCGTGCGCCCGTCAAGCTGCTGATTCCCACCGGCACGCTCATCTTGCCGGCGTTGCTTCTGTCCATATTGGGCCCGCTGCTGGGAGCAGGCGGGATGATGTAGGGAGGAATACATGAACACGATGGTCGAAATTGCTGGCAAGGCTTGGAACTGGGCTTTTTGCCGGGCGATCCGCGCTCGCCAGCATGCCAAGGAGCTGTTGCGGGAGGAGAGCGCGCAGGGTACCACCGAGTACGCCATTTTGGTGGGCGTGCTTGTGGTGATCGCGATTATTGCCATCGTTGCATTCAAAGGCAAGGTCCAAGATCTATGGAACGCTATCAGCGAGGGCATCAACAGCCTGTAGAGGGCGATCGCCCCATCGGGGTGCTGCTGGTGTTTGCTTGCCTGACCGTGGCGATAGCAGCGGTGCTTTGGGGGCTTAACGCCGCGCGGCAGCAGCGTCCTGGGGCCGCCTTCGATTCGGGCTCAGATTCGGCGGTGGCGTCTCAAAAAGATGAGATGCGAGATGCGGACGATTCGGATGTTGCTGTCACGGCGCAAACCTTTCTGCGGACGCTCGACAAGCGGTCTGGCACTGCGACGGATTCGCCTGAGGACAACGCGATTGCGGTCCGGCTTGCATGGTCCGAGGACCGACCGATGACCGAGGCGGCGGCGGATATGTTACGCGCCTACCGCGAGGTGCCAACGGCCCAGCTCGCCCTGAGCGGCTATCTCGATATTAAGGGCAACGTATGGGGCGCCATCGTGCGCGATGGGCGCGGCTGGGTCGATATGGTGACGGTTGCCGCGGATGCTGGCGATGCTTCGTGTCGTCTGCGTGCCGTGCGTCTGGTCCCGCAAACAATAAGCGCAAAGGAGGGATCGTGAAATGCATGGCGTTCTGCGTGAGGAATCTGCCCAGGCGACGGTCGAATACGCCATCGTCACGGTGGCGCTGTTATCGATCGTGCTGGCGATTGTGGGACTTTGGCGTGCTGGCACCGATGGACGCTTGGCGGCGCTGGTTGAGCGGGCGGCATCCCATGGCGTTGCCTCGACGTCGGTTATCGACGCCGCTGCGGGCGCTAAGGACATCGCGTTGTATTGATATCGCGCGCGAGGACCGGGCGCAGTCTACGGTCGAGGCCGCTTTTTTGCTGCCGACGTTTCTGACGCTCATCCTTCTCGCACTGCAACCGGTGTGCCTGCTCTATACGCGCGCGGTCATGGAGTCTGCCGCTGCCGAGACCGCGCGGCTCATGACCACGACGACGGCGGAGGACGACGATCTTAAGGAGTTCACCCGCCGCCGGCTTGCCGCAGTGCCCAACGTTTCGATCTTTCATGCCGGCGGGCCGTTGTCGTGGGATATCGAGCTTGGCCGGGCCGGTGCGGGTGGTGTCTCGTCCGTGTCCGTTTCCGGCGAGGTCAAGCCGTTGCCTGTGATCGGTGCGTTTGCGCAGGCTATGGGTGGTACCGCCGAGGGCGGCTACGTTGAGCTCAAGGTCGATGTCTCGTATCAATCGCGTCCCGAATGGCTGGAGGGAGATTATGATTCGTGGATTGCTGCATGGGATTAAGCGTTTCTGGTCTAGATGCGTTTTGACGTGCCGTCCGAGCTGCCATCGCAAGCGAGGCGGCTTTATGGGCCGCGCCGGTATCGACCTGTTTATCGAAGACGGTGCCTACACCACGCTTTCTTCTGCCGTGGTCATCCTAGTGGTGCTCACGTTGTTGTTTTCGTCGACCGCGGCGATATGGAGCATGTCGCGTGCCGGGGATGCCCAGGTGGCGGCCGATAGCGGCGCGCTGGCGGGTGCCAACGTGGTGTCGTCCTATCACACGGCTGCCACGGTGGTTGATGCGAGCATCTTGAGTCTGGGGCTAGCGGGGTTTGCCACAATCGGGACGGGCCTGGTTGCCATTCTCATCCCAGGTGCCGAACCAGTTGCCGGCAATATGGTCGACACCGGGATTGAGATCATTAAAACGCGCAACAAGTTTGCCAAAAGCGCATCGGAAGGCTTGCAGAAAATCGAGACGGCTCTGCCGTATCTGATTGCCGCGCGTGCCACGCAGGCGGTGTCGGCGCAGGATACCGATAGTGTGGCCTATACCGGTACGGCGCTTGCCGTGCCCAGGACATCCGAGTCGGACTTCGCTGCGCTCAAAGGGTCAGAGATCTCGACCGATACCATTAAAGACACATCAGATGATTTAGAGCGTGCGGCCGAGGAGCTGCGGAAGGCTTCTGAGGACACGGCGAAGGCTATAGAGCGCGCTTGGCTGGCGGATTGTGGCGGGTCGGACGAGAGTTCGATTGACAAGTACTCGTGTATGTGGGAGCGTGCGAAAAGCCTAACGGATCTCTCTGGTGCTCAAAATCCGCATTACGCTTCGAGCGTTACGTGGGAACCGCAAGCGGCGCTCGATCGTGCGAAGGCATATTACCGAGAGCGCCTGTCGAACGAGAAGCCACTTGGCGAGAGCCCAGAAAAACAGGCAGATTCCGCTGCGCGAAAGGCGTTCTTCGCTTATGCGAGTGAAGAAGTTGAACGAGCGTATATAGCTGAAGAGGACGGCAAGGTTTCCGCCTACATCCCCTTTCTTCCGCGAAATCCAGATGAGGCGCGGACGACCGAACTCTACACCGATGTACGTTGGCCAACAAGTGAACTAGATGAAGTGTCCTATCTGCATTACGGAACTGACTGTCCAAATTACAAAAGGGGAACGCCTGGTGGGTTGGCGTCTGTCGCGGTTTTTGACGGCCATGAAACGTGCAGCGAATGCCATTTTGGTGTTTCGTCTTTGGGTTACGTTGCGATTGCTACGACTTCCGTCGAAAGGGGCTTCGAGTACCACTTTGACGAGTTCAAAAAGGCGCTGGAGAAATACGTCGAATATCGCAATGAGGAACTCGAGCTCATGCGTCAGACCGAGGATGAGGCCGACCGTGCAGGCAATGCATTTGACCAGGCTATCAAGGAGCTTTCCGGCGAGCGCCCGCGTATCGCCCCACCTGGACGCAACGGCGTGGTCGCATTTGCAGTTTCGGGTGACATTACCGGCCCCGATCAACTTAACTCCTCGTTTAACACGGCAGTCAGGCTTGGCGATCGCGGTGCTATCTCTGCCGCGGTGCTGGCGCCCGATGAGGCGACGGCACAAAACAACGTGCTTTCGCGATTTTTCTCGACATTGAAGGAACGCTCGGGCGGCGTTGCCGGCGTGCTCGACGGCGTCATGGATGTTTGGGGACGGCTACTCGTGGGATACGGAGACATCCAAGGTTCGGCCGACGAACTTATGGACGAGATGATTAAAGACCTAGGAGGGGGCAGCGGTGCGTTGGGCTCCATTGCATCGTGGCTCGGCGATACCGTTTCGGCGTCCGTGGCGGCGCTGGGTTTGGAACCGTGCGACTTGCGCCTGCGAAAGCCGGTGCTGACCGATTCCGCAAATGTCATTAAGAGTCCGGGGTCTGACATTGCGGGTCTCTCTCAAGCGCAAGACAAACTGCGAAGTATTCCGTTGGGCGTGACCGATCCCAAGGCGCTTTGCGAGGCGTTGGAATATCAAGTCGAACGCACCATTAGCGGTACGGTGTTCACACTTGCGGAGATTCCTCTGCCCGGCGGCGGCTCCATCCCGCTCACCGTCGATGTCGCCACGCTGGTTGGCGTTCTGGGCGGTGGGTCGTAATGAGTATCCGCATGCGTCTGCGCGAGGAGCGCGCCCAAGCGACGGTTGAGATGGCAGTGGTTACGCCCGTTTTGCTGGTGCTGGCACTCGTCGTGTACAACGTCATGATCTTTGCCAGCGCTGTCGCGCGCTTCGACCGCGTGGTGCCCGACATCGTGTTGGCGCACGCTGTGGCGTCGGAGGGGGAGGGCGACGAAAGCTCTGCCGATGCCTCGGCGACGGTTCAGACTCAAATTCTGAATGCCATGGAAGGCTATGACTTGCAGATCGAAGTGTCGAGTGAGCAAGGCGCGGAGGCATCGGATGGTGGCCTGCTCTCCCTATCCGGTACGTTTAGGACCTACACCTGCACCATGTACTATGAGCCGTGGCCGACTTTTCTCAGCATCGCTGGCGTTTCGCTGGGGGCGCCGACAACGTTGTCGCACGAGCGCGCGGTGACGGTCGATCCATGGCGCCCGGGGGTGGTCATGTGACCGCGGTCTCGTCCTACATCGCCTACGCGCGGGCACTCAACAGGCTGGGTTGGACGCCGGCCGAGTTTGCGGTGGCGGAGTCGTTTGTCGTGCGACTGCGCGGCATGCTGGGACGGCGTCCGGTTGCCGCCAACGGCCTGCCGCTCGTCATGGCGTTTCCACGCTGCTCTTCGGTCCATACGTGTTTTATGGCCTATCCCATCGACATCGCCTTCATCAATCGCGACGGCAATATCCTCGCGCGCTACGAAAACGTCCGTCCTTGGCACATGTGTTCCTGTCCCGGCGCCTGGGCGGTATTGGAACGCCCTTCAATCCTCGCTACACCTCCCGCCCTCCAACAAGCGCCGGCGTAAGAGATTGACGACGGCGGACTTTCGTCATACGAAATTGGGTAAGATGGAGGAGAAGATGCATGGATGTTGAGATCCATCCGAACGCCAAAAAACACTTGACGGAAAAGCAGGTGCTTGGTGCCTGGTTCGCGGTTACTGAGTGCATTCGCCGCGAGTCGGAGGACGAGCCGCCGAGATGGCTTGCCATTGGATGGCTTCCAGATGGTCGAAGTGTGGAACTTGTTGCGGTCGAACTAATTCGTGGATGGCTCATTATTCATGCCCTGTCTCCGGTTCAGAAGAAATTCTGGCAAGAGATCGAGCGAGCTCGGCAGAGGGGTCGATGATGGGCAAGACGTATACGGCCGCTAATGGTCAGGTTGTAACGGATGAAATGATTGACGCGTGGTGTGAGTCGTACGAGCGCGGAGAGTTTCCGGATGGCGAACACACCGTTGGTGGAATCGTGCGTGGACGGCCCCCGCTCTCAGGTGAGGGGACGGCAACGCTGTCGGTCAAGATTCCTCTGGGAATGAAGGAGGCCATTCGTCGACGGGCGGCTGCCGAGGGGATGACGCCAAGTGAGTTTGCCCGTGCGGCTCTGAGTGAAAAACTTCTTGCTGCCGGCTGATGCCTCTGACGTGCCGATTTATAGAACCGAGGCTGTGCTCAAAAACTTTTTTAAAATTCTCGGTTGACCGGAACGCGTCCTTGGTTATACTAATCAAGCCTTGAAACAAGGCACACCTCAAATGGCTGGGTAGCTCAGTTGGTAGAGCAGAGGACTGAAAATCCTCGTGTCAGGGGTTCGATTCCCTTCCCCGCCACCTTGAATTGACTAGGACCTCTGCAAAGGGGTCCTTTTCTTTTATTGAGGGCTCTGCGGAAATTGCGTCCCGGAATTTGGCTTCAGAGTGGGATGCGTTTTCCGCTTTGAGGCCGCTTGGGAAAGCGCGACCCGGAATCCGGCGTCAGAATGGGATGTGCTTTCCTTTTGCGGTCTTTGGCGGAAACTGCGTCCCAGATCCCGCGCTCAGAACGGGATGCATTTTCCGGTTGAGGCCTCGAACGGAAAATGCATCCCAGTCTTTTGCGAAAAACGGGATGCGCTTTCCGGTCGCCTACCTCCGGCGCATATGTACATCTCGGCGCGCCATCTCGGGCCCGCCCGCCCAGACATTCCTCCCGCTTTTGCGCCACTTTACAGACCGTTCGGTCGTCTGTCCGCACGCGCGGGTATACTCAAAACGATACTTTTCCTATGCAATACGATGCAGGCTCGGCCTGCACGATCCGAAGGGGGCAGTGATGGAGAGGATACTCGGCGTTAATCTCTCTGGCTGGTTTATTCCCGAGCCTTGGGTGACCCCGTCGCTGTACGCGGCGACCGGTGCATCCAACGCGGCCGAGCTGCAGGAGGCCATGGGCACCGCCGCCTATAACGAGCGCATGCGCCGTCATTACGAGACGTTTGTGAGCGAGGACGATTTCCGTCGCATGGCGCAGATCGGTCTCAATGCCGTGCGTCTGCCGGTGCCCTGGTATGCCTTTGGCTCGCAGGAGTCCGATGCGTCCTACATCTCGGTTGTCGACTACATCGACCGTGCAATTGAGTGGGCTGCCAAGTACGACATCCGCGTGCTGCTTGATCTGGCAACTGTGCCCGGTGGCCAGGGCGATTCCAACGATTCGCCCGCCACGCCGGAGGCTGTCGCCGAGTGGCATTCGTCCACCAACGGCCGTCATGTCGCGCTCGACGTGCTCGAGCGCCTGGCCGATCGCTACGGCGAGGCCGAGAGCCTGCTGGGCATTGAGCTGCTGGACACGCCGCAGATGAGTGTCCGCAAGAGCCTCTTCACCATGACGGATGGCATTCCGGCGCACTACCTGCGCAACTTCTATCGCGACGCCTACGAGCTCGTCCGTTCGTATATGCCCGAGGATAAGATCGTCGTCTTCTCGTCGTCGGGGCATCCCAACGAGTGGAAGCATTTTATGCGCGGCGCCAAGTACAAGAACGTCTACATGGACCTTCACCTGTACCATTACCGTGACGAGTATGCGCTCGACATCACGAGCCCCCGCGGGCTGACGACGGCGATTTCGCGTAACAAGCGCGAGCTTAAAGAGGCGATTTCGACTGGGTTCCCCGTGCTGGTGGGCGAATGGTCGGGTGCGGCGATCTTTGCCAACTCGTCGGTTACGCCCGAGGGCCGCAATGCCTACGAGCGCGTGTTTATCGCCAACCAGCTGGCTTCGTTTGCGCCGGCTGCCGGTTGGTTCTTCCAAACGTGGAAGACCGAGAAGCGCATTGCAGCATGGGACGCCCGCGCGGCGCTCGGTACGCTCGAGCGCGGCATGATTGAATAGGTTGATATGACGCAAAACAGCGCCCATACGGGCAAACTCTATGTGGTCGGCACGCCCATCGGCAACCTGGGCGACCTGTCCCCGCGCGTCGGCGAGGCGTTTGCCGCCGCCGATGCCATCTGCTGCGAAGACACGCGTGTGACGTCAAAGCTGCTGATGCACCTGGGCATTTCCAAGCCGCTTGTCCGTTGCGACGAGAATGTGATCGCCAGCCGCGCCGCCGGCCTGGTCGACCGTCTGCTGGCGGGGGAGACCCTCACCTTTGCCTCGGACGCCGGCATGCCGAGCGTGTCCGATCCCGGCCAGGCGCTGGTCGAGGCGGCACGTGAGGCCGATGTGCCCGTAGAAGTTATTCCCGGGCCCTCTGCTTGCGTCACGGCGCTCGTTTCGTCCGGCATTCCCTGCGAGCATTTTTTCTTCGAGGGCTTTTTGGGCCGAAAGCACGGTGACCGTGTGCGCCGTTTGCAGCGCCTTGCCGTGGTGCCCGGCGCACTCATCTTCTACGAGTCTCCACATCGCATCGTGGCGACGCTCGAGGCCGTGGCGGAGGTCTTTCCCCAGCGTGAGGTTGCCGTCTGCCGCGAACTCACCAAGCTGCACGAGGAAGTCTTGCGCGGGCCCGCCGCCCAGCTTGCCGAGGAGCTGCGTACTCGCGGCGAGGTAAAGGGCGAGATTGCGCTGGTCATCGCGCCGCCGAGCGAGGATGAGGAGACCGGTATCGTGCCGGTTGGCGCCGCGGCAGCGGATCCCGACGAGGCCCTGCGCGAGGATATCCGCGCCGCGCTCGAGGAGGGGGAGCCCGCGTCTGCGGTGGCCAAGCGCCTGTCTCAGAAGTATTCGCGCCGCAAGCGCGATGTCTATGCCATGGTGCTCGATATGCAATAGATGGAGGATATCCAGCCCTTGCGCTAGAATCATCCTCTGTATGCAACGTTTTTCTGGAGGACAAACCCCATGGATCAAAGCAAGCCTTCGTTCTTTATCACGACGCCCATCTACTACGTCAACGCCGATCCGCACCTGGGCACGGCTTATTCCACCATCATCGCCGACGTTCAGGCTCGCTATCGCCGCTCCGCCGGCTATAACGTCAAGTTCCTGACCGGCATGGACGAGCACGGCGAGAAGGTCGCCGAGGCCGCAGCCAAGCACAACATGACGCCTCAGGAGTGGACCGACAGCCAGGCTCCGCACTTCAAGGAGCTTTGGAACAAGCTCGAGATCTCCAACGACGACTTCATCCGCACCACCGAGCCGCGCCAGCATCATGCCGTGCAGTACCTGTGGGAGCGCATGAAGGAGTCCGGTTACCTGTATAAGGGCAGCTACGACGGCTGGTATTGCGTGCCTGATGAGACCTACTTCACCGATACACAGGTCCAGAAGGGCGACGAGGAGTACGGCAGCGTCGGCCAGCACCTGTGCCCCGACTGCCACCGTCCGCTTGAGCGCGTGCAGGAGGAGTCCTACTTCTTCAAGCTTTCCGCTTTCCAGGACAAGCTGCTCAAGCTCTATGACGAGCACCCCGACTTTGTCGAGCCTGCGTTCCGCATGAACGAGGTTCGCAGCTTTGTCGAGGGCGGCCTTAATGACCTTTCCGTGAGCCGTACGAGCTTCGACTGGGGCATCCAGGTTCCGTTTGACGAGGGCCATGTGACCTATGTATGGTTCGACGCGCTGCTCAACTATATGACGGCCGTCGGCTACGGTGTCGACACCGACGAGGCGCGTGCCGAGCTGGCCTATCGCTGGCCCGCGCAGTTCCACATCGTGGGTAAGGACATCATTCGCTTCCACTGCGTCATTTGGCCCGCCATGCTCATGGCCATCGGCGAGGCCCTGCCCGAGCACGTCTTTGCCCACGGCTTCCTGACCGTGCGCAATGCCGAGACTGGCAAGGCCGAGAAGATGTCCAAGAGCCGCGGCAACGCCATCGCTCCGCAGGACGTTATCGACATGCTGGGCGTCGAGGGCTATCGCTACTACTTCATGACCGACGTGGTTCCCGGCACCGACGGCGCCATCAGCTTCGATCGCATGGAGCAGGTCTACAACGCCGACCTGGCCAACAGCTGGGGCAATCTGATTTCGCGTTCGCTCAACATGAGCGCAAAGTACTTTGACGGCTGCGCCCCGGCTAAACCGGCGTCTGCCGACGCGTTTGACAACCCGCTGGCAAAGATCGCCGATGGCCTGGTCGAGCGCTACATGGCCAAGATGGACGTGCTCGATTACGGCGGAGCCAAGGATGAGGTCATGGAGCTCATCCATGCTGCCAACCACTACATCGAGGACTCCGAGCCCTGGGCGCTTGCCAAGGACGAGGCCAAGGCTGACGAGCTGGCGTTTGTGATCTACAACCTGCTCGAGGCCATCCGCATTGCCGCTCACCTGCTGATGCCGCTCATGCCCCAGACTTCTGCCGAGGCCCTGCGCCGTCTGTCCTGTGAGGGCGAGGCCGCGAGCGACGACCTCAAGGGCATTTGCACTTGGGGCCTGCTTGCCGGCGGTCAGCCCGTCGAGAAGGGTGAGCCGCTGTTCCCGCGTCTGGGCTAAGACGCAGCGCGCCATATCGGCAATTTGCTGTTTAGATGTAAGGGCATGGCCGCAACGGTCCATGCCCTTTCGTTTCAAGACGCCGCCATCATGCTAAGGAGGCAACTATGACAACTTCGCCTTTGGCAAACCCCACGGCCACCAGGGAGCTGCTGGAGGAGTTTGGCCTTGCGACCAAGCATCGCCTGGGCCAGAACTTCCTGATCGACAACCATGTGATTGAGCGCATCTGCGAGCTTGCCGAGCTCACGGGCGATGAGCGCGTGCTCGAGGTTGGCCCGGGCGTTGGTACGCTCACGCTTGCGCTGCTGCAGGAGGCGGCGTGCGTCACGTCAATCGAGGCCGACCCCGAGCTCGAGCCGGTGCTTGACGCCCATGCCGCCGACTATGCCAACTTCCGCTTTATCATGTGCGACGCGCTCAAGGTGGGTCCGGAGCAGATTGAGCAGGCTGCGGGCGGTGAGCCGACGGTGTTTGTCGCGAACCTGCCCTATAACGTGGCGGCGACGATCATCCTGCAGTTCTTTCAGACGATGCCGGCGCTCAAGCGTGCCGTCGTCATGGTGCAAAAGGAGGTTGCCGATCGCATTGCCGCAGTGCCGGGTAACAAGACCTATGGCGGCTATACGGCAAAGCTCGGCCTGTATGCGCAGGTGACGGGTCGCTTTGAGGTGCCGCCGCGCTGCTTTATGCCGGCGCCGCACGTGGACTCGGCTGTCGTGCGTATCGACCGTGTTGACGGCGTGGTGCCCGAAGGACTCGATCGCGAATTTGTGGCCCGCGTGATTGATGCTGCATTTGCTCAGCGCCGCAAGACCATCCGCAATTCTATGAGCGCCAACGGCTTTGCCAAGGACGTGCTCGATGCCGCCTTTGAGGCTTGCGGTATCGCACCCACCACGCGCGCCGAGACGCTTGATGTTGCCGACTTTGTCCGCCTGGCCCAGGAGCTAATCCATGATGCCTAATGCCGCACGCGTGACGTTTACCAAGAAAAAGAAGACGGTTGCCTGCCCCGTGCCCTTGGCACCGCTTGCCGACACGCATGCGCATCTGCTTTCGTTTTGGGGCAAAGAAGTGCCCGAGACGCTCGTGCGCGCCAAAGCCGCGGGCGTCGACCTGTTGGTGACGATGTTCGATCCCATCGCTGACAAACGCAGCGTGGCGGACTATAGCGACTGGCTGGTGCGCGAAATTCTGCCGATGCGGGATATTCCGCAGATCAAGTATCTTGCCGGCGTGCATCCGTATGGCGCGCCGGACTATACCGACGACGTTCACGCACAGGTCGTTGCCGCACTCGATGACCCCTTATGCGCCGGTATTGGCGAAATCGGCCTGGACTACCACATGGACTATGACGACGATATCGCGCCGGCACCCCATAACGTGCAGATTGACTGCATGGCGCGCCAACTCGAGCTTGCCGTGTGCCGTAACGTGCCGGTGGAGCTGCATCTGCGCCACGAGGACACGGACTATGAGCGTACCTCGCACGTGGACGCCTACAACGTGCTTCGTGAGGTGGGCGTGCCCCAGGCCGGTTGTGTGCTGCACTGCTTTGGCGAGGACCGCGCCACGATGGAGCGCTTTGTGGAGCTGGGCTGCTATATCGCCTATGGTGGCGCGGCCACCTTTAAGCGCAACGACGACGTGCGCGAGGCATTTGCGGCAACCCCACTCGATCGAATTTTGTTCGAGACGGATTGCCCGTATATGGCTCCGGAGCCCATCCGCGGTCTTGAATGCGAGTCCGCAATGATCTCCATTACGGCAAACGCGCTGGTTAACGACCGTGTCGATCGCACAGGTGAGGACGCCGAAACAATCGCGCAAGCCGCTTGGGAAAATGCCTGCAAACTTTTTCAAAAATAGTTCTTGCGTTCGCGGTGGCGCTCCGTTATTCTAATTCCTGCACGCGGGCGTGGCGGAATTGGCAGACGCGTACGGTTCAGGTCCGTATGGGGGCAACCCCATGAAGGTTCAAGTCCTTTCGCCCGCACCATTGATTGAAAAGCTCCCAGCAATGGGGGCTTTTTTGTTTTGGGCCCATCGCGGGGACTTGAACCTGCGAAGGAGCGAGCGCCAAGAAAACGCGGAGCGTTTTTAGCGAGCTGGCGAGGACGCCGGCAGGCGGCCGAAGCCGGTGCGAATCCGCGAAGCGGATACGCGGACGTCCTTTTGCCCGCACCATTGATTGAAAGAGCTCCCAGCAATGGGAGCTTTTTTGTTATGGGCCTCTTGTTGATGTCACGTTGCTGCTTCGTGCGGGTATCCTAGTGCCAACGTATGCCTATCAGAGGAGAGACCATGCTGTTGTCCGGTATCATCGCCGCCCTTACCAGCCTTTTGATTCCCATCATCATTTTGTTGTTACTGCTTCCCAACGCCTGCTATGTCGTTGAACAACAGCATGCCGTGATCATCGAGCGTCTGGGCAAGTTTAACCGCATCGTCAACGCGGGCTTCCACATGAAGGTGCCCGTGATCGACCGCAAGGCCGCCACGGTGAGTCTGCGCACCATGAAAAACGGTTTTGGCATCGACGTTAAGACCCAGGACAACGTGACCATCGGCCTTGAGGTCTCTGCTCAGTACCACGTGAGCTATGACATGGGCGCCGGCCCGGCAGATTCGGGTATCTACAAGAGCTACTACATGCTGCAGGAGCCCGTCGACCAGATGCGTGACTTCATCACCGACGCCCTGCGCTCTTCGATTCCCGTCTACACACTCGATGAGGTCTTTGCCAAGAAGGATGACATCGCCAAGGATGTCAACGCTACCGTTTCCGAGCAGATGGCCGCCTACGGCTTCACCCTCGTGTCGACGCTCATCACCAAAATCGCACTGCCGACCGAGGTTGAGAACTCCATGAACGACATCAACGCTGCCCAGCGCAAGCGCGCTGCGGCACAGGAGCTCGCTGAGGCCGACCGCATCAAGCGCGTCACCGAGGCGACCGCCGAGGCCGAGGCAATGGAAAAGGCGGGCGAGGGCATCGCCAACCAGCGCAAGGCCATCGCGCTGGGTATCAAGGATTCGCTCGAGATCATCCAGGAGACGGGTGTCGGCAATGACGAGGCCAACCAACTGTTCATGTTTACGCAGTGGTCCGAGATGATGACGGAGTTCGCTCGCACGGGTAAAACCTCGACGGTCGTGCTGCCGAGCGACTTTTCGCAGTCGGCCTCGATGTTCGAGCAGATGCTGGCCGCCGGCAAAGTTCAAAACGATTCGAAGGAGTAGACGCGCGTGAAATACACCGTCGTTTGCGTCGGTAAGCTCAAGGAGCGCTTTTGGAAGGACGCGTGCACTGAGTACACCAAGCGCCTAGGTGCCTATGCCAAGGTTGATATCCGCGAGGTGGCCGATATCGACCCGGCTAAGGCGGGCGGCGTGGATGCCGCGCGCGACAAGGAGGGGGCGGCAATTCTTGCTGCATTGCCGTCTCGGGCGCATGTGATCCTGCTGGCCATTGAGGGCAAAGAGCGCTCGAGCGAGGAGTTTTCGGCGCGGCTCGATGATCTTATGCTGCGAGGCAGCAGCGACATCGCCTTTGTAATCGGCGGATCGGACGGCGTGAGCGATGACGTGCGCGCCCGCGCCGACGAGATGCTCAGCTTTGGACGCATTACCTTGCCGCATAACTTGGCGCGCGTGGTGCTGCTAGAGCAGATTTACCGTGCCTGCAAGATCAGTCGTGGCGAGCCGTATCACAAATAGGTCGGCAATAGGAAACAATGGCGTGGGACAATACCTTTCGTTTTGAGGAATGTGTCTGAAAGGACTATGAGATATGAAGATTGGATTTGTCGGTTTTGGCAATATGGCGAGCGCCATGGCCGATGGCTGGATCGCTGCCGGTGTAGCTGCGAGCGACATGTGCGCCTGTGCGGGTCGCTACGACGCACTGGTTGAGCGCTGTGAGGCGCGTGGGATGGCCGCTTGCCACGATGCCGCCGAGGTTGTCGCCGCATCCGATATCGTGGTCGCTGCGGTCAAACCGTATATGATCGAGAAGATATTCGCCCCGCTCAAGGATGCTCTTGCCAAAAAGGTCGTTCTGTCGGTTGCCTGGACCTGGGACAGTGCCAAGTGGGAGCAAGTCCTGCCGGGCGTCGCGCATATCTCGACGGTGCCCAACACACCGGTTTCGGTGGGCGAGGGCGTCATCGCTTGCGAGAAGGCTTCCACGCTTAGTGATGAGCAGAGCACAGTGGTGCTTGGTCTGCTTGGCAAACTCGGTGCGGTGGTCGAGCTCGATACGAGCCTGCTGTTTGTGGGCGGCACGGTGGGTGGTTGCGCTCCGGCATTTGTCGCCATGGCAATCGAGGCCCTGGGCGATGCAGCGGTCAAGCACGGTATCCCGCGTGCCGATGCCTATCGCATTGTGAGCCAGATGGTGCTGGGTACGGCAAAGCTGCAGCTTGCAACTGGCCAGCATCCTGCGGCGATGAAGGATGCCGTATGCTCGCCCGGTGGTGCCACCATCAAGGGCGTCGTCGCGCTCGAGGACGCCGGTATGCGCAGTGCCCTGGTCAAGGCAATCGACGCAACTCTCCAGTAAAACCTGCTATTTAGGGACAGGTTTATTTTGGCAGGTTTTTCCTGCGGTTTTGTCCTTTTAGCGAAAAGCGCCCCGCAACTGGCTCAATTCCAGTTGCGGGGCGCTTGCGTTTGCCCAGATAAAACCGACCAAAATAAACCTGTCCCTTTTTGGCAGGCTAGTCCCAGAAGCTGTCTTCCTCATCCTCGGACTTGGGTCCGCGGTCGACGTACATCTTATGGGTACGCTTCTCCATTACAAAGGCAAGAATCGCAAATAACAGGATGCCGCCGGCGAAAAGGATGGCAAAACCGGTGCGGGTGCCAAACAAAAAGGAAAAAACTGCGTCCATTGGGTGCCTTCTTGCGTAGTTGAGTTGGGTCGTAAACGCTCATAAGTATATACTTGCCCATACATGTACAAGGTTGCAACCTAAATGGAATGTATATCGCCGGAGGATCTAATGCTTGATATCAAGTTTGTTCGCGAGAACCCCGATGCCATCGATGTCGCCATGGCTAACCGCCAGACGTCTTGGGATCGCGAGAAGTTCTTTGAGCTCGACGACGAGCGCCGTGCCGTCATCACCGAGGTCGAGGAGCTCCAGGCCACGCGCAATGCCGAGTCCAAGAAGATCGGCGCCCTGATGAAGGAGGGCAAGAAGGACGAGGCCGAGGCCGCCAAGGAGGCCGTGCGCGCCGTCAACGAGAAGATTGACGGTCTGGCCGAGCGCCGCACTGCCCTCGAGCAGGAGCAGTGCGACTTCATGGCTCACCTGCCCAACATTCCCTGCGAGGCCACGCCGTACGGCAAGGACGAGGACGAGAACATCGAGCGTCGTCGTTGGGGCACCCCGCGCGAGTTCGACTTCGACTTTAAGCCGCACTGGGATCTGGGCACCGATCTGGACATCCTCGACTTCGAGCGCGGCAACAAGCTCTCCGGCAGCCGCTTCACCGTTCTCGGTGGCGCCGGCGCCCGTCTGGAGCGTGCCCTCATCAACTTCTTCCTCGATACGCACACCAGCCGTGGTTTTAAGGAGTGGTGGCCGCCCATCGTCGTCAAGCGTCAGACCATGTTCGGTACGGGCCAGCTGCCCAAGTTCGAGGATGACGCCTATCACGTCTCGGGCGACAACTTCCTGATCCCCACCGCCGAGGTCGTGCTCACCAACCTGCACGCCGGCGAGGTCCTCGACGCCGACACCCTGCCGCGCCGCTACACCGCCTTCACCCCCTGCTTCCGCGAGGAGGCCGGTTCCGCCGGTCGCGACACCCGCGGCATCATCCGCCAGCACGAGTTCGACAAGGTCGAGATGGTCAAGTTCGCTAAGCCGGAGGAGTCCGACGAGGAGCTCGAGAGCATGACCGCCGAGGCCGAGTACCTGCTGCAGCAGCTGGGCCTTCCGTATCGCGTGATTAGCCTGTGCACCGGCGACTTGGGCTTCTCTGCCCGTCAGACCTACGACATCGAGGTCTGGCTGCCGAGCTACAACGCCTACAAGGAGATCAGCTCCTGCTCCAACTGCGGTGACTTCCAGGCTCGCCGCGCCAACATCAAGTATCGCGACCCCGAGAACTTCAAGGGTTCGCGCTACCTGCACACTCTCAACGGTTCCGGCCTGCCGGCCGGCCGCACCATGGCCGCCATTCTGGAGAACTACCAGAACGCCGACGGCACCATCACGATTCCCGAGGTTCTGCGTCCTTACATGGGCGGTCTCGAGAAGATCGAGCCGGTCGCGTAACTTGGCTGCATAGGGGATATGCAAGGGCGCTCCTTCGGGGGCGCCCTATTTCGTGCGCAGGTCCATACCATGCCGTGCGGACAGCTCAATAGAAAACACACGAACAACTGTTCTGTATACAGCCATCTACCTGCTATGCTTTTGCTAAATAAGAGCGAGAGAAAGGGGACGCGATGGAGCTGTTTGATGATCGGGTGGTTTTGTTTGAGAGCGACGAGGGCGGGGAGTACCTGCTTGTAACGTGTGAGCCGTCTGGCATGGGTGGCCTGGTGCTTCGGCAGACGAGTGAGGGTCCGTTGACCCAATGGTGCTTTGAGGAGTCGCCGCATGTGGTCGAGACCTTTGTGACGCACGAGGGGCTTGTGGCGCTGGAGCACTTCTATGGAGTTGGGACTTCCAACCAGGTCGCGCGCATGCTGAGCATCTCGTTTGCCGATTATGATTGCGCCCAGCGGGTGAGATCGCTCCTGAGAGAACTTGATGCCAAGTTTGACGTGATCGAAAAGCCAATCAATCGTACGGGGAACGGCGGTATATGCGGAGCAGCATGACAAAACTGCGTTCCACAAAAAAAGTTTGAGATTGTGCTTGACTCCAATAAGCTAAAGTGGTTTTATATGTCTTGCGCTGCGGCGTTACCTCAGCTGGATAGAGGGTCTGACTACGAATCAGAACGTCATAGGTTCGAATCCTATACGCCGCACCAATAGAACTTAAAGCCTCCGGCAACGGGGGCTTTTCTTTTATGCCGGCGCCGCATGGATTCGAATCTCAGCCGAGGCGTGAGCGTAAAGAAAACGCGGAGCGTTTTTAGCCCGCGGGCGAGCACGCCGGCAGGCGGGCGAAGCCGGTGCGGATCCGCGCAGCGGATGCGCGGAATCCTATACGCCGCACCAATTGAACTTGAAGCCTCCGGCAACGGGGGCTTTTCTTTTACGTAAGCACCGCATGGATTCGAACCTCGGTCGAGGCGCGGGCGTAAAGCGGACTATTTCCTGTCGACTCGTGTAAGATTTCGAGTAGGTGTCGCGGCCCATCCGTGACCACTCCTTCTTCAAGCGACCGATCAGGGTGATACTTCGTGGCAGAGCGTCCGACATACAAGCTCAGGTTTCTCGATCCCAAGAAGCGCTTTCCGGCGATGCCCGAGCAGCCTGCGGGGCGCTCATATGGCGTGGTCTGGAAACTCTTTGGCGAGGACCCGCATGAATCATGCTATGTCGTCGAATTCGTCGGCAAAAGCCATGTGTCGCTTTTGGGCTACGTGAGCGTTTCGGGTGAGGTCTATAAGGTGGACCGTCCCGTTAACGAAGTATCGCTGCCCGACGATCCCGACATGCAGCTGATTCTTGACGAGTCCGATTCCAACATCGGTGAGATTGCAGTCAGGGGTACCGATGGGACGATGCGCTCCCGGGCGCGAGTCATCGGCTCTCCCGAAGGCCCCATGCGCGAGCAGTCCGATCACGAGACATGGAATTCGGCCCGCTCCCTTCCTTACGGCGAGTTCATGGCGTCGATGTTCCTGCGCTACGTGATATTTGCCAACTCCGAAAGCGCTATTGCGAACACGGCGGGCGTCGACGGTCTCGATGCGGACATGCAAAACGTTGTCGACAAAATAAAGCTCGTAAAGTTGCCCGAGCCGGTCGAGGTGTTTTTGGGCTTTAACACGGCACCGCTACCTGACGCTATCGAGACGCTGCTCTACCGTGTCGACCATGCCGAGAATCCGAGCGGTATCGAGCGTTATGCGGCCGCCCTTATGAGCGAGGTCGACTTGCCCCGACTGCGCACCATCGCCGCCAAGTCCGAGATGAGCCTGGCTCGCATCGATCGCTCAAAGCTTTTCTATCTCAATTTTGATCGTAGCCTGCTGGACCAGGACGAGATTGACATGCTGCTTGCCATCGAGTGCCGTCTCAACCGCCTCTCTGGCATCCTCGAGCGCATCGGGGCCGGATTGGCCCCTGCGGCATCCTCGCCGAGCCTTGAGGGCTGCGCGCTCTTTGATGCGTGGCATATCGCCAAGACGACCAACGATGTTCCCCGACTGCTCGATACGGCCTCGAGCGATAACCCGTGGGGCAAACCGGGTACGGTGGCTTGCCAGCCGGGCGGTGAGTGGGATGTGCGTACCCGCTTCGCGCGTATTGTCGAGGCGCTTAACGTGGTCACACGGCTCGACTATACCTATCGGGCAAACGTTGCCGAGGGGATTATGCTCGTTCGGTTTGGGCGGTCTGTCGTTGATGCCATGCCGCAACGTGAATACGACGCTCAGGATGACGCCTGGCGCGAGCTGGACGAGGACATGCGCGCGATCTGGGCCGCGGAGCACGATGCGCGCGTGGCACTTACGCTTGCGGCAGCGTGTTTTGCCGCGGGCACCTGCATCACGCGCTGCTATGTGCAGATTGCTGCTCCCGACAGTGAGCAGGGCGAGCGCGTTGTCGCAACGTATTTCTTTGGGCGCGCGGCCTATCTGGCCGATTGCGTGCCTGTCGCCAAGGATCTTGAGAGCATGGACATGGACGATATGCCGTGCAAGCGTGTGCTTGAGGCGTATGAGTCAACCGCTCCGGAGACGATTGAGCCTGCGGAGGTTCATGCTCGTCCGCGTGATGACCATCGCACACTGCCGCCGGCGCTGCGCGATCTGCTGCTTGCCGATACGGCTGACGAGTTGGAGGTCATGGAAGAGGACGACGACCCATACGTGGCCCGCGTTGTTGAATTGCGCGAGCAGGCAAAAGTCGACCGTACAGGTGCCTTTGAAGGCTTTTCCCGTCTTGTCGAGGAGTTGGAGGCTAAGTGCGCCGTCGCCGAGCTTTTGGCGACAGGTCCGGTTCAAACGCAGTTTTGCGATAACCAGCTGGTGCGCATGGTGCTACCGGTGTTGGAAGAAGACCGCTCTGTGCGAATCCTTCGTGCGCCCGATGCGCTGTACTTTGCCCAGCACGAGATCTGCAGTTTTTACGCCGAGCAAGAGGACTTTGAACGAGCGCTGCCCGAGGTGCGCCATCTTTACGATCTGGCGCGCTCGTCCATGCAATCGCACTTTGCGCTCATCAACGTGCTTGCGCGTCTGGAGCGTTTTGACGAGATTATCGAGGTGGCGCGCCACGGCCTACGTATTGCCAGCGATCGTTCTGCAATCGGCTACCTGTTCTATCGCTTGGCGTTTGCCTATTGGAATTGCGATCAGCTCGGCCTGGCGCTGGCTTGTTACCGTCTGGTGCCGCGCGGCGAGGAGTCGGGCAGTAGTGCGCTGGAAGAAATGCAGGGCCTTATGAATGAGATGGGCGTCAGCGAGCCTCCGACGTTCGAGGAGGCGGTCGAGACCATCCGCAAGGCTGGACTCGAGCTGCCGCCAGTGTCCGCCGTGACGAATCAGCTGGCAGATGCCGCTGTGCAACTGGTCGACAACGGCTTCTTTTTCCTGGCACGCGGTTGCATCTTCCAAATGTGGCGCACCATGGGCAACGACGAGCTCGGCTCCCTCAACCGCTCGCTGGGGTAGGCGAAGCCTCCAAGGGGGAAAGGATGCTAGGCAATTAGAAAATTTCCTCTTGCCCATCCTTGGCTGTTTGGTTACTATAGAACGGCTGTTACGGAGAGCTGACCGAGAGGCCGAAGGTGCTCGCCTGCTAAGCGAGTATGCCCCAAAAGGGCATCTGGGGTTCGAATCCCCAGCTCTCCGCCAGTTTAACCTTAAAGAAGGGTCCCATCGGGGGCCCTTTTTTATTATCGAGAAAGGGCGCTGGGGATTCGAACCCTCAAAAAAAGGAGACATCCTTTCGGACACCTCCTTTCAGCGAGTGTATTGTTCTTCGATCTTACATCTCGGGCGCCTTGGCGACGGTCTCGCTTTCTGCCGTGAGTGGGCGGTTGTCGATGCGGCGGCCCAGGCGGTCGAGCTTCACAAGGAGCCACTCAATGGGATTCGGCCCTGCGCCTTCCTCGTCAGCAACCAGGTCCATGACGGCGATCTTGGTGCCGTCTTGCTTGAGCGTAACGCTGCCCACCTTGTCGCCCACATGCACCGTGCCCGAAAGATCGTCGTAGCTAACCTTTTCGGTCACCTCGCCGGCAAGGGAAAACACGGTCGCTTGCGCCGTGGGGTCGGCGAGCGTGGCGTCGATTGTCTTGTCCGTCCAATCTGTCTGGCTAATGCGTGCCATAAGCGGGTTGCCGTTGGCGGTCTTTTCCTGCGTGTTGGCGATCGCGACCGTGACCTTGTGGCCGTAGTACCAATTGGCAAGGGTTGCGGTATCGGTAAAGCGCTGGTCGGTGGTGGTGGAGTTCAAAACGACGGTGTAGATCTCGTCGCCGTCGCGGTTGTAGGCGCTCGTAAAGCAATAGCCCGCGTCGTCGGTGGTGCCGGTCTTGCCGCCGATGTTGCCATCTTGGCCCAGCAAATAGTTATGCGTGTCCATGGAATGCGAATGGTCGGCGCCGTCGGCGCCCGTGACCTCGATCCAGGAATCCTCGCTCGCTACGACCTCGCGGATCGTGTCGTTTTTCATGGCCTCCTGCATCATCAGCGCTACGTCGTGTGCGGTTGAGTGCATATCGCCAGCCCACTCATCAAAGTCCAGACCGTGTGGGTTCTCAAAGACCGTGCCGGTGCAGCCGAGCTTCTTAGCGCGCTCGTTCATGGCCTTCACAAATGTGGCCTCGGCGTCTTTGGTCTTAGGGTCGATCTTCTTGCCCACATATTCGGCGAGCACGATGGCGGCGTCGTTGCCCGAGGGAATCATCAGGCCGCGCAGTGCCTGCTCCACGGTAAGCTCGTCGCCTTCGAGCAAGCCGGCGGTCGAATTACCCACGGTGGCTGCGGCGTTGCTTACCGTGACCTTCTCGTCCATCTTGCAATTCTCGACGGTTAGGATCGCGGTCATGACCTTGGTGATCGAGGCGATCTTGACCTGCTCATCGGCGCCACGGGCATAGTAGACGGTGCCGTCTTTGCCCATGACGAGGGCATTGGTCGCATCGATATCGGGCAGGTTTTCGGCCGTGATGCCGCGCGCATCGGCGGTTTTGCCGCAAACATTGTCGGTCGTGAGCACTTGGGCGCCGGCGACGGTGGGCACGCCAGCGGCAAGGGCGATAGCGCAGACAAAGCCGGCGGCAAGCTGGGCTGAGCGCTTTGCAAAAGAGGTGAGGGACTTCACGGATTTCGCTTTCGACGGGATGGTCTCTTCTGGAACTAGAGTATATCGTTTGCCGGCGTCGGCGATCATCGCGTGCGTGCGTGGCCCACATCCGCGCCCGAACGGGCACAAGGGTGCTTAAGGCCGACTTAATCACCCACGCTTGTTGTGTGTGGCATGCGTCGCCTCGGGCATAATGGAGCGCGAGAGGAGCACGCATGAACGAGCGCATTTTGGTAGTTGATGACGAAAAGGCCATCGCCGACTTGGTTGGTATCTACCTTACAAAAGAGGGCTTTGATGTCCAGATTGCCTATAGCGGGGCCGATGCCGCCAAGGCAATCTTGGAGCAGGAGTTCGATCTGGCGCTGCTGGATGTCATGCTGCCCGATATCGATGGGTTTGAGCTGCTGCGTACAATCCGTTCCAGCCATACCTATCCCGTGATCATGCTGACGGCGCGCGATGCCCAGCAAGACAAGATCGAGGGCCTTTCGCTTGGCGCGGACGATTACGTGGTTAAGCCGTTCCGTCCGCTGGAGCTCATCGCGCGCGTGCACGCTCAACTTCGCCGCTACACCAGCTACGGTAGCCGTGCACAGGCGGCCGAGTCGCCGACCATTCAGCTCGACGGCCTGGAGATCAACCGCGATGCTCGTTCCGTGACAGTGGACGGTTCACCGGTTCGCCTCACGCCCATCGAGTATTCCATCTTGCTGTATCTGGTCGAGCATCGCGGCAGCGTGGCGGCCGTGGAGGACCTGTTCCGCGCGGTGTGGAACGAGGACTTTATGCCCGGCTCCAACAATACGGTGATGGTGCACATTCGCCACCTGCGCGAAAAGATCGGCGACGACGCACAAAAGCCGCGCTTTATCAAAAACGTCTGGGGCGTCGGCTACATAATCGAATAGCGCCTTTGATGGTGGGGAAGTGGATATGACAAAAGACGATAGGCAGGCATTCGAGGTGCCCGATCGACTCTTTGAATACGTGAGGTCGGTCGTCGACAACCGCGCGCTTGCAACGGTGCTGCTCTTTTTGCTGAGCCTGCTGCTGATTGGCATCGATAACATCGCCGGAATCTTGGCGGTGCTGCTTATCGGCTTTTTGCTGATCGATCGATTCGAAATCGTTCGCCGCTGCGTGGTGATTGGCGGCGCCGCGTGGGCCATGACGTTGGCGATTGGCGCCATGGCGCTCGGCGGCATTGAAGGGCCGGTGCTGTTCGATGCCGGCTTTGTATTCAACATGCTTGGCTTTGTGCTGGCGCTTGCCGTGTGCGTGCTGTTCTTGTGCGGCCGCGCCCTGTACTACCAGGGCTACGAGCAGGGCGAGCAGCATGCCGATTGTGTGCTGGCCGCTCGTATTCAAGATCGCCTGATCGATCACCCCGACACCTGGGACAACATTGACGGCGACTTCTTGGAGGTCGAGGGCGCCCTTAACCGCGTGCGTGACCGTGAGCACAAGGTGCAGCAAGCTCTGCGTGACGAGTCTCATCGCAAGGACGATCTGGTCACGTACTTGGCACATGACCTACGCACTCCGCTTGCCAGCGTGGTGGGCTATCTTTCGCTGCTGCAAGAGACTCCTGAGCTGCCGGTTGAGCAACGTGCGCGCTTTACGGGCGTGGCGCTCGACAAGGCGCACCGGCTCGATGCGCTCATCGAGGAGTTCTTCGATATCACGCGCTTTGACTTCCACGATATCGTGCTCACGCGCGGCTATGTTGATCTGGGGTTGCTGCTGGCTCAGGTGGCTGATGAGTTCTATCCCATCCTCAACGAGCAGCATAAGGAAGCCCAAGTTGATATTCGCGAGGACCTGACGGTGCTCGTGGATGGCGACAAGATGGCCCGCGTGTTCAACAACATCATGAAAAACGCCGTCGCCTATAGCTATGAGGGCTCGACTATCACGATTGAGGCCGGGCGCCAAGACGATGGCAGCGTGCGCGTGCGCTTTATCAATCAGGGCGATCCTATCCCTGCGGCTAAGCTCAAGGTGATCTTTGAGAAGTTCTATCGCCTGGATGCGGCGCGTGCGACCAATCGCGGTGGTGCCGGTCTGGGTCTTGCTATTGCCAAGGAGATCATCGCGGCACACGGCGGTACCGTTGCATGTGAATCGACGCCCGAACACACGATATTCACCATCGAGCTGCCCGCCGCATAGCCAGCGTGCCCTTACAAACACTTGACAATGCGCTCACGTGCATATGAGCCGCGATTTCTACTATCGATACTGCTGAATTGATATCGATGTGGAGGTATGCGGTATGACGGCTGCTGCGGCTGTGGAGCCCACGGAGCTTGAAGAACTCATGAAAGCGCAGGCCGAGGCCGCGCACGAGCGCGAGGTTGGGGATGCGACTCGCCCCACGGCAGAGGATCTTGCCGCCTCGCCGACGCGCATCGACGTCGAGGGCCTCGACCTGTTCTATGGCGACCATCATGCGCTCAAGGACGTGAATATCAAGATCCGCGACAAGCAGATCACCTCGTTTATCGGGCCTTCGGGCTGCGGAAAGTCCACGTTGCTGCGCTGCTTTAACCGCATGAACGACGGCATCAAGGATTGCCGCATCGAGGGCAAGATTGCGCTCGATGGTCAAGATATCCTGGGCGATTACGACATCTGCCGTTTGCGCCAACGCGTGGGCATGGTGTTTCAGCGCCCCAACCCGTTTCCCATGAGCATCTACGACAACGTCGCCTACGGTCCTCGCGGCATGGGAGTGCGCGACCGCGTCGTGCTCGACGAGCTGGTCGAAGACTCCCTGCGACGCGCCGCCCTGTGGGACGAGGTCAAGGACAAGCTCAAAGAATCGGGTCTGGGTCTTTCGGGCGGCCAGCAGCAGCGTCTGTGCATCGCCCGTGCGCTGGCCGTGCAGCCCGACATTCTGCTGATGGACGAACCGACCTCGGCGCTCGACCCCGTATCGACGCTGGTGGTGGAGCAGCTGGCCTGCGAGCTCAAGGAGACCTGCACGCTCGTGGTCGTGACGCACAACATGCAGCAGGCCGCGCGTATTTCCGATTCGGTCGCGTTCTTTTTGCTGGGTGAGCTGGTGGAGCACGCGCCCACCGCGCAACTCTTCAAGAATCCGACTGATCCGCGCACGGCGGATTATTTGACGGGCCGTTTTGGCTGATACCATCTAGTACAGGCACCTTTAGGGTTAAGATGCGGTCATGCCGGCCGCAAAGGGGTTCAACATGATCTATTACGTCGAGGACGATGACAACATCAGGGATTTGACGGTCTATGCGCTGCGCAAGCAGGGAATCGAGGCCGAGGGCTTTTCGTGCGACGGCGAGTTTAAGGCCGCCGTGGCGCGACGGGTGCCCGATGCTGTGCTGCTCGATATCATGCTGCCCGATACCGATGGTTTGGCGATTATGCGCCGCCTCCGCGCCGACCGCCTGACGGCGACGGTGCCCATCATGATGCTTACCGCCAAGGACACCGAGCTCGACAAGGTGATGGCGCTCGATGGCGGTGCCGACGATTACCTGACTAAGCCGTTTTCGCTCATGGAGCTTGCGAGCCGCTGCCGCGCACTGCTGCGTCGCGGCGGCATGGTCAAGCAGGCGAGCGATGTGCTCAGCGTGGGCGACATCGTGCTCTCGCCCAGCCATCGCGAGGTGACCGTTGCCGGCGAGCCGCTTAAGCTCACCCTGCGCGAGTTCGACCTGCTCGAGTACCTCATGCGCAAGCCCGGCGTGGTTTTTACCCGCGAGTCGTTGCTGCAGAGCGTGTGGGGCTGGGACTTCGACGGCGGTTCGCGCACCGTTGACGTGCACGTGCAGACGCTTCGCCAAAAACTGGGCGAGCATGCCGGCGCCATCGAGACCGTGCGCGGCGTGGGCTACCGCTTGGCCGAGCCTTCTGCCGGTGATGGTGCCGAAGGTGACGACACCGCGGCCACCGCATCGGAGGAGTAACCCGTGGTCTTCGCCCCCCAGGGAAAACATACGCTGTCGCACCGCGTTTTTGTGACGATCTTTGTCTGTGCCATGGCGGTTATCGTGGCGTTTACGGTGCTGGGTGCGTTCTTTGTGCAAAACACCTTGGCGGATGCCACGAGTGCCAATCTGGCGCAGGAAACCGAGCTCATTGCTGCCGCTCTCGACGAACAGCAAGAGCCCATCCCGTTCTTGCGTAGTCTCGATCGCGAGGACTTGCGCATCACGCTGATTAACAAGGATGGATCGGTTGCCTACGACAACGAGGCGTCGCCTTCCACACTGCCCAACCATGGCGATCGCCCTGAGGTCATCGAGGCCTTTGAGAGTGGTTCGGGTTCTGCGGAGCGCGCAAGCTCTACGCTCGACGAGATTATGCTGTATCGCGCCGTCGCCCTTGATAACGGCCAGGTTGTCCGCTTGGCGCAGGCCCAGCCTGGCGTTGCGGCGATTTTGCTGTCGATGGTGGCGCCGATGCTGCTTATCGCGGCGGCGGGTGCGGTACTCTCGTTTTTTATGGCGCGCCGCGAGTCCCGTGCCATCATCGCGCCGTTGCAAGAGGTGGATTTGGACCACCCACGCCGTAGCTATGAGCATGCCTATGCCGAGATGGTCCCCATGCTTGAGCGTATCGAGTCGCAGCGCCAGGAACTCAAGCGCCAAATGGCGGTGCTAGCGGACAACGACCGTATGCGCCGCGAGTTCACGGCGAATATCACCCATGAGCTCAAGACGCCGCTTACGGCGATTTCGGGCTATGCCGAGCTCATCGCAAACGGCATGGTCGAGGGTGAGGACGACCTGCGCAACTTTGGCGGCCGCATTTATCGTGAGGCGGGCCGCTTGGCAGCGCTTGTCAACGACATCCTTACGCTGTCTAACTTGGACGAGGCCGAGCGTGCAACTGAGGGCGAGGCGGTGCCCATTGGATCCACGGAGCCTATTGAGCTCTCGCGTGCCGTCTACGCGGTTGAGCAGCGTCTTGAACAGGTCGCCCGTCAGGCGAATGTGACGATAAGTCATGAGACCAAGCCTGTGGTCATCGAAGGCGTGTCGCGCTTGATTGACGAGCTCATCTATAATCTGGCGAGCAACGCCATCCGCTACAATCGACCCGGCGGTGCGGTTACGCTGCAGTGCGGCACCAACGACGAAGGCCATCCGTTCCTTGCGGTCGCCGACACGGGAATCGGTATCGCGCCTGAAGAACAGGGCAAGGTATTTGAGCGGTTCTATCGCGTGGACAAGAGTAGGTCCAAGGCGCGCGGCGGAACCGGTCTGGGGCTTGCAATTGTCAAGCATGCGGCCCTGTATCATCACGCCACGCTCGATTTGTCGAGCGAGTTGGGCGTGGGAACCACCATTACGGTGACGTTTCCCATACGGCAGGACGAGCCATTCGCATAGCGATACAACATAGATATTGATGCAGACGCCGCATTTGACTTTCGGGTGCGGCGTTGTTGTGCAATTTTACGATTGCTTCCGACATTTTTACAGGAGAGCCTGTTTCTTATGTATAGAGTTTGGTCTCGGTAAAAAGATGCGATAACATACGGATAGTTTTGTCAATCCGAACTGGGGAAATGAAAGGCAAGCTGCATGACCCTTCTCGAACTGTTCCAGCTGCTGAAGAAGCACCTTCAGCTGGTCATCACCCTTCCGGTGGTCTGCGCGATCGCCATGGGCATCGTGTCCTTCGTTGCGATGGACAACACCTATACCGCGACGACGAGCATGTACATTCTCGCCAAGACCGACGATAGCGGTCAGATGAGCTACAACGATCTCTCGGCGAGTCAGATGCTTTCCAACGATATCGCCACGCTGCTGGATAGCGATAGCGTTAAGAGCGGCGCAGCCAATGAACTGGGCCTCACCGATCTGGATGACTACAAGGTGTCTGTTTCCTCCGAGACCACCACGCGTGTCATTACGCTTTCGGTTACCGGCACCGACGCCAAGGAGACGGCTAAGGTCGCAAAGGCCATGGCCAGCTCGGTGAGTACGGTCGCTCAGAACGTCGGCGCTGCCCAGAGCATCAACGTTATCGACGAGGCTAAGACCCCCGAAGCCCCCAGCGGTCCCAAGCGTATGCTGTACGTTGCTGTCGCGTTCCTCGCGGGCATCTTTATCGCAGTTGCCTATGTCGTTTTGGCAGACATGCTCAACACCCGCATCCGCGGTGCCGAAGAGGCAGAAGAGCTCCTGGGCATTCCCGTTGTTGGCCGAATTCCGGCTATGAAAGGTGGTAAATAGGCATGGCTAAGGCAAAGAACACCGATAAGCTCGTTGTACAGAATGCCGCCAAGACCCTTCTGGCCAACATCCGCTTTGCGAGCGTGGACGACCCCATTCGCACCATCACCGTTACGTCCTCGATTCCCAACGAGGGCAAGTCTACGGTTTCCATCAACCTTGCCCAGGCTATCGCCACCAGCGGCAAGAGCGTCCTGCTGATCGAGGCTGATATGCGTCGCAGGTCCCTTGCCGATATGCTCGGCGTCCGCTCCCGCGGCGGACTCTATGCAGTCCTTTCCGAGCAGGTTTCTATTGACCAGGCGATTGTCGAGACGGGGCAGAAGAACTTCTACTTCCTCGATGCCGAGCCGCATATTCCCAATCCTGCCGACATCATCGTCTCTCACCGCTTTGCCAAGCTGGTAAAGGCACTGTCCGCCAAGTTCCAGTACGTTATCTTTGATGCTCCCCCGGTCGGCACCTTCATCGATGCTGCCGAGATCGCAAGCCTGACCGACGGTGCGCTTTTTGTCGTGCGTGAGGATTTCACCAAGCGCGAGGAGGCGCTCAACGCCATCGGTCAGCTTAAGAAGTCCGAGAAGGTCAAGCTCATCGGTACCGTTATGAACTACTGCGAGACCGAGACCAGCGAGTACTACTACTCCTACTACACCAAGGACGGTAAGAAGGTGAAGAAGGGCTCCGACGATCAGGGGACTTCCAAAAAGGGCATCTTCACCAACCGAGCAAACGTTTAGTTGATTAAGGCTGACCTATGCGTGACATTCATTGCCATATCTTGCCGGGTGTAGACGACGGCGCCGCCGATCTCGATGAGAGCTTGGCGATGCTCGAGGCTGCCAAGCGGGCCGGTGTAACCAGAATCGTTTGCACTCCTCACTGCCGTGATCCCTATTTTGATTACGACAAGATGTGGGATGCCTTTGAGCTGCTGCGTGATAACGCTGACGGTTTTCCGCTCCAGATGGGCTTCGAGGTCAACCATCGAAAGCTCGTTGAGCTTGGTATCGATGCCGCGGAGCACTTGCATTTCGATGGGACCAACGAGTTTCTGCTCGAACTTTCGACGCATGCCGATGCGTATGCGTTTAGAGAGTACGAGAACACGATTTACGATTTGCAGTGCCGTGGCTACCAGGTGATCATCGCTCATCCTGAGCGCTATCGTGCGGTTCAAAAGGATGTAAGCGTTGCGGAGCGTCTGGTCGATATGGGCTGCAAGCTGCAGGCTTCGGCGGACTTTATTGCCGGCGGTCGCTTTGGTCGCGAGAAAAAGCCGGCACAGCGCCTGTTCGATCAGAACCTGTACAGCTTCATCGCGAGCGATGCCCATAACGTGGGTCATTACGACTGCCTGGCGAAGGCTCGCGCGAAGTTTAGCGTGCGCGGAGCTCATTTTCGCTAATATCTGCCCCTAACGTTCTCATTGAATGAAAGGGCAGCCATGGATATTCAACTTAAGACGGGATGTTTTGATGACGCGGCGTTGGTGCGCCGCGTCGTTTTTATAGACGAGCAGGGCTACGAGAATGAGTTCGACGCTATCGACGAGGATCCAAACTGCATTCATGTGACGCTCTATGTAGACGGCGAGCTTGCCGGTTGCTCGCGCGTGTTTCCCGAAGAGCTTGAGCGCGTGGCTGACGCAGAGGCCCCGGTGTTGCCGGCATGCGACATGGACGAAGGCGTTGCGGCGGGGGAGACCTACATTATGGGGCGCGTCGCCGTGCTGCCGGCTATGCGTCGTCGCGGACTGGCGAGTGCGATCGTCGAGGCCAGTGCTTCGTGTGCACGCGATGCCGGCGCTAAGCTTATTAAGCTGCATGCGCAGGAATACGTGTTGCCGCTCTATGCAAAGGCGGGCTATACGCAAATTGCCCCGGTAGATTACGAAGACGAGGGCCAACCCCATGTCTGGATGGCCAAGCGCGTAGATGGCAGATAGGGACGTTCCTTTTCTGCCGGCAGTTGGGGACACTCCTTGGCAATTAACGCATTGGAGCGCTCGGACATACAGTTTTTCGATTCCGTATGTATATATGCGCGCTAATGGGTTATAAAATCTAAGTCTGAACATAGCAGGTCTGCGATGCGGCTCGGGCGACCGGGCCGTTTTTGCGGACAGGGGTAGCGCGAAAGGACTGCACATGCGTCAATTTAAGACCGAGAGCAAAAAACTGCTCGACCTCATGATCAACTCCATCTACACCAATAAAGAAATCTTCCTGCGCGAGCTTATCTCTAACGCGAGCGACGCCGTCGACAAGCTCAACTTTAAGAGTCTGCAGGACCCGAGCGTCAAGATCGACCAGGGTGACCTGGCCATTCGCGTCTCCTTTGATAAAGACGCCCGCACCATTACCATCTCGGATAACGGTATCGGCATGACCGCCGAGGAGCTCGAGCGCAATCTGGGCACCATCGCCCATTCCGGCTCCGAGGAGTTTAAGACCGAGAACGCCGAGCAGCAGGGTTCGGATGTCGACATCATCGGCCAGTTTGGCGTGGGCTTCTACTCGGCTTTTATGGTCGCCAGCCATGTGAAGGTCGTCAGCCGCGCCTATGGCGAGGATGTCGCCCATGTGTGGGAATCCGACGGTCTTGAGGGCTACACCATCGAGGACGGCGAGCGCGCCGAGCACGGTACCGATGTCATCCTGACGCTGCGCGAGAACGAGAAGCTCGATGCCGACGGCGAGGCCGAGACCTACGATCGCTTCCTGACCGAGTGGGGTCTCAAGAGCCTGATTCAGCAGTACAGCAACTATGTGCGCTACCCGATTCAGATGATGGTGTCCAAGAGCCGCCAGAAACCCAAGCCCGAGGACGCCGGCGACGATTACAAGCCCGAGTACGAGGACTACCAGGAGCTCGAGACCGTCAATTCCATGACACCGATCTGGAAGAAGCGCAGCTCCGATGTCGAGCAGAAGGACTACGACGAGTTCTACAAGTCCACGTTCCACGACTTTGACGATCCTGCGCGCACCATCAGCTTCCACGCCGAGGGCACGCTCGAGTATGACGCCCTACTGTTTGTGCCGGGACGCGCGCCGTTCGATCTGTACAGCAAGGACTACGAGAAGGGCCTGTCGCTTTACAGCTCCAACGTCCTGATCATGGAGAAGTGCGACGACCTGCTGCCCGACTACTACAACTTTGTCCGCGGCGTCGTGGATTCCGCCGACGTGTCGCTCAACATCTCGCGCGAGACGCTGCAGCAGAACCGTCAGCTCAAGGCCATCGCCAAGCGTGTGGAAAAGAAGATTACCGCCGACCTTGAGGATATGTGTGACAACGACCGCGAGGCTTACGAGAAGTTCTTTGAGAACTTTGGCCGCGGTCTTAAGTACGGCATCTACTCGAGCTATGGCATGAAGGCCGATGAGCTCGCCGACCTGTTGCTGTTCTGGTCTGCCAAGGAACAGAAGATGATTACCCTGGCCGAGTATGCCAAGGGCATGCCCGAGGATCAGAAGGCCATCTACTACGCCGCCGGTGACTCGCGTGAGCGCTTGGCCAAGATGCCCGTGGTAAAGGGCGTGCTCGACCGCGGCTATGACGTGCTGCTGCTGACGCAGGATGTGGACGAGTTCACGTTCCAGGCTATGCGTGAGTACGTTGCCGCCGATATGCCCAAGATCTACGAGGACGATGCTGCCCGCGAGGCTGCCGAGAAGGCTGTGGCCGACGGTGCCGAGCCCGAGGTCGAGGATCGTCATCTGGAGCTCAAGAACGTCGCGACCGGTGATCTTGACCTGGCGACCGAGGATGAGAAGAAGGAGGCCGAGGACGCCACCAAGGAGAACGAGGACCTCTTTAGCGCCATGAAGGAGGCACTCGGTGACAAGGTCGAGAAAGTTGCCGTCTCCGCGCGCCTGACCGATGCTCCCGCTTGCATCACCACCGAGGGCCCGCTTTCGCTCGAGATGGAGAAGGTGCTCCAGAAGGGACCCGAGGGCGCGCCCGACGGCATGCCCAAGAGCCAGCGCGTGCTCGAGCTCAACGCCAAGCACCCGGTCTTCGACAAGCTTGTCGCTGCCCAGAAGGCAGGCGACGCCGACAAGATCAAGCAGTACTCCGGTCTGCTCTATGACCAGGCTCTGCTGGTCGAGGGCATCCTCCCCGAGGACCCCGTTGCCTTCGCGGCGGCTGTTTGCAACTTGATGTAGTTCGGGGATACGGCACCGTAACTAGATTAGAACGAGAGTGGATAATCTCCCACTTTTGGCTCGAATGCGGGCTTGAAGTGGGAGATTTTCCACTCTCGTTTCCTTTTGAATGATCCCTCCGTCCCCAAGGGATCATTTATTTGTGCGGGTTGTGGTTTTGTGACCTGCTGAAATTTAGGATACTGTACATCTGTACGTTAACTCATCTTCGTAGTATATTGCTACCCGCAAAACTCAACACCATTGTGCTTTGAGACGTTAAAGCGCCTACTACAATGGTTGTCGATAGTACGATTCGATTTAACGACAGGATGGATGGTCCAAGCGTGAGTCTCGGCAGCAAACTATCCAATGCAAAGGTGTCCTTTGCGATATTTAAGCGCGACATTAAGCGACTGCTTGTGAACCCCGTCGCCCTGGTGGTTACCCTAGGCGTGTGCGTTATTCCCTCGCTGTATGCCTGGTATAACATCGTGGCAAACTGGGATCCGTATGGAAACACCCAAGGCATCAAGATTGCTATCGCCAACAACGATCGAGGCACCCAAAACGACTTGGTGGGTGAGCTCAACGCTGGCGACAAAGTGGTCGACCAGCTCAAGGAGAATCATCAGTTGGGCTGGACGTTCGTCGACTCGACGGCCGATGCCAAGGAGGGCGTCGAGAGCGGCGAGTACTATGCCGCTATCGTGATTCCCAAGAACTTCTCGGATAACCTGGTTTCGATGCTCGACGGCAACTACCATCAGCCCAAGCTCACGTACTACGTCAATGAGAAGAAGAGCGCCATTGCGCCCAAGGTTACCGATACCGGTGCAAACACCATCGAGGAGCAAATCAACTCGGAATTTGTCTCTACGGTAGGCAAGACTGTTGCCGGTATCGCCAAGGATGCCGGTGTCGATTTAAAGGACAAGGCAACCCAGACTCAGGACTCGCTGGCAAGTTCGGTGTCCGAGGCGTCCGACACCTTGGGCGAGGTGCGCGATTCGATTGGCGATATGAATGCCGCCATCGATAAGACGAGTGGCGCTATCGCCTCGGCTGATGCGGCACTTGCCGGCTTGCAAGGCCAGGCACCGTCGCTGACGCAGGCGATCTCCCAGGGCAACGACCTGCTGAGCGAAGCTCGCACCACGGCGGGCAACTCCATCACCTCGCTCTCCAAGGCGCTCTCGGAAGGCAGCCTTGCGCTCACCAAGACGTCGGCCTCTGCGAACGCTGCCATCGGCAAGCTGACGGGCGCGGTCACATCTACGACCACCCGTATCGACAACTCGCTCGAGTCTCTTCAAGCGACGATCGACCACAATAAGGCCGTTATCGGGCACTTGGAGATTCTCGCCAATGACACGTCGACAGGTTCCGAGGAAATTGACGCGCGCATTGTATCGACCATCGATTTGCTTCGAGAGCAAAATGAAAAGCTTCAGAGCATCAAGGACGGTCTGTCCGCGCAGTCGAGCGCCATGGCGAATGACGCAGCGGCTGTTTCGGGTGCCAGTGACGCTATCAATAACGCAATTCATACCGGTGCGACCAACCTTGGCCAAGCCCAGACGGACTTGGGCCAAAACGCGCTGCCGAAGGCCTCGAGCGCGCTCGACTCTTTTGCTGCCGTTTCGGGCGACCTGACCGGTATCGTCTCGGGTATGACACCTACACTTGCAAATGCGCGCGGCACGTTGGCGCAGCTTAGCGCTACGCTCGGCCAGGCCAAGATCACGCTGTCCCAGACCGATTCCTCGCTTGCCAAGGTCCAGGACAAGCTTGCAACCGCCGCCAATGACATCGCGGCGCTGCAGACCTCCGAGTCCATGGGCGAGCTGGCCGATCTGATGGGCGTCGATGTCAATGACGTGGCAGATTTCATGGCGTCTCCGGTTGAGTTGACGTCCAAGTCAATCTATCCGGTCAAGAGCTTTGGCTCGGGCATCGCTCCCTTCTACACCAATCTGGCGCTTTGGGTGGGCGGCTATGTGCTCATCGCCATTTACAAGCTCGAGGTCGACCGTGAAGGTGTTGGCAGCTTTACGGCGCGCCAAGGCTACTTTGGCCGCTGGTTGCTCATGGTGATCCTGGGCGCATTGCAGGCCATCATCGTTACGGTAGGCGATCTGGTGATTGGCGTGCAGTGCGTCAGCCCGCTGCTGTTCGTGCTGGGCGGCATCGCCATTTCGTTCACCTACGTCAATATCATCTATGCGCTGTCCACCACGTTTAAGCATATCGGCAAGGCTATCGGCGTCATTCTCGTCATCGTGCAGATCCCGGGTTCGTCGGGCATGTACCCCATCGAGATGATGCCCGGCTTCTTCCAGTGGCTGCACCCGCTGCTGCCCTTTACCTACGGCATCAATCTGCTGCGCGAGACGGTCGGCGGCATGTATTCGTTCAACTACCTGTTTAACCTGTGCATTCTGGGCGTGTTCTTGATCGTGGCGCTCTTTATCGGCCTGCAGCTGCGTCCGCTGCTGCTCAACCTTAACCTGCTCTTTGATAAACAGCTCTCCACGACCGGTATGATGATTTGCGAGTCCAACGACCTGCCGCGCCAGCGCTACTCGCTGCGCACGGCCATGCGCGTCATGCTCGATTCCGATTCGTACCGTCGCGAACTGCTCGATCATGCGGTCGCCTTTGAACATCGCTACCCGTACTACATCAAGGGCGGTTTTGCCGCCGTGGTGGGCGTTCAGGTCCTGCTCTTTGTCCTGTCGACGGTTCTCGATATCGACAATAACGGCAAGATCATCCTGCTTGTCATTTGGATCATCTCGGTTATTGCCATCTGCGGCTGGCTTATCAATATCGAATATATCCGAGCGAGCCTCAATACCCAGATGCGCATCTCGGCGCTTTCGGATGAGGACCTGCGTCGCGAGATGCGCGAACACACGGCCGCCATTCCTGCCGCCCGCCACATGTTTGGCCTCAACGCCAGCGAGCGTGGTGCCAAGGGCGGCGATCAGTCCACGGGCCGCTTGCCGCATATCGGCTCGCACCATAAATCTCAGGGCAGCGACAGCACAGCCACAAATGATGGAGATACCACCGCGCTTGGCAAGCACTCCAAAGGAGGTGAGGCATAAATGAAGAACATTCTGCATCTGTTTAAGCGCGATGTCCAAAACGTGTCTCGCTCCGTGATCGGCTTGGTTGTCGTGATGGGCCTCATTATCGTACCGTGTCTGTACGCGTGGTTTAACATCGCCGGCAGCTGGGATCCGTACGGCAACACCGGCAATCTTAAGATCGCCGTGGTCAACACCGATGAGGGTTACGAGAGCGATTTGATCCCCGTCGAGGTTAACGTGGGCGAAAACGTGACCGCCACCCTACGCGGCAACGAGAGCTTCGATTGGGTTGTGCTCAACAATCGCGAAAAGGCTATCGAGGGCGTTAAGTCGGGCGCGTACTATGCTGCCGTCGTTATCCCCAAAACGTTTAGCGCTGACATGATGACGCTTTTCTCGACCGACGTGAAGCATGCCGATATCGAGTTCTACGAGAATCAGAAGGCCAACGCCATTGCGCAGATCGTGACCGAGAAGGGTTCGAGCGCCGTCCAGAGCCAGGTTAACAAAACTTTTACCGAGACCATTACGAGCATCGGTCTTAAGACGGTGTCCAGCCTGCTCGATTACATGAGCACCGACCAGGTCAGCAACTTTATCGCCAACCTGTCCTCGACGCTCGGCGATTCGGTCCAGGACCTGCAGGACGTTCAGGCCAGCGCAACGTCGCTTGCGGGCATTTTGAGCTCCACGTCCGATTCGCTGACGTCGGCGAGCGGCATGCTCAAGCAGACGGGCACGGTCGATGAGTCAACGAAGCAACTGATGGAGCATGTCAAGAGCGGTATTAGCGATTCCAAGGAAGCGCTGAAGGACGCCAACGACGCCATCAATGCCGCGATTGACGGAAGCGCGGGCTCGTTTGACAACGTGTCCGCCGAGCTTGCGAAGGCATTTGATGCCGCGAATCAACATGTCGACCTTACAGTGTCCCAGCTCAACGATGCCGCGGCGGCGCTCAACACGCGTGCCGACGATATCGACGCCACGGCCGACCAGCTCCGCAGCTTTGCCGATCAGGTGACTGACGAAAAACTCCAGGACAGCCTCAAGTCTGTGGCAACATCGCTGAGCAGGATTGCTGTGGAGTATCGCAACAACGCCAAGGACTTGACGGCCACCGCGAAGTCTCTCTCTGACAGCATGGCAGAGGTTAATAAGTCGCGTGCCGAGGTCGATCAGGCAATCGCGGATGCCAAGGCTGGTATCTCGGGCGCCAAGACTGACTACGACTCTACGTTTTCGGCCAAGGCAAAGGAGCTCAAGAAGACCATCTCGGGCGTTTTGGATTCGCTGAACGGTATTTCGAACGATCTGGATAGTGCTGTTGCTGGCCTGACCGACGCATCCGGTTCGCTGGCAAAGGGCCTCTCCAAGGCTGCAAAGCTGGTCAACAAGGCTTCTGATCAGCTGGGCGAGGCGTCGGACAAGATCAGTGCGTTTAAGGACGAGCTCGACGGCGCCTTGATGTCGGATGACCTCGCTACGATCAAGACGATGATCGGCAATGATCCCGAGGGTCTGGCTGTGTCGCTTTCCGGCCCCGTCGCGCTCGACCGCAAGCCGGTCTATCCGATCCGCAACTACGGTTCGGCCATGGCACCGTTCTACACGATTCTGTCGCTCTGGGTCGGATCGATCGTGCTGGCGGCCATGATGAAGGTCTCGGTTGACGATGAGCTTATCAATGAGCTGATCCCCGTGCGCTTGCACGAGATCTACCTGGGCCGCTACCTGTTCTTTGGCGGTCTGGCCCTGCTGCAGGCAACGCTCGTGTGCGCGGGCGACATCCTGTTCTTTGGCATCCAGTGCGACGCCCCGCTGCAGTTTGTGCTGGCGGGCTGGGTCGCGAGTCTCGTGTTCTCCAATATCGTCTACACGCTTACGGTTTCGTTTGGCGATATCGGCAAGGCGCTCGCCGTCGTGCTGCTGGTCATGCAGGTCGGCGGTTCGGGCGGCACGTTCCCCATCGAGATGACCGGCCCCGTGTTCCAGGCGATCTATCCGTTCCTGCCGTTTACTCACGGCATCAACGCCATGCACGCCGCCATGGCCGGTGCCTACCATATGGAGTATTGGATTGAGCTAGGCATTCTGGCGAGCTATCTGATTCCGTCGCTGGCACTGGGCGTCGTCTTCCGCCGCCCGGTCATCAAAGCCAACGACTGGATCATCGAAAAACTGGAATCAACCAAATTGATTTAGTTCAGCAACGTAAACGCCGTCGGAACATCGAGACCTTCCAACCCGATGCTTTAGCGTAGTGAATTGCACGGGCTGCTTGGTTGTTGCTACAGTAGCGGGGCGTGCCGGGGGTCCGGTGCGCCCTGTTTTTATTTGACCATGAGGCGGCACGCAGCCATGCGCGTGCGGACACCACGCCCAGATTGAGCGCGAGGATGCCCTATGGCCCAGCATGCCACTGACAATATCGAAATGATGCCCGATAGCCCTGTTGCTCGCGAGGACCTGGGCGCGGGCGGCACCTCCCGCGGCGCCGGCGCTCGCTCGCCGCTGTTCTGGAAAGTCCTGCTGCTTTCGGTGGCAGTCGTCTGGGGCTACTCCTTTACGACCATGAAGGACGCGCTCGACACCATTCCGGTGTTCGAACTGCTCTACGTGCGCTTTCTGCCTGCGGCGTTGGTCATGTTTTTCATCTTCCACAAGCGCATCATCGCGCACCTCAACGCCCGCAACCTTATCGTCGGACTTGGCATGGGCGCACTTATGTGGGCCGCCTACGCCCTGCAGACAGTCGGTCTGGCGCACACCACGGCGGGCAAGAATGCTTTTTTGACGGGCACGTATTGCATCGTTGTGCCGTTCGCGAGCTATTTTCTGAGCGGCGAAAAACTCACCCGCTATAACCTGGGCGCGGCGCTGCTGTGCTTGGCGGGCATTGGCTTGGTGGCGCTCGATAGCGTTGAATTCAACATCGGTGATGTCATTACGCTGGCGGGTGCGGTCTTTTTCGCCATCCAGATGGCGGTGACTGCCAAGTACGGTCGCAAAATGGACATCAACGTCATCACGTTTTGGATGTTTGTGGGCAACGGCGTGCTGAGCCTGGCAACGTCGCTGCTATTCGAGACCCAAGCGCCTCTGTCCGTGTGGACGCCGAGCTTTATCAGCGCGATGGCGTTTCTCTCGGTTGGTTGCACATGCGCGGCTCTGCTCATCCAAAACGTCGGCCTGGCGCATGTCTCGGCCTCGACGGGCTCACTGCTCCTTTCGATGGAGTCGCCTTCGGGCGTGCTGTTCTCGGTGCTGCTGATGGGGGAGGCGCTCACCTCGCGCCTGCTTGCCGGCTTCGCGCTCATCTTTCTTTCGATTATCTTGAGCGAGACGCATTTCGATTTCTTGCGCCGAAAATCACACCCGCAATTGTAAACAACTTGTTGCGCCGCCCTCCCAGGGCGGCATTTTTTATGTCATGCCCTTACAGTTGTACCTTGCACTTTACGCTATCAAAGTGCGTGCTGCAAAAACGTTACTGGAGGGCTTCTATGGCATCAGCTCTGTCCGATTTTCAACCGCAACCAGCGCCCCAGGCCACCGCGGCGGCGCAGGCCGCTATCGGTGACGGTCTTGTCGCAGAAGCTCAGGCTTTTGCAGACGAGCTCGCTGCATGGCGACACGATCTACACCAGATGCCCGAGCTGGGTAACAATCTTCCGCAGACGTCTGCCTATATCCAGGCACGTCTGGACGAGATGGACATCCCCCATACCACGCTCGTCGACGGTTCCTGCGTCGTTGGCCTGATCGGTGCCGGTGCGGCTGCGGCCGCTCAGGGCAATGGCACGTGCAAGGACGAGCGGGCCGGAACGGTCGTCATGCTCCGAGGCGATATGGATGCCCTGCCCGTTGTCGAGGAATCCGGCGAGCCCTTTGCATCCACCAATGGCTGCATGCATGCTTGCGGTCACGATATGCACGCGACGGCCCTGCTTGGTGCGGCGCGCCTGCTCAAGGCCCGCGAGGCCGAGCTCATCGACGCCAATGCCACCGTCAAACTGCTGTTCCAGCCGGGCGAGGAGACCTTCGAGGGCGCCCGCGCCGCCATCGCCGACGGCTTGCTCGAGAACCCGCGCCCTCAGGCGGCCTTTGCCATGCATGTCAACAGCCAGTCGCCGCTTGGCCTGGTGCTCTACGGCAGCCCGGCGCTCTCGGGCGTGTACGGTTTCCGTATCACGCTCCAGGGCAAGGGCGGCCATGGCTCGAGCCCCGAGATCTGCATCGACCCCATCACGGCCGGCGTCCATGTGCACCTGGCGCTTCAGGAGCTCATTGCTCGCGAAGTGCCGGCGGCCAAGGAGGTCGCACTGACCGTGGGTAAGTTTGCCGGTGGCCAAGCGGCCAACGTCATCCCCGACACCTGCGTGCTCGAGGGAACGCTGCGCGGCTTTGATGTTGAGCTCATGGTTCACCTAAAGACCCGCATCGCGGAGGTCGTTAACGGCGTTGCCACGACCTATCGTACGCCGGCGACCATCGAGACACTTTCGGATGTTCCGCCGCTTGTACTCGACAGCGATATGACTCAGGCGTCGCTTGGCTACGTGGGCGCAGTGCTGCCCAAGGCGGCTTTCTTGCCGCTTTTCCATGCCATGGCGAGTGAGGACTTCGCGCTTATCTCGAGCGAGATTCCGAGTGCGTACTTTACCGTGGGCGCGGCCGTAACCGACACGGACGAACACTTTGCCCAGCACCATCCCAAGGCACGTTTTAACGATGCCGAGCTGCCGCTCGGTGCCGCGGCCTATACCGCCGTCGCTTTGGGCTATATCGCCGACCACCGGTAGCATCCAACCTTGCCTTTCAAGCCTGCGGGCATGGCCGTAAGGCCTATGCCCTTGTCTTTCAAGGCAATCTTGGGCACTACCGGCGCCCGGCGCCGGCTATTCGCTTGTTAAATAAGGAGCAGTATGCCCCAGCAGCGTAAGTTCTTCCCCGGCTGGCTCGTGGTGGCCTCCGGCTTCGTGATCATGGCCACGTGCTACACGATTTTCGTCAGCTGCATGAGCCTGTTCCAGCCGCTGATCGTCAGCAACCTCGGGATTACGCTTGCCCAGTACAACATCTCCAACGCTATCTCCACCGTGGTGAGCGTCGTGGGTTCGCTCGTTATCGGCCATGTTGCCGATAAGGTGAGTGGCCGCGTGTTGGGCTCGCTCACCGTTATCGCCACCTCGGCGGTGCTTGCTGGCATGAGCTTTGTCGGTGAGCTGTGGCAGGTCTACGTGCTCTTTGCCGTTTCGGGCTGCTTCGCTGTGGCCTCGACCCGTCTGCTCATTAGCCTTGTGACCGCCAACTGGTTTACCGCTAAACGCGGCCTTGCCATTTCCATCGCACTTTCGGGTTCGGGCTTTGGCGGAGCCATTCTCTCGCCGATCGTGAGCTCTCTTATCGTGAGTGTGGGCTGGCGCTCTGCGTTCCTGGTACTCGCTGCCGTCTGCATGGTGGCGGCACTGCCCATCACGGCTTACTCCTTCCGCACCAAGCCTTCCGAGATCGGCCTTAAGCCGCTCGGCGAGAACCCGGGCGATCCGTCCGTCTCGACGGCTGGCGATAAGGACGAGCACACGGCGCCCGAGGTTAGCGTCGGCTGGTCTCGTATCAAGAAGAGCCCGGCGTTTTGGCTGCTCGTCGTCGCCTTCCTCTTTATGGGTCTCGTTAACGGCGCCATCTTGCCCAACCAGGTCACCAACATGACGAGTGTTACCGTCAACGGCGCCAAGATCGTCACGGGCGGCCACGATCCCATGTGGGCAGGTACCGTGCTTTCGGCCTACATGGTCACCGTCGTTATCGCCAAGATTTCGCTCGGTGCGATCTATGACCGCTTTGGTCTGCGCTTTGGCAATATCCTTGGCTCCATTGCGTGCATTATCGCCTGCGTCGCCCTGTGCTTCCCCGCGACCGATCTTGGTCCCATCGTGGCTGCCGTGAGCTTTGGTGTCGGAACGTGCATGGGCACTATCACGCCTACCATCGCCGCGTCCAAGCAGTTTGGCATGGCTGACCTCGGCAAGGTCACGGGCACCATCACCTCGCTCGAGATGGTCGGCGGCACCGTGGGCGCCATTGTCTCGGGCGTGCTGTTCGATGCCACGGGCTCCTTTGCGAGCACCTGGATTGTGTGCCTGGCGTGCTCCGTGGTCATGCTCGTGTTTCTGCTGGCATCCGAGCCCATCGCCGCTAAGCTGCGCGCGAGCGTGGCGGGGGAGTAGACGTCCGTCGCTCTTTTCTGTTCGCCCCGTTCTGCCCGTGGCCGCCTTGGAAGCCGAATGGATGCTCGTACCATCATTCGGTTTCCAAGGCGGCCACGGGCCTACGAAATGATCCCTTTTCCTCCGTCCCCAAGGGATCACGTGATCCGAAGGGGACGGAGGAAAAGGGATCGGCTGCCGCGGCGGTGCATCTGGCCGAACGAGTCCCCATACCCTCGTTCGGTCAGACGCGCCGCCGCGGTTTGTGTTTGTGCCGTATAATGACCGTTACCTATGACGCGATACAAAAGAAAGGTGTTTGCCCATGCAGGCACAGAAGGCGGAGGGAACCCGCGACCTTATCGGCGCCGAGATGCGCGCCTGGCAAAAGATGCAACAGATTGCGGCCGGCGTGTTCGAGCCGTTTGGTTTTAAGCCCATCGAGACGCCCGCGATCGAACAAGTGGACGTGTTTGTCCACGGCATCGGCCAGTCGACCGACGTCGTGCGCAAGGAAATGTTCCGCGTGTTCAGCGGTGCCAACCTGGAGCGCGTCTTTACCGAGGGCACCGACACCAAACTCAAGCCCAAGCAGCGCCTGGCACTTCGCCCCGAGGGCACGGCCGGCGTGGTGCGCGCCGTCGTCGAGAACAATCTGGTGCCCCAGGGCTCCACGCCGTTTAAGGCGTACTACGCCGAGGCCATGTTCCGCGGCGAGCGTCCCCAGAAGGGCCGCCTGCGCCAGTTCCACCAGGTGGGCATCGAGTGGCTCGGCGCTCCCGATCCGGCGGCAGACGCCGAGTGCATCATCATGCTCATGGAGTTCTACAAGCGCCTGGGCTTCGATCTTTCCAAGCTTCGTCTGCTCATCAACTCGATGGGTGACGCCCAGTGCCGTCCGGCGTACCGCGAGCAGGTTAAGCAGTTTATCCTCGATCACGCAGACGAGATGTGCGACGAGTGCCGCGAGCGCGCCGAGCTTAACCCGCTGCGCGCCTTCGACTGCAAGAACGACCACTGCCGCGAGATCATGGCCGAGGCTCCGCTGATGGGTGACAACCTGTGCGACGAGTGCCGCGAGCACTACGAGCAGGTCAAGCGCTATCTGGATGCCGCCGGTATCGAGTATGTCGAGGATCCCACCTTGGTGCGCGGCCTGGACTACTACACCCGTACTGTCTTTGAGGTCGAGGCCCCTGGCGCCGGCGTCGGCTCCATCGGTGGCGGCGGCCGCTATGACGGCCTGGTCGAGCTCGAGGGTGGCAAGCCCACGGCGGGCGTCGGCTTTGCCGTTGGTTTTGAGCGCGCCCTGCTGGCCCTGCAGGCCTTTGGCAGCGACCTGGGTGCCGAGGAAGTCCCGTGTGTCTATGTCGCCAATGCCGGCAAGGAGCTGCGCCAGAACGTCTTTGCCATCACGCAGGAGCTTCGCGCCGCAGGTATCGTGACCGAGGCAGACTATCAGGGTCGTTCGCTCAAGGCTCAGTTTAAGCAGGCCGACAAGGTGGGCGCTAAGCTCATTTTGGTCCTGGGTGGCGACGAGCTTGCCGCCGGCAAGGTCAAGGTGCGCGACATGCAGAGCCATGACGAGGTTCTCGTCGATCTGGCCAACGTGGTCGAGGCGGTTCGCGAGCGCCTGTAGCGCATGATTTTTGAGCTGTGGACTCACTAAAAAGTTCAGCTCATTGCGGGCGATTGTTACGGGGGTGTTTCGCATTTATGCGGAATGCCCCCGTTTGTGTATGCCGTCCACCGAGAAATACGACCATTTAGAGCAAAAACCCTTGCAATGCAGAAAATACTTTTGTGTGGTAAAGCGCAATCAGCGTCGAAAGTTTTTGCCGAGTGCCTATAATAAATACCGCATGTTACGTGCATAGAAGGAGGAATGGGAGGAAACGTGGCTGAGAACCTAAGCAACCAGTCTGTACCCGAAGCCGCGGCGCGCGTCGCTGCCGTGGTCAACCGCCTCGTTAACCGAATCGGCTCGAATGCCGAGTCCAGGGAGCGTCTCGCCGAGATCGAGATTCCCGAGGAGCTGCGCGATGACCTGGCGCTGTTCCTGCGCCTGGAGCGTCGTGTGCTTAGCGAGTATGATCCCGAGATCGCGGACCTGTTCGACAAGATTCTGTCGGCCGAGATTGTGGCCAACGCCGGTAATCCCGGTACGCGCGCTGCCGACGAGGCCGTCGACGAGCAGGGCGTGCCTACTGCCGATGAGTCCACCGCCGTGGCATTTCGTGAGGTCGTCGATTTGATCGACAGCCTGCCGCTCGATAAGCAGCAGGTCATCGTTCGCGCCTTTACGAGCTTCTTCCACCTGGCAAACCTGTCGGAGGAGAATTACCGCGTGGCGCAGCTGCGCGAGCGCGAGGCCGGTGCGTCGACCGATACCGAGGTCGATCCCGCCAACGAACTCACCGTTGCCTATCACCAGCTGGTAGACGAGATGGGTGTCGAGGGCGCCAACGAGCTGCTCGGCAAGCTCGAGTTCCACCCTGTCTTTACCGCACATCCCACCGAGGCCCGTCGTAAGGCCGTCGAGGGCAAGATTCGCCGTATCTCCAACCTGCTGGAGGAGCGTCCGCGTCTGGGCGGCTCCGACCTGGTGGAGAACGAGCGCCATATGCTGCAGGAGATCGACGCCCTGGTGCGTACGAGCCCCATCGCGCTGAAGAAGCCCACGCCGGTCGAGGAAGCCGATACCATCATCGACATCTTCGATAACACGCTGTTCGACGTCATCCCCGTCATCTATCGTCGCTTTGACGACTGGGTGCTGGGCGACAAGGCCGGTACTGTGCCGCCGCTGTGCCCGGCGTTCTTCCATCCCGGCAGCTGGATCGGTTCCGACCGCGACGGTAACCCCAACGTCACCGCCAAGGTGAGCCGTGAGGTCGCCGCCAAGTACTTTACGCACATGGTGCTCAAGCTCGAGGACAAGTGCCGCCGCATCGGCCGCAACCTCACGCTCGAGGCCACCTACAGCAAGCCTTCTGCCGAGCTCATTAACCTGTGGAACCATCAGGTCGAGATGAGCCCTCGGTACACGGCCCGCGCCGAGCTGATCTCCGAGCACGAGCCGCATCGCGCCGTCATGCTCGTCATGGCCGACCGCCTGAACGCCACCGTCCGTCGTATCACCGACACCATGTACCACAGCGCCGACGAGTTCCTGGATGACCTGCGCGTCGTCCAGCGTTCGCTGGCCGCCTGCGGTGCCGTCCGTGCTGCCTACGGCCCGGTCCAAACCATCATCTGGCAGGTCGAGTCCTTCGGCTTCCATATGGTCGAGATGGAGTTCCGTCAGCACTCCGTGGTGCATGCCCGCGCCCTTAAGGATATCCACGAGAACGGTATCCATGGCGACCTGCAGCCCATGACGCGCGAGGTCATCGATACCTTCCGCGCTATCGGCTCCATCCAAAAGCGCTACGGCAAGAAGATGGCGCACCGCTACATCATCTCGTTTACCAAGAGCGCTCAGCATGTGGCCGACGTCTTTGAGCTTGCCCACCTGTCCTTTGCACACGAGGAGGATGTCCCCGAGCTCGACGTGATCCCGCTGTTCGAGCAGCTCGAGGACCTCGAGGGCTGCGTTGACGTGCTCGATCAGATGCTTACGCTGCCCGTGGTGCAAAAGCGCCTTGCCCAGACCAACCGCCGCATGGAGGTCATGCTGGGCTACTCCGACTCCTCCAAGGATGCCGGTCCTACCACGGCCATGCTCGCGCTGCACTCCGCACAGGAGCGCATCGCCAAGTGGGCCGAGAAGAACGATATCGACCTGGTGCTCATGCACGGTCGCGGCGGTGCCGTGGGCCGTGGCGGCGGCCCGGCCAATAAGGCCGTGCTGGCGCAGCCCAAGGGTTCGGTCAACTGCTTCTTTAAGCTCACCGAGCAGGGCGAGGTCATCTTTGCCCGTTACGGCAACCGTACGCTGGCTCAGCGCCATGTTGAGTCCGTTGCCGCCGCAACGCTTTTGCAGTCGGCCCCGAGTGTCGAGAAGATCAACACCGAGACCACGCAGAAGTTCTGGGATATGGCCGAGAAGCTCAACGCCGCAAGCCACGAGCGCTATCTGGACCTGCTGAACACCGAGGACTTTACACCGTGGTTCTCGACCGTGACGCCGCTGACCGAGGTCGGTCTGCTGCCGATCGGCTCGCGTCCCGCCAAGCGCGGCTTGGGCGCCAAGTCGCTCGACGACCTGCGTACCATTCCGTGGATCTTCAGTTGGAGCCAGGCGCGCATTAACCTGGCCGCTTGGTACGGCCTGGGCACCGCCTGCGAGCAGTTTGGCGATCTGGACCAGCTTAAGGCTGCCTACCAGGAGTGGCCGTTCTTCCGCACCTTTATCGATAACATCGAGATGTCGATCGCCAAGACCGACCAGCGCATCGCCAAGATGTATCTGCACCTGGGCGATCGCCAGGATCTGTCCGAGAAGGTCTTCACCGAGATGCAGCTCACGCGTAAGTGGGTCCTTGCCATCGTCGGTGACGAGTGGCCGCTGCAGCGTCGTCGCGTGCTTGGCTGCGCCGTTCGCGTGCGTAACCCCTATGTCGACGCCCTATCCATCGCTCAGGTCCGCGCCCTTCGCGAGGTGCGTATGAACCAGGACGAGATGGCAGAGGAGAAGAAGGCCGAGTACATGAGCCTTATTCTTTCGACTGTGACCGGCGTCTCGGCAGGTTTGCAGAACACGGGGTAATCGATAGCCCTGTGGCTCTCACCGGGACCCGATGGGTTTCCCTCTGAATGCGTCCTCGCACTTGAAGCCCCCTTATCCTGCTCCTTCGGAGCTGCGGATAAGGGGGCTTCGTGCTGCGGAATGCATTCAGAGGGAAACCCATCGGTCCCTTCGTCCTCGGTCTTCTGGGATTGGGCTGAAGGGATTAAAGTGCGCTTCGCGCCCAATGCGGAGTGCGGCGAGGGCTTCTTGCGTCCTGTGGAGTGTGCCTAAAATTAAACTAATGGCGGGCCCTACGATTTCCGGTTTTCGGCGGATTGGCCGTTGGCTGAGGGTGGTGCTTGGGGCGACGTGCAAAAAACGGAGTTTTCAGCAGCCAAAGATTGATGCATAAGGCCATAGCCGGCTTTCGCTACCTTTGTTGATGCTTTTGCACGACAATTGGGCCTTGGCGATGCCCGTATATGGCTGGTTTCTCGCCGCATGCTATCCAGATGGGACGAGTCATGAGGACTATCTACCTTTTGAAAGACTTTTGACACCAAAATCTTATCCCGCGATACTGAATACTCGCAAAAATGCACGCTCCGGAGGGTACTACCCTGGTACGGTTTGAAATCCATGCACCATTTTATGCAATTAATTAACGCATTTATGCAAAATGGCTTACGTGCGTACATCTCGGGGTAGATGTTTGCCTCGGCGCTGCGTAAGTCATCCTGTCTATTGTGTCTTTTACAGGCGGTTGCGGTCCCGTTTGGGATCGCGGCCGTTTTGTTATGGGGCAAATATGAACGTTGTGTTAATGAGTCGGTGGACGGTGGAGTTTTTCGGTGAGCGGCGTATCCTTCCAACGGTTTATCTAGTGTGTCAGTTGAAAGGAAGAGGGCGCTCGTCATTGTTTGAATGTGAACTGCCGTTTGACCACAAGACGTTGCATCTGGAGCTCGAGGATAAGAACTTCGCGGGTGTGATGGAAGGTCATCAAAACGAGTTTAAGACCACGAAATCGCAGGAAGAACTGGTAGAGGAGTCGCTTGCCAACCCTTATGGCTCACCTTTGCTCGAGGAGCTTTGTGCTGGCAAGAAGGATATTGTCATCATTAGCTCCGACCATACGCGCCCCGTTCCCTCGCGTGTGACGATGCCTATTCTGCTGCATCACATCCACTCCGCTGCGCCTGAGGCGCGCGTTCGCATTCTGGTTGCTACGGGTATGCATCGTCCGTCGACGCACGAGGAGCTCGTCAACAAGTACGGCGAGGAGATCGTTGCCAACGAGGAAATCGTTATGCACGTTGCGACTGATGACAGCATGATGAAAAAGATCGGCACCCTGCCTTCTGGTGGCGAGTGCATCATCAACAAGATTGCCGCCGATTGCGATCTGCTGCTTGCCGAGGGCTTTATTGAGCCGCACTTCTTTGCCGGTTTCTCTGGCAGCCGCAAGTCCGTCCTGCCTGGCATCGCCAGCTACAAGACCATCATGTACAACCACAACGGTCAGTTTGTGAACGATTCTCATTCGCGTGCCGGCAACCTGTGCCACAACCACGTGAGCGAGGATATGTTTGCCGCTGCCGAGATGGCTCACCTTGCCTTTGTGCTTAACGTTGTGCTCAACGGCAAGCACGAGGTCATCGGCTCCTTTGCCGGCGACATTCACAAGGCACACGAGGCTGGCTGCGAGTTCGTGAAGAGCCTTGCCGGCGTTGAGCCCGTCGAGTGCGAGATCGCCATCACCACCAACGGCGGCTACCCGCTCGATCAGAACATCTACCAGGCCGTGAAGGGCATGTGCGCTGCCGAGGCCACACTTCCCGAGGGTGGCGTGATCATCGACGTCGCCGGTTGTGCCGACGGTCACGGTGGCGAGGGCTTCTATCACAACATCGCCGACAACGATCCGGCGGAGTTTGAGCGCGCCTGCATCGATCGTCCTAAGGACGAGACCCTGCCCGACCAGTGGACGAGCCAGATTTTCGCTCGCATCCTGGCACATCATCCCGTGATCATGGTTACCGACCTGTGCGATCACCAGATGCTCAAGGATATGCACATGACGCCGGTCAACACTATCGAGGAGGCGCTCAAGCTCGCCTTTGAGATGAAGGGTGCCGATGCCAAGGTTGCCGTCATTCCCGATGGCCTGGGCGTTGTCGTCGCGCAGCACTAGTGCGTGGCCCAAACGAATCGTTTATAACCGACAAGAAAGATAAGGTTTTATGCTTACCAAACTCCTTTGCGAATTCGGCGCAACGGCCCTCATGATCATCTTTGGCGTGGGCGTACACTGCGATACCGTGCTCAAGGGCACCAAGTATCAGGGCTCTGGTCATATGTTTGCCATCACCACTTGGTCTTTCGGCATCTCGGTCGCCCTGTTTATCTTTGGCGGCGCCGTGTGCATGAACCCCGCCATGGTGCTTGCCCAGTGCATCGTCGGCCTGGTGCCGTGGAGCAGCTGCATCCCCTTCATGGTTGCCGATATGCTCGGCGGCTTTGCGGGTGCCGTGATCGCGTGGTTGATGTATGCCGATGAGTTCAAGGCTTCCGAGGGCGTCGTCGACCCCATTGCCCAGCGCAATATCTTCTCGACCAACCCCACCACCGAGGGTACGAACTATGCTCGTAACTTCTTCTGCGAGGCTATCTGCACCTTTGTGTTCATCAGCGCCATCCTTGCTGCCGCTAGCCGCGCCGGCGAGAACGTTCTGATGCTCGCCATCTGCGTCGGCCTGATCGTTTGGGCTGTTGGCATGGGCATGGGCGGCATCACCGGCTTCGCCATGAACCAGGCTCGTGACCTTGGTCCTCGCATGGCCTATCAGGTGCTGCCGATTAAGAACAAGGCTGACAACAACTGGAAGTACGGCCTGCTCGTTCCTGGCATCGCCCCGTTTGTCGGTGCCGCTCTGGCCGCGCTGTTTGTGCACGGTTTCTTGGGCATGTTCTAGTCCAAGACAACTGATATAACGCCCGGGTCCGGCATAGGTTAACTTTTCGCCGCGTCCTCGGACATGCAAGAAGCTCCCGCTGCGCACTTCGTGCGGCGGGAGCTTCTTGCGTCCTGCGGAGTGCGGCGGAAAGTTAACCTATGCCGGACCCTGCGGGAATCCGGTTGTGTTCGAACAAGCAACCAACATATATATCTGAATTTGGATGTGGTGGGCACTTTGTTGTTAGGCGCTTTGAGGTGCGAGTGACACTTTGGGATGCGTGGCGGCCTGGGTTGGGGCGATGCTTTGGGATGCGCTTCTTACTTAGTTGAAGAGGGGCTTGATGGCTGATAGATAGTCTTTGGCTACGTCCTCTTTTGGGGCTTGGAAGTTGTGCCAGGCCCACCATTGGACCATTCCTACGAAGCTTGAGGCTATGTGGTGTAGTAGGAAGCTGCGGTCCATGGTGGCGGCGGGGCCGTTTGGGTCGGTGGGGACGGTTTCGGCTGCTCGTGACATGATGGTCTTGCGTAGGCAGTCGGCGAAGACGCGTGAGCCGGCGCCGGCTACCAGCGCTCGGACGCCCTGGCGACGCTCCCAGAGATTGTTGAGAATATGCTCGATCTGCACGAGTGGGTCGTCGAGCGGTGTGCCATCGTCGTCGAGGGCGTGGGTGCAGATGTCGCTCACGAGCTCGGACAGCAGGTCGTCTTTGCTCTTAAAGAGGCCGTAGAATGTCGCGCGGCCTACGTGAGCGCGCGCGATGATGTCGCCGACGGTGATCTTGCCGTAGTCCTCCTCGCGAAGGAGCTCGGAAAACGCCGTGACAATAGCGGCGCGGCTTTTGGTTTTGCGGGCATCCATGGCTATGCATCCACGTGAACAAGCAGGCAACGGAGCGTGCCGGAGCAGCCCTCGTAGGGGCGCTTACCGGCGCCGTAGCCGACGGCCTCGATGCGGTAGCGTGAGGGCAGTTGGTCGGACGTGCGCAGTGCGGCGACGATGGCGGCGCCCGTGGGCGTTACGAGCTCGCCGGCGACCGGTGCGGGCGTGAGGGCGATGTTGCCTGCTTGGCATAGGTTGACGACGGCGGGTACCGGGATGGGCATAAGGCCGTGGGCACAGTGGATGGTGCCGTGACCCTCGGAGAGCGACTCGACGACAATATCCTCGATGCCCAGGTCATCGAGGCAGATGGCGACTGAACAGATGTCAACGATGGAATCGATGGCGCCTACCTCGTGGAACATGACGGTCTCGGGCGTTTTGCCGTGGGCCTTGGCCTCGGCGGCGGCGAGCGCGGTAAAGATGGCGAGCGCGCGACGCTTGGCGCCATCGCTTAGCTGCGAGCCATCGATGATGGTGGTGACGTCCGCCAAAGAACGGTGATGATGGTGGTGGGCGTGATGGTGATCCTCGTGCTCATGGGCGTGGCCCTCATGGTCATGCGCGTGCTCATGGCAGTGCTCGTACTCCCCATGGTCATGATGGTGGTGCTCATGCTCATGTGTGTGCTCGGTGCCCGCTTCGTTGCCGTAGAGCCAGGCCATGTCGTGGTCGTGGTTCTCGAGCTCCTCTGCCAGCTGAACGTCAAAGTCGCAGGCGTCGATGCCATGCTTGTTTACGCGTGTAACGGCAATCTCAAAGCCATCGACCGGAAGCGTGGCGAGCTGTTCGCGCAGATGCTCCTCGCTGGCGCCCAGGTCGAGCAGGGCCGCGACGGTCATGTCGCCGCTGATGCCCGAGGTGCCGTCGATGATAAGCGTGTGCTGATGGTTGGACATGGAATGCTCCTTAACGGGCGCAGGGCGTACCAGCGCTCAGATGATTGATAAGACTTGCCTGGTAGGCGGCACCAAAGCCGTTGTCGATGTTGACAACCGAAACGCCGCTGGCGCAGGAGTTGAGCATGGCGAGCAGTGCGGCCACGCCGCCAAAGCTCGCGCCATAGCCCACGCTGGTGGGAACGGCGATGACCGGACAGCTCACCAGACCGCCGATAACGCTCGCCAGGGCGCCCTCCATGCCGGCGATGGCGATGACCACCTGCGCCTGGGCGAGTTCCTCGGCATGAGCGAGCAGGCGGTGCAGGCCGGCGACACCCACGTCGTAGAGGCGATCGACCTCGTTGCCGTAGAACTCGGCCGTCAGTGTCGCCTCTTCGGCGACGGGCAGGTCGCTCGTGCCGGCGCAGGCGACGACGATGCGTCCGTTGCCGGTGGGGGAGGGCTTGCCGCCCACCAGGGCGAGCTGTGCGTCCGGGACATATCCCAGGTCGATGTCGTTGCCGAGAAGCTCAGCGGTGTGCGCGGCTTTTTCGGCATCTAAGCGCGTGACCAGGATGCGCTCCTGGTCTGCATCGAGTAATGCTTTGATAATGGCGGCAATTTGCTCGGCGGTTTTACCGGCACCGTAGACAACCTCGCCGGCTCCCTGGCGCACTCCGCGCGAAAGATCAAGCTGCGCAAAGCCCAAATCGGCGGTCGGAGCCGTCTGGATGCGCGTAAGGGCATCGGCAGGGGTGACTGATCCGCCGGCAACATCGCTCAGCAGCTGCTCAAAATCTCGCTTATCCATATATGTTCCCTTCGACGGCGCAAAGTCTAGCACTCAAAGGGTATGTTTCCGAACACTAAGACAAAATTGTTCGGAAACTATAGGACGGACTGATTCAATTGTTAGACAGATCGGCTAGTCGCGCAGGATGATATCCATGGCGAGCATCAGGTTGCGCTCGTCGATGGTAAACGGGGCTGCCTCACGCGTCTTGGGCTTGGCGCAAAACGCGATGCCAGTGCCCGCGGCCTGGATCATGGGGATGTCGTTTGCCCCGTCGCCAATAGCGACCGTGTGGGCCATGTCGACGCCGCACTCAACTGCCCAGTCCAGCAGCTGGATGAGCTTGGACTCCTTGGTCACAATGTCGGCGGCCAACTTACCGGTAAGATTGCCGTCCACGACTTCCAGACGGTTGGCCAGGCAAAAATCGATGCCCGCGGCGGCCACGATCTTGTCGGCGACCTCGTGGAAGCCGCCGCTCACCACGCCGACCTTCCAGCCCTTGCTGTGCGCCGAGCGCACAAGCTCCAGCGCGCCGGGAGTAAACGTCACGCGCTCAAAGGTGCGCTCGAACACGCTCTCATCCAAGCCGGCAAGCAGCCCCACGCGCTCCTCGAGCGCCTGCTTAAAGTCAAGCTCGCCGCGCATGGCGCGTTCGGTGATCTGTGCAACTTGCTCTCCCACGCCGGCTTCCTCGCCCAACAGGTCGATGACTTCCTGGTTGATGAGCGTGGAGTCGATATCCATAACGATGAGGCGTGCAGTCATGGCGGGCCTTTCCGAGTGCAGTTGTATTGGGGCACATTGTCGCACGCGGCGCGCCTGGGCGACGGCCAGGCCGCGTCAATTGTTTCGTCTCCGTCAAGTCTTTGGGCAAGAGTTACTTTTTCGCGGTACATCGACACAGGTGCGATAAGATAGAACGCCATGTCCGGCTGCGCGGTTTACGCAGGCTGGGCAAATCTGTACGACGCCGCCCGGAACGACACGGGGCGGCACAGATCCATAAAGGAGGATCACTGGTATGAGCCAGACCCGTCCCATCGATGAGCATTCCATGCACACCCGTACCTGCGGCGAGCTTCGCTTCGAGAACGTGGGCGAAGAGGTCACCCTCACCGGTTGGGTGAGCCGTCGCCGCGACCACGGCGGCCTTATCTTCTGCGACCTTCGCGACCGCGAGGGCATTACGCAGCTCACCTTCGACCCCGAGCACTCCGATGGCGATGCCTTTAAGATCGCCGAGACCATGCGTCCCGAGTGGCCCATCAAGATTCACGGCGTCGTGCGCGCCCGTGGCGAGGAGACCACCAACACCAAGCTCGCGACCGGCGAGATCGAGGTCCTGACCGACCACGCCGAGGTGCTCAACACGTCCGTCACCCCGCCGTTCCAGATCGAGGACGGCATCGAGACCAGCGAGGACACTCGCCTGCGCTATCGCTATCTGGACCTCCGCCGTCCCGAGATGATGGCCAACCTCAAGCTGCGCTCCGACTTCACCTTTGCCATTCGCGAGGCGCTGCACAACCGTGAGTTCATGGAGGTCGAGACGCCCTCCCTGTTCAAGTCTACGCCCGAGGGCGCCCGCGACTTCATCGTCCCCAGCCGCATCCAGCCGGGCAACTTCTACGCCCTGCCGCAGTCCCCGCAGCTCCTGAAGCAGCTGCTCATGGTCGGTGGCGTCGAGCGCTACTACCAGGTTGCCAAGTGCTTCCGCGACGAGGACCTGCGCGCCGACCGTCAGCCCGAGTTCACCCAGGTCGATATCGAGATGTCCTTCGTGGACCAGAACGATGTCATGAGCGCGCTCGAGGAGGTTCTTGCCGATGCCTTCGGTCGCATGGGTGTCGAGATGCCCACGCCGCTGCGTCGCATGAACTACTGGGAGGCCATGGACACCTATGGCTCCGACAAGCCCGATACCCGCTACGGCATGCACCTGGTCGACCTGACCGACATCTTTGCCAACTCCAAGTTCAAGGTCTTCGCGACCGCTGCGAACGAGGAGGGCTCTGTCGTCAAGGCCATCAACGCCAAGGGCGCCGGTGCCTGGGCGCGTGCCAAGATCGATAAGCTCGCCGGCGTGGCCTCCACGTTTGGCGCCAAGGGCCTGGCCTGGATCGCCTTCCGCGAGGACGGTTCCATCAACAGCCCCATCGTCAAGTTCTTCTCGGACGAGGAGATGGCGGCTCTGCGCGAGCGCATGGACGTCGAGCCCGGCGACCTTGTGATGTTCGCCGCCGGCCCGCGCCTGCTCTCCGACGAGATCCTGGGCGGCATGCGTTCGCACATGGCCAATGCGCTCGAGATCAAGCGCGAGGGTCACGACTTCCTGTGGGTCGTCAACTTCCCGCTGTTCCATTGGGACGAGGATCGCAAGGCCTATGCTGCCGAGCACCAGCCGTTCACTCTGCCGACCGAGACCGACATCGCCAAGATCGAGGCCGATCCGCTGGCAGCCGGTTCGTGCACCTACGACTTTGTCATGGACGGCTTTGAGGCCGGCGGCGGCGGTATGCGCATCCACAACGCCGAGATGCAAATGTCCATGCTCAAGCTCCTGGGCTTTACCGAGGAGCGCGCCGAGTCTCAGTTCGGCTTCCTCATGGAGGCCCTCAAGTTTGGTGCGCCCCCGATGGGCGGTTTCGCTCTGGGCCTGGACCGCGTGTGCATGCTGCTCACCGGTTCCGACTCCATCCGCGACGTCATGGCGTTCCCCAAGACGGCCAGCGGCTCCGACCTCATGTCGGGCGCCCCGAGTGCCGTTAGCGGCGCCCAGCTCAAGGACGTCAGCCTGCGTCTGATGTAGGCGAGCGGCTACATATTGCCCGCAACGCGGGAAGGACGTGTGCCTTCCCGCGTTTTTTATACGCCGAGATTGTGAGGGCATGGGGTGACCGGGCGTCGCGGAAAGTGCGTCCCGGAATCTGCGTCCAGAACGGGTCGCGCTTTCCCAAAGGGGGTCCTCTGGGAAAGTGCGACCCAGAATTCGGCATAATAATGGGGCACAGTTTCCGGTTGAGCTGTCTAGCGGAAACTGTGCCCCAGAATGAGCGCTCAAAACGGGGCAGGCTTTCCGCAACAACTGTCTGGCGGAAAGCCTGTCCCAGTTTCTTATAGCGAGTCTCTCTGGATCAGCTGCATGTGCATCACGGAGGTGGTGGGCTCGGCGCCCTTGATCATGTCGAGCGCAATGTTGGCGGCCATGTGGCCTTCTTCGCGCAGGGGCTGGCGGACGGTCGTGAGCGCGGGGACGCAGCGCGTCGCAATCTCGTGATCGTCGAAGCCGACGACGGAAACGTCCGCCGGAACGGATAGGCCTGCCTCGTTGAGTGCGGTGATGACGCCAGCCGCGATACGGTCCGACCCGCAGAGCACGCCATCGAAAGCAATCTCGCGCGCGAGGATCTGGTGCATGGCCTGATAGCCGTCTCCGCTGTTCCAGCCGGTATAGATAACGTTTGCGTCTGGGAGGTCTTCGCCCAAGACGGCGCGGTAGCCGCGCAGACGGTCGACAACAGCGGGGTTGTCTTGCGGTCCCAACACGGCGACGATATCTTTGCGCCCGCGATCCTTCATGGCGAGTGCCGCAAAATGTCCGCCCTCTTCGTCGTCGGAGTAGACCGTCGAGAACACATCGCGATAGGGGTGGCCCTCGAGCTGGCCGCACAACACGGTGGGTACGCCCAGCTCGCGCAGCACCTCGAGCAGCTCGCTGCCCTTGTAGGGGGAGACGTCGATCACGGCGTCGAACGAGCGGCGCTCAAAGTGCTCGCGTGCGCGGTTGCGCTCATGCGTAGAAGACGCCTGCAAGATAACGGGCAGATAGGACGACTCCGACAGTTCCTCGGTAATGCCGCTCAAAAACTCGCTATAGGTGGGGTCGCTGAAGAGTTCACTCAGGGGCTCGGTCACGAGCACGGCGATGATTTCCGTGCGCCCGACAGCGAGCGCTCGGCCACGAGCGTTGGGGACAAAATTGACTTCCTTGGCCGCCGCGCGGACGCGCTTTTTGGTTTCCTCGCTAATGCGGGGCGAATCGTTGAGGGCGCGCGATGCCGTGGAGCGCGACACGCCGGCAGCTGCGGCAACCTCGGCAAGCGTAGGTGCGGTGCGAACTGGTTGGGTCATGGCGTCTCCTGGAAAATGTGGTCGATGTTGTCACTGATACGGGCTGGTGCGGATACAGCTTACTATAGTGCGCCTGAACAGCGTTCATGATATCCGGTGACCGGTGTCGTTTTGCAACCAAGCCGAAATAGAATACGTCTCGTGTGGGTGAGATATCAGCGGGCGTGGAGGTTGCCTACGAGCTTAAGAACGATGTCTTGCGCTGAGTTTCGATACTCAGGGTGACATAAGTGTTGCGATTGTACAACCGGTTGCACCGTTAACCCGGCCAAATCGACCGTTCAGCGGACAACCGGTTGCACAGTTTTTTGCATCGCCCGTAAGATAAGGACAACCGGTTGCACAAGAATCACTACGATGACGAAGGAGCATCACCATGGACGCCATTAACGATTGGGAAAACCAAGCGCTCACCCACAGGAACCGCCTGGCACCCCATGCGTACTTTATGGGTTACGAGACCGCCGATCTCGCCGCTACGTACAGCCGCGAGCTGTCGCGCGGGTTTGTCCAGCTGTCCGGCTCGTGGCAGTTCCGCCTCTTTGAGGGACCTGCTGCCGTTTCCAACGAGGAGCTCTCCACGTACGAGCCCGAGTGGGATCACGTGGAAGTTCCGCACCTGTGGCAGGTAGATGGCTACGGCAACCTTGCCTATACCGACGAGGGCTTCCCGTTCCCGGTGGATCAGCCGTTTGTTCCCTCCGATGACCCCACGGGCGTCTACCAGCGCATCGTCAACCTTCCCGCTGTTCCTGCCGGCGCTCGCGAGATCATTCGCTTCGACGGCATCGAGAGCTATGGCGAGCTGTACGTCAACGGTCAGTTTATCGGCATGACCAAGGGCTCGCGCCTGTCCGCCGAGTTCGACGTGACCGACGCACTTGTCGAGGGCGACAACCTTTTTGCGGTTAAGGTCTTGCAGTACAGCGATGGCAGCTACATCGAGGACCAGGATATGTGGTGGGCCTCGGGCATCTTCCGCGACGTGTACCTTATGCAGCGTCCCGCCGCGCATCTGGTAGACTTTAGGTTCCGCACGCACCGCGAGGGCGATACCGCTCTGATCACGCTCGATACGGTGGCCGAGGGCGCTTCCGACATCGTGTTTACGCTCAGCGATGGCGAGAACGTGGTGGCTACGGGTGAGTGCGTCGACGGCCATGCCGAATGCAACGTGACCGATGCCCACTTCTGGAACCCCGAGGACCCCTTCCTCTATGACCTTACGTTTGAGGTCTACGACGGTGACGAGGTCAGCGAGTACGTTCCGCATCGCCAGGGTCTTGCCGAGGTGACGGTCGAGGGCAATCATATCTACCTCAACGGCACTTACTTTAAGATGCATGGCGTCAACCGCCACGATCACGACGATCACAAGGGCCGCGCCGTGGGCCTCGATCGCATGCGCCGCGACCTGGAGCTCATGAAGCAGCACAACATCAACGCGGTGCGCACGTCCCACTACGCCAACGACCCGCGCTTCTACGAGCTGTGCGATGAGTATGGCATCATGCTGGTCGCCGAGACCGATATGGAGAGCCACGGCTTCGAGAATATCGGCAATATCGCCCTGGTCACCGACGACCCGGCATGGGAGCCGGCCTACGTCGACCGTATTGAGCGCCTGGTGATGCAGGAGCGCAACCACGCCTGCATCATTATGTGGTCGATGGGCAACGAGAGCGGCTATGGCTGCAACATCCGTGCAATGTATGCCAAGGCTCACGAGCTCGATGGTCGTCCGGTCCATTACGAGGAGGACCGCAACGCCGATACCGTTGATGTCATTTCCACGATGTACTCCCGTGTTTCGCAGATGAACGACTTTGGCGAGCATCCGTTCCCCAAGCCGCGCATCAACTGCGAGTACGGTCACTCCATGGGCAACGGTCCCGGGGGCCTGTCCGAGTACCAGGAGGTCTTTGATCGCTGGGATTGCATCCAGGGCCAGTTTATTTGGGAATGGTGCGACCACGGTCTGGCTGCTGTGACCGAGGACGGCGTTGCCTACGATATGTATGGTGGCGACAACGGCGATTACCCCAACAACAGCAACTTCTGCATCGATGGCATGGTGTTCCCTTGGCAGCAGCCGAGCCCGGGCCTCACTGAGTATGGCCAGGTCATCTGCCCGGTTCGCATGGCTTATGACGCCGAGGCAGGCGAGCTGACCGTCACCAACAAGCGTTGGTTCACCACCCTCGAGGATGTCTGTCTGTCGGCGGAGACCCTGGTGGACGGCGACGTGGTCTGCCGCAAGACGCTCACGCCCGGTGCGGTTGCCTCCGGTGAGTCCGTCAAGCTTCCGCTGGTGATTCACGAGGCCGCGGTAGGCGAGACCCTGCTGACTGTGCGCGCCTACACCATGGCCGCTCACGTCTGGTGCGAGCCGATGTTCCAACTGGGCGCAAGCCAGTTTGCCATCGCAAACCATCCGGCGCCGGCCATTGCGGCTCCCACTCGTCCTGAGCTTACGGTCGAGGAGACCGAGCAGGAGATTCGCATTCACTCCCTCAATGGCGAGCTGACCTTCAGCAAGGTAAGCGGCACCGTGAGCGAGTGGAAGGCATCCGGCCGCGACGTCATGGCCTCCGGTCCCCAGGTTGGTTTTTGGCATCCGCTCGTCGACAACCACGCCCAGGAGTACGACTCCCTGTGGAAGGACAACTTCATCGATGTAATGCAGACGTCCACCCGCAAGGTTTCTTGGAAGCAGGACGGCAATGCGGTCGTCGTTACCGTGAGCCAGCGCATTGCTCCTCCCGTCCGTGCGTTCGGCATGCGCGTCGAGCTTGTCTACACCGTGCTTCCGAGCGGTCGCGTCGACCTCAAGGTTTCCGGCGAGCCTTACGGCGACTATTCGGACATTATCCCGCGCATCGGCATCTCCTTCGAGGTCCCCGGTTGCGATCGTGCCGTCGAGTGGTATGGCCACGGCCCGGGCGAGAACTATCCGGACTCGCTGCGCGCCAACCCGGTCGGCCATTACCGCACTACGGTCGACGACATGTTCACGCCGTATGTCATGCCCCAGGATTGCGCTAACCGCGAGGGCACCCGTTGGGTCGCCCTGCGCTCCAGCCACGGTGACGGCGTGTTGGTGACTCGTCCGACCGACGCCGCTTCCAACCCGTTCTCGTTCTCGGCATGGCCCTATAGCTGCGAGGCCATCGATAACGCCAAGCACGTCTACGACCTTGTCAAGGGTGACACGGTCACGGTCAACATCAACGACCAGCTGCTCGGCCTTGGCTCGAACTCTTGGGGTTCCGAGGTGCTCGATTCCTATCGCACCCGTTTTGAGAGCTTCAGTTTCGAGGTGTCCCTGCGACCGCTGACGTCTGCCGATCTGGCTCAGGCGCTGGCACCCATTAAGGAGGCATAAGTCATGCATGTCTTTAATTCGCGCGCCGATTTCGACGCTCAGATGAAGTCCGTCAGGAAGTGGATGCGTACCGGCCAGGCGCTCGATGGTGTTGCCGACCTGCAGCACGACGTGGCTTACTCCATCGGCGACTCGTTGGTGTACTGGTGGGCGAACGCCCACGAGGCGGCTACCGCCGATCTGGTCGGTCACCGTCGCTATCATGCCGTGCTCGCCCCGCTCGACGGCGACCTGACCGTCGAGGTTGCCCCCAAGGCAAGCCTAACCTGCACCCGCGCTTACAGCGATATCGATGATCGCGAGCGCTTTGAGGGTACGGGGGAGACTGTGACGATTCCCGCCGGCGGCGTTGCCGTCGTCGAAATTGACGAGGCCTACCGTGTCGTGGCCGATGCCGCGGATCCCCGCGTCGTGGTACTGCACGTGACGGTTGAAGGTTATTCCTTCCCCAACAAGTAGTATTCGTCCACCTGGACGTTTGCTTTGCCCCGTTAAGGGGGATGGCTTTGTTGACTCCCTTTTCCCCATTCCCCTTAGCAGGCGCGCCGTCCACGATTGCGCTTGCAGTCCGGACGGTTTTAGATGACATTTAATAGATGATTGGGAGGGCTTATGAGCTCTGAAAAACGAGGAACGATCGGTTCGTTCGCTCTGCTGGGCATGACGGTCGCCGCCGTGTTCGGTATCAAGAACATCATCAACAACAACGCGGCCATCGGCTTGGCAGCTGCGCCGTCGTTCTTCTTTGCCACGCTTTTGTACTTTGTCCCCTATACCCTGGTTACCGCCGAGTTCGTCGGCCTCAACAAGGACTCCGAGTCTGGCGTGTACGCATGGGTTAAGACCTCGATGGGTGGTCGCTGGGCGTTCCTGACGGCATTTAGCTACTGGTTCGTTAACCTGTTCTTCTTTGCGTCCGTCCTGCCCAACGTCATCATCTACGCGAGCTACGTGTTCTTTGGTGCCAACGCCGAGCTTTCGCAGCTGTGGATCACCATTATCGAGATCGTCGTCTTTGCTATCGCCACGTGGGTTTCGACCAAGGGCGCTAAGTGGATCGGCTCCATTTCCTCCTTCGGTTCGACCGCGGCTCTCGGCCTGACCGCCGTGTTCATCCTGCTGTCCCTGGCTGCTGCCTTTGGCGGCGTTGAGTTCGCTACGGCTCCTACGCCCGCTAACATGGCTCCCGACATGAGCAACTTCGCAACTGCGTGGGGCTTCTTCGGTACGCTTGCCTGGATCATCCAGGGCGTTGGCGGCGCTGAGTCTGTCGGCGTGTTCCTTAACGACCTTAAGGGTGGCGTCAAGGCCTTCGTGCGCACCGTCGTTATCGCCGGCCTGACCATCGGCCTTCTGTATGCAGGCGCTTCGCTGCTGGTTAACCTGTTCATCCCCGAGGGCAGCGTTGCCATCTCCACCGGCATCTTCGACGTGTTCGGCGCTGTCTTTGCCCACTTTGGCATTCCTATGGAAGTGTCCACGCGCGTCATCGGCTTGATCCTTCTCGCCGCTACGCTGGGTTCCCTCATGATGTGGACCTCCGCTCCCATCAAGGTCTTCTTCACCGAGATCCCCAAGGGCGTCTTTGGTAGCAAGATCGTCGAGCTCAACGAGCACGGCATTCCTGCCCGCGCTGCCTGGCTGCAGTTCGCCATCGTCGTCCCCATCCTGATCATCCCGGCCCTGGGCTCTGGTAACCTCGACGACCTGCTCATGATCGTCACCAACATGACGGCTGCCACCGCTCTGCTCCCGCCGCTGCTGATTCTGCTTGCCTACTTTATGCTGCGCAAGAACTTCGACGCTGCTCCCCGTGGCTTCCGCATGGGCTCGCGCAGCTTTGGCCTGGTCGTTGCCGCATTCCTGCTTGTGGTCTTCTGCTTCGTGCTTATCTGCGGCACCATTCCGCTCGATCAGCCGCTGTGGCTGACGCTGGTCTACAACGTTGGCGGTGTGGTTGTCTTCCTGGGCCTTGCCGTGATGTGGTACAACCGCTACATCAACCGTCTGCGCGAGACCGATCCCGAGGCCGCCGAGAGCGAGCTGCGCCCCTCCGTCCTCGACATGATGGAGTAGCGGCTAGGATTAATCTACGGCTGTGGAATAAATCGATTCCCTTTCCTAAGGAGGGGCCTTACGAGGCCCCTCCTTTTGTGTTTTGGGGCATGGTTTTGGACCTTGTGGTCAAAAAATGCCAAATATGAGTACTGTTGCAAAAGAGGTGTCATATTTTTTGACCTGTTCTGAGCGAAAATGGGCTCAAAATCAATTTATCTAACCCCCTTTAAAGGATGTTTGACGGCTTTCAACCTCTTCGAATCGCTCGAAGTAGGCAATTTGCTCTCGATTTTGCTGCTACTAAATTGGTGACAGTACTCATATTTGCCACTTTTTGACCACGAGGTGTTCAGAGGAGCTCTCGACAAGCATCTAACGCTACAATAACTACCACGTGGCTGGGTTTTGCCGGCCGAATGTGCGATGTCGTGGGAGGGGACATGGTCGAATTTACGAAGACGATTAAAGATCCGTTGGGATTGCATGCCCGCCCGGTTGCGCTGCTTTATGACATTATCGCCAAGCATCGTAGTGACGTGTCGGTCAGCATCGGTGATCGCCATACCGACGGTCGCGACGTTATGGGCCTCATGGCTCTCTACGGCGAGTGTGGCGAGGACATTATCTTCCGCGTTTCGGGCGTGGATGAGGCCTCGTGCGTCACGTCGATCAGAAACCTCTCGCTCTAAGCATGATAGGGCGCGGTAAAGGATGGTCCTTTGCCGCGCCTTTTTGTTTCGTATAGGAAACTTTTTCGAAATCTGAATGGGGACCCTTTCCAAAAAGTTAACCACGTGCTAGTTTACTATAGCGAACATAGACGTGGTTAACTTTTATCACGTCGATGTTGAGGACGAACTGACGTTAGGAGCAACTCATGTCTTGCGGACCGCAGATGCCGGCCATGCCGCTTTCGATGGTAAAAGCGGGCGAAACCGTGCGCGTGTCTCGTGTAAAGGGCAATGAGGACATGAAACACCACCTCAAGGACCTCGGCTTTGTCGAGGGCAACGAAATCCACGTGGTGAGCTCGAGTGGCGCCAATATCATCGTCACGGTGCTGGGCGCGCGCTTTGGCATCGATTCCAAGGTGGCCATGCACATCATGACCGTCGGTTAGTCTGCAGCATTTCATAAAAACCGAAAGGGGGACAAGAGGATGAAGACGTTGGGTGACGTTAAGGTGGGCGAGAGCTCCACCATCGTCAAGCTTCACGGTGAGGGTGCGCTTCGCCGCCACCTTATGGACCTGGGGCTCATCAAGGGCACTTCGTTCAAGGTCGTGAAGGTCGCACCGCTCGGTGATCCGGTCGAGATCAACGTGCGCGGCTATGAGCTTTCCATCCGCAAGGAGGAGGCGGCCGTCGTCGAGGTCCAGTAAGGGCTCGCGGCGTATATTTCTGCAGATAAAGTTAGGTATTTCTAACTTAATGCAGCAACTTTGAAGCACATTATCCAGCCCGTGCGGAGAAAGCAGCGCGGGCACACAAGGAAGAAGGATTGAATGGCGGATTCTCAGATCCATGTCGCGCTGGCGGGTAACCCCAACTGCGGCAAGACCACGCTTTTCAACCTGATTACCGGCGCCAACGGCTACGTTGGCAACTGGCCCGGCGTCACGGTTGAGAAAAAGGAGGCCAAGCTCCTAAGCGACAAGAACGTTACCATCACGGACCTCCCTGGTATCTACTCGCTTTCCCCCTACAGCCCCGAGGAGCAATGCTCGCGCGATTATCTCATGAGCGGCGAGCCCGATGTGGTCGTCCAGGTTGTCGACGCCACCAACCTCGAGCGCAACCTGTACCTGGCGCTTCAGGTTATCGAGACCGGCCTGCCCGTAGTCGTCGCCCTCAACATGGCCGACTTGGTCGAGAAGAACGGCGATAAGATCGACACGGACAAGCTCTCCAAGAAGCTCGGTTGCCCGGTCATGATGATCTCGGCCCTTAAGAACAAGGGTATCAAGGAGCTTTTCGAGCAGGTTAAGAAGTCCGCTGCTTCCAAGGGCCAGGTGCCGGAGCACAAGTTCGATTCCTCCATCGAGGACGTTCTAACGCACATCGAGAATAACCTTCCGGCGAGCGTTCCCGCTAACAAGCGTCGCTATTACGCCGTCAAGCTGTTCGAGCGTGATGCAGACGCCTGCAAGCTCATCAACCTCACCAAGGAGAAGGCCGCTCGCGTGGAGGAGCTGGTCGCCCAGTGCGAGCAGGACTGCGACGACGATGCCGAGTCCATCATCACCGGTGAGCGCTATGGCGTCATCGCGCACATCATCGATGAGTGCCTCACCAAGGCCCCGGCCAAGATGAGCACCTCCGAGAAGATCGACCGTGTGGTTACCAACCGTATCCTGGGCCTGCCGATCTTTGTGGTCATCATGTTCTGCGTGTACTACATCGCCGTTTCCACCCTGGGCGGAACGGTGACCGACTTCACCAACGATCAGCTCTTTGGCACCGACGGTTGGTATGTGCTCGGTCAGGGCCGCGATGCTTACGATGAGGCTGTCGAGGCCGCGGGTGACGACGCCGACTCGGTCGACCCGGCACAGTACGGCCCCTATGTCCCGGGTATCACCACCATGGTGCACGACGCCCTCGTGGCGGGTGGCACCGAGGACGGTGGCCTGGTCGATTCGCTGGTCTGCGACGGTATCGTTGGCGGCCTGGGCGCCATCTTCGGCTTTGTGCCGCAGATGTTCCTGCTGTTCGTGATGCTGTCCTTCCTGGAGGACTGCGGCTACATGGCCCGCGTCGCCTTTATCATGGACCGCGTGTTCCGCCGCTTTGGCCTGTCCGGTAAGTCGTTCATCCCCATGCTCGTGTCCTCAGGCTGCGGCGTCCCCGGCGTCATGGCCACCAAGACCATCGAGAACGAGAAGGACCGCCGCATGACGGTCATGACCACGACGTTCATCCCCTGCGGCGCCAAGCTGCCGATCATCGCCCTGCTCATGGGCTCCATCATTGGCGATTCTTCCACCACGGCCGCATGGATCAGCCCGCTTTTCTACTTCCTGGGCGTCTTTGCCGTCATCGCCTCGGGCCTCATGCTCAAGAAGACCAAGCTCTTCGCCGGCCGTCCGACCCCGTTTGTCATGGAGCTTCCTGCCTACCACTTCCCGGCGATCCGTTCCTGGGCGCTGCACGTGTGGGAGCGCTGCTGGGCCTTTATCAAGAAGGCCGGCACGGTCATCTTTGCGTCCACCGTCGTCGTTTGGTTCCTCTCCAACTTTGGTAGCTATAACGGTTCCTTTGGCTTCCTGCCTGCGATGGACGGCATCCCCGAGGAGTTTATGGACTACTCCGTGCTTGCCATGCTGGGCAACCTGGTCGCTTGGATCTTCGCCCCGCTCGGCTTTAGCACCTGGCAGGCCACCGCGCTGACTGTCTCTGGCCTCGTCGCCAAGGAGAACGTCGTCGCCACCGCCGGCTCGCTGCTGTCCGTCGCCGACGCGGGCGAGACCGACCCGAGCCTGTGGACCGCGTTTGCCGGCATGTTCCCCACCATGGGCGCTTGCGTCGCCTTTGGCGCGTTCAACCTGCTGTGCGCTCCGTGCTTTGCCGCCATTGGCACCATCCGCAACCAGATGGATTCCGGCAAGTGGACTGCGATCGCCATCGGTTACGAGTGCGCCTTCGCTTGGGTGATCGGCCTGTTCATCAACCAGTTCTACAACTTGCTTGTTCTTGGACAGTTTGGTATCTGGACGATTGTGGCCATCGTGCTGCTGGTTGCGATGCTCTTCCAGATCTTCCGTCCCATGCCCAAGCATGCATGGACCGACGAGGACGAGACCAACACTGCTTCCGCCGCAGTTTCCGCTTAAGTCCGACTAAGGATTGACCCCTTTCCACGAGCCCGGGTGTCCCAGCGACACTCGGGCTTTTTGGTGGGGGAGATGTGACGTTTCCGCAGATAAAACCGACCAATATAAATCTGTCCCTTATTGGTAGGTGGAGGATGGGGTAAAGTAAGTGGTGGTTAACTAGAGGAGGCTTGCTATGGCACCTATCGATATTGTTGTACTGGCTGTAATCGGTATTGCGTTTGTCGCCGTGTGCGTGCGCATCTACCGCAAGGGCACCTGCGCCGACTGCGCCCAGGGTGGCGTTTGCACGGGGCATTGCTCCAACAAAAAGACTTGTGCCGCGCTTAAGGGCGTAGACAAAATTGCCGAAGACTTGGGCCGCGGTATTCATTAGCCGACCGGCGTTTGGGTATGTTTGACTGCGGATGCGGCAGTTGCTGATATGATAAGTACGTCTGCAAGTGCCGCCGAGCGGCTCAAACGAAAGGAACCCTGTATGGAGTCCTCTGCCTACCCGATGCTCTTTAGCCCGATCAAGGTCGGTACGACCGAGGTCAAGAACCGCGTCTTTATGCCGCCGGTGTCCACCAACCTGGCCGATCATGGCTATGTGACCGACGACTTGGTCGATCATTACCGTGCCCGCGCCAAGGGCGGCGTGGGCCTGATCATTACCGAGGTCGTGACGGTCGAGCCCACCTATACCTATCTGCCGGGTGACATGTGCTGCTACGACGACACGTTTATCCCCGGCTGGGAAAAGCTCGCCGCGGCCGTCCACGAGTATGGCTGCAAGATCATGCCGCAGCTCTTCCATCCCGCCTACATGGCCTTTAACATTCCGGGCACGCCGCGCCTGATCGCTCCGTCCTTTGTGGGCCCGTCTTACGCCCGCGAGGCACCGCGTCCCATCACGGTCGACGAGATTCACGAGCTCACGCATCAGTTTGGCGACGCTGCCGTGCGTATGCAGAAGGCTGGCGTCGATGGCGTTGAAGTCCATGCGGCACACGCCCACGGCATGCTCGGCGGCTTTTTGACTCCGCTCTACAACAAGCGTACCGACGAGTACGGCGGCTCGCTCGACGCCCGCATGCGCTTCCTGCTCGAGGTCATCGCCGAGATTCGCGAGCGCTGCGGCAAGGACTTTATCATCGACGTCCGCATCTCGGGCGATGAGTACACCGATGGCGGCCTGACCCTCAACGACATGATCTACGTCTCGCGTCGCCTGGAGAAGGCCGGTGTCGACATGATTCATGTGTCGGGCGGTACCACCATCAAGCGCGGCTCCGCGATTCCCGCTGCCGGTACCCAGCAGGCCTCGCACGCCGCCTGCTCGCGCGAGATTAAAAAGCACGTCAACATTCCCGTCGCCACCGTCGGCCGCATCAACGAGGCCTGGATCGCCGAGGAACTGATCGAGGACGGTGCCGCCGACATCTGCATGATGGGCCGCGCCAATCTGTGCGATGCCGAGTTCTGCAACAAGGCCGCTGCCGGCAACGCCGACGACATCCGCCCCTGCATCGGCTGCCTGCGCTGCCTGAACGGCATCATGTTCGGCAAGCGCATCTCCTGCACCGTCAACCCGGACGTGGAGCGCGACGAGGCTGGCTACGAGCCTGCCGCCGAGGCTAAGAACGTGCTCGTTGTGGGCGCTGGTCCTGCGGGTATGGAGGCTGCCTACATTGCCGCCAAGCGCGGACACAACGTGGTGCTCGTTGACAAGCAGGATGAGCCGGGTGGCGAGATGCGCATCGCGGCCGTTCCGCCGGCAAAGCAGGAACTCACCCGCGTGATCAAATATCAGTATCGCCGTCTTGCTGAGGCGGGCGTGAAGTGCGTATTTGGCACCGAGCTTACTGCCGAGGACATTCAGCGTGACTACGCCGGCTACGAGGTTGTCCTGGCTTATGGCGCCGAGCCCATCGCTCCGGCCTTCATGCAGGGCTTTAAGCAGGTTATGACGGCCGACGACCTGCTGGGCGGCAAGGCTTTCCCGGGCAAGAAGATCGTCATCGTCGGCGGCGGCACCGTCGGCTGCGAGACGGCCGATTACCTGGCCCCGTTGGTCAATGACCTCTCGCCGGCCAATCGCGATGTCACCGTCATCGAGATGACCAAGACGCTCGCCGCCAACGAGGGCGGTGCCGGTCGCGCGGTGCTCATCACGCGCATGCTCTCCAAGGGCGTTCACGTGCTGACCGAGGCCAAGGTGATCGAGATCACCGAGGACACTATCAGCTACGAGAAGGACGGCGAGGTCCACACCATCGCCGGTGCCGATACGCTGGTGCTTGCCATGGGCTATCGTCCCAATACCAAGCTGGCCGACGACCTGGCTGCAGCCGGCGTTACCACCCACGTGTTGGGCGATGCCAACAAGTGCGGCAACATCCGCGACGCCATCGGCGATGGCTACAAGGTTGCCTGCGAGCTCTAGTCAACCCCTTTGCACCAATCGATTGCAAAAAGCGGCGGCTGCCCTGTGTGTTGGGCAGCCGCTGCCTGCGTTTTGCCAAAGAAAGATTATTGTCGGGCCCTAAATGCCTTTTGCTTCTGCTCCCTCCGCAATCATGTTGCGGTTGTACACCAGATGCAAATACATCGCGTCGTGCACGGCGGTGGGATTGCGTGAGGCGATGGCGTCGGCCACATCGCGGTGCGTGCGGATAGTTTCCTCGACGAGCATTTTTGCCGGTCACGTCGATAAAGAGGGGGACGGATGCCTTGAACACGCCCATCAGGCGGGGAACGACGAGGTTTCCGGAGCTCTCGGCAATGGCATTGTGGAACGCGGTGTCGGCGGTGGAGTAATCCTCACCGGCCTCGGCCAGGCGCTCGGATTCGTCGCAGAGCTCTTTGATACAGACGACCTGGTCGTTGGTTGCGTGCTCGGCCGCCATGCGTGCTATCTGCGGCGGTGCCACGGCCCTCTCGCACGTCAACGATGCCGGTTTTTGGATGTGCTCCTCGTTCCTGGAGATTGACGAGAAAACCACCCTCAAGTCCTGGACCATTATGGAGACGCTCATCGGCCTTTCGGGTCTTGCCTGCGCCCTGGTGATTTCGTTCTTCGCCTAGTTCGCGTAGCTAAGCATCTTTTGCCGAGGGCATCGCTCGGTACCCATTTACACCTGATTCATTAACCAACGGTTGGTACAACCGTTCAAATCAAAAGAGGAGAGCATCATGGACGAGAAGACCAAGGCACAGATTCAGCAGGAGGCCGCCGACCTGGTTGCCAAGCTGCAGCCGCGTTCCGGCAAGTTTCGCACCATCAGCCCCGAGATGGACCCGCTGCGTCTGGGCTCTGGCTGGTCCATCGAGGATCTGGACAAGCCGCAGGTCATTATCGAGTCGACGTTCGGCGACTCGCACCCGGGTTCTGCCGGCCTGTTTGATCTGGTCGAGGAGGTCCGTGCTGGCGTTGCCGAGGCTGGCGGTCACGGTGCTCGTTACTTCTGCACCGACATTTGCGACGGTGAGGCCCAGGGCCACGACGGCATCAACTACTCGCTGCCCAGCCGCGACATGATCGCCAACATGATCGAGATTCATGCCAAGGCCACTCCATTCGACGCCGGCGTCTTTGTCGCCAGCTGCGATAAGGGTCTGCCTGCGAACCTCATGGCCATGGGCCGCATCAACATCCCCTCCATCGTCGTTACCGGCGGTGTCATGGATGCCGGTCCCGACCTGCTGACCCTGGAGCAGCTCGGCGCCATCTCGGCCCGCTATGAGCGCGGCGAGATTTCCCGCGAGGAGCTCGAGTTTGCCAAGCACAACGCATGCCCCAGCTGCGGCGCCTGCTCCTTTATGGGTACCGCCTCGACCATGCAGGTTACCGCCGAGGCCCTGGGCCTTATGCTCCCCGGCACGGCTCTGCTGCCCGCAACCAGCTCCGATCTGCGTGAGTTTGCGCGCGAGGCTGGCCGTCAGTCCGTGTGGCTCTCCGAGCACAACCTGTGCCCCCGCGACATCGTGACCAAGGAGTCCTTCGAGAATCTCATCATGGTCCACGGCGCCATCTCCGGTTCCACCAACTCGCTGCTGCACATTCCCGCGATCGCCCGCGAGTTTGGCATCGAGATGTCCGCCGACGATTTCGATCGCCTGCACCGTGGCGCCCACTACCTGCTCAACGTTCGCCCCGCAGGCGAGTGGCCGGCGCAGTTCTTCTACTATGCGGGCGGCGTGCCGCGCATCATGGAGGAGATCAAGTCGATGCTCCACCTCGACGTTATGACCGTCACCGGCAAGACTCTCGGCGAGAACCTCGAGGACCTCAAGAACAACGGTTACTACGAGAAGTGCGGTCGTTACCTTGAGAAGTGGAATCTCAAGCGCGAGGACATCATCCGTCCGTTTGACCAGGCTTTCGGCACCGACGGTTCCATCGCCATCCTCCACGGCAACCTTGCCCCCGAGGGCGCCGTCGTCAAGCACACGGTTGTTCCGCGCGAGATGTTCCAGGCTACGCTTAAGGCACGTCCGTTCGACTGCGAGGAGGACGCCATCCACGCCGTCCTGACGCACGAGGTCAAGCCCGGCGACGCCGTCATCATTCGCTACGAGGGCCCCAAGGGTTCCGGCATGCCCGAGATGTTCTACACCACCGAGGCTATCGCCAGCGACCCCGAGCTGGGCGCGAGCATTGCCCTGATCACTGACGGCCGCTTCTCCGGCGCCTCCAAGGGCCCGGCTATCGGTCACGTTTCGCCCGAGGCTGCCGTGGGCGGCCCGATTGCCCTGATCGAGGAGGGCGACCTGATCCAGATCAACATCCCCGAGCGCTCGCTGTCTATCGTGGGCATCGCCGGTAAGGAGATGGAGCCGGCCGAGGTCGACGCCGTCCTGGCCGAGCGCCGAGCCGCTTGGAAGCCCAAGGCTAATCGCTATACCTCCGGCACGCTCAAGTTCTTTACCGAGCATGCAGTTTCTGCCATTCAGGGTGGCTACATGGAGTAGCGCCCATGCGCATCAAATATCTCCTCTCATAGATGCGCGGCACAAAGAGCCCCGAGCCACGTCACCGGGGCGCGTTGTTCAGCGCCGCCGGGGCGCTCCACTCAAACGACAAGAGACGTCTTACGCAAGCGCCCGCGTCCGTGGATAAAACCACGGGCGTGGGCGCTTCACTTTATTCCCAGCCGCTTTATTCCCAGCCCTTCCACACGTCAGGCTCGTAGCCAACGGTTGCCTGGCGGCCGTTGCGAACGATGGGCTCACGAAGAATCTGCTGGTTATCGAGCACCTTTTCGAACTTCTGGTCGGCAGCAAGATACTGTACGAGCGCAACCGTGTCGGCATCTTTCGCCTTTGGATCGATCACAGCGTCGATCCCGCCGACGGCGCGCGCCACGCTTTCGAGCTCGCCTTTGCTCATCCCCTTTTCCTTCAAGTCGATGAACTGGAACTTCACACGACGTTCCTTGAAATAGCGCTGCGCCTTCTTAGTATCGAAGCTTTTCTTCGTGCCGAATATCTGGATGTTCATACGTACCGCCTTCGCTCAATTCTCGTCCGTCCATGATACGACAAGGGAGCCGAGCAAAAACAGAGCAGGCGGAGATGGAGGAGGACGGCGACCGACCGTCGGCAAGAGTCGGCCGGATCGGACTGGCGCCCAGCGCGCGCCGGCGACACGCTCGCAGCTGCACACATAGCCGATGTACAAGCTCGCCGCGGCGTTCCCTCGCCCCGCGGTGTGGCGATAGAGAAGCACGCCACCCGTCAACGATGGCGCCTCGGTGAAGAAAATCAACGTCTGGGTTACATCCCTTGAAAGGGGCGAAGACGGCTGCTAGAATACCTCCCCGCTATGAAGGATTTGACCAAAGCATACATCGCAATTCGGCGGCCCCTGGTATACGGGGCCTCTCCTGTTGTTCCCCAAGTGCGCTCTGAGCAGCCGCTTTCTTCCTGTCGTATCTGATGCACGCATAGCACGTGCATGTTATTTCGCCCGTGGGCCGGTGCGCCTTCGGCGAAGAATCGAATAGATACGAAGGAAGCTTATGTCTGATAATTGTACGGTCGCGCCCGCCAATGGGCGCATTACCGGTACCCAGATCCGCATCGTCGCGGTCGTCGTCCTGGGTGCCTTCTTGGCGCTACTGAACCAAACGGTGATGTCGCCTGCGCTGCCGGTCATCATGTCCGATTTCGCCATCGATGCCTCGACTGCCCAGTGGATCATGTCCATATACCCGCTGGTGAGCGGCATCATGGTCCCCGTTTCGGCGTTCCTTATCGACAAGTTCAGCACCCGCGCGCTATTCTTCGGGGCGACGCTGGTGTTCGCGCTGGGCACGCTGCTGTGCGCCGCAGCCCCTGATTTCCTGTTCCTCATCATCGGTCGCGTGTTGCAAGCGGCGGGCTCAGGCGTGCTCATGCCGCTTGTCTCGGTGGTTCCCATGCTGGTGTTCCCCGTCGAGAAACGAGGAACGGCTATGGGCATGGCGGGCATCGTCATGTCGGCGGGTCCCGCGGTCGGCCCCGTCGTAGGCGGTGCGGTGATCGACACGTACGGCTGGCGCACCATGATCGGCGCCATCGTCCCCCTCGCAATTCTCGTGCTGGTGCTGGGCGTGTTCATGCTGAAAAACGTGGGCGAGCTGAAGAACCCCAAGCTCGACCTGCCCTCGGTCGTCCTCTCCACCATCGCCTTCGGCGGACTTCTCTACGGGTTCTCGAGCGCCTCGTCGATGGGTTGGGGCAACCCCGTGGTGCTCGGCTCGATCGTCGCGGGTGTCGTGTGCTTGGTGCTATTCGTCGTACGCCAGGGCAAAATCGAGGACCCGCTGCTTCAACTGGGCACGCTCAAGACGCGCGAGTTCCGCGTGGCCGCCATCATCGTCACGCTCATCAACGCCGCATGCCTGGTCACCAACACGCTGTTGCCGTTGCTGCTGCAAACCTCGCTTGGCGCTTCGGCCTTCGAAACCGGCATGGCCATGCTTCCCGCCGCGGCGGTGGGCATCATCATCAGCCCTATCTCCGGCGTGGTGTTCGACAAGTTCGGTCCGCGTGCCATCTCGATCGTCGGCCTGGCCCTCATGACCGGCGCCCTGTTCCTGCTCTCGCTTTCGACGGTAAACACGCCCATCTTGGTGGTTGCGCTGTTCTGCATGCTGCAGTCCGCCGGCCAGTCGCTCGCGAACATGCCGGTGAACACATGGGGTGTCAATGCCTTGAAAAATGACATGATCGCCCACGGCAACGCCATCGCGAACACCGGCCGCCAGGTCGCCGGCGGTTTGTGCACGGCGCTCATCATCACGGTCATGACAAGCGTCACCGCGTCGGCCGGCGTCGATGCGAGCATCCAAGTAGCCACCGCCGTGGGCGCGGGTGTCGCTTACAAGGTGTGCGCGGCAATCGGCCTCGTTTCCCTTATCTGCGCCATATTCAGCGTGCGCACCAAGAAAACCGCACCGAAAACGAAGGAGGCATAAGCGATGTCCGAGATTCTGTCCGAGCGCATCCCGCTCGAGCTCGAGGGGACGCCCGTTTCGAGCATCATGATTGAAGAGCCGTTCACCTGCACGCAGGATTGCACGATTTCCGACGTGGTGCGCATGCTCGCCGAAAACGAGGTGAGCAGCATGCCCGTAATCGATGAGCGCAACCAGGTGGTCGGGTTCATCTCCGACGGCGATGTCATGGGAGCCATCGCGCAGCATCGCGCTCACACCATCTTCACGGGCGGCGACGCGTCCATGCTGTACTTCGACGATCAGAGCCTTGAGCAGCGCATCGAAGACCTGAAGGATCGCTGCGTCATGGATTTCGCGACGCGCCAGGTAGTGTGTGCCCGTCCCGAGCAGAGCATCGCCCGCGTCGCCGCGCTGCTGGCGAAGAAGAAGTTCAAGAAGCTTCCTGTGGTTGATGACGAGGGCAAACTCGTGGGGGTCATCCGCCGCTCCGCCATCACCAAATACATCTTCGGCATCCTTTTCCAATAGGGGCAGGTCGCACTTGAGGCGAACATCTCGAGGCATCGAGCCAGCAACTGGACCAGACAACCTTGACACGCACGCGCTTTCCCTCGATGCTTCGGTAAGGGGAGCTGCGAAAATCGCAGCACGGGTGATCGGCGCCGCGCCCCCGAAGGCAAAAGCGAACACGGGAGCGATACGATGGGAAAAGTCCTGGACGAAGATTTGGTTTATGAGATTCTCTCCGTCGTGGCAGAGATTCCGGCGGGATGCGTCGCCTCGTACGGTCAGATAGCGCGCCTCATCGGCAGGGAGAAAAACTCTCGCCTGGTCGGAGCGGTGCTGAGCGAGGCGGATCGCTACGGCGATTATCCCTGCCACCGCGTCGTCAACCACGCGGGACGCCTCGCGCCAAACTTCCCCGACCAGCGAGCACTACTGACGGAGGAAGGAGTCGCCTTCCGAGACAACGGCTGCGTCGACATGAAAAAGCACCAGTGGAACGAGTAGCCAGGCAGCGTAGCGTCGAAAGGAGCGACGCCACGGGGAACGACCTGCGCCCCGCCGCCGGACAACCTATGGCAAAGTGACACGTCCCACAAAGAGCGGCGCACCAGTACGAGACACGACCGCGACGTAAAAAGACCCTATGATACTCGTAAGCATCTATCTGATTGCCCGCCTCGAGGTACCCAAAGAACGAGAGATGCCGAAACCCCTAGACAAAGAAAAAGGTCGGGAGCTTTTATGCTTCCGACCTGAAGTTTCATGGTCGCGGGGGGGGCGGATTTGAACCACCGACCTTCGGGTTATGAGGTCGCTACGACGTTGTTTTATTCAGACATTTCGACCCAAATTGAAGTCAATATAACTCCAGGTCATTTGATGTTTTCATAGATTTACGAAAGAAAAGTACGCGGAATAATTCGACCCAAATTCGACCCACAACGAGCTTGAAAGCGGTCAGGCGGAGCATTACCCTTGGGGTGTGACCCCACGCAGGGCCCACCACCAAGGGTAATGGCCACCCGCCCCAGCCCTTTGCGCCATTCCGCGCAACCGAGCGCGATTCTCAGGCACTTCAGGCAAGGAACACGATGAACGACCGACCTCTCGTCATAGGCAAAGGAACGAAGCAACGCCGCGACAAATACACGTGGCGCTACCGTCACAGCCTCGGCAAGGATCCGGTCACGGGCAAATACCGCTATTCGCCGTGGCAGACCATACATACCACCAAAAGCCGAGAGGTCGACGCCGCACTCGAAGCCTACAAGGCAGAACTCAACAGCGGCACCTACGTCCAAAAATCGAGGGGCACCGTCGGCTCGTACGCAAAAAAAGTTCCACGACAACCGCGAAGGAACCATCACGCCGCTCGCCTACTCGACATCCTACTCAATCGAGAACCGGACGCGCACATCACATGCGTGATGCTCATGCTCGACACCGACATGAGAAGGGCGGAAGCCCTCGGGATGACGTGGTCCGATGTCTCCGTCGAGAACAGAAGCATCCTCATTGAGCAGCAGTTCGCGGCCGATCGAAGCGTTCGCTCGCCCAAAAGCAAGAAAAGCGTGCGGAGGATCTCGATAAGCGAGACGCTGACGTCGTATCTCGAATTCTGGAAAAAGGAGCAGGCCCGCGAAATGGAAGCCTTCGGCCTGGAACAAGTCAAAGGCACTCCGCTCGTCCACTCATTCGAACGAACGAAAGACAGGCATCCCCAAGTCAACTTCATGGACCTGAATGGGTTTTCGCGCTGGTTCAGAAACTTCAGCGTCGAGAACGGGTTCGGCAAGTTCGAAGGCGTTCGAACATACCATTATGTGAAGGAAACTGTCGACGGGGAAACGATTTCGAAGCGTTATGAGCATAAAGAGTGGCTCGAATTGAGGGATTACCTCAGGAAGCATCCCAAGGTTCGCGAGGCGAGGCATATCAGCACATATGAGAGCGAGCACCTTCCTTACGGATATTCGGGCCTATCGAGCCACACCGCTACTGCCGCTACTGCCCGCTACTGCCCGCCAGCTTCCGAACCAGCGGGCGGTAGCAGCACCCCGAACATCTCGCCGACAGCGCAGAGAGTCGTCGACCTGGCGGCCAAGGCCGACATCGAGGACGTGATGCTGTGCGACCTGCCCGGCGTCCTGTCCTTCCTAGGGCTGCCACCTGAGACGGAGATGCCGCCGGGCAACAAGGGGAAGACGAAGCTCAAGAAGCTCTACAGGAAGGTGGCGCCGAACAAGGCATACCACTCCGGCGAGCGCGCCAAGGATTTGATCTCGCACCTCGACATGGCAGAGATCAGGGCATCGGCGCCCGTCCCGCTCGGAGAGATAGACAGAGCGGTCGTAAGCGGCTGATGCAACTTCTGACACCCTAGAACTTACATCGAGCCCCGATTTTTGAGCTCGGGGCTCTTTTCGTCTAGATTGGGGACGCATGGCCGGACGAAAACAATTTGCGTCTGGTAATAAGCGTACGAAAGCGCAATTTACGTCTTAATTCCGTACGCAAATCAAGACGAAAATCGTTTACGTCTGCTTTAAATCCGTACGAAAACGGTTTTCGTCTTGCAGGGCAGTTGTCGTTTCTACAGTTCAACTTCCAGTTCGGCTTTGTGTTCGTAGAGGTAGTCGCGCATGTAGGGGATGGCAAATGAGACCTTGCCGTACGAGGGAGCCTCGATAATCGATTCTCTTAACAGGCGGCTGCGGACGGAACTCACCTGTTGAGGCGTTTTGTTTAGGGCATCGGCAACCATGCTGGTCGAGCTCGTCTGCCCCAAAGATGCCATGCTCAGCAGATAAGCGATGCACGTGGGCGGAATGCGCTGTAGCGCGGGCTCAATCACCATGGCACAGAAGCGTTCGCGTGCCGTTGCAATGCCGCGCTCGGCTTCTTCTTCTCCAATAATCGGTGTATGTGCGCGTCTTGCCAACTGCCATGCGTAGTATCCAACGAGTTGGATCATGAAAGGATAACCTTGCGTTGCCTCGGCAAGTTGGCCGGCAATACCTGGCTGCAACTCCATGCCAGACGCTTCAATGGTTTCCTCGAGGGAGTACGACACTTCGGTTACTGCCACAGCCCTCAGGTCAAAGGGGAGGGCGCGGCGCAAAAACGCAAGTGTCTTTCCGTTGATGATGCTTTCAATCATCGAAGGCAGACCCGCAAAAACAAAGGCGATATCAAGGTCTTCGCCGATAACCTGCTGAATCGCAATGGAGAGCGTTCGGACCTCATCGAGCTCTGCGTCTTGAACCTCGTCGAGAGTGATGAGCAGGCCATTTTCATTCTTGGATATTGTCTGTCTCATGGCGTCGCGTAGCGATGGACCGATTCGCTCAATGTCTATGCTGCCGATGGATATGCCAGCTACGGTGGGCTCAAATCTGGCGTGTTTGGCCTGGAATTTGGGCTGCAGCTGTTCGAGAATGCGTTGGCAAAGTCCCTCGGTTGCGACCTCTTTTATGACCGTCCAGCCACGGCTTTGCGCCAAACGTGAGCACTCGTCAAGGAGGACCGTCTTGCCCGTTCCACGGACGCCGGCTATGCGCATTAGGCGCCCCGGGGCACCAGGCCCGTTGACGAGGCCCTCATTGAATTCTTCGAGCACATCTTCGCGGCCGATAATCGTGGGAGGTGTTTTACCTGCTGTGGGCTTAAAAGGGTTTGTTTGCATGTGAGCCACCTTTGCTCAAGATATAGCAAAGTATAGAAAGATATAGCAAAGTATAGTGAGATATAGCAACGTATAGCGCTGTTCGCGGGTTCTTACGGTGGTGCTATTTTTCGAATGCTGCGCGGATAAAGCGCTGGGCGAACAGCTTGTTGGCAACTCACGAGGGCTCGGGGTGCCAATTTGGGGTGAAGTAGTGCTGCGCCACAAAAAGGGCCTATCTACTACGTTTAAGCCGCAGAGGTCAACCATAGCCGGCTTTTTCGAAAATCGACAAGCTGTCTACCTGCGGTTTTGTTTTCACGGTTTTCGGTATGGCCGAGGCTATCCGTGTTAACGTAGTAGATGGGCCACTTTTGTGGCAAGGGGGCCGATCTGCGGGCCAGGGTAGCTAAAAGAGCCCCGTCCCAAAAAGACTGATTGGGAGCTGGGGCGTGTCGATGCGATAGTATTGCATGGTGGTATTCGACTAACCGAGGGTTTATCCGAGGGCTTTATGGAACAGCACCAGCATTATCAGAGCTTGCAAGATCAGGCATACAACGCATTGCGCTCCAAGATTATCTATGCCGAGCTCAAGCCCGGCACGCGTCTTTCGGCGATTGGTCTGGAAAAGGAGACGGGAATCGGGCGCACGCCCATTCGCGAGTCCTTTGTGCGCCTGCGTGAGCAGGAGCTGGTGGAAACGCGCCCCAAAAGCGGCACCTACGTCTCTAAGATCAGCATGGAACACGCCGAAAACGCCTGCTTCTTGCGTGAGAAGCTCGAGAGAAGCGTGCTTATTAAATGCTGTTCGGCCGCCACACCCGAGCAAAAGCAGCGGCTCGAGCAGATTCTTGCCGAGTCCGAGTCGCTCGACCATAGCGAAACGCGTCGCTTTTTCGATCTGGACAACCTGTTCCATGAGACGTGTTTTGAGATTGCCGGTCGCCACATGTTGTGGGATTGGATGAAGAGCGTCAACACGCATTTTGAGCGATACAACTGGTTGCGTATGGTGTCGCAAGATCTGGATTGGGAGCCGATTCGTCGGCAGCATCGCCGGATTCTCGAGGCCATTAAGAGGGGCGATACCGACACGGCGAGTTATCTGGCCGAGACGCACCTGCATCTGATGCCCGAGGAGCAGGGCCCGGTTATCGCCTTGCATCCCGACTATTTTGAGCTGTCCAAAGACTCGAATATCTAGCCCGTCATCGCATCTGCTCGAGACGCAAAAACGATGCTGCTCACCTACAGCGTTTTGCAACCGAGATTTTTAAAAAATGCCTAAAATGGCTCAGACTGCCGACATTGGGAAACGGGGTGCGCTATGACGCAGATGAGAATCAAGGACATTGCCGCCGAGGCGGGCGTGAGTCCGGCCACGGTCTCGCGCTATCTCAATAACCGCCCCGGGCAAATGACCGAGGAAACCCGTGCTCGCATCGCGGCGGTTATCGAGCGCACCGGCTATCGCCCGCGTGCCGCCGCGCGCAATCTGCGCAGCTCGCGCACCAACCTCATCGGCGTGATTTTGGCCGACATCGTCAACCCGTTCTCGAGCGCCATGCTCGAAGGACTTTCCGCCAGTGCCGCCGCGCGCGGCTGCTCGCTTATGACGGCCATTAGTGGCAACGACCCCGCTAAGGAAGCGGAGTCGCTCACCAGACTTATCGATGCCGGCGTGGACGGCCTGGTCGTCAACACCTGCGGAGGTAATGACGAGGCGATCGCCGCGGCAGCGGGACGTCTGCCCGTTGTGCTGCTCGACCGCGATGTTGCCGACGGCGGTGTCGATCTGGTGACATCTAACAACCGTGAGCTGGTCGCCGGCTTGGTAGACGCCTTGGCCGCTGCGGGCAGCGAGCGCCTGTGCCTGCTCACCGAGGCAAGCGACGACGGTCCCGTGCGTCGCGAGCGCGCCGAGGCCTTTGCCGACGAGCTTTCGCGACGCGGCCTTGCGGGCGAGGTCGTCACCCTGGCCGACGGTGGCGCCACGGGCGTCGGTCGCTTGGACGAGACCATCCGCGGCTATGCCGGTAAAAAGCTCGGCCTCATTGCCGTCAACGGCCTGGTCTTCCTGCGTCTGACCGAGGCACTGGCGCAGCTGGGACCCTCGTTGCCGGCTGGCCTCAAGATTGCGACGTTTGACGACTATCCCTGGAACTACGTGCTCTTTGGCGGCGTCACCACGGCCGCGCAAGACACCCTCACCATTGCCGAGCGCGTAGTCGAGCGCCTGTCCGAGCGCATCGACGTTGTTACCACCACCGTGGGCGAAGCCGCAAAGCTCGCCCCCAAGCGCATTGAGGTCCCCGGCCACATCGAACACCGCGCATCAACCTCGCGCTAGTTTGTGTGATAATATATAGACAATGTCATACAGGAGGTATCCATGGCTGCGTCTGTGCTGAGTGTGCGAGTGGACTCGTCAATTAAAGACTCATTTGCTGAGCTGTGCGAAGAACTTGGCATGTCTTCATCTGTTGCGGTCAATATGTTTATGAGACAGATGCTGCGCGAGCGTTCGCTGCCGTTTGTTCCTTCACTCGGTAAAAGCTCTGCGAGCGAAAACGTCGCCGCAGACATTTTGGATACTGCCCAGATTGAGTCCGCCGTCCGCGAAGCAGCCAGCTCGATTCCCGCCATCAAAACCGTGATTCTTTTTGGTTCGTATGCCCGGGGCGAGGCACATGTCGATAGCGATATTGACTTGCGTCTCGAAGTCGATCGCGAGCAGGGCTTTGGTCTTTTCGCGCTGTCGGCATTTGGTGAGGCGGTGCGCAAAGAAACCGGGAGGCAGGTTGACCTCGTTTCGAGTGACTATCTTGATGACGATCTTGCCGCGGTAATCGAGCGCGAAGGAGTGATCCTTTATGATCGCGCGTAAGTCAGACAGCCTTCGCGCCCAAGAGGTTTTGGAGGCCATCTCCGAAACGAACGAGCGCATCAAGGTTTTTGATATCACTGAGGACCAGTTTCTGCATGCGAATGACGTGCGGACGAGGGCGTTGGCGGACTCCCTTTTGATGTGCGCGCTTAGGGTGACGGAAGAGGCGGGCAAGTTGTCGGAACGCTCGCAGCGGCTTCATCCCGAAATTGAATGGCGTGGAATTATCGGCATGAGAAATTATCTTGCGCATGATTACGGCAATGTCGACCGCTCGGTTGTTTGGGATGCAGTGACGATGGAGTTCCCTGCGCTGGAACGAGCCTGTAGACAAATTGTCTCCGAATCTGAACGCTAACCATTCGTTCGCAACTGCCTGTTCACACACGTTTTTTGAGCGCTTGATACGCTTTAACCCTGCGGAAACATTTTTCTGCGATAGTATCTGCGATATAGACCAGTCGAAACCCGCCCGAAAGAAAGGGGAGCGACATGAACCAGCAGAACATCGATTACGTACTCCGCTCCGTAGAGCAGCGTGACATCCGCTTTGTGCGTCTGTGGTTTGTCGACATTCTCGGCCGCCTCAAGAACTTTGCCATTAGCCCCGAAGACCTTGAGGTCGCTTTTGAGGAGGGTATTGGCTTTGACGGCTCCGCCATCGAGGGTTTTGCCACGCCCGAGGAAGCCGACATGCTGGCGTTTCCCGATGCTTCGACCTTCCAGATTTTGCCGTGGCGCCCGAGCCACAACGGCGTCGCCCGCGTGTTCTGCGACGTGTGCACTCCCGATCGCAAGCCGTTTGCCGGCGACCCGCGCGATGCCCTGCGCCGCATGTTCCGCAAGGCCGAGAAGGCTGGCTATCTGCTCAACGTGGGCGCCGAGCTGGAGTATTACTATTTCCCCGACGAGCACACCCCCGAGCCGCTCGACAACGTGGGCTACTTCGATCTTTCGGTGAGTGACGCCGCCCGCGACCTGCGCCGCAACACGGTCCTCACGCTCGAGAAGATGTCCGTGCCCGTGGAGTACACCTTCCACGCCGCCGGCCGCTCGCAGCACGGCATGAGCCTGCGTCACGCCGAGGCCCTGAGTATGTCCGACGCCGTCACCACGGCCAAACTCATCATTAAGCAGCAGGCCTACGAGAGCGGTTGCCACGCCTCCTTTATGCCCAAACCGTTGGCGGGCGAGGACGGCAGCGCCATGTTTTTGCATCAGTCGCTGTTCGACCACGACGGCAACAACGTCTTTTGGGGCGAGGACGACGAGAAGTACCATCTCTCCGATATCGCCAAGCACTACATGGCCGGCATCTTGGCGCACGCGCGCGAGATCAGCGCCATCACCAACCCCACGGTCAACTCGTACAAGCGCATCACCACGGGTGGCGACTCCGTGCCGCAGTACGCCACGTGGGGCCTGCGCAACCGCGCGAGCATGATCCGCATCCCGGTCTACAAGCCCGGCAAACAGCTGTCCACGCGCATCGAGCTTCGTAGCCCCGACCCCATGGCCAATCCGTACCTGGTCAACGCCGTCACGCTGGCGGCTGGTCTGGACGGCATCGAGCGTAAGCTGGAGCTCCCGCCCGAGGCCACGGCCGAGACACTCAAACTCACCGACCGTCAGATGCTCGAGGCCGGCTACACGCCGCTGCCGCGCTCGCTCAAAGAGGCGCTCGACGTCTTTGAGGACTCGCAGTTTATGAAGGATGCCCTCGGCGAGCACATCCACAGCTTCTTCCTCAAAAAGAAGCGCAACGAGTGGCATAAGTTTGAGTCCACGATCACCGAGTGGGAGATCAAGCATTATCTGGCGAACTCCTAATCGCGCTGGCTTGTTCCAGTACGATTGAGCTCATTTCCTTGGAGGCCGATATGTCCGAAAAGAGTGCCCTGTTCATGGCGCGCACGACGCGCTTCCACGAGTTTGCCCGCAGCTTGACGACCACCCTGGGTGTCGAGGTGAGCCTGGCTACCCCCGATTCGCCGACTGCGGCGCACGACTTTGACCTGCTGATCCTCGATTCCGACGGCATCCGCAGCGACCGCATCGATCAGATTGCCAAATGGCTCGACGACCGCGGCGGCGTCCCCATGCTGGTGATCGTTGACGACGAGGCGCTCGGCACCCTGCGCCTGCCGAATCACGCGCATGCCGACTTTGTATGCCCCACGGCGACGCCCAACGAGCTCAAGGCTCGCGCGCAGCGCCTGATGGGCGAGGAGGAGACCGTCGCCGCCGACGATGTGCTCAACATCGATAACCTCGAGATCAACCTGGCTACCTACCAGGTAACGCTCGATAACGAGCCTATCGACCTGACGCTGATGGAGTACTCGCTGCTGAGCTTTTTGGCGACGCACCCCAACCGCGCCTACAGCCGAGAGGTGCTGCTGCACCGCGTGTGGGGCTTTGAGTACTGCGGCGGCACGCGTACCGTCGACGTGCACATTCGACGCATTCGCTCCAAGGTGGGCCCGCAGATCGCGGCACACATCACCACCGTCCGCGGCGTGGGCTATCTGTTTAAGGACTAGAGTTCCACCACAAAGGGGACAGGCACCTTTGTGGTGGTTTTGCCGCAGGCCGGGTCCTTTTGGGCCTGCAACAGAACTTAAGCCTTCCTAAAAGATTGCGTTCTCATACACGTGCACCCGCATATTGGGGTACAACTCAACGTGAACAATGATGGCCCGCCACATGTTTGGCGGGCCTTTGGTTATTTGACGAAAGGATCGCAGCTATGAGCGAGAACGATTCCCAGTGTCCCCAGGATGCGGGCCACGCCGGCGAGACGCAGCAGCAACCGCGCGTGCAGGTGGAGTCGACGCCTGCCGACGGCAACATTCCCTACGTGCAGGCCTACGACACGCAGACCGGCAAGCCGCTGGGCGGCCAGCAGGTTGTAAACAAGCACACGGTGGTCAAGACCAAGACCAAAAAGCTGCCGATCTTTATTACGGCGCTCGCCGGCTGTGCCTGCGGCGCCCTGCTGGTCATCGCGCTCATTATGAGTGGCACGCTCAACATTGGCGGCGGAAAGAATGCCGTGACGGCGGGTGCTTCGGGTTCGTCGACGCAAAAGATTACAATCGACTCCGAGGACACCACACTTGCCGAGGCCGTTTCTGCCAAGGCCCTGCCCTCCGTCGTTTCCATCACCGCCACTTCGAGCGGTAGCCAGAACGGCTCGCTTTCGCAGTCTGCCGACGAGTCGGATGGCTCGGGCAGCGTCGGCTCGGGCGTTGTGCTCGATACCGAGGGCCACATCCTCACCAACAACCACGTGGTCGATGGTTACGACCAGTACGTGGTGACCATGGACGACGGCACCACCTACGAGGCCGAGTTCGTGGGCAACGATGCTTCGAGTGACCTGGCCGTCATCAAGCTCAAGGATGCAGACGCCTCCAAGCTCACGCCGATTGAGATCGGTGATTCCTCCAAGCTCAACGTGGGCGAGTGGGTTATGGCGATCGGCTCGCCGTTCGGCAACGAGCAGTCTGTCTCCACCGGTATCGTCTCGGCGCTCTACCGCTCCACGGCCATGAGCTCTACCAGCGGTAATACCATCTACGCCAACATGATTCAGACCGATGCCGCCATCAACCCGGGCAACTCCGGCGGTGCGCTCGTCAACGACAATGGCGAGCTTGTGGGTATCAACTCGCTCATCGAGAGCTACTCGGGCTCCAGCTCGGGCGTGGGCTTTGCTATTCCCGTTAACTACGCCAAGAACATTGCCGACCAGATCATCGACGGCAAGACGCCGGTGCATCCGTACATGGGCGCCACGCTTTCGAGCGTCAACGCGCTCAACGCCCGCACCAACAAGCTCAGCACCGATAGCGGCGCGTATGTGGCGAGCGTCGTTGAGGATGGTCCTGCTGCCAAGGCCGGCATTCAGGAGGGCGACGTCATCACCAAGCTGGACGACGATGAGATTACGAGCGCCGATGGCCTGATCATTGCGCTGCGCAGCCACGAGGTGGGCGAGAAGGTCGAGATCACGCTTATGCGCGGCAAGGACGAGAAGAAGGTCACCGTCGAGCTGGGCTCTGACGAGGAGCTGCAGAACCAGCAGCAGGACGACAGTTCGACCGACACCGGCAACGGCGGTATTACCGACGAGCAGCTGCGCCAGTATCTGGAGGAGCTGCTAGGCCAGCAGGGTCAGGGTCAAGGCTACGGTCAGGGTTTCTAACGAGCCGTATCGCACATACCGATGCCAGAGGGGGGCTGTTCCGCCAACGCGGGACGCCCCCTCTTTTCTTATTGATCCGTTGGGGGCGGAGGAAAACGGATCACTTGGGGCTGACAAGGGCATGGTTTGATCGCGCGATTCACCCCGGTCCGGGCGCTGCCGATTCGGTGCGGTTCGAAAGGGTTATTCGGCCCCGTTGCGGCCGGTGGTACTCTAGTATCCGTTTGAAATCGAGCGAAGGAGTGCCGCTATGGAGCAATCGAGCCTGTTTGGTGACGGTGTGGACATCGATACCGAAACGCCCGCGAGCGCGGATGCCACCGCACCGGTCGACGCCCGTGCCCAGGCGGCAGCGCGTGCGGCCGAGCTGCGCCACGAGCTCGATTACCACGCCTATCGCTACTACATGCTCGATGCGCCCGAGATCACGGACGCCGCCTTCGACAAAATGCTCGTTGAGCTGCAGGAAATCGAGGCGACCTACCCCGACCTGGTGACGCCCGACAGCTATACTCAGCGCGTGGGCGGCTACGTGAGCGAGCAGTTTACGCCGGTCACGCATATGGCGCGCATGTATTCCATGGATGATGCCATGGATCTGGACGAACTCGACGCGTGGCTCCAGCGCGCCGAGGATGCGCTCGGTGCCGGCAGCGTCACCTATACTTGCGAGCTTAAGATCGACGGTCTGGGCGTGGCCCTTACCTACCAAAACGGCACCTTCGTACGTGCGGCCACACGTGGCGATGGCACCACGGGCGAGGATGTGTCGCTCAACGTGCGCACCATCAAGGATGTGCCCATGCACCTGTCCGAGCCGGCGCTCGCTCACATGGGCGCCGACCGCGAGCGCACCATTGAGGTGCGCGGCGAGGTCTACATGCCTAAGGGCAGCTTTGTTCGTCTGAACGACGAGGCCGATGCCGAGGGTCGCGACCCCTTCGCCAACCCGCGCAACGCTGCCGCCGGCAGCCTGCGCCAAAAGGACCCCAAGATCACGGCACGCCGCGACCTGGCCACCTTTATCTATGCCATCGCCGATACCGATCCGCTGCACGTCCACAGCCAGCGCGAGTTCCTCGACTGGCTGCGTAGCGCCGGCTTTAGCGTCAACCCCAACGTGGCACGCTGCGCCACGCCGGTCGAGGTCCACGAGTTCTGCGCCCAGGCCCTCGAGCACCGCGGCGATCTGGACTATGACATCGACGGCGTGGTCGTAAAGGTCGACAGCTTTCAGCAGCAGCTCGACCTGGGCTTTACCGCCCGCGCACCGCGCTGGGCCATCGCCTTTAAGTTTCCGCCCGAGGAAAAGCAGACCATCCTGCGCGAAATTCGCATCCAGGTGGGCCGCACCGGTGTGCTCACGCCGGTCGCCGAGTTCGACCCGGTGACGGTCGCCGGCTCCACCATCGCGCGCGCCACGCTGCACAACATCGACGAGATCCGCCGAAAAAACGTGCGCGAGGGCGACACTATCATCGTGCACAAGGCAGGCGACGTAATCCCCGAGGTCGTGGGCCCGGTGCTCGACAAGCGCCCGGCCGATTCGGTCGACTGGCAGATGCCCGAGGTCTGCCCCGTGTGCGGCAGCCCCGTGGTCCACGAGGATGGCGAGGTGGCCTACCGTTGCGTCTCCATCGACTGCCCCGCGCAGCTCAAGGAGCGCCTGCTTCACTGGGTGAGCCGCGGCTGCATGGACGTCGACGGCCTAGGCGACGAGATCGTCGACAAGATGATCGCCGCCGGGCTGATCCACGATGTCGCAGACTTCTACCAGCTCACGGTCGACGACATCGCCGGCCTGGACACGGGCCGCACCTATGCCAGCTCCAACAGCAAAAAGGGCGTCAAGAAGGGCGACCCCATTCCGGTAGGCCTCAAGACGGCCGAGAAAATCATCGCCGAGCTCAACAAGTCCAAGAGCCAGCCGCTCGGTCGCGTGCTGTTTGCCCTGGGCATCCGCCACGTGGGCAAGAGTGTGGGTGAGGTCATCGCCGAGCGATTCCTGTCGATCGACAAGCTTATCTTGGCGAGCGAAGAGGACATCGCCGAGTGCGAGGGCATCGGTCCCAAGATTGCGGCGAGCGTCAAACAGTTCCTGGCCGTGCCCGAAAACCTTGCCGTGCTGGAACGTCTGCGCCAAGCGGGCCTTTCGCTCGAGGTCGACCTGGGCGCCGCGCATGCGCAAGCCGCAGCCGACGCTGGCGTGGCGGGCGAGCTCGCCGACGCACAGCCGCTCGCGGGTCTGACCTTCGTGCTCACCGGCACGCTCGTCAACCGCACCCGCGACGAGGCAGGTGCGGCGCTCAAGGTACTCGGTGCCAAGGTTTCGGGCAGTGTGTCAAAGAAGACGAGCTATCTGGTCGCCGGCCCCAAAGCGGGCTCCAAGCTCACCAAGGCTGAGCAGCTAGGCGTACCCGTGCTGGACGAGGACGCACTCGAGCAGATCCTGGCTACTGGTGAGGTGCCGGAGGCGTAATGGATATAGAGAATCGCAATTGCTTGCAGGTGGAAGGGCGCGCGAGGCATTCCCAAGTGCAGGCAAAAGAGCGCTTAATGATGCGAATTTGCATTGCCGAGCGTGAGCGCGCGGCGGGTGCATCTCGCGATGCCTTTGAGGCGTTGACCGAGCTAGAGGCGAGGCTCGGTCTAGCCTAGAGAGACCGGCACCGTGATCTGTGTTACGTAGGTCGCCGGGTCGTCGCTGATGATATCGTCGATGAGGGTGATTTCGCGTTGCCCCGCTACGCTACCAACTTGTCAAAAGCCCCGCGCCGGTTGAGCACGGTAAACGCGACAACACAGATGACCGCCGACAAAATCGATCCGCACGGCGAGGCGATGCCCATGGGAAACAACGTATCGGAATAGGCATTCGACAGCAGCCACGCACCGGGCACGCGAATGAGCGCCACGGCCAGCACGTTGTGCGCAAAGCCGATGTAGCTCTTGCCATACGCAGCGAAAAAGCCGCTAAAGCAAATGTGGATGCCGGCAAAGATTGCGTCGAAAATATAGCTGCGCATATAGCCGGTACCGGCCGCGACTACTGCGGCGTCCTTGGCAAAAAAGCCAATAAACGCCGGCGCCACTAGCCACATCAGCACCGTGATCAGACAGCCGTACACCACCGAGATCGTCATGGCGTCTTTGAGCACCTGACGTGCACGGTCGCCCTTGCCCGCGCCGGCGTTTTGCGCCGTGAGTGCACTGACGGTAGCGCCCATGGAACTCGGCACAATGAACAAAAAGCTGATCATCTTTTCGACCAGGCCCACGGCAGCGGCGTCGACGAGCCCTCGGTGGTTGGCAATGACGGTGATAAACATAAACGCTACCTGGATGCAGCCGTCCTGCACAGCCACGGGCACGCCGATCTTAAGAATGCTGCCGAGCACCTCGGGCTGGGGGCGCAGGTCGCTGCGCTTAACGTGGATGTTCGTGCGGCGGCTCTTGAGCCACACGAGCGCGAGGGCAACGCTGGCCGTCTGGGCGGTCACCGTGCCGAGCGCCGCGCCCACGGGGCCGAGCCCCATGTGCCCGATAAACAGATAATCGAGCGCGATGTTGATGATGCATGCCACGCCGATCACGTACATAGGCGAACGCGAATCTCCCAGCCCGCGAAAGATGGCCGAGAGGATGTTGTACGCGGCGATAAAGGGAATGCCCATGAAGCAGATACGCAGGTAGGTGGCGGTTCCTTCGACCGCCTCGGCCGGCGTGCCAATGAGTGCCACGATTTGCGGGCACAGTGCGAGCAGGACAGCGGCCAGTACCACCGAGACGCCCATAAACAGCGTGATGGTGTTGCCGATGGCGGTCTCGGCGCGATCGAAGCGGCGCGAGCCCACGGCGTGGCCGACGATGACCGTCGTTCCCATGGCCAGGCCCACGAGCGTCACGGTAATGATATAGAGCGTCTGCGCGCCATTGCCCACGGCGGTGATGCCGGCAGCGCCGCTAAACTGCCCCATCATGTACAGGTCGGCCATGCCGTAGAGCATCTGCAAAAAGTACGAGAGCATATAAGGCAGGGCAAAGACCGCGATGGTCTTAAGGACATTGCCGCGTGTGAGGTCGTGTTCCATGGGCGGGGCTTTCTGGCTGGGTTCGTTTAGCTACCAGTGTAGTGAAAACCCTACAACGATTGTAGAGTCAAGGTTTATGTTGGCAGTGGGGCGAAATAAGTCGCGCGCACCATTATTCCGAGTGAATATGGACACACGTCACGAGAACTCGCCGCCGGCGCTAACCTTGCAGAAAACGATTTCGGAATACTTGACACCATTATTCGGCGCGCAATAATACGTGCGTTTGCGAACAACGTTTGATGGGGGTTGAACCTGCGTGCGCAATCTCAAAATACTGTTTTCCTATCTAGGGACATACCGTCGCGATGCCATCCTCGGCGTGTTCTTTGTGTCGGTCGAGACGGTGCTCGAACTGTTTATCCCGGTCATCATGGCCAACATCATCGATGTGGGCGTGCCTGCGGGTGATATCAACTACATGCTGCTGCAGGGCGCGTACATGTTGGTGTGCGCTGCGCTTTCGCTGGTACTGGGCTTGGGTTATGCCCGCACGTCCGCCCGCGTTGCCTCGGGCCTAGGCGCTAACCTGCGCGAGGCCGAGTACAAAAAGATTCAAACGCTCGCCTTTGGCAACCTGGACAACTACGACGCCAGCTCGCTCGTCACCCGCATGACCACGGACATCACCGTTATCCAAAATGCTGTGGGCAACGGCTTTCGCCCTATGGTGCGCGGCCCGGTGACGCTTATCGTCGGCCTTATCTACGCGCTGATGCTGTCGCGCCCGCTCGCCACCGTCTTTGCGATCATCTTGCCCGTGCTGGCAATCGTACTGGGCGCCATCACCTATCGCGTCAGTCCGCTCTACCGCCAACTCCAGACCTCGATGGACCACCTCAACGGCGTGGTACAGGAAGACCTCACCGCCGTGCGTGCCGTCAAGGCCTACGTTCGTACCGAGCACGAGGAGGCCAAGTTCGACACCGTCAATACCGAGCTCGCGCGCACTGCGACAAAGACCTTTGGCAGCGCGGTGCTCAACCTGCCGGTGTTTCAGCTGTCGATGTACGTGGCTGCGCTCTCCATCCTGTGGATTGGCGGCCGCATGATTCTCGCCGGCAAGCTGGGCGTGGGCTCGCTCACGGGCTTTATGAGCTACGTGCTGCTGATCATGAATTCGCTCATGATGATTTCCAACGTGTTTTTGCTGCTCACGCGCGCTCTTACGAGTGTGGGCCGTATCGCCGAGGTGCTCGATGAGGAGCCCTTTATCGCCAACCCCGCGGGAGACCTCGCGATTGCGGCGCCAGCGGACGGCAGTATCGAGTTTCGCGACGTTTCCTTTAAATACCGCGCGGATGCAGCCGAGGATGTGCTCGAGCATATCGACCTTCGCATCGAGAGCGGCTCGACGGCGGGCATCCTCGGCGGCACGGGCTCGGGCAAGAGCTCACTTGTGCAGCTGATTGCGCGCCTGTACGACGCTACCGAGGGCGCCGTGCTTGTGGGCGGACGTGACGTGCGTGACTACGACCTCGCCGCCTTGCGCGACGCTGTGGGCATTGTGCTGCAAAAGAACGTGCTGTTTACGGGCACCGTGCGCGAGAATCTGCAGTGGGGCAATCCGCAGGCGTCGGACGATGAACTCCTCGCGGCTTGCCGCGCGGCGTGCGTGGACGAGTTCCTTGATCGCATCGGCGGGCTGGACGGCGAGTTGGGCCAAGGCGGCGCCGGTGTCTCGGGTGGCCAGAAGCAACGCCTGTGCATCGCGCGCACGCTGCTCAAGCATCCGCGCGTGCTCATTTTTGATGACTCCACCAGCGCGGTCGATATGGCGACCGACGCAAAGATTCGCGAGCACATCGCTCGGATTCCCGATGCGACCGTGCTCATCATCGCCCAGCGCATCGCGAGTGTCATGGATGCCGATCGCATTGTGGTGCTGGACGACGGTCGTGTCCACGGCGTGGGCACGCACGAGGAACTGCTGGCGGGCGACAACATATACCAGGAGATTTACGCCTCGCAGATGGAGTTTGCGGGGAACGCGGACGCCGGCGATGGCAACGACGGTGGCTGCGCGAATGATCCATTTTCCTCCGTCGCATGCGGATCGCCCTTGGAAGGGGGTGAGCGCCATGCCTAAGACCGCAGCCCAAGCACGCCCGGCCGACCTCAAACGCACTGTGCGCCGCCTGCTCTCCTACATGGGGCATGCCAAGTTCTCGTTGCTCGCGGTGGGCGTGCTCGCCTCCGTCGCCGCCATCGCGAGCCTCGCCGGCACCTACATGGTGCGCCCCATCGTTAACGGTTTGGCTACGGGCGGGGAGGAACTGCTCGCCAAGCAGGTCATCCTGACGGCGATCATCTACGCCGCGGGCGTGCTTTCGGCCCTGGGCTACTCGCAGATCATGGTGCGCGCGGCCCAACGCGTGGTGTCCGATATTCGCCGCGACCTGTTCGCGCACATCCAGACGCTGCCGCTCAGTTATTTTGACAGCACGCGCTCGGGCGACATCATGAGCTTTTTCACCAATGACGTCGACACCGTCTCCGAGGCGCTTAACAACAGCTTTGCCAACGTGATTCAGGCCGCCATTCAGGTTGTGGGCACCACGGCCATGCTCATCATCCTTAACTGGCAGCTCACGATTATCACGCTCGTGTGCGATGCAGCCATTGTGCTGTATGCGCGCTACTCGGGCGCGCGCTCTAAGCGCTTCTTTGCCGCCCAGCAGGCATCGCTTGGCGACCTGGACGGATATATCGAAGAGATGGTCTCGGGCCAAAAGGTCATCAAGGTCTTTAACCGCGAGGCGGCGAATGTCACCGGCTTCACCTTCCGCAACGACGAGCTTCGCCGCACCGGCACCGCCGCCGTGAGCTATGCCAACTCCATGGTGCCCATGACTGTCGTGATTGGCTACGTCAACTATGCCATCGTCGCCGTGGCGGGCGGCATGCTCTGCATCAAGGGGCTCGCCGACGTAGGTGCGCTCGCGAGCTACCTGGTCTTTGTGCGCCAGGCCGCCATGCCCATCAACCAGTTTACGCAGCTCGGCAACTTCTTGCTCAACGCGTTGGCCGGTGCCGAGCGCCTGTTTGCCGCCATGGACCTTGAGCCCGAGGTGGACGAGGGCTGCGTGGAGCTGGTGCAGACGGGCGATGCCGCGTGGGCGTGGAAGATTCCCGAGGGCCAGGGCGTGGGCGTCTACGGGCATCTGCATGACGTGGCAGCCGTTGATGAGTCGGGCCGCGCGGTGGCCGCCGACGGCACCGAGCTCACGTGTGGCTTGGTCCCGCTTGCCGGCGACGTGCGCTTCCATGCCGTGGACTTTTCCTACGTGCCGGGCGCCCGCGTGCTCACGGACCTCAACCTGTTTGCCAAGCCGGGGCAAAAGATCGCGTTTGTGGGCTCCACGGGTGCCGGCAAGACGACCATCACCAACCTCATCAACCGCTTCTACGAGGTCGATGACGGCGAGATCACGTACGACGGCATCGACGTCAAGCACATTGCCAAGGCCAGCCTGCGCGGGTCGCTCGGCATTGTGCTGCAGGACACGCACCTGTTTAGCGGCACCATTGCGCAGAACATCCGCTTTGGCAAGCTCGACGCGACCGACGAGGAGGTACGCGCCGCTGCCGAGGCCGCCTGCGCCGACTCGTTTATCCGCCGCCTGCCGCGGGGCTACGACACACCGGTCACGGCCGACGGCGCCAACCTGTCACAGGGCCAGCGCCAGCTGCTCGCCATCGCGCGCGTGGCCGTCGCCGACCCACCGGTGCTCATCCTGGACGAGGCCACGAGCTCCATTGACACGCGTACCGAAAAGCTCATCGAACGCGGTATGGACCGCATCATGCGCGGACGCACCACCTTTATGATCGCGCACCGCCTGTCCACCGTCCGCGACGCCGACGCCATCATGGTCCTCGAACACGGCCGCATCATCGAGCGCGGCACGCACGAAGAGCTGCTCGCCCAGCACGGCGAGTACTGGCAGCTGGCGCATGGCTTAAAAGAGCTGGATTAACCCGTTCGAGCACGATGCTTTGATCCCTCCGTGCCCCTCACCTCGCCTCAAACCATCACAACATTCGACGTTTTTTGCCAAAATCGGGAAAAGCATCGAATGTTGTGATGGTTTTTCTGCCACTCGACCGGGTGGAATCGCTTTCTTGCGCACGAAGGTGTGCGGACCCGTGGGCAGGGGAATAAGGTTGGTTATCCGACTCCATTGGAGGGCTCATGGACCTGCCGATCGTCCTGTCCCATAAGACTGCCTGGCTGTACCACAACGTGGCGCGCCCGTCCGAGCCGCTCTCGCGAGCAAGCAGCCTATACGATGAGGACTCGCTTGCTAACGAGGCGGAGCCGACTGCGGACCTGCCCAAATTGGGGCTCGATACCAAGGGGCTGAGGGCTTCAACGGCAGTTGGGATCGTTACCGACTATCTGGTTTCGCTCGGTATTCCACGAGAAGAACTCGATCATATCGACACGCTCGTCAACTTCGATTTTGAGCGCTCGACGCCGGCTGGATTTAGGTGCCACGTGTTTGGGGCGCCGGTACCTCCAGGGCATCTTATCGAGGTGGCAGAGGGCCTTCTGGTGGTTGATGAGGCCATGTGCTTTGTCCAAGCGGGTTCGTGGATGAGTGAGCCCGAGCAGCTGGAATATGGCTACGAAATCTGCGCCCGATACCATTTGAATCATCTGTCGACAGGCGATTATATCGAGATGGGGCAGAGGTATACCGTTGCCGACTTGATTGCTTATTGCAATGAGAACCGATCTCGTCAGGGGGCTATACGCGCGGCTGCCGTGCTCAAACGCGTGCACGATGGCGCGCGGTCGCCCATGGAGACGGCCACCGCAATCATGGTCGTAGCAAAACGTTCCCAGGGCGGGCTGGGATACGCCAAGGTTGAGCTCAACCATCGGGTCGATGTTCCCAGCGAGTTCAAATATCTCGCAAAGGCCGGGTATTTCGAGATCGACGTATATGCGCCTGCGAGCGATACGGGGATTGAATACAACGGCTCGGACCATCTTGATAAACAGCGCAGCGCGTCGGATGCGGAGCGCATGACCGTGCTGAGTGCGCTGGGCTTTAGGATGATCGTCCTCACCGGGACCCAGTTTGCCCACCAGCTGCAATTGCACCGGGCGATGAACGCCATCGCGCTCGCTATGGGTCTCAAGTGCGACCGAAGCGAGACATTCCAGAAACGTCAGAACGACCTGCGAGAATTCGTGATTCGGCACTGGGACGACGGCCTTTAGGGACGCTTTGGTCCTTCCGTGGGGTGCTGTGGGCAGGCAAACCATCACAACATTCGACGTTTTTTGCCAAAAACGGGAAAAGCATCGAATGTTGTGATGGTCTGTGCTGAGGATGGGCTTGGGAAGTCCGTCTTGCTCGAAGCGACCTGTCCTGTCGTACGGGTGTCGGCATGATTCTCTCGTGGGGTATTATGTTTTCCGAAGAATAAAACGCCGCGTGAGGGGGAGGGCTGCGTGGACGGGCACGTGCAACATGACGGCTTTGGCCGCGACATCAACTACCTGCGCATTGCCGTTACCGACAAGTGCAATTTCCGCTGCATCTATTGCATGCCGGCCGATGGTGTGGCGCCCCGCGCACACGACGAGTTGCTCAGCGCCGAGGAAATCGCCCGCTTTGTGCGCTTGGTGGCGGGGGAGGGCATTCGCCGCGTGCGTCTGACGGGCGGCGAGCCGCTGGTCAGTCGTCGTATCATTCCGCTCATTCGCGACATCCGCGCGATCCCGCAGATTGAGGACATCTCGCTCACCACCAACGGCGCCCTGCTGCCCAAGCTGGCGCCGCAGCTCAAAGATGCCGGTCTTAACCGCGTCAATATTTCGCTCGACACGCTCGACCCTACGCTCTTTGGAAAGATCACGCGTCTGGGTCGACTCGAGCAGACCATGGCTGGCATCGACGCGGCACTGGCCTGGGGCTTTGAGCCCGTTAAGGTCAACTGCGTTGTCGTGCGCCGGCTCAACCAGGATGTGGCGGCCCTCGCGCGGCTCACGCTCGATCGCCCCATCCACCTGCGCTTTATCGAATACATGCCCATTGGCGACGAGCGTACGAGCTCGCATTGCGCTGTGGACCCGCATGCGCCCGCGCTCAATCCCGAGCTGTGGGATGCGAGCGACACCGTGCCGAGCGACGAGCTGCGGGCGCGCATCAATGCCGGGGTCACCGCGGCGGGACTGGGCGAGCTCGAACCGCTCGACATCAACGACGCTCCTGCCGGCGCGGGCCCTGCGCGCTATTGGCACTTTCCGGGCGCGGCGGGAACGGTCGGCTTCATTAGCGCCATGTCCAACCATTTTTGCGCGAATTGCAACCGTCTGCGCCTGACGGCCGACGGAAACGTGCGTCCGTGCCTGTTTAGCGATGCCGAGTATTCGGTGCGTGAGGCGCTGCGCAGTGGTGATGATATGCAGGTACTTTCGATTTGGCGCGATGCCGTGGCCCACAAACCGCAGGAACACGCGATAATTGAGGGCACGCAACGATTTATGTCCCAAATCGGAGGATGATCATATGGCCAAGAGCAGGTACGCCGATGCCACCAAGGCCGCTCGCAGGGCCGCGATGTCTGCCCACAAAGTCACGGCTGCGGCTAATGCTGGTAACGCCGACGCGTCCGCACAGCCGACTGCCAGCGCTGCAGCCGAGCCCGCCCGCGACGCCCGCCGCGACGAGCTGACGCACGTGGACGCCAAGGGCGAGGTACGCATGGTCGACGTGTCCGACAAGGCCGAGACTCATCGCATTGCCATCGCCGAGGGCACCATCCTCATGCATCCCGAGACGCAGGCCATGGTGCTGCAGGACCGCGCCAAAAAGGGCGACGTGCTTGCCTGCGCACGCGTGGCGGGCATCATGGCCATCAAGCGCACGAGCGACATCATTCCCATGTGCCATCCGCTGCTCATTACCAAGAGCAAATGCGACATTGCGCCCATCGCTCCGGCGGGGACGCCGGCCGAGGATGTGCCCGAGGGCTGGGCGCCGGCGCGCGCGGACGGGCAGGTTGGCTTTCATGTGCTGGTCACGGCCGGCGTGACGGGCAAGACGGGTATCGAGATGGAGGCCCTGACCGGCGCGAGTGCCGCATGTCTGACCATCTACGACATGTGCAAGGCGGTCGATCGCGGCATGGAGATCGTCGACGTGCGCCTGTTGCACAAGGAGGGCGGCCGCTCGGGCGTGTGGGATCGCGCCGAGCGTCAGGCCGCTGCTGTTGAGGCCGTGGCCGCTGACGGTGCCGCGCCCGCAGGCGCGCCCGCTGCCGTCGCGCCCGCAGCTCCCACTCCGGCCGTCCCCGCGATCGCGTTTATCGGCTACCAAAACTCGGGCAAGACCACGCTCGTCGAGAAGGTTATCGCCGAGCTCACCCGCCGCGGCCTGCGCGTGGGTTCGCTCAAGCATCATGGGCATCACGGCTTTGATATCGATGTGCCCGCTAAGGATACCTGGCGCCATCACCAGGCCGGATCCAAGCACGTGGGGCTCATCTGCGCCACGCGCTGGGCGGAGTACGCCGACACGCGCGAGGAGGACGAGATGCCTGCGCGCGAGCTGCTGTCGCGCTACAACGATGTCGACGTGGTGATCATCGAGGGCTACAAGACCGAGGGCTTCGACAATATCGTGGTCGCGCGCTCCGGTGTCGACCGTCTGCGCGGCAAGAGCTCGCTCGACCTGGTCGACGGTCACACGCTGACCCTTGCCTGCAACGAGGCTCTGGCACGCCAGGCCTTCGACGCCGGCTTTGCGACCCGAACCATCAACATCAACGACGCCCGAGCCATCTGCGATCTCATCCAAGACCACCTTTAAGGCTTGACGCTGAACCTGCCAAAAAGGGACAGGTTAATTTGGCAGGTTTTACCTGGGCAAACGTCACTTCCACCACAAAGGGGCCAGGCACCTTTGTGGTGGTTTTTGCTTTGGTAGATGTGTGGGACATGCCTTACAATCTACCAAGTAGTTCATGACGGGCGAAAAACGGAGAGAAGGGGCTCTTGATGCGTCCTTAATGTTTCATGCGGATAGATTGATTCGACAGACGGTGGCGAATGCCCGCCGTCCGCATTCGTATGAAACAAGGAGTCTCCATGCTCGCATCTCTTCTCTCAAAGCCTCAATCATCGCTGTCCGTGCAGGCCAAGCGCCTGGTGGCGATGCGCTTTCTCATCTACACCGGTTTTCAGACCAGCTACTTTATCGGCGTCATCGGAACGCTCACCTATGCAGACGATGCCTCGGTCGTGGCGACATCGCTGGCCGTTCTGTTTATGAACGTATTCGTGATCCTGGGATCCTTTGCGGGCGGAGCGGCGCTTGACGCTTGGGGTCCGTGCCGGCATTTCCGGGCGAGTATCGTCGGCACGTTGGCAACCGGCGCGGCGATCCTCGTTTTTGGCAGCGCGACCGGCATCGTCCTGCTCGGCGCGGTGCTCCTGGGCTTCGTGATGGGGTTTGCCCAGCCCATCGCCACATCCTATCCAGCCTACCTCACCGACGATCCTGTCGAGCTCAAAGACATCAACTCCGCCATCGCCATGTTTTCAAACGTGAGTATCATCGTTGGCCCCACGCTGGGCGGCTTTGTCGCAGCTGCTGCGTCGTCGCGTGCGGTGTTTGTGCTCATGATGCTCTTTACAGTGCTGGCGCTCGTCGCCGGTTGGGGCTTTAGGCCGCAAGCAGGTCGCGTCGCCGCGCGCGAAAGTACTCCCGCGGATAGCAGCACAACGGCAAGTACTGCCAGTCAAAGCTCCGACTCCAGTAAATCCACCCGTGCAACCTTCGCGACCAGCATCAAGACAGTCTTTACCAACAGCGTTCTCGCCCTGCTGTTTTGCATCATTTTCCTTTCGAACTTTGGCTACGGTGCCTTCGATCCGCTGGAGTCGTTCTTCTACCGCGATGTCCTGCACGTCGGTGTCGAATGGATGGGCTGGCTCTCGTCGGCCAGCGGTGTGGGCGCGGTGCTGGGCGCCGTGGCCGCGCTCCGCTTGCCGCCGCGCCTGGTCAGCCTCAAAACGCTGCTCGTGGCGCTCATGTCCGTGGGTCTGGGAAGCCTGCTCTACGTGGGAACGCCGTACGTGGGCGTAGCCCTTGTCGGCCAGATTGCCCTGGGCGTGGCGTGGGGCGTCGTCAACCCGCTCCACAACACTATCGTGCAAACGACGGCTCCGCTCGAGCAACTCGGCCGTGTGAACTCGGTCATGGGCTTTGGCAACATGTTCGCCGGCGTGGCCCCGCTGGCGATTGCCCCATGGCTGGCGGCGACATTTGGCGTGCAGCAGACGCTTGTTGGTGCGGGCATGGTCGTGACGGCGGTTCCCGTGGCGCTGCTGCTGTTTGGCCGCCGGCATTTTGATCGTGCCGCAAGGCAGTAAAAACCATCACAACATTCGATGAAAATCGCGATTTTGCCGAAAAACGTCGAATGTTGTGATGGTTTGCGCTCCGGCCAGGTCACCCTGCGGGTCCGGCCACCACAAAGGGGCCGGGCACCTTTGTGGCGATCGGGCCCCAACGGCCCGCGCCTTGGTATACCATGTACGCCGTTCACGAATACACCCCACACCGCCGCACAACCCAGAAAGGCTCCCATGGACACCACCTTCAGCCACATCAAAGCCGTGTTCTGCGATATCGACGGCACGCTGCTCACGAGCCAGCACACGGTGTCCCCGCGCACCGTGGCGGCGATCCGCGCCCTGCGCGAGCGCGGCGTGCTCTTTGGCCTGTGCACCGGGCGCGACGCCCATGCGACCGAGGCCATGTACGAGCTCTGGGGCATCGAAGGCCTGGTAGACGTGATGGTGGGCTGCGGTGGCGCCGAGGTCATCGACCGCGCGCACGGCATCAACGAGCTGAGCTATCCGCTACCGGGCGAGACCATCGCGCGCATCTGCGAGCACATGGCAGACCTGCCGGCAACACCCGTCTGCCCCCGAGACGGCGTGTTCTACGTGCCCGAGAGCAACGCGTGTGTCGAGCACCTGTCGCGCGTCGACGGTGTGCCCTACCAGGTGGTCGATTTTGCCGAGTTGTTGCGCGAGCCGCAGCCCAAGGTGATGTTTACCATGGCGCCCGAGGTGATGCCGCGGGTGATTGAGCGGGCGTCGACGTTTGCCGATGACACTGTTAAGGCGGCGGCTCTGCAAACCACGCAGCGGCTCTACGAGTTCATGGATCCGCGCGTGTCCAAGACGCGCGGCCTTGTGCGCGTGGCGGAGCTCAACGACATGGAGCTCCAGGACATCTGCGTGTTTGGCGATGCGGACAACGATACCTGCATGGTGGCTGACGCCGGCGTGGGCGTGGCCATGGCAAACGGCAGCGACGCCACCCGTGCCGCCGCCGACTTTGTAACCGCGAGCAACGACAAAGACGGCATCGCGATCTTTATCGAGGAGCATCTGCTGTAGCGCCGGGGGAGAACCACCGCAAAGGGGACAGGCTCCTTTGCGGTGGTCTCAGGCGATTTGGGCGAATTGATGCCTAAAATCTGCGCGAAAATTCAGATATGGTTGTCTGAACATTACGCTTGTAACTACCGATGGGTTAAAGATATTCCCATCAATTTGGTAGCCTATTCCTCCCGGTTAATGACCTACCGCTCACGGTCGATTATCGACCGTTCACAGGATGTTTGCTCTTGAGCAAAATGTTGTGCAAATAAATAAATTGCTATTAAAAAACTGATAACTAGCTTAATTACCAGTAGAAATAGATATTTCATAGCGAATAAACTAAGGTAAATCCGAGCAAATGTCAAGAGAATTGAGAATCCGCTACAAAACTAGCGGTTTTTTTGCTTAGATGTTCAAACAATCGTTACAATCTGCATTACTAAGCGTGCGCAATTACAGGTTGCGCAGATACGTTTGATAGTGAAAGAGCAAGATCGCGGCCTCTTGGGGAGGAGACATCGATGAAAGCGAATTCAGAAAAAACTAAGCAGAGTAAAAAAGCGACGCGCCGTGTACTGGCAGGCGTTTTGTGCGGAGCCTCCGTTTTGAGCCTGGTACTGTCGCTCGTCATGCCTCCGATCTCGCAGGCCATTGCCAACGATGCCCAGACGGTTTCTGCCGAGGAAACTGTGATGGGGGGGGGTTCCTCAAGTGAGTCTACTGATGTAGAAAACACTAACAATGGGGATACCGAAAACCAGAATAGTGACGACGCAGAGGGTGGCGAAGCCGACCCCTCAAATGGTGTTGAGCAGGGTCAGTCTGGGGATCAACCTGAGGGTAAGCTGCAGGTCGAAGATAACGAGCCGGCAGATGGCAACGCTGTGATGGCGGCCACGGAAGGCGAGCAAACCGAAGCGGCGCCCGACGAGATAAAAAACGTTGACGAATTAAAAACCAAGTTGGCGAATGCAAGCGGTGTTGCTAGCTTCAAGCTTATGAATGATGTCGAGACCGGCGAGATAATCACGCTTAGCAAGGACGGCAGCAAAATCACGCTGGATCTAAACGGCCATAAGATTAAGCATACGAGTTCAAATCAGCCTCTGTTCAATATCACCGGCGGCGCGACGCTGACCGTCAAGGACAGCCAGCAAGCTGCCGCGACAGAGATCTCGGCTAATCAAGAAAACAAATGGAGCAATCTCGCTTCAATGGAATACGGCGATTCTAACATCCCGACCAAGCTTACCTATTACGTAACCGAATCGGTCGCAAGCGGAACCGGTACAAACGAAACTCTTAAAGCGTATGAGGCTGGTATCAAGGGTGCCATTGTGGCTTGCGGCGGCAATGCCAACCTGAAGCTCATTAATCTCTACGCAACTAACGGCAAGGGCGGTACGTTCAACCTCGAGAGTGGCGTGATTACGCAACAGCAACAGAGCAGTGTCAGCAGTTTGGTTTATGCCGAAAACGGCTCTTCCGTCAACATGCGTGGCGGCTATATATGCGGCGCTTCTGGCTCGGGCGCGGGCGGTGGAATCGAAGTGCGCTATAACTCAAGCCTTAGCATCTCCAATGGCGTAATTGCTGGCAATAGTGCTCCGAGTGGCGGCGGTGTGTATGCTGAAGGCTCCACGGTTAAGGTGACCGGCGGCACAATCTCCGGCAATAGAACGCTAGAGAACACTTCCGGATTCGGCGGTGGCGTCATGGTCGTGGGCGGTAGTATTGCTGTTTCTGGTGGTTTCATCACCAACAATAAATATGCCAACTTCTGCAACCAGGATGGATACGGTGACCATGGCGGTGCTGGGCTTGCTGCCAAGAACGGCACCCATGTCACCATTTCCGGTGGCCAGATTACTGGCAACTACTCCCAAGAAGCTGGCGGCGGCGTTTACGTTACCGATGTGGATCGAAATAAGGAGCCTTCTCGTTCAGGAATGGCGTGGCTGAATATCACGGGAGGAATTATTGCCTCTAACGTGAGCTACCGATCTGAAGGTGCCGGCATCCGAGTGGGCCAGATGGTTGACGCGACGATAAATGGATCGTCAAACGATAGCCCAGTCTACATCACTAATAACCACTGCATGTCTCGCTTTGACTGGGGTGGCGGTGGCATCTTTGTTCAGGGAAACTCAAACCAAGGCGAGGAATATACTGCTGGTAGGCTATTCATATATAACTCGTACATTAGCGCCAATAAAGCTGGCGGCTACGGCGGCGGCGTTGCAGTCTGCCCTACGGGCAAGACGCTGGTAACGAACACTGAGGGCACGGCAATCTTTGGCAATTCGTCTGCCAAAGATCAGCAGGACGCAAAAGCTGATTATAATTCTGAAGAGAATAGCGGTAACGAAGGCACCCCTCACCTATCCGCTGGTGGCTACGAAGGCCTTGAGCACAAAAAGAACCAGGATGCTGACGCCTACAATGCCAAAGAGTTTCGCGAAAACGGCCACGCGGACTTCTTCCTTGCGGCGGAGGATCATAAGACCCCGGTCGCGGCGGTGATTGGCAAAATGCTTGGCGGCGGTGACGCCAAATACAAGGGAAGTAAAGAGCTTACGCAAGCCATTACTATCCCCGCTAACGGTGGCGTGCAGGTATATAAAAGCATCGGCCTGAGCTCGGGTGTTACAGCTCAAGACGAAGCCGCGATCAATGCGCAAAAAGTTGCGACAACGTTCATCACCGGCAACTATTCCTGGGACCATGGCGGCGGCATCATGTCGAACGGCGACCTGTACATGGGCGCGCCTGAGGACACGTATGTCTATCCGAGCCTTAAGCTCAAGGCGACCAAGAAGCTGAAAGGCCGCGACCTCAAAAAAGAGGAGTTCTCCTTTACGGTGTATCGCAAGAATTCAGACAACCCTTTGGCTGGCACGACATTCAATCGCAACGTTTGCACCGAGGTTGGAACAGCAAAAAATGATGCAAGCGGCAATATCACGTTTGACCTTGGTGAACAGTTCGCAACGGGTGGCACGGGTAACGAAATCACATACTACTTGGTCGAAGATGCCGGCGATGATCCTGACATCACGTGCGACTCCAGTGTGTATGAGATTGTGGTACGGACCCAGGATAAGCCGACCAAGCTCATGACTGTTCCGAGTAAAAATAATCCGAACGAAGAGAAGGAACTTCTCATCCATAACTACACGATTACAGACGTCAACGGGACCAAGTACGAACTCGATAAGTCTGGGAAGTGGGTTAACAAAAAAACGTGGAGTGTCGCGAAGAATGTCGACGGCTATTATCAAATTATCTGTGAGGACGGTTCGCCGACTTTCACTAACGTATGTACCGCGTACGACTCGACTGGCGTTTGGATCCCTAAGGCGACCAAGGTCGTTAAGGGTGGCGAGATGAAGGAGTTCACGCTCGAGTTTGCGGATAACGAGAACTTCGATAGTCCCAAGACGGTTATGACCGACCCCGACGGCGTGATTACCACCACTGCCGACGGCAAGAAGTCTCAGCCCCGGAGCTTCGACGAGATTGAGTACAAACTCGATCAACTCGACAAGCTCAAGACCGACTCTACTGGCCGTGGCGCCTCCAAGACCTTCACGTACTATGTGCGCGAGAAGGACGAACACTTGACCTATCCGCATTACAAGTTTGATCAGTCGGTCTACAAGTTCACGGTTACGGCAACGGATAATGCCGAAGGACACATCGACTGTGCGGTGACCTACAGGAAGGGAACCGTTGACCCCGGCGGTACGTGGAAAGACACCGATAATAAGGACCACGAGTTTCCCGACACTACCCCCACCTTCACCAACACCTACTCCACCTCTTTGCCCCTTTCTGGTATGTCGGGCGTCACTCTGACGTACCTTGCCGGCGCGGCGGTGCTTTGCGCTGCTGCGGCCTGGATGCACATTCGTCGCAAGGCGAATGCGAAGGGAGGTGAGCATCGTGAATAAGAAAGTTTGCTCCTTCCCGATCTTGTTTGCACTGCTTGCCCTCCTGATCGGCACCTGCGCGGTTGTGTTCCCCGCATCCGCGCAGGCCGTGCCGACCTCGACCGGTTCCATCACGGTGAGCGGCACCGTGGCGCGCAGCTACGACGCCTACCAGATCTTTAGCGCCAACGTCGTCGACGGCGACAGCGACGCCAAGATCGCCACCGATCTCGCCTGGGCAAGCGACGCCGTGCGTGATGCCGCGCTGCCTGTGCTGCACAGCGCCGGCATGCCCAATTCCCAGACCACCGCGCAGGAAGCTGCCGAGTGGCTCAACGCCGATTCCCACCTTACGAGCGCGCTGAGCGCACAGCTCGCTCGTTCCCTCCAGAGCTCTGACGCCGTGTCCGTGGCCCTTAACGCGGGCACGGCGGCCGACCTGCACTGCGGCTACTGGCTCATCGTCGCCGACGACGACGCCATCTCCCAGGACGAGGCCGGCACCGCGCCGGTCATGGCCCTGGTCGGCGGCGGCGCCGTCACTGTCAAGCCCAAGGCGGCGACCCCCAAGGTTGCCAAGCACGTGCTTGAGGACAGCACCGCCGCCTGGCAGAAGGCCGCCGACGCCACGGTCGCCGACGACCTGTACTGGCGCCTCTCTGCCACGGTCCCCGCGGGCCTCGCGGCCTACGACACCTATACGGTGCAGTTCGTCGACACCATGAGCGCGGGGCTCGACCTCTCCAAGATCACCGCGAGCATGCGCGTGTACGTGGCGGTGGGCGCGGACGGTGGCTTCGACGCCGTTTCGGCTGGCAGGGACGGCCGCGCCGGCACCGACCCTGCGAAGGACTGGACCGACATCACGGCCCAGTGCAGGGTCTCGGTCGACGGTAAGACCTTCACCGTGCACACCGGCGACCTCATCGCCGCGCTCGGCGGGGCCGACGCCTTTACCGCGGGCGCCCGCGTGGTCGCCGTGTACAATGCGCCGCTCAACAGCGCATGCAACCACGGCATCGCGAAGGGCAACCCCAACGAGGTCTACCTGCGCTACCCGCGCTCTCCCTTTGCCGACCAGTCCGGCGACGCCGGCTTTACCCGCACGCCGAGCGACGATGCGTGCGCCTACACCTGGGATCTCGCGCTCACCAAGCGCGGCAGCGACGGCGACAAGCCGCTTGCCGGGGCGGTCCTGAGCATCGCCGACGACCGCGGCCGCACGCTAGCGGCCGACGGCACGTGGGATGCGGAGGGCAAGGCCACCGTCACCACGGGCAAGGACGGCCGCGTGACCGTCTCGGGCGTGGACTCGGGCAAGCTGGAGGTCCGCGAGCTCAAGGCGCCCAAGGGCTACACCGCCTTTGAGGGCACGCGCTCCGTGACGGTCAAGGCCGAGGGCCTGGACGTCGACCAGGTGGCCGCCGCCAAGCCCAAGCTCACCATCACGGCCGAGTCGCCCCTGCGCGCCGACAGCGCGGACGGGTCGACGGGCAGCCTGGAGGCGTCGCTCATCAACACGCCCACCGGCACACCCCCTAGCATTACCACCGGAGGCTTTATGCCCTCGACTGGCGATATGGCAATGTACGCCGCGGCCGCCGCAGCGGTCGCCGGAGCCGCGCTCATCGTGGTCGCGCTCCTGGTCAAGCGGGGAGGTGGCAGCCATAAAGAGTAGCTGGCAGCCCCACAGAGAGCGGGGCGAGACGTAGCGAAGTAGATGCTAAGACACAGACAGATGATGACCGATCGAATGAGAATCGAACGGAAAACGGAGGAAAAGAAGATGAGCATGAACAAGAACATCGCACGCTTGGCAGTGACAGCAGGCCTCACCGCAGCGTTGAGCTTCGGCGGAGTTATGGCGCCCGTCACGATGGCGTTTGCCGCGGAGGGTGCGGCTGCAACGGCCACTGGCTCGGTGACCATCAGGAACGTTACGGACAACGATACCGAATTCTATGGCTACCAGATTTTTAATGCTGACGTTGCGATAGTCAGTGGTAAGACGGTTGTGAGCAATATCACCTGGGCAAACGATGATGTGGAGGCGGCTGTCGAGAATGTTATTAAGAATAACGGTTACGCTGGCACAACCGCTCAGGATGCTGCAGACTGGATAACGTCCAATGTGACAGGGACCGATGAGGCAACCCGTGTCGACTCTAATCACATTGCTTATAAGATTGCCGCTGCCGTAGACGATCTTACTGACAAGACGACAACGACCAAGCGCGTTGCCTCCGACCTTAAGCATGGCTACTGGCTCTTTGTGACCAAGGCTGACACTATTAATGAGGGTGAGGCGGGCACATCTCCCATCTTCACTATCGTGGGAAGCGCGCCTGTCGAAATCACCGAGAAAACTGGCATCCCCACCGTCGAGAAGAAGATCGTGAGCGATGCCGATAGCAAAGAGCACGATGCTGCCGACTCCCAGATCGGCCAGAACGTGACGTACAACCTTTACGGCACCATTGCCGAGAACTATGACAAGTACGACACGTATTTCTACGAGTTCTCCGATCAGATTTCCAAGGGTCTGACGCTGCAGAAGAATAGCGCCAAGGTCTATCTGTACGCTTCGTATACGGCGGCGAAAGCTGATCCGAACCATGAGAATAATACGGCTACAGACATTACAAATGCCTTTACCGAGGCGTCCTCTAATGCTGATCCATCTGACGGTAGCGTTAAGACGACATGGACCCGCGACAACCTTAAAACTATCCCAGACGTGACCATCACCAAGGATTCTTGCATCGTTGTCTCCTATACGGCACAGATCAATAGCCATGCGGTCGTCGGTAAGAATGATAGCGGAAAGGGCAATCCCAACACCGTAACGCTTTTCTACTCCAACAACCCCATGACCACGGAGCGTGGTAAAACCGTGCCCGATACGGTCAGGGACTACACCTACGGCCTCAAGATCAACAAGGTCGACCTGGGCACCGAGAAGGCCCTCAAAGGCGCCAAGTTCACCATCATGACCAATGGAGACGAGAACGGCGCCGTTAAATATGTCAAGGATGATGGCACTCTGAGCGCCGACCGTGTTGAGCTTACGACGGACAACAATGGTGTTCTTAAACTTAAAGGACTCGATGCCGGCCTCTATACCGTCAAGGAGGTTACTCCCCCCTCTGGTTACACCGCGATCGACCAGTTCACCTTCGAGATCAAGCCGACCATGAAAGACAATGATCCGAATACAGGCCTTACCGGCCTCACTCATGATCTTGATACCAACAATCAGGCAGGCAAGGTCATCGCTGGCCTCACCGATGGGAATGCTGGCGATAATACGTTGACGGCAGTGGATGACTCGGAGATAGATGATGAGGGCTACTACAACATCACCGTTGGCGATACCAAGCAGGTTGGCCTCCCACTGACCGGTCTCAACGGCGTGACCTTCACTTGGATTGCTGGTGGCGCGGTGCTGTGCATCGGCGTGGCGCACCTCATCCGCAGCCGTAAGCAGGCTGAGGAGTCCGAGCAGGAGTAACGCTCGCTCACCCATCCCTTTGGCAGGTGGGATGTGATGGCCATGAGACTTGCGGACACTTTTCTCGTCCATCTACGTTGTTAGCGCCGGGCGATTTTAGCTGCTAATAGTCAAACGATTTTGACCAATCCCGGTCACCGAATAATGGCCACCGTGC